>ABYL01000010.1 GCA_000173575.1 Burkholderia sp. H160 | reverse complement strand
TGGTCATGCTATCGGCTGCGCGTGGAGGGGGTAATAGAGATACCAGAATAATTGCTTGACTTGTACCGGTACATGGCGGGCTCCATTGTAGCGGCTCGAACCGCGCAATGAGAAAAGCCGGGTGTGACCTGCGTCGGCCACACCCGGCTTTTGTCCGCTAAAGCGGCAACCTCAACCTCAACCGGTATTGCGCAACCCCGCCGCAATCCCGTTGATGCTCAAATGAATGCCGCGCCGCACGCGCGTATTCGTGTCGCCCGCGCGATAGCGTTTGAGCAGTTCGACCTGCAGGTGATTGAGCGGATCGAGATACGGGAAGCGGTTCTTGATCGAACGCGCGAGCAGCGGGTTCTCGGCGAGCCGCTCGCTCTTGCCGGTGATCTCCGAGAGCGCTTTCGAGGTGCGCTCCCATTCCGCGACGATGCGCTCGAACACGTGCTTGCGCAGCTTCTTGTCGGTGACGAGCGCGGCGTAACGCGAGGCGACCGCGAGGTCGGTCTTCGCGATGACCATGTCCATGTTCGACATCAGGTTCGAAAAGAACGGCCAGCTCTTGTGCATCTTCTTCAGCAGCGCGAGACGGCGCGCGCGTTCGGCGTCGGACGGCGCGCTGTCCAGATGCTCGGTGACCGCGCTGCCGAAGCCGTACCAACCCGTCAGCAGCAGCCGGCATTGACCCCACGAGAAGCCCCACGGAATCGCGCGCAGATCCTCGATCTTGCGTTGCTTCGGATCCTGCAGCTTGCGCGACGCGGGCCGGCTGCCGATGTTCAGCTCGGCGATCTCGGCGATCGGCGTCGACTCGAAGAAATACTCCTTGAAGCCCGGCGTTTCATAGACGAGCGCGCGATACGTGGCCATCGCCGTATCGGACAGCTGTTGCATCGTCTGCTCGAACACGGGCAGCTCGGCCAGCGTGTGGTCGTGCGGCAGCAGCGACGCTTCGAGCGTCGCGGCCACGACGGTCTCCAGATTGCGCCGGCCGATTTCCGGATTTGCGAACTTGCTCGCGATCACTTCACCCTGCTCGGTCAAACGGATCTGGCCGTCGACGGTGCCGGGCGGCTGCGAGAGGATTGCCTGATAGGTCGGGCCGCCGCCGCGGCCGACGGTGCCGCCGCGTCCGTGGAACAGGCGCAGCGTCACACCGCGTTCGTTGAACAGCGCCACGAGCGCGAGCTCGGCGCGATACAGCTCCCAGTTCGACGTGAGGAAACCGCCGTCCTTGTTGCTGTCCGAATAGCCGAGCATCACTTCCTGCTCGTTGCCCTGATGTTCGATCAATGCGCCGATGCCCGGCAGCGCGATCAGATCGCGCATGATGTGCGGCGCGTTGCGCAGATCGGGGATCGTCTCGAACAGCGGGATCACCATCAGGCCGGCGCGCGCGGGGTCGTGCTCGTCGCCGAGACGTCCGCGCAACAGACCGGTTTCCTTCTGCAGCAGCATCACCTCGACCAGGTCGCTGACGGTCTCCGTGTGCGAAATGATGTAGTTGCGCACTGCGCGCGCGCCGAATTTCTCGCGCGTGATGCGGGCTTCCTCGAGCACCGCGAGTTCGCTTTTCACGAGGTCGGAGTACTCGGCGTAGGGCACGCGCAGGGCGCGCGGCTGCGCGAGTTCGGCGAGCAGCACGTTCAGCTTGTCCGCTTCCGGCAGTGCCGCGTAATCGTCCTCGACACCCGCGCGCTTCAGCAGCTCGGCGATCACCGCTTCGTGAATGTCAGAGCTTTGCCGCAGATCGATGCTCGCGAGGTGGAAGCCGAACACTTCGGCCGCGCGCGCGAGCGGCGCGAGACGCGGCGCGGCGAGCGGCGCGCCATGATGCTCGGCGAGCGAATCCATCAGCACGTGCAGGTCGCGCACGAAGTCGGCGGAGTCGTCGTAGGGAATCGCGCGGATCGGCGGTACGCCGCGCCCGGCGCTGCGCAGCGGCACGCTGCCTTCGCCGAGGCGCACGCGCGCGCTTGCCGCGAGCCGCGTGTAAATGCCGATCAGTGCGCGCCGGTACGGCTCGTCGGTACGATGCGGCGAGTGGTCGGGCGAGACGGCCGCGAGCTCATTCAGCGCATCGCTTGCGTCGACGAGCACGTTCGACATCGATAGCTCCGCGCCGAGCTTGTGCACCTGCTCCAGGTAGTGCTCGAAGATCACCGCGGCCTGGCGCGTGATCGCGTTTTCCAGCGTTTCGGCGGTGACGTTCGGATTGCCGTCGCGATCGCCGCCGATCCAGCTGCCCATCTGGAAGAACGGTGGCAGGCGTGCTTCGAGGCCATGTTCCTTCAGCGCTTCCTCGATGTCCGCGTACAGCGCCGGCAGTTCTTCGAGGAACGTGCTGCGGTAGTACGACAGCGCGTTCTCGATTTCGTCGGCGACCGTCAGACGCGAGTCGCGCAGCATCCGCGTTTGCCAAAGCGACGTGACGCGCGCGCGCAGCATCGCTTCGTTGTGCGCGCGCTCGCGGTTCGTCAGCGGCTGGTCGCGCTCGGCGAGCAGTCGCGCGATGTCGTGCTGCGCGTCGAGAATGCTCTTGCGCTGCACTTCGGTCGGGTGCGCGGTCAGCACCGGCATGATCAGCGCGTCGTCGAAAAACCGCTGCAGCACCGGCGTCGCGGCGGCGCCTGCCGCGACGAGCCGCTCGAGCGCATAGGCGATCGAGCCCGGTTGCGACGTCGAGCCCGCGAGCGCGTGAATCCGGTGCCGGCGGTTGCGGTGACGGTCCTCGGCGATGTTCGCGAGGTGCGAAAAGTAGCTGAAAGCGCGCACGACGCTGACGGTCTGCTCGGGGGTCAGCGTGCGCAGCTTCTTGTCGAGCGTCTGCGCGGCGGCGTTGTCATCTTCGCGACGGAAACGCACGGCGGTCTGCCGGATCGTCTCCACGACGTCGAAGACCGCGTCGCCTTCCTGCTCGCGCAGCACATCGCCGAGCAGGCGTCCGAGATAGCGGATGTCCTGGAACAGCGGATGGTCCTTGTCCTCGCGCGTACGGCCGCCGCTCTTCACGGCGGGCGCGGCGGCGGAAGCAGCCTTGGCCGGCTTGCGCGCGGTGGCCGATGTGGCGGCCTGCTCGGCCTTGGCGGTTTTCTTCGCCTTGTCCTGCTTGACGGGCACCGAGGCTTGCGCGGCCTCGGTTTTTTGGTCGGCTTGCGCGGCGAGGGCCGGGCGAGCGGAGGGCGAGGCAGTGTTGCGGCGGCCAGGGCGCGCCGATCCGGAAGACGTCACGATGGGTTTCCTCAGGGAAGCCAGGGTTTGTTGATTGATGAACTGCGACTGCGGAACTGCAACCAGCAACTACAACGTGAACAGCATGCACAAGGGAACCGCAAAGCGACCCGCGCGCAAGGAACGGCGCGCGAGCGGGCGATAGCGTGATGCCGACGGGAGAGAAACGAGCCGCGGACTCGCGAGCCCGCATCGAACGCGCGGCGCGCACCGCCAACCCGCGTTCGCCGCACTGCATCATCCCGCATGCCGCCGCCCGGTGCGCGAACGACCGTGCGTGACAAGCCGGAATGGGAGCCTTCGCGCGCTGCGCGAAGCCCGTCTCCTCCGCCGATACCGCTTCCGCACGGCGCCTTGCTGTGCCTTGGAACCCAAGGGCACGAATAAGGGCGCGTGCTAACATTGATTGTTATTCCATCCCGAGATCAAGCAGCAATCTGATGAACACCGAGACGTTTTCCACGCCACCCCACACGCTTGTGATTGCGTCGCGAGAAAGCCGCCTTGCGATGTGGCAGGCGGAGCATGTGCGATGTGCGCTGCACAAATTATATCCATCTTGTGAAGTAAAAATCCTCGGAATGACGACACGTGGCGATCAGATTCTCGATCGCACGCTGTCGAAGGTCGGTGGTAAGGGGCTGTTCGTCAAGGAGCTCGAAGCCGCGCTCGCCGATGGCCGTGCCGACCTCGCGGTGCATTCGCTGAAAGACGTGCCGATGGAACTGCCCGCGGGTTTCGTGCTGTCCACGATCATGGAACGCGAGGACCCGCGCGATGCACTCGTGTCCAACCAGTACGACTCGCTCGCCGCGCTGCCGGCCGGTGCGGTGGTCGGCACCTCGAGCCTGCGTCGTGAAGCGATGCTGCGCATGCGCTATCCGAATCTCGACGTGCGGCCGTTGCGCGGCAATCTCGATACACGGGTAGCCAAGCTTGATCGCGGCGACTACGCGGCGATCATTCTGGCCGCGGCCGGTCTGAAGCGGTTGGGTCTCGCCGATCGCATCCGCGCGCTGCTCGATCCCGAGGACAGTTTGCCCGCGGCGGGCCAAGGCGCGCTCGGCATCGAGATTCGCGCCGATCGCGCGGACCTCGCTGCATGGCTCGCGCCGCTGCACCATCAGCACACGGCGGCGGCCGTCGAAGCGGAGCGCATGGTGTCGCGCGCGCTCGGCGGCAGCTGCGAGGTGCCGCTGGCCGCTTACGCAACTTGGGGCGATGGCGCGCTGCATCTGCGCGGCATCGTCGCGACGCCGGACGGCCAGCGCGTGCTCAGCGCGCAGGCGTCGGCACCCGCGCCCACCCTGGAACGCGCACTCGCACTCGGCGAGGAAGTGGCGCACTCGCTCGTGCAGCAGGGCGCGCTCGACATCGTCCGCGCGCTCAGTACGGCGAGCGGTCCCGCGGCCGCGCCCGGCGCGGCGGCCAGCGAGTGATGGCCGCCGTCACGCCGGAGAAGGCGCCCTTCACGGTCGTGATCACACGACCGGCCGGCCAGTCGAGTCAACTCGTCGAACAGCTCGAAGCAGCCGGCCTCGCGTCGCTCGACTTCCCGCTGATCGATATCGCGCCCGTCGTCGACGACGCGCCACTGTGCGAAGCGTTCGCGTCGCTCGAACGTTATGCGCTCGTGGTGTTCGTGTCGCCGAACGCGGTCGATCACGCGTTCGCGCGCCACGACGACATCTGGCCGCACGCGCTGCCGATCGGCGTGGTCGGCCCCGGCAGCGTGCATGCGCTCGCACGCCACGGCGTCAGCGCGCCCGAGCACCGTGTGATTAGCCCCGCTGCGGGTGCCGACGACGAATCGACGAGCTTCGACTCCGAAGGCCTCTTTGCCGCGATCGAGGCGCAACTCGGTGCCGCGAGCCTCGCAGGCAAGCGTGTGCTGATCGTGCGCGGCGACGGCGGGCGCGAATGGCTCGCCGAGCGCTTGCGCGAAGCGGGCGCCCAAGTCGATGTGGTCGCCGCGTACCGGCGCATCGTGCCGGAGCCATCGATCGGCGCGTGGGCGCGCGTGCACGAACTGCTCGCGGGCGCCCCCCACGCATGGCTTCTGACCAGCTCCGAAGGCGTGCGCAATCTGCAAGAACTCGCGCAGGAACACCTGACCGCCGGCGAGATCGCGCAGCTAAAACACGCGTCGCTCGTCACGCCGCATCCGCGAATCGCGCAGACCGCGCGGGCATTGGGTTTTGATAGGATTACGGTGTCCGGCGCGGGCGACGAGCGTATAGTGCGCGCCCTCGTTGCCGCGGCCGCCGTGCCTCCCGTCGTCCAACCGGTATCGTCCAACCCGGCTCAACCACGCATGACTGAAACGAACGCATCCACGAACGCCTCACCCCAGCCGCCGGCAAGCACCGCCTTGCCGCCGAACCAACCCTTCACGCCGTACGAAGCGCAAAAGCGCCGCAGCACGAGCGGACCGCTGCTGTGGATTGTCGTCGTGGTCATCGCGTGCGCGGCGGGCTTGGGCGGCTTCGCGATGAACCGCAAGCTCGTGCGCACCGAGCAGGAACTCGCGCAGCGTCAGCAGGCCAACGACACGCAGACCAACGAACTGCGCATCAAGATCGACCAGGCGCTCGCCACCGTGCATCAGTCGGATGCACAGGTCGCGCAGCTCGAAGGCAAGCTCGCCGATGCGCAGGCCGCGCAGCAGGCACTGCAGCAACAGTACGCGGATCTCGCCCGCAACCGCGACGACTGGACCTTCGCCGAAGTTGGGCAGATGCTGTCGGCCGCGAGCCAGCAGTTGCAGCTGACCGGCAATACGCAGCTCGCGCTGTTCGCGCTGCAAAGCGCCGACACGCGCCTCGCCGCGTCCGATAGCCCGCAGGCGACCGCGGTGCGCAAGGCGATCGCGCAGGACATCGACAAGCTGAAGGCCGCACCGTCCACCGATCTCACCGGCCTCGCGATCAAGCTCGACGACGCGGTCGATCACGTCGACGGTCTGCCGCTGTCGGGCGAAGCGCCGATTCCGCGTGCCACGCCGCATGCGGCCACGTGGGCCGACACCGCGAAGGTGGCCGCGGCCACCGGCAAGCCGCGCTGGGAAGTGTGGATCGACGAGGTCACGCACGGCATCGGCGAGCAACTGGCGAGCCTCGTGCAGGTGCGCCGTATTGATCACGCCGACGCGATGCTGGTCACGCCCGATCAAGGCTACTTCGTGCGCGAGAACCTGAAGCTGCGTCTGCTGTCGGCGCGCCTCGCGCTGCTGTCGCGCAACCAGACCACGCTGAAGTCGGACCTGCAGGCGGCGCAGTCCGCGCTGACGCGTTACTTCGACGCGTCGTCGAAAGACACGCAGACGGTCATCGATCTGGTGAAGCAGGTGGACGCTGGTTCGGCCGCGGTCGAGCTGCCGAATCTCGATACGAGCCTGCAGGCCGTCAATCAATACCGGAACCGGGGTTAATCATGGCGATCCGGGGACTTCTATGGCTCGCGGGGCTGTTCGCCGTCGCGGTCGTGCTCGCGGTGGGCGGGCACTTCGACACGGGACAGGTGCTTCTGATCTATCCGCCGTACCGCGTCGACATGTCGTTGAATCTGTTCATCGTCGCGGTGGTGGTGCTGTTCATCCTGCTCTACACGTTGTTGCGCATCATCCGCAATATCTGGCGCATGCCGCAGCGCGTCGCCGCGTATCGCGCGCGCTCGCGTGTCGCGAAGGCGCATGCGGCACTGCGCGACGCGATCGGCAACCTGTACGCGGGCCGTTTCTCGCGCGCCGAGAAAGCCGCCAAGGACGCGCTCGCGAACGGCGACAACAAGGGCGCGGCCGGCTTGATCGCGGCGACCGCCGCGCATCGCATGCATGAATACGCGCGGCGCGACGAATGGCTCGCGCAGATCGACGAAGCCGACTGGCAGGACGCGCGCCTGTTGGCCACCGCCGACATGCGTGCCGATGGCCGCGACGCCGACGGCGCGCTCAATGCGCTGACCGAGATGCAATCGCAGGGCGCGCGGCGCATCCACGCGCAGCAGATCATGCTGCGCGCGCAGCAGCAACTGAAGAACTGGGGCGAAGTGCTGAAGCTCGTGAAGACGCTGGAGAAGCGCGAGGCGATCCATCCGGCGGTCGCGGTGCGACTGCGTCAGCTGGCTGCGGAGAATCTGCTGCGCGATCGTCGTCACAATGCGGACGCGCTGCTCGAATTGTGGAACTCGCTGTCGGCGACCGAGCGTCATTCGCCGCGCCTCGCGGATACTGCCGCGGAACTGCTGGTCGCGCTGAACCGTCCGCAGGAGGCGCGCAAGATCGTCGAAGAAGCGCTCGCGCAGAACTGGGATGCGCGTCTGCTGCGGCGCTATCCGGACACGGCCGGTGACGATGCACTGCCGCTGATCCAGAAGGCCGAGGCATGGCAGAAGGATCGCCCGGAAGATGCCGATCTGATGTTCGCGCTGGGGCGCCTGTGTCTGCGTCAGCAGTTGTGGGGCAAGGCGCAGTCGTTCCTCGAACGCGCCCTGAAGCTTGCCGACAACGAGACGCTGAAGATCCGTTCGCATCGCGCGCTCGCGCGTCTGCACGAGCAGCTAGGAGATACTGACAAGGCGAGTCAGCATTATCGTGAGAGTGCGTTGGCGATGAACGTGACGTGAGTTCGGCGGTTTCGGCGACGCGTTGAACCGCGAAAGCTTTTGAAAACGCTACTTAATGGCCGCAGCCTGGCGCTGCGGCCATTTGTTTTTCTGGGCGATGTTCACGGAAGTCGGGAATACGCCGCGGCACGCAGCGATCGATCTGGACTATCCTAAGAGTGACAGTACCGCCCACAATTCGTGTTGCGGCATCCTCGACTGAGAACATTCCACAGATGGAAGCGAAGAGGCCAGTTCCCGACAAAGAACAGACAGCGAAAGGCGCACGCCATTGGATGCGCTGGTTGCCGGGACTGACGGTGCTCAGGGAGTACCAGCTCAGCTGGCTGCCGAACGATCTGACCGCGGGACTGGTATTGACCACGATGCTGGTGCCCGTCGGGATCGCTTATGCGGCGGCATCCGGCGTCCCAGGGGTGTACGGGCTCTACGCCACGATCGTTCCACTGTTGACGTATGCACTGTTCGGCCCGAGCCGGATTCTCGTGCTAGGCCCCGACTCCGCGCTCGCGGCTCCGATTCTGGCGGTCGTCGTGCAAGTCGCGGCGGGCGACCCGTCGCGCGCGATAGCGGTAGCCAGCATGATGGCGATCGTGTCCGGCCTGTTCTGTATCGTGATGGGCCTGCTGCGGCTCGGATTCATCACCGAGTTGCTGTCGAAGCCGATCCGGTATGGCTACATGAACGGCATTGCGCTCGCCGTTCTGATCAGCCAGTTGCCCAAACTGTTTGCCATTTCCATCGAAGAGCGCGGGCCATTGCGGGACATCGTGAGCCTCGTACGGGCAATCGTCGAAGGTCAATCCAACTGGTACAGCTTTGCGGTGGGCGCGGGAAGCCTCGTACTGATCCTGTTTCTCAAGCGCTTCGAGAAGCTGCCGGGCATTCTGATCGCGGTGATCGTCGCGACGCTGTGCGTGACCGTATTGCACCTCGATAGCGTCGGCGTGAAAGTGCTCGGCAAGATTCCTCAAGGCCTGCCGACATTCGCGCTACCCTGGGTCGCCGACGCCGATCTGGTCAAGATCCTGCTCGGCGGCTGCGCAGTTGCGCTGATCTCGTTCGCCGATACCAGCGTGCTGTCGCGAACTTTCGCGGCACGTTATCGTAGCCCCGTCGACCCCAATCAGGAGATGGTCGGGCTCGGCGCGGCCAACCTCGCGGCCGGCCTGTTCCACGGCTTCCCGATCAGCAGCAGTTCGTCGCGCACGCCGGTTGCCGAGGCGGCGGGTGCGAAGACGCAATTGACGGGCGTCGTGGGCGCGGTGGCGGTCGCGGTGCTGCTGATGGCCGCGCCCAATCTGATGCGCTACCTGCCCAACAGCGCGCTCGCCGCGGTCGTCATTGCGGCGGCGCTTGGTCTCTTCGAGATCACGGACCTCAAGCGGATATACCGGATCCAGCAATGGGAGTTCTGGCTGTCGATGGGCTGCTTTGCCGGCGTCGCGGTGTTCGGTGCGATTCCCGGCATCTGCTTTGCGGTGGTGATCGCGGTCATCGAATTTCTGTGGGACGGCTGGCGGCCGCACTATGCGGTGCTCGGTCGCGTCGAGGGTTTGCGCGGCTATCACGACATCGAGCGCTACCCGGATGCCGAGCGAATCCCAGGGCTCGTGCTGTTTCGCTGGGATGCACCGCTATTCTTTGCGAACGCCGAGCAGTTTCAGGAGCGCCTGCTCGAAGCCGTCGCCGCATCGCCCGCACCGGTACGGCGCGTGGTGGTGGCGGCCGAACCGGTGACGAGCGTGGACGTGACCTCCGCCGACATGCTGCGAGATCTGACGCGCACGCTCGGCGAGCGCGGGATTGCGCTGCATTTTGCGGAGATGAAGGATCCGGTTCGCGACAAGCTCAGGCGCTTCGAGTTGACCGATCTGATTGGGGATGCGTGCTTTCATCCGACGGTGAGTAGTGCGGTTGATAGCTATGTCGAGGTGGGGGGGAAGAGTTAGCGCGTTCGCTGCGCAAACGCCTGCTGTTCAAGGCGGGCTCTGTTCAACGGGGGCGGGGGCGCGGTCGCAGCGCGGAATAGTCACGATTCAGGTGAACGTCCATCAGGACCGGCGTTTTGAATGCGTTCGGCTCCGGATCCTTTGGGTCGGGGTCGCCGAAAGCAAATTCGACGTCCACTGGGAACCGGCTCGTTGGCAGATTCGAAGCGCGATAGCGATAGTGATGCAGGCGAACCTGCGGCGGCAACACTCCCATATCATTGCCGGGCCGCCGCTCGCCGTGCCCGTCGATCCAATAACCGATATCGACCTGGAGGAGATCTTCCAGCGTCGAGCGGCTAATGTCTGTCAATAGCGGACTGAAACGGATCGTGAAGTGCGTGACGACTTGCTTGACCTTCGTGCGATCGGCAGAGGGGTCGGCTGGATCGGGTACTACAAATAGAATGATTTCCGTCCGCGGGAAGGCCGGATTCACGAAGGAATACTTCATAACACCTACCACACCGCGCTCGGGCCGCGCCGCAAGGATGCTGCCAAAAATCGTGTGCGCAGGATCGAAGGGCTGGTCGTCCCGCAGGATCGCCATTGCGGTGGTCAATATTCTAAAGGCCATGTCGCGCTGGGCGTCGGTCACAGTCGGTCTCATCTCGGCTCCTGGCCCCGACGATCCTGAGGTCGTCGGCGTACTGAGCTGTGCATGTGCCGAGGTTGCGAACGAGAGGATTACCAGGATTGCGCCCGTAGGCCTGAACCACTTCCGCGCAAGCGTAGGCATCTTCTTCATGAAGTTGGCTCCTATAGCCGGTTTCGAATTGCGCCATTTTTTGTGCTGCCTCAGCAGCGACGTTCAGCAGGTCACATTAAGACGGACTCCGTTCAGGGTGTCGCTGTCGCAGCCCGGAATAGTCACGATTCAGGAGAACGTCCATCAGGACTGGCGTTTTCGGTTCGTCAGGCGCCGGATTCTTTGGGTCCGGGTCGCCGAAAGCCAGATCTACATCCACCGGGAACCGGCTCGTTGGCAGATGCGAGGCGCGATAGCGATAGCCATGCAGCCGAATTTGCGGCGGCAACACTCCCATATCATTGCCGGGCCGCCGGATGCCGTCCCCATCGATCCAGTAGCCGATATCGAGAGGAAAGAGGTCTTCCAGCGTCGAGCGGCTAATGTCTCTCAATAGTGGATTGAAGCGGACCGTGAAGTGCGTCACGACTTGCTTGACTTTCGTGCGGTCGGCGGAGGGGTCGACCGGATCGGGTACCATAACTGCGATGATTTGCGTATCCGGCAAAACCGGATTCTCGAAGGAATACTCCGTAACACCCACCACACCGCGGTCAGGCCGCGCCGCAAGAATTTGCCCGAATATCGTATGTGCGGGATCGAAGGGCTGATCGTCCCTCAGGATCGCCATTGCGGTGGTCAATATCCTGAAGGCCATGTGGCGCTGGGAGTCGGTCACAGTCGGTCTCATCTCAGCTCCTGGCACCGACGATCCTGAGGGCGTCGACGTACTGAGCTGTGCATGTACCGGGATTACGAACGAGAGGATCACCAGGATTGCGCCAGTAGGCCTGAACCACTTCCGCGCAAGCATAGGCATCTTCTTCATGAAGTTGGCTCCTATAGCCGGTTTCGAATTGCGCCATTTTTTGTGCTGTTTCCGCAGAGACATTAAGCAGCTCACATACCTTCCTTACGGCAAGCGGGAGATC
Organism: Burkholderia sp. H160; assembly: GCA_000173575.1. Classification (GTDB taxonomy): domain Bacteria; phylum Pseudomonadota; class Gammaproteobacteria; order Burkholderiales; family Burkholderiaceae; genus Paraburkholderia. The sequence continues at coordinate 93,065 of ABYL01000010.1, read as the reverse complement.
TCGCCTGACGTACTCCCAGCCCGGCTTGTCCTGCAGGTAGGAAATCAGCCAGTAGTAGTGGAAGACAAGCATCCTGTGCAGACCGATGTGAACGCGATGGTCGTCGGGTAAGGGCGTGTTCCCGGCTGATGTAAATGCGCTTTTGAGCATTGCCGACGAATACACGGTCTGAATATTCGGCAGGTCCCTGTAGTCGTCTGGAAAGTGCCGAAGTAGCGAAAGCATCCAGAAGTACTGCTGGCAGTGGCGAGACTCGTGATACAGCGTATCGGCAAAGGCCCTCAGACGGTTGTCCACTGAGGCCGGTCGGTCCTTGAGTTCGACGATGCGCGCGATCTCATTCTCGTTGACGGCGATATGCCAGTACATTCCTATGAACGCGGCGCTGACATCCTGTCGCAAGTCGTACTGCGTCGCCCGCACTGGATTCACAATCACAATCTGCGGCATGGCACCGCCATCTTCCGAGTTGTCGGTAGAGCCTCGTGGCAATCCAAAGGGCCCGGCGCAAAGCGCCTCTTCCAATTTCGGCCTGACCGCGTCTTGAATCATGTCTCTCGAACGGCCAGTCAACGGCCACGTCACCCCAGCCCAATCGATTTCCTGCAACGCAGCTTTAATCGCAGCCGCATAAGCTTTGGTAACCGGGTACTCGACATCCTTGCGCATCGACATACCAGCGGGCGCATCGCCCTCGGTCGCACCGTTGATGAAGTGATGAAAGCGCAGCCCGAAGTTCATCGGATCGCACGAGACGAATTCGGGCGGCTTGTCTTCCGTCGTCGCGCTCTGATCGGGAGAGGCCACGGCCTTGCCTGCGACCTTGGCACTGCGCTTCTCGGCATTGGGCACTGCGCCCGCAAACGGCTCGTTCGACTCCCTGATCACCGCGCCTCTGCTGACCGCAATAACCTTGTCCGGCTCACTCGCGGCAAGCAGTTCGACCGTCGCGAACGCAAGCGTATTGCTGGTGACGAGACTCGTCTCTCCAAGCGCGTTGGTCACACCCTGAATCCGTTGGCCATCGTCGAGCGTGATCCGGTACGGCTGGTTCGGCAGCGCGAAGCCCGAATCGTGTTCGATCAGAACGTGGTGCGCCGCCAGCCTGCCGGGATTGTCTGGCGTTACGGGCAGACTGACAGGTCGTGCCGCTGGCCCGTCGGTCCGATGACCGCTCGCATGAACCCGATGCTCCCCGCCCGTATAGACCTCGTACCCGTCCGAATTGATGACCACCTTCGTATTTCCCGCATGGAGCACGATCTCCTTGCTAGCCATCAGATTGATCGAATCAGTTCTACTGATAATGCTGACGACCCGTTGCGCGATAACCTCGACGTCATCGCTTTGCGCGTCGATCTGCACCTTGCCCGATGCGGCCTTGAGCCTGATGCCGAGATGTTGCGCGAACACTCGCACGCCGTTGACCGCCGACGCCAGCAGCGATTTCACCGCCGCGACGCTGACGTGGCCGCCCGCGGTGAGCGCGATGTGTTCCGCACTCGCCATGTGCGTGCTTTGCGCTGCTGTGAGACCGACACCGGCCGCGCTGGCGAGCACGATGTCGGGCCGGGTCAGTTGCGGAAAGGGAAGGTCCGCGCTTGCCATGCCGCCGCGAATCGCGTCGTTCTGCGCCTTGATGGCCCGCGCTACCTCGCTTTGACTGGTCTGCTGTTCCTGTGCCTCGTACCGTCGCGCGAGACCCGCGAGGTTCTCCTGAATGTCGCGCGCCTGAGTGAGGCGCGCCACGGTCTCGCCGGCATCCTTGGCCGGGGCGCTGGTGTCGCGACGCGCCTCAGTGGTGATCAGCATGCCTCTGCCGGCCCGCGCGACACCCCATGCGCTCGTCGCCAGTTCCCAGCCTTCACCGCGTGCCTGCTGCCGGCCTGCCTCGCGAACGACACGCGTGTTGTAGCCCAGCACGAGGCGCGATTGCGCGTGTTCGCTGGCGATCTGCGCCTGCAGTTGGCCCGGCGTGTCGTCCAATACGACGTGATTGGTCTGGCCGGTGCTTCCCACGTTGAGCTCATTGCTAAGGATGCCTGAGAGCGCCTGGTTATCGGGCAGCTTCCAGGGCGGCTGGTTCCGGCCGTTGACCATCCGGTCCGAAACGTACGGTTTGTCCGGGTCGCCTTCGTGATAGCCGACCGTGACCTCCTGACCGACACGCGGCGCATAGATCACGCCGAACCCGTTGCCTTGCCACGGCGAGGACACCCGCACCCAGCAACTGGCGCTGTCGTTCTTCGGGCCAAGCCGCTCCCACGCAAAGCGCACCTTCACGCGCGCGTATCCGTCGACCCACATCGGCTGGTTGTCGGGCCCGACGACGATGGCTGTTTCCGCCGCGCAATGTGGCTTTTTCTTCGAGCGGTTTTTGAAGAACGTATTGGCGGGTTGGAGCACGAAGCTGGTCACGCACTGGCGCAGCGCATCGTTCGTGTCGTTTCCGGACGACTGCGTGTTCTGCGGCGGGTTGCGAATGTCGAGTGTGGTCGATACCACCAGGTACTCGGCGTTGATTTCGCCTTGCGGATGGCTGTCGAGCCAGAATGTTTGGCCGGTTGTCAGGCCGCGTAGATTCCCCTGACCCTTCAGACGCAGGCGATGGCTGCGCATTGCATCGACACGCACGCTCGCGAGGTACTCGGCTTCACTGCCGAAGTCGTTCCGCTCACCCGACAATCCCGACGCGCCGGCGAGCGGCTGCGAGTAGTCGCCCCAGCCGTGTTGTTCGATGTTGTCGTAGGCGCGTTCGCTGAAGCTCTTGTACTCGCCCTCGAAGTGCATGCCGGGGCGCGTGTAGTCGTAGTCGATCAGACTGACCTTGCCCGTCGTGATCTGATGCGAGACCTCGAGCCTGTGAATGTGCTCTTCGTCGACGTGCCGGCTGTCAGGCGCGTGATAGCGGATGGTGTCGTACCCGTTGTCGTGCTGTTTGTGCGAGCCGGGCGAATCGCACAGTACCAGCGTCATTCCGTCGAATAGATAGTAGATTCCCCATTCTCTCCAGATCCGCGTGAGGAATTCGAAATCGGATTCCCACATCTGCCGGACGTAGTCCCGCTTTGGGTAGCCGTTGCGCAGGCCGGGCGCGCCCAACTCCATCACGACCGGAAAGTCATAACGCTCCTTGAGTATCCGGTCAGTGATGTCCACGACGCTCGCGTCCTGAAAGATCCTGCTTTCGCAGTTCTTCGTGGCCAGCCACAGCCAGGGGCGTACGACGAAGCGGTAGTGGGCGCACCGGTTGTCGGTGCCGGTCTGTTTCATGCCTGTGATGAGGCCTGAAATCGTGCGGCGGCCCGCGCCCACGTGTGCCACGTCAGCGGGTTCCAACACCTGTTGACCGAGCAATCCGTTTCCGTCGAAAGCGATCGAAATGTCGATGACTTTGCCGATCAGGCTGTCAGGTACGACGAGTTCCTGTGCTTGCCACAATCCGAGCGTCGGACTTTCGATCGTCGCGACATCCAGCGTGTATTGAGAGAGCTTGCCCAGGGATTCGGTGCCGCGCAGACGCAGCGGAGCCAGGATAGGCTCATCGCCCCACGTGGGTAGTGCGTCACTGGAAAGACCTAGCGTGCGGTCCTGTGCGGGTTTGAACATGCGTGCACGGAGCTCGGTTGGTCGTGGCAATCAGGAGGAAGCGACGAGGATCGCGCCGCAGCCCGTCCTGTCGCCGGCATGGCTGACCCGCTTGCCGTCGTGCGTCGTCTTGTCTGCGAGCCGGATCATCGGCTGGCCGTTGTCGTTCTTCATCGGTCATCCCTTGTTATGTGCGAACGACAGTATCGGGAGTGGGGTGACCAGAAGCTATCGGAATTAGACGAATTTTTAGCCTACTCAGGCAACTTTCTTGATGCTAGAAACTGAAAATGCGCCGCCGCGATATCGCGGCGGCGCAATGTGCGCTCGACTACGTTGGTCGGCACGCGTCGCCGCGAGGCGACGCTCCATCCACTCAGAAGAACCCCAGCGCCTCCGCCTGATAACTCACCAGCAGACACTTCGTATGCTGATAGTTCGACAACGCCATCTTGTGCGTTTCGCGCCCAATCCCCGACTGCTTGTAGCCACCAAAGGCCGCATGCGCCGGATACAGGTGGTAGCAGTTGGTCCATACGCGTCCCGCCTCGATCTCGCGTCCCATCCGGTAAGCGCGGGTGCCGTCGCGCGTCCACACGCCGGCGCCAAGGCCGTAGTACGTGTCGTTCGCGATCTCGATCGCTTGCTGTTCGTCCTTGAACGTCATCACCGATGCGACCGGTCCAAAAATTTCCTCCTGGAACACGCGCATATCGTTTTTGCCGAACAGCATGGTCGGCTTCACGTAGAAGCCCTCACCGAGACCATCGCCAGGGGTGGTGCGCTCGCCGCCGACGAGGCACTGCGCTCCTTCATCGCGGCCGATGTCGATATACGAGAGGATCTTGTCGAGCTGCTGCTGCGAAGCCTGCGCGCCGATCATCGTTTCGAGGTTCAGCGGGTGGCCGGCCTTGATGCGCTCCACGCGGGCAATCGCTTTCTCGATGAAGCGCTCGTAAATGGATTCCTGAACCAACACGCGCGACGGGCACGTGCATACTTCGCCCTGATTCAGCGCGAACATCGCGAGACCTTCGAGCGCCTTGTCGAGAAACGCGTCGTCGCGATCGAGCACGTCGGCGAAGAAGATGTTCGGGCTCTTGCCGCCGAGTTCGACCGTCGACGGAATCAGGTTCTCCGCTGCCGCGTGCAGGATGCGCTTGCCGACCGGCGTCGAGCCGGTGAATGCGATCTTCGCGATGCGCTTATTGGTGGCCAGCGCTTCGCCCGCTTCCTTGCCGAAGCCGCTGACGATATTGACGACCCCTGCCGGGAACAGGTCACCGATCAGTTCGATCAGCACGAGTATCGAAGCCGGCGTCTGTTCAGCAGGTTTCATCACGACGCAGCAGCCGGCCGCGAGCGCGGGCGCGAGTTTCCATGCGGCCATCAGCAGCGGAAAATTCCACGGGATGATCTGACCGACCACGCCGACCGGCTCGTTAAAGTGATAGGCGACCGTGTTGTCGTCGATCTCCGAGATGCTGCCTTCCTGGGCGCGGATGCAGCCCGCGAAATAGCGGAAATGATCGACGGCGAGCGGCAGGTCCGCGGCCATCGTTTCACGCAGCGGCTTGCCGTTGTCGATCGTCTCGGCGACCGCGAGCAGCTTCAGGTTCTTCTCCATCCGCTCTGCCGCCGCGAGCAGCAGGTTCGCGCGGTCGGTGACCGACGTCTTCGCCCATTTGCGGCGCGCCGCGTGCGCGGCGTCGATGGCGAGGTCGATGTCGGCGGCGTTCGAACGAGGTACGCGACAGAACGGCTGCCCGTTGATCGGCGACACGTTGTCGAAATAGTCGCCACCGACCGGCGGTACCCACTTGCCGCCGATGTAGTTTTCGTAACGCTGGCGATAGGGATATTCGATGTCGATGCCGAGGGCTTTCAGGTCAAATGGATTCATCACTTGTCTCCGTTTTGTGATGGTGATCGGGTGACTGCGCGCAACGACATCAGGCACGAACCGTACCAAAGCATCGAAGTGCGAAATTTCGAGGATTGCGCTGGGCTGCATAGGCGGAAGTGTTCCGTTTCGGAACAGTTGCACGGGCGGCGGGTGTTCAGAAACGCCGCAGACGGCAGCCGAAGCTGACACAGATCAAGACCGCGGGCCTGCGAAGGATCGCCGCGGGCGGCGCCTGGGCGGTCAAAGCGAGTATCCTGTCGTCACACATCGAAGCGTCCGGCACGACCCGGACGCATTCAGGAGGAGACAATGCGCGACGACGTTCATCCGGTCAGCCCGGCCGCTGCCAACCGCTCCAATGGCTGGCCCGCGCCGGCCATCCAGAAAGCCCACGAACGCTCCGAGACATTCGGCTTGCGCGCATCGACCCGGCCGGATTACGACATCCTCTCCGACACCGTCCTCGCGCTGAAGCGCGAACAGAACCGGGTGTTGTGCGCGCACGCGATGCCGGTCATGGAGACGCTGCGCGAGCAGATCATCAACACGCAAAGCATGATCGTGCTGACCAATGCAGAAGGCTTGATCCTGCATTCGATCGGCGATGACGACTTCCTGCATCGCGCCGAAAAAGTGGCGCTGCGGCCCGGCGCGAACTGGGCCGAGGATCGCCAGGGCACCAACGCGATCGGCACCTCGCTGGCCGAGGGTTGCGCGATGGTCGTGCATGGCGATCAGCACTATCTGGCCGCGAACCGCTTCCTGACCTGCTCGAGTGTGCCGATTCTCGATCCGTACGGCGATCTGATCGGCGTGCTCGACGTGACCGGCGACCACCGCAGCTATCACCAGCACACGATGGCGCTGGCGAAGATGTCGGTGCAGATGATCGAAAACCATCTGTTCTCGACCGCGTTCCGCGACGTGCTGCAAGTGTCCTTTCATGGACGGCCCGAGTTCCTCGGCACGCTGATGGAAGGGATCATTGCGTTCACCGATGACGGCCGCTTTCTGTCCGCGAATCGAAGCGCGCAGTTTCAGCTGGGCTTGTCGCTCGCTGCGTTGCGCGCGCATACGCTGTCGTCGCTGTTTCAGATCTCGTATGCGCAACTGATCGATCGGTTGACGCATGGCATTGCGCCGCATCTGATGCTGAATCTGCACAACGGTGCGGTGGTTTGCGCGCGTGCGCAGTTCAGGCGGGCGTCGCTTGGGCAGGGGCGCGGGGTGGTCGATGTGCAGGGCGCAGCCGCGCCGCGACCGGTGTGCGCGAATGGGCGTCAGCCGGCTGCGGGACTGTCGCGGTTAAGCGATCTCGATACCGGCGACGCGCGCGTGTCCGCGCTGATCGAGAAGGTCCGAAAGGTGCTCGGTAAGGACATTCCCATCTTGATCGCAGGTGAGACCGGCACCGGCAAGGAGCTGCTTGCGCAGGCGATTCATAACGATTCGCCGCGAGGTAATGGGCCATTTGTTGCGGTTAACTGTGCGTCGATTCCCGAGTCGCTGATCGAATCCGAGTTGTTCGGGTATGAAGAGGGCGCGTTTACCGGTGCTCGGCGTAAGGGGGCGATCGGCAAGCTGATGCAGGCGAATGGCGGCACACTGTTTCTTGATGAGATCGGAGATATGCCGTATTCGTTGCAGGTGCGGCTGCTACGGGTGCTGCAGGAGCGGATTGTGACGCCGCTTGGGGCGGCGAGGGCGGTTCCGGTTGATGTCTCCATTATTTGCGCGACACACCGTAACCTGCGCGAGATGATTGCGCAGAATCAGTTTCGTGAGGATCTTTACTATCGCATCAACGGGCTTGCGGTTCGGTTGCCGGCGTTGCGTGAGCGGAGCGATCTCGCGGTTGTGGTTGAGAAGATGTTGCAGTGGGAGTCAGTTGAGAGCCGAAGAGGACAGGCGCTTCGCGTTGCGCCCGATGTGATGGCGGTGTTCGGGCGACATGCGTGGCCAGGCAACTGCCGGCAACTGGCCAATCTGCTGCGGACCGCAGCGGCGATGGTGGATGAGGATGGGGAGATCCGGTGGGAGCATTTGCCGGATGATTTTCTGGATGATGTGGGGGGCGGCGGTGGCGAGGCTAGTCAAGGCGACTCTGCTGCCTTGGCAGCAGATGCGCTTGCTGCGGGCGATGCCTCGGTGCCCGACGGCGCGCGGCTGCAAGATGTGGCCGCCTCGGTAGTCGCGATGACGCTGGCGCGTTATGGCGGCAATGTGTCTGCTGCGGCGCGGGCACTTGGGGTGTCGCGGAACACGATCTATCGCCGATTGCCACCGACGGAACGAGGCAAGGCAGCCGGCGGGGACTGACGTGTGGGCTTTCGCAGGAAGGCGCCATTCAACATCACGGATCAGAGGCAAAAGCGCAGAAGACCGTCGTGTCTTTTAGGGCAGGTATCGCCTTGCCGAGTGAGGTTTATCGGTCATTCTTTGAGCAGCGCGGTTTGTATCACAGGCTGCTAATCAGCACTTTCTGCACAGCCGCGCTTGTGAAGATCCCAAAGTGGTTCGTGTCAGGAAGAATTTTGAACAGGCTTGCTGGGCATTCTCGTTCGAATAGCTTCTGCAGACGCTCAGCATCAACGGCCTCGTCATGCTCGCCAACAAGGACTATCGCTTTGCCCGCCAATTTGCGCAGGTCTGAAACGTACCGGTTACGAGGGTGATAAGACGTGTTGAGGCGGTAGGAATATGAAAGTGTCTCGGTCCCGTCCCAGAGTCGCACCGGCTTGTTGAAGTCAATGACCGGAAGCGCGTTGAATCCGCGGATGCCGAGTGCGTTCAGGATGACCAAGCCGATGAGTCGTCGCGTGTGAAGTTGCGCCCAACCACTGGCTGATCCGTCTCTGAGGGTCGAGGAGGTGGGGATGACGGGGCTCGACAGCAGGAATCGCGAAACGAGTTGAGCGTGGGCGCCGCCCGCAAAGCGGATCACGAATCCGCCACCACTGGAGTGGCCTCCGAGGGTAATCGGTCCGTGGTAGTTCTGTCTTCGCAGCTCGGCGATCAGGTCGGCGATGTCGTCTTCCAACTGGCCAATGTATTCGACATCTCCTCTATGGCGGCCAGACTGATAATGGCCACGTAGATTCGGCAGGATGACCTTCGCAGCGCCGGATGCGCTCACAGCGGAGGCCAGCGCATGGTAGGAGCGTCCGTGATAGGACGATCCGTGTATGAAGATCAAAATCGGGTCCGCTGAAGAATCGTAGAAGCGATAGGCGAGTTGCTCGCCATCTCCAGCGGGGTATCGGAGAAGGGGTGGCAATTCAGTATCGGGTGTCGATCGCAACGAGGCAAATCCGAAAACGTCTTTCTCTGCTGGCGCTAGACGGGGCGAGGTCGCCACCATCGCGACCGCAACGCAGATAATCAGCCCTATTACCGCAAGAGAAATCCCTATTCCAAGCAATATGGTCAATGGTGGCCCCTGCATCCAAGTGAGCAGACGCGGTAGATCGTCTCGCCGATATGCTCGCCCATTGTTCGCACGTGCGCCTAGCAGATCTTGCTCGATCTTCGTTCGAACAGGGTGGAGCAGCCCCCCTGAAGCTCCGGACACAGGCTCCCACTTGGGGTTAACAAGGCCAGTGCTGTGCCTGGGCAATCCCGCCGGAAAGGCGACGAGCTGCTTACCCATCGCAGACGGGAAATTCATCTAGGTATCCTGTCCTTCGCCGTCCAAAATAACGATCATTCGACGGCGCGATCGTCGACCCTGTATGATGCCCAGCGACACCCCATCGCAGGAGTTGAGCAATGGTAGATGCAGTGAACCCGCTGGAAGTCTGGGCGCCGTTCGGCACCTTCTCCATGGCGGTAATTCAAGGCGATGGCCGTATCGCCCACCTGAAAGGCCAGGTGTCGCTCGATCGGCATGGGCAAGTCGTCGGGCCGGGGGACATGCGCGCGCAAGTGCGGCAGGTTCTGGAGAATATTCGCAGCGTCCTGGCGTCGATGGGTGGGCAGATGGCCGATGTGATTTCGATGGTTCACTATGCATCGGACATCGAGGCCTTCATGGCAACCGGCGACATCCGCTGGGAATTTTTTGCTCCGCCGTACCCGGTCACGACGACCGTTCAGATTCAACGTCTATATCGGCCTGAATTGCTGATCGAAATCGCGGCAATCGCCGAAATCCCCCACTCGCGTTTTCGCCACCCCGCGCCGGGAGATCAGGCGCTACGCGAATGATTTCAGCCAGCGGCCGGGCATGACCGCGTCCTGTCCGGCCCATCCATAGCCGACTTCAACGACCACTGCGGCTGCACAGCCCCTTGAAATATACAGCTATACTGTATATTATCACTCGATATACCGGCCATTGATGCGACCGCTCGCCTCAGAACAACGGGACAAGATATGAACAGTAACGACCTCAAAGCCGTCGTCGCGCGATTCAATCGCGAAGTGATCCAGGACGGCAATCGGCAATCTTTCGAAGACCTTATGGCACCGGAATTCGTTAATTGGTCAGCGCCGAGTGAGGCACTGCGTGGCGCCGAAACGATGTGGAAGACGTTCGCCTTCGTGTTGCGTCCCGCGATTGGCGGCATGCAAGTCCACATTCACGAGCAACTCTGCGAGGGCGACAAAGTGATCACGCGAAAGACCATTTCGGGTAAGCACGTCGGATCGCTGGCTGGCGTAGAAGCGACGGGTAAGGACATTTCGATCGACGTGATCGACATCGTTCGCATACGCGACGGTCGTTACTTCGAGCATTGGGGCGTCAATACGCTGGCCGCCGTCGTTGGACAACTGAGACAAGGGTGAAGTCTTTGTCTTCCCACACGAGTCCGGCAGATCGAACGCCAACACCTGACAGCATCGCTGAAACAGTGCTTCTTGCCGAATCCATCCGCGACGTAGTGAGTCGTTTCGTCAAGAGCGTCCGGGAGCACAGCGGCACGCACACGAACGCCCAGAACGAAACGCTCGCGGCCCTCGAGCGAACCGGACCGGTTAGCATCTCGATGCTGGCCGAGCACAGAGGCGTGACGCATCAGACGATGCGGCTCATCGTGATGAAACTTGTCGAGCAAGGCCTGTTGACCTTGAGGACCGACGCCGAAGATCGTCGCGCTTATCTCGTGCATGTGAGCGATAGAGGGCGAGAACAGATTGCGAGGGAGAGATCCGCGCGCGCGCAATGGCTAACTGAGCAACTGCTTGAAAAGACGAGTCACGAAGAACGCGCGTTGCTGAAAGCCGCGCTTCATACGCTCGATAAGCTGATCGGGTAATTCAGCGTGGCTTTTTCACGCGGCCGGCGGTGCATCAGAAGCTCCATGTGCGTCGACCCATTTTCGATAAATCAGATGGTCCATCGACCATTTTCCGCTACCCCTGCACAACAGAACCAGCAGCATCGCCGCCCACTGGATATGCGTAGGCCACGCCTGAGGGTAGACGAAATTTTCGATAACTGCCGTCATACCAAGCAGGACTAGCGCCGCAGGTCTGGTCGCGAGACCCAGTATCAGCAGCACCGGTGTGCTCAGTTCAATCGAGACTGCGATATAGGCAGCCAGCTCCGGAGGAAGGAGCGGCAAATTATATTCATTGTGAAACAGATCAAGTGCGGCGTCCCAGTTTGCTAGCTTGACCATCGCCGAGCTCCAGAAGACTGTGGCAAGCGCGACGCGCAACGGGATGGCTAAAAGCGCGTAGGGCACGCGCTCGAACCACGAGCCGACACGACTCATTCGACATCGATCGGCCCATTGCGCGTCGGTGGATTGTTTTGCTGTTTTCATGATCTACCCCTTCGGAGAAGGCACCACGCTGGCAATTTCGCAAATGAGATCCTTGAAGTACCCGCTTGCCAGTTGTGCCGCCAGCAATGCGTGGGTATCTTCACCGCGCGCTTCGGCCAAGGCGGAATGCAACGGTTGTCCGGAAAACAGTGCGTTCAGCAAGCGCCATTCGTTCTCGCGTAGCCTGGCCACCTCCAGCCCCTTGTCGGTCCGTAGTACGCGCAGCCAAACCGGCGCGTCAGCAAGATCGATCGCCGCCATTGCGCGTTCATCCCCCTCGAGCACGGCGCGCCAGATCGCATCAACGGAAAATCCGGACCTCACAAGCCGGACTTCGGGGCGCGGGACAAGACGCGCTTGCGCTAACTGTGTTTCGCCCAGCGTTACCAGGCGCCTCACCAGGACATTCTTCTCACGCTCCACACAGTCCGGCATACGTACGACCCGACGCGTCCGTTTGGTCCGTGGCTCGTTGCGATCGCGGGGCGGCGTATCGTCGACAGTTTGCGGCGTCAGAGCCGCCGGGGCACGCACGAGGCACCGTTTGATCCTGAGCATGAAACCTTGTCGTCGTCTGAAGCGAATCTGATGGAGAGCGCTTCCGACGCCCGTACACTCCACGAAGCCATTGACGCGTTGCCACCGGCGCAGAGAGAGGCGATCCGTATGCTCAAGCTCGAAGAACTGTCACTGAAGGAGGTCTCGACGATGACCGGAGCATCCATTGCGTCGCTCAAGGTCGCCACTCATCGTGCGATAAAGAATCTACGCAAGCTGATTGAACGGCGCGGGGGAAACTCATGACAAGCACTTCCAGCCTGATCGACTCGCTGGTCGCGGACGCAAAGCCCGTACGCCGCCTCGGTCCGCCATCGATCCGTGCCATCTGCTGGCTGCTGTTTGCGGTATTCATACTTGCCCTTGTCGCGGTCGGTCATGGTCTCAGGCCGGATCTGGCGCTCAGGCTGCGTGAGCCGGTCTTTATCACCCACGTCAGCGCGGCGTTGCTCACCGCTGCTCTTGCGGCGCTGGCGTCGTTTATTGTCAGTGTGCCCGGCCGGTCATGGCGCTGGTTATGGTTGCCGGTTCCTGCCCTGGCTGTCTGGATAGGCTCAGTCGGTTCTGGGTGCCTGACGGATTGGGTCCGAATCGGCCCGCAAGGCATATCTGCCGGAGAAACCGCGGAATGCTTTGCGACGTTGGCACTGACTGGCGTACCGCTGTCTCTCCTGATGCTTATCATGTTGCGTCATGTCGCACGCCTCGCGCCCACGTCCACTGCCATGATGGCCAGTCTCCCGGTTGCAGCAATGTCCGCGGTCGCGGTGTCGCTTTGTCATCCGATCGATGCGACGATCATGATCCTGATATGGAATTTCGGCGTGGCGGCTTTGTTTCTGGTGGCGAGTGGATTTGGCGGACGGCGCCTGTTTGGCTGGGTCGCGCTGAAAGCATAGCCAGGGATTGTCGCCGTAGCCTGCCCGGCGGCGGATGTCTGAGACCAGTCACGAACCCGGACCGAGCGTCTTGCGACCGCGTCGGTGATACCGGTACTCGTGCCATGTGAGGGCGATGACGACGACGTCCAATGCCGTCACCAGCAACAACCAGACCGAATGGGAATAGGTGTATCGGTAGACCTGATAGACAATGAACAACGCGAAGACAACGATCGAGACAGGAAAGTACCAGAGTCTCCCGCGCAGCAGACCCGTCACGAGCCACAGCTTTAGCACCCCATGACCCAGCAGATAGAGCCCGGCGAATCTTTGGGCATCGACGGATAGATGTTGTACGGTATGAAGGAGAAAATTCGCCACCAGATCGTGTGGATCTTCGGCAAACTCATCCCGGGTGACCCATAGCACTAGCGCCAGGAAATACCGCTGCGGGACCAGATAGGTGACGACACCGGCAACGATTTCCGCAAGCGCGAAAATTGCCTTGAACCCCAGGGTCAACTCGAACACCAGGCGCAGGTTCTTCTCGTCCAGGAGCCTTCTTGTACCCGTTTCACGCATTCGCTGCTCCCGGTTCGACGGCTTCGTCGCGCTCGAAACGCCCATAACGCAAGGCCAGCGTTGGCAGCACGATCAGGTTCAGTGCGGTCGACGTGATCAGACCGCCAAGAATGACAATCGCCATCGGCCCCTCGATTTCGTTGCCCGGTGCGCCGCTCGTCACGGCGAGCGGTGCCAGCGCGAGCGCCGTAACCAGCGCAGTCATGAGGATAGGCACCAGCCGCTCCGACGCGCCGCGCACCGCGGTGTGCATGTCCCAGGTCAGCCCGTCGACGTACACCAGATGCTCGTAGTGGCTGATCAGCATGATCGAATTGCGCAGCGAGATACCGAGCAGCGTGACGAAGCCCACCATGCCGCCAAGCGACAGGTTCCCGCCGGTCAGCATCACGCCCAGTACGCCGCCCACGAGCGCGAAGGGCAGGTTGATCATCACCAGCAGCACGGCGCGCCGGTTCTTCATCGCGAGGAACAGCAGCAGGGCGATGCCCACCAGCGCGATGCCGCCGTATGCGAGCAGGTCGCGCTGCGACTGCGCACGCGCTTCGCTCTCTCCGCGGAAAACCGCATAGGTGCCAGCCGGCATCCTGATCTCGCGGTTCACACGCGCCTGTGCCTCCTGCACGAAAGCACTGACCGGCCGGTTGCCGAGATTGACGGACACCGTTTGCACGCGCTGGCCACCATCGTGAGTGATCTGGTAGCGGCCGGCGACCTGGCGGATCGTCGCGAGCGCGCCCAGCGGTACGGCGAAGCCGTCGGCATTGCGCACCATGAGTTTGCCCGCGTCGCTGACCGAGCTGCGCTGTGCCGGGTCGAGCACAACCGCGACGTCATAAGTGCGGCTACCCTCATAAATCTGCGAGACGGTCACGCCGGCAAACGCCGCCTGGATCGCGTCAAGCACCTCGACCGGCCGGAAGCCCGAGCGGCTCAGTGCGTCAGCGTTGAGTTTCACATCCAGTTCGGGAATCCCGGGGGGCGAATCCACCCGCACGCTGGCAACGCCGTGGATCGTACCGATCAGCTGGGCGATCTGCTGTGCCGTGCGATCGATGACGTCGAGATTGTTGCCGAACACATTCACGACCACGGGCGCCGTCGTACCGGAGATGGTTTCGTCGATGCGTTCCTCGAGAAAGGTGTTGACCGAGGTGGAGAGGCCCGGAAAACGCGCCAGCGCCTGGCGAATCCGATAAAGCGCCCAGCGCTGTCCCGATGCGCCCATCGGTTCGAGGTCGACCTCGAATTCGGAGAGCTGCACGCCGGTCGGATCGACCACGTCGTTCGCGCGGCCGGCACGCTGCGCCACGAGACGCACGCCCGGTACCTGCATCAGCGCCTGCGATACCTGTGCGCCGATGCGCATCGACTCGGTGAGCGAAGTGCCCGGTGCGAGCCCCATGTGAACGGTGTAATGACCTTCCCGCAGTTGCGGAATAAAACTTCCGCTCATGAAGGGCAGGGACGCGAGCGCCGCAGCGCACATCACCGCGACGATCACCATGACCACCTTCACGTGCTGCTCGACCTTCGTCAGCAGCGCGATGTACCGTGTCTTGAGGCGTTGGATCAGGCGTGGCTCCCGCTCTGGCAATGGCCCGTTCGCGAGTAGTGCGAGCGCCATCGCAGGCGTGAGCGTCAGGGCGACACCGAGCGACGCGAGCACGGCGAGAATGTAGGCGATGCCGAGCGGGGCAAAGAGTCGTCCGCCGATACCCGTGAGCGTGAGTACGGGCAGGAAGATCAGCATCACGATGAAGGTGGCGAAGACCACGGCGCTGCGGACTTCGAGCGAGGCGCGCAGCACGACGCGAAAGGCGGGCAGCGGCCGGGGCAGCGTGCGGTTTTCGCGCAGGCGCCGGTAGATGTTCTCGACGTCGATGATCGCGTCGTCCACCACCTCGCCCAGTGCGATGGCGAGCCCGCCCAGCGTCATCGTGTTCAGGCTGATCCCGAACGACGTGAGCACGATGATCGCGATCAGCAGCGACATCGGAATTGCAACGGCGGAGATCACGGCGGTGCGCACGTTGAGCAGAAACAGGAACAGCACCGCAATGACGAGCAAGGCGCCGACGATGAGTGCCATGCGCAGGTGCCCGACGGAGGCCTCGATAAAGTTGGCGGTCCGGAAGACGTTCTTGCTCACGTCCACACCCTGGCGGGCGAGTACCGGCTCGAGCCCGGCGAGGGTTTTTTCGATGCCGCGCGTCACGGCCATCGTGTTGGTCCCGTACTGGCTTTCCATGACGACCATCACACCGGGCCTGCCCATGATCGATGCCCCGCCAACCGCTGGTGCGTTGCCCCACGTAACGTTGGCGACGTCGCCAAGGCGAACCGCCGCGCCGTTGCTGGAACGCAGCACGACACCGGCGAGTTTTTGCGGAGTTGTGATCTGGCCATCGGTGTTGACGGCAATGCGCTGATTGCTGTTCTCGATGAACCCGGCTCCGCGCACGCCCGTGGCCTGGCGCGCGGCGGAAATGACCTCCTGGATCGACACGCCATGACGCATCAGCTTCGCGGGGTCGACCTGGATCTGCATCTGGCGCGTTTCGCCACCGAACACGATCACATCGGCCACACCTGCGGTTCTCAGCAACTGCGGTTTGACGATCCACTGCGCGATGTCGTAGAGGTCCGAGGGCGAACGCGTTTTCGACGTCAGGCCGATGGTGCGCACGACGCTCGTCGTCGTGGTGAGCGGCAAGAGCTGGGGAGCCGTGACACCCGCCGGTAGCGAGCCCGCGAGCCCGCTGACGCGCTCGGTGACGAGCTGCCGGACCTGCATCACGTTGGCATGGTCGTCGAAGACGAGCGTGACCGACGAAAGGCCCTGCATGGACCGCGAGCGGATCGACTGCAGCCCGGTCATGCCGCCGAGCGCGTTCTCGAGTGGCTGCGTGACGAGCGTTTCCACCTGCTCGCTAGACATGCCCGGCGCCTGCGTCTGCACGATGCTCATCGGCGGCGCGAATTCGGGAAAGACGTCGAGCTTTGCGCGCGTGAGCGAAAAGAGCCCGTAGCCAGCCACCATGACGGCCAGCGAAAAAATGACGCCGCGAAAGCGCAGCGAAAAGCGAATGATCGCGTTAAGCATGGGACGAGGGGTCGCGTTGTTCTGGGCGGGGCATGCGCGGCTCAGTCGTCACACTCGGGTGGATCCTTGCAGGCGGTAGCGATACCCTGTGGCTTGAGCTCTTCGGAGAGCAGCAGTTGCGCACCCTGTGTGACGATCTGGTCGCCGGCGCGGAAGCCGGACGTCACGATGAAGCCCCGGTCGCCCTCGATTCCGGCCGGCACGTAGCGCCGCGTGAAGCGGTCCTGCGCCGTGCGCACGTAGGCCCATGTCTGGCCGCCGTACCACACCACTGCATGCTCCGGGATCAGCAGCCCGGCAACGGCTTCGCTTGAGGTCGGCACTCGCGCACTCGTGCGCAGGTTGGCTGGCAGCGCGGCGTCGGCGACGTAAAGCCATGGCGTTCCCTGTACGGAGGGATCGACGAGGGGCGAAGCGGAAAGCCTTTGCGCCGGCACGGTGCCGCCGTTGGGTGTATCGATTGCGATGCGCACGGGCGGCGGCGTGCCGAAGCTGGACGGCAACGTGACGCGCAGCACGACCGACTGACCCGCCTGGAGACGCCGGAACAGCGCCGAAGCCGGTGCCGTTGCGGCATTCGCGAGCGCGTCGCCGAACTGCTGCAGCATCGTGCCGTGAAGACCGTCCAGCGTGACCCGCGCAGACTGCAGTTTCGCTGCGTCGCCTTGCATCGCCGACTGCGCAGCCAACAGAGTCTTCTGCGAAATATTGCGGTCGTCGGCGAAGAGCGTGCGGCTGCTTTCGTACTGCGTACGCGAGCTCGTCGCTTGCGCGGTGAACGTGTCGACGTCCGCGCGTGCGCTGGCGAGGCGGTTGCGCAGATCGAAAAACGGCTGCAGATCGATGACTGCGGCGTCGGCACTGATGCCCGACCGGCTCGTCACGGCTGAAAGTGGCGCGACTTCGATGTGGCCGGCGCGTTGTGCCTCGGCGCTCACGACCACGACCGTCTCGCCGTTGACCGTCTGCACGGCGGGCGGCGCAGGCGGGTGCGCCGCCGTGGCTGTCGATGCACCGGAGCCGTCAATCACCTGGTTGATGATGTACCAGCCTGCGCCGGCGCAGAGGGCCAGCGAAAGAACGCCAGCAAGGATCAGTCGGAGTTTCATCGCGCTGTCCCTTCATTGAGGGGATGGCTCATTGCCTCGTGGGTGAGGGGTAACTGCATCGCATCTTCGAGTGCGCCGGCAGCCTGCTGGACGGCGACTTCGGCATCGAGACGAGTGGTTTCACTCGTCTGATAGTCGGCCTTCGCCTGTGTGTAGGTCAGCCGGTCCGCATCGCCGCTGGCGAACGCCGCCGCCTGGCTGTCGAGTTGGCGGCGGGCGCTAGCCAGATGGACATCGGAGATCTGCAGTGCTTCGATGCTGGACTGGTAGCGCGTCCGTGCGTGCGCAAGGTCGCCTAGGATCCTGTCCTGCAGCGCGCCGGTGCGGACCGCCGCTTCCTTGCGTTTGGCCTCGGCCTGTTTGATGCCCCCCTGGTTCTGGTCGAAGATCGGCAGCGTGATGCCGGCCAGTCCGAAGGCGATCTTGTTGGTGCCGGTGTCGTATGTGTAGCCCGGTCCGAGATGGATGTCCGGATACTGTTTCGCAACCTCGAGCTGAAGCGCCGATTCGGCCGCGGCGTATTCGGCCAGCGAGGCGCGCAGATCGGCTCGATGGAAGATCGCTGCGCGCTGCGCGTCCGCCGCCGGAGGCTCGGGCGGAGCCGTGCCGAAGTCGCTCAGGTCGAGCGTGACGCCGTCGAACGCGGTGACTGGCACGCCAATGGTGGAGGCCAGTTGCGCGCGCGCGTCCTGTTCGGCACTTCGCGCGGCGGCCAGATCGCTCTGGACCTGGGTGTCGGCGAGCACCGCGGCATCGACATCGGGCCGCGAGTACTGGCCGACTGCGAGACGGTGGCGGCTCATTGCCGTGATCTGCCGCTCGGCTTCCGCCTTGGTGGACAGGAAGGCGATGCGCGTGCGCGCGGCGTACAGGGCGAGCATGGCGTCCCTGACCTGCGCACTCACCGTCCACGCTGAGGTGATGAGGTTCAGCCGTGCAGCTTCCGACAGGTGGCCCGCCTGATCGACGCGATAGCCGCGCTTGTGGGCGGTCTCGATCGGGATATCGAGCGCAGGACCCCAGGTGAAGGGCGCCCCGGGCCCCGGGTTGGGGGTGTTGAACTGGAACGGCAACTGCAGGACCGGGTTGGGAACCGCGTTGGCGACATCGATGCCGGCTTTGGCCGTGCCCCATTGCGCACGGGCCAGGTCGAGGGCGGGGCTGTAGTAGAACGCCGCCAGGGTCAGCAGCTCGCGGTTCCAGGCTGAAGGCGGCCACGCAGTGACATCGTGGCCAGCTTCGCGCACGATCCAGGCGTGAAGTTCCTCGCTCGCAAGTGAGCGCTGCTCGAATTGACGGGCAAGCTGGTCGGGGGCGATCGGCTCGGGATGATAGGTCGTACAACCGGCCACCCCGGCGAACGCGATGGAGGCAATCAATAACGCGCGGCGCATTCTGGCATCCAGTTGGAGGTTTTACCGCCCGCCCGGGCAGATTCCGGGGGCGGATGCTACCCCACCGGTTGTGAAGTTTTCGTCAAGAACCTATCCGGTTTCAATGGAGTTGGGCTCAGGTCCGATTCACAGCCGGCAGCAGGCGAAGCGAGACGCAGGTCCCTTTGCCGGGCTCGCTCCCGATCTCGATGGACCATCCAAAGCGCTCACACAGCTTCCTGACGATAGACAGGCCGATCCCGACCCCAGGCGTTGGTGTGTTGGGCGACCCTGCCCGATAGAACCGGTCAAAGACGTGGGGGATCGCGTGCGCTGGGATACCCGGCCCTGTGTCCTCGATGTACAGCCAGCCATTGGCATAGCGAAAGTGAAGGCGTCCGTGCCCGGTATGCCGCACAGCGTTGTCAACGAGGTTTGAGAGCACGATTGCAAGCGCCGGGCGGTTTGCCATGACCTGAAGTTCGCGGTCCACATCGATGACGATATCGAGGCCCTTTTGTGCGAGCCGGTCGGCGAACGGCGTCAGCGCGGTTTCGATCATGTTCGCCATGGCTACCGGTTCGACATCGCGCGCCGATTCTTCCCGCGCGAGCATCAGCAGCGCGTTGGCGAGTTCTCGCATGTTGTCTGCTGCACGCTCGATCTGCTGCAGACGTGCGCGCGACTTGCCGCGGATCGCCATATCCTGCTCGAGCAGTTCGCAGCTGGTCTTGATGGTCGTGAGGGGCGTGCGCAGTTCGTGGCTGACATTCCCCGTGAATTCCTTCTCGCGCGCGACCATGTCGGTCATGCGCTGGTTGTAGTCGTTGAACGCTTCCACGAGTCCGACGAGTTCCGTTTCATCGTATTTACCGGGGTGGATCGGCGCCGATTCCCCGAGCCGCAGCGTCTTCACCTGTTTTGCGAGACCCGCGACCTGGCGCACCAGCAGGCCCGACAGGCCGAAGGCCAGCCAGATCGTCAGGAGTGCAAAGACGCCTGTCCCTGCCATCAGGACATTGATGACTTCCTTGAAATGCTTTTCATAGATATTGAAGTCGTAAATGCGGTACAGGCGCGCCGTGCCGAGCGGTGCAATCGCGACATGGATCTCCTGTCCGCCGATGATGACCTCATGTGTGCCGAAAGACAGATCCCTGACCGTCGCGGGAAGCGCAATGGATCGGTGGTCAGCGCCCGACACATAGCCGCTCATTCGCACATCGAACGGTGGCAGTAAAGCCGGATTCGCTTCGTAGCTCCTGAGCACGCTGGCCATGTCGTCGCGGATGAGCGCTGCGATCAGTCTTTCTTCCTGTGCCTCGGCCAGTGCTCGCACGCCCAGCGCCTGGGCGACCAGCAGCGCGATAGTCAGCACGGAACAGAACAGGGCGACCTTGAAGCGCAGGCTATTTCGCATCATCACCACTCGCGACGAGCCGGTACCCTACGCCATGGAGCGTTTCGATCACGTCTGTTTCACCGGGCCCGCGGAGCGCCCGGCGCAGGGTATAGACATGCGTGCGCAGTGTGTCGCTGTCCGGCAGTTCTTCGCCCCAGACGTCGGACTCGAGCTCGGCGCGGGTGAAGGTCCGGCGGGGCGACTGCATCAGGATACGCAGCAAGTGAAGACATTTGGGAGGAAGCTTGACCGCTCGCCCGGCGCGTTCGACCGTCATCGTTGACAGGTCGAGGCGCACATCCGCAAATCGAAGCTCCATGGCGGCGACCTGGCCACGATAGCGCTTGATCATGGCGCCAAGACGTGCGCCCACTTCCTTCAGGGAGAACGGTTTGACCAGGTAGTCATCGGCGCCGTGCACGAAACCTGCGAGCTTGTCGTCAAGCGCGTCCCGCGCGGTCAGCATCAGCACTGGCGTGTCCCGGCCCGCCTCTTCCCGCAGCCTGCGACAGAGCGTGAGCCCGTCCATGCCCGGCAGTGACAGATCGAGCAGGATGGCATCCCACGAGTCGGCAAGCGCCATCTGCAGCCCAGCGTTGCCATTCGAGGCCACATCGACCTCGTAACCGCCTGCCTCGAGATAGTCGTAGAGGTTCGCGGCAATCGAGGAATCGTCTTCGACAATCAGTACCTTCATGGACATCGGTTCATTACCCTCGGGCAGCAGGAGAGCTGATGCTACCGCAGACTGTCATACGTCACTAAAGAACGACGCAGCAATGGCGACGCGCTGTCAATCAGTTCATGGCGGCAGGTCGCAAAGCCCTCATTTCGGATCGCACCCACTCTGCGTGCCGGCAACGTACCGTCAGCGGAATAAGACGACTCGCTCCTTCGTTTTGGACATTGAGTGAGCAGGTGCCTGTGCCGGGTCGCTTTCCGGCGCAGCGCACACCTGTGTGTTTCCACAAATTTGCCAGGCGACGCCGGTGATGCCGTGCGCGACGCGTCGTCTTTGTCGTCCCGCTTATCGCAGTGGGAGGGGTACTTGTGTGCCTCGAGAACCCCCACCTGAAGAGCGGGCCGGAGGAGATGATGGCATGACACATATCGTCGCCGTCCGTCGCCTGGTTCGACGCGTCTGGATTCTCGCGATCGTGGCTCTCTGCCTGCTTCACACCCGTTCTGCTCTGGCGCTGCCGATATTCGCCCGTCAAACGGGGCAAAGCTGCGTCGCCTGTCATGCCGGCGGACAGTTTCCTGAACTGACTCCCTATGGGCGAATGTTCAAGCTGAACGGCTACACCTTTGGCGAACGGACCATTCCGATCGCCGTGATGGCGACGGTCGATATGACGAAGACAAGAGTCAACCATGACGCCAGCGGCAACATCATTTCCCCCAAAGACGGTCTGCCGATTTTCGACGCTGCGAGCATCTTCCTCGCCGGCAAGATCACGGACAAGATTGGCGCGTTCACGCAATTCACCTACTCGAACTACGATCATCAGGGCAGCGACGGCAGGTGGATCGGTCACTGGGGGTCCGACAACATGGACTTCCGTTATGTGGACAGAATCATAGGGGACGCAAACGACCTGATTCTCGGCGCCACGCTGCATAACAATCCGTCCGTGCAGGATGTCTGGAACAGCTCGCCCGCATGGAGTTATCCGTACCTTTCCTCGTCAACGAGCCCGGTGGGCGCGCCGCAATTCCAGCCAATCCTGGAAGGCGGCCTGGCACAGCAGGTTGTCGGCGCCGGGGCCTATGCATACTGGAACAAGACGATTTATGCCGAGGTGTCGCTCTACAGTACGGCCGACGGCATCTTTTCGTTCATGAGCAAGGGGAGCAAGGCCGGCGACCCTGCCCATCCGCAGACCTACCTGCGTGGTCACAATCCCTACTGGCGACTGGCCCTGACGCACGACTGGGGACCCCACAGCGTCATGCTGGGGACCTTCGGCATCAACGTCAACGTCTACCCCAACGACGCCAACGCAATACCGATCTTCACACAGGGCGTAACCCGCTACCGCGATATCGGCTTCGATGCGCAGTATCAGTACCTGCTCGAGCCGAACACAATTACCGCGCAGGCCCGCTATATCCGCGAGAACATCAGCGATCCAAATAACCTCGTTTATGGAGACAGTAAGGCTGCCAACCTCGGATCGCTGAGGCTGAAGGTCTCATACGTCTACCAGGACAAATACGGCATTAGCCTTTCTTTCTTTAACGTGACCGGCAGCCGCGACAGCGTTGCGTACCCGGGCAGTGCGAACAACTCTCCAGCAACGCAAGGCTGGACCCCGGAAATATTCTGGATTCCTGTGCAAAACATCCGGGTCGGTTTGCAATACACCCACTTCACGAAATATCTAGGCGCGCGTACGAATTACAACGGACTCGGACGCAATGCAAGCGACAACGACACGCTGTTTATGTACCTCTGGGCGGCGTACTGGTGAGGTGTCTTGCCACACATCATTCCGAACATGAAACGGTCTCGTTGATAGCTTCTCCCGGTCGCCTTCCATTCAGGGGAATTCACGTGAAAACCATGCCATATCTTCGTCCGGGCAACTGCCGGGGAAGCCATCCGGAGCATCGCAGAACAAAAGCGATATCGCGATGGATTCTGCTCGCCACGTTGCTGGGTGACGCCGGTTGTCACGACATCGAGCGTTCCAGGCGGATCGACGATCCTGCTGTTGCCGGCAGGACGATTGCGTTGCAGGTGTGCTCGAACTGTCACGGCGTAAACGGCGTCTCTGTCTCTCCCACGTTTCCGAAGCTTGCAGGCCAGCAAAAGGAATATTTGGTCGATCAGTTGATGGACTTCAGGGCTCATCGCCGGTCCGACCCGAATGCGAAAAGATATATGTGGGGCTTTACCCATCTAAGCGACGCGCAGATCGAGCAGCTTGCCACGTACTTTTCGAGCCGTCCGCCATCTGCGGGCGGGCCTGACGATCCTCTGCTCGTTGAAAACGGCAGGGCGATTTTCGTATCCGGCTTACCGGACAAGGGTGTGCCAGCGTGCAGCGCCTGTCACGGCGCACACGGTGAAGGCGCAGGCCAATTTCCGCGCCTGGCGGGCCAGCATGCGGACTATATAGAGAAGCAGTTGGTGGTCTTTCAACACGCAGAACAGAGGCCTCGCGGCGAGGCGATGAGTACGATCTGCGTCAAGCTGACGAAGCAGGAGATGCACGCGGTAGCGGCGTTTCTCGAAGCGTCCGCGCCAGGGGCCGCGAGACCGGGTGATCTGGACACCGCCGGGGCGGGGTCGCCCCGGGAATAGCCCGATGACGATGTTCCGGTGACGCGATGCCGTCGCGCGCGTCGGCCTGAAGGACTCATGCAGGATGCACGCGTATGGTGTAACGTCGAGACGAAAATCTGGGTACTGCGATGACTCCTGCCAGGGCGCCACTTTCAATCCTGCCCGGGCCTGCGGGCGTGGACCGGAGTGCGTGGCTGCTGCTTGTTGGACGGAGCCTGCGCGGGATCTGCGACGGGTTCGTCGCGGTGTTGCTGCCAGCCTATCTTCTGGCGCTCGGTTTCGGGAACCTGACGGTTGGCCTGATCAGCACGTCCACGCTGCTGGGCTCGGCCGTTGCAACGATCGTTGTCGGCCTGCTGAGTAGCCGTTACCCGCAGCGTGTGCTGCTGCTCTTCGCTGCCGCCCTGATGGCGACAACCGGCTTTGCGTTTGGATTCCTGTCGTCACTATGGCCCCTGCTCGTGGTGGCGTTCGTCGGCACGCTCAATCCGAGTTCGGGCGACGTCAGCCTGTTTCTGCCGCTTGAGCATGCACGCCTCGCCGAATCCGCGAAGGGCGACGCCCGGACTGCGCTGTTCGCCCGGTACAGCCTCGTGGGTGGGGTCTCGGCTGCACTGGGCGCGCTGATCACCGGACTTCCTGACTGGATGGCAGCACATGCCGGCGTTTCCTCGCTCTTCGCCATGCGCGTGATGTTCATCGTCTACGCGATCACGGGTTTCGTCGTCTTCCTGCTGTACCTGCGGCTGCCAAAGCGTGAGGTGCACGCCGCGGCAACCCGGGCGCCGCTCGGTCCGTCGCGCGGGATCGTCACGCGCCTCGCGTTGCTGTTCAGCGTGGACGCGTTCGCCGGGGGCCTGCTCGTCAACTCGCTGCTCACGCTGTGGCTAATCCACCGCTTTGGCCTGTCGCTCGCCGCCGCCGGACGGTTCTTTTTCTGGTCCGGTCTGCTCAGCGCGGGTTCGCAACTGGCTGCGGCACCGATTGCCCGCCGAATCGGCCTGCTCAACACGATGGTGTTCACCCACATACCATCGAGCGTGTGCCTGATCGCTGCCGCGTTCACGCCAACGCTACCGCTGACCCTGGGTTTGCTGCTTCTGCGCAGCGCGCTGTCACAACTCGACGTGCCGACCCGAAGTGCCTACGTGATGGCTGTCGTGACGCCGCCCGAACGGCCAGCCGCTGCGAGCTTTACGGCGGTGCCGCGTAGTCTCGCCGCGGCTGTCGCGCCGACGATCGCCGGTGGCTTGCTTGGAGCCGGTTGGCTCGGTGCGCCGCTGATAGCTTGCGGCACGCTCAAGATTGCCTACGATCTCGCGGTACTCGCAGCCTTCCGTCATGTCAGGCTGGACGGAGGATCATCGTGAAAAGTGGGCGCGCGGGCCATCGCTTCGTTGCCCCACTCATCGGCATGCTCTTCGTTATCGCAATTGTGGCCCTGAGCGGAGCGGGTCGTGTCGCGCATGGTGCGGATGACGCTGTGACCGGCAATCTGCCACTGAAACACGTCGAGGATGTACCGCTGCCAGGACGCGCGTCACGATTCGACTATGAAAGCTATGACCCTGACCGGCATCTGCTTTTCATTGCGCATCTGGGTGACAGCGAAGTCGTGGTGTTCGACACACTCGCGTCGCGCGTCGTCGCGCGCATACCCGGCATCTCCGCCGTGCATGGCGTGCTCGCGGTGCCCGAACTGTCCCGTGTGTATGCTTCAGCGACCGGCACGAACGAGGTCATCGCGATCGACGAGCGTACGCTGACGATTACTGCCCGGGCGCCCGGCGGTGTCTATCCGGACGGCATGGCGTATGCGCCCGATGCGCGCAGACTCTTCGTTTCAGATGAAACGGGAAAAACCGAGACGGTGATTGATGTCCCGAGCAACCGGCGGATTGCGACGATTCCGCTCGATGGGGAAGTTGGCAATACACAATACGATCCGGGTTCGCGACACATCTTCGTCAATGTGCAGACGCGACACCAGCTAGTGGAAATCGATCCGGCCACCAATACGATCGTCTCTCGTACCGATCTGCCGGGCGCGAAAGGCAATCACGGACTGCTGATTGTCCCGGAATCACGCCTCGCGTTGATTGCCTGTGTGGAAATCGATCGCCTGTTGGTGCTCGATATGCGCACGATGAAGGTTGTCGGCGTGTTCGAGGTCGGCGGCGATCCGGATGTGCTTGCGTTCGATCCCGAATTGCACACGGCATACGTGGCCGGCGAGGCCGGTATCGTGTCGATGTTCAGCATTGAGGGGAGCCATGTGTCGAAGATCGGCGACGCTTACCTGGGCCCGAATGCGCACGTCGTCAACGTCGACGCGGCGACGCACCGATCCTGGTTTCCGCTGAAAAGCGTCGATGGGCATCCGGTTCTGCGGATCATGGCACCGCGATAAGAGCGACGTTTTCGGCTGGAAGGCCGTCATCTCGGCAGCCGCGGATCTCGTCGAGCGTCCGGAAGCAGCCGATGCAAAGTCCGGTCTTGCCGTCGAACGCGCAGACATCGATACATGGCGATTCGACCGCCATCGCTCAGGCCACGGCGCGGGTTGGATTCACTTCGACCGTCACATGCGACAGTCCCTTGAATCGCTTCAGTGCGGCGCGGTAGAAGCCCGGGTTGCGCTGCGCCTCACGGGTGGCCAACGACACGATTGCGCTCATGTGCCCCGGACCGACGCGCCACACATGGAGGTCGAGCACCGTATCGCCGTTGTCCTCGATCACGTGGCGGACGTTCTCGGCAATGCGCTTGTCCGGATTCATGTCGAGCAGAATGCCTCCGGTATCGCGCATCAGTCCCCACGACCAGTTCGCAATCACCAGCGCGCCGATCACGCCCGCGAGCGGGTCCATCCATGCCCAGCCAAACGCACGCGCGAGCAGCAGGCCGATGATCGCCATCACGGAAACCGCCGCGTCGGCAATGACGTGAATGTAGGCCGAGCGGATGTTGTGGTCACGATTCGCGGCCGCCTGTGGGTCGTCGTGATCGTGCTCGTGTTCCTTGAACTCGATCTGATGTTCACCGTCGGGCAGGCGGACAACGGCCCTGAATGCGTGCGGCTCGGGAATGTCGTCCTTCGACTCCAGATAGCCACCGCGATCGGCAAACGTGAAGGTCTGGTGCGTGCCGTCGGGTCGGATCGTCGTCACTGAAACCGCATCGGCGTTCAGCTTCGAGGACGCCGTTTCGGGCGTAATGCGAAAGACCGGCGGCACGCCGTCTTCGAAGACCGACAAGGCAAATACGCCAACGCTGCCGGCGATGCGATGCACCTCATCCTCATGACCATGTTCGTCTTCATGGCCGTGGCTATGACCGTGGCTATGCCCATGACTGTGGCCGTGGTGATTGCCGCTCAGCAGCCAGACGCTCGCGAGATTGACCAGCAGTCCAAGCACGGCGATAGGGATCGCCTGACCGAAGTGGATGGGCACGGGCGAGAGAAAGCGCGATATGGCTTCGTACCCGATCAGCAGCGCGATCATGGCGAGCACGATGGCGCTGGTAAAGCCCGCGAGGTCCCCCAGCTTGCCGGTACCGAATACGAAGCGGTTGTCGGCCGCGTGCCTGCGCGCGTAGGTGTACGCCAAGGCGGCGATGAGCATCGCGCCGGCGTGTGTCGACATGTGCAGACCGTCAGCGACGAGCGCGAGCGAGCCGAAAAGACTGCCGCCGACTATTTCGACCACCATCATCGCGCTGCACAGCGCAATCACCATCCAGGTTCTGCGCTCGTTGTCTTCATGGGCTGCACCAAGAAAGATGTGGTCGTGCCCCGCTCCGAAAGCGGAATCTTCAAAGTTGCTCATGGTTTCCTCTTACTTGAAGTAGCTGTGGACTACCTCGATCAACGCCTCGGTGCCGCTGCCGTGCTCGTCGTGCGGCTCTGCGTCGACGAGATGCGTTCGGATGTGGTCTTCGAGAACCACGGCAAGCAATCCGTTCATCGCGCCACGGCTACTGGTGATGAGTTGGAGCACATCCATGCAGCCGCGCTCTTCTTCAAGTGCGCGCTCAATGGCTTCGACCTGTCCCTTGATGCGGCGAACCCGGTTGAGCAGCTTCTGTTTTTCGCGAATCGTATGGCTCACGGCTAGCCTCCTGAATAGGGTAGGGGGCTATCTTACCCGGGATAGGGTACGGGGGTATACGTCTGCGTTGAGTCGTTGTTGACCGCGCGACCGTTGTAACGTATCGTTTTGATACGTTACAAGTCGTAGACCTCCGCACCGCTCATGCACTCGCGCTTTGACCGATTTAGAACTACGCCATTGGGCGAACAGTTAGAGGCGCTGATAGGTTCGCCCCAGCGTTACATTGAATTTGCGGCTCTCTCCCGAGTCGGGGTCGCTGCGATTGCGGCAGTCGCGGATGAGCTTGCACACAAGTTTCCCGAGATTGCGCAGGACACGACCGCCCGACAATTTTGCGGGGCGATGGTGGCCGAGGTGATGCGGTCCCACAGCCACGAAGTGGTGCAGGCACGGGGACGCGTTGGCGGGGCATTATTTAGTTATGGAGCTGTATTCAGTCCGTATCCCAACAGGTTGTCCTTTAGTGAGGTTATCGATGCACTTTCGGTAACACCTGACAAGCTGGCCGGTGTCGTCTCGCGCATTCCGATGGCGGTCTGGCGCAAGCGGCCAAAGGGGACGGGCTTCGCGCTGGTAGAGCATGCGTGTCATCTGCGCGACCTCGACGCAGTGTTCGCGCAGAGAATCAGGGCGATTCGAACGGAAGATTTGCCAACAATCGTGTCGGTGGACGGCACGGCGCTTGCCGCTGAGCTGAACTATCTCGATCAAGACCTGGACGATGCCATTAAAGCGTTCCGGCATTCGAGAGCACGGCTTTGCACGTCGCTAAGGAAGTTGCGGCCGGAACAGCTTGCGCGTTGCGGGCTACGCGATGGCGTGTGGCGAATGACTCTGGAAGAACTCGTGCGCGAGTTGCTTGACCACGATCGGACTCATTTGCTTGAACTCGACGAACTTGACGACGAACTGAAACAAGCCGAAGCGCACCCAAAGACGGGACTATCAACATGAAGAGCGATACACCCGTCATCTTTATCCACGGCTTCATCGGCACTTTTGACGTAGGCCATTTTGAATCCGGGTACAGCCATCGTCAGGCGGGATTGCGGCACCGAATGACTCGATGTAAATCCTCGTTCTGCATTTAACCGCGCCCCGCGCACACAGAGAGCCCTTTCATGTCTAGTCTTCCTACCCTTGGACTTTTCGCGGGGGCTTGTCTCGCCCTTACCGTGACGCCTGGTCCGGACATGCTACTCATCGCATCCAGAAGCGTAGCCCAAGGACGATCTGCTGGCTTTGCATCGCTTGCTGGAATTCTGACCGGAACCTATTGCCACGCCATGCTGGCAGCGTTTGGCCTGTCCCAGTTATTTCTTGCTGTTCCCATCGCCTACGATGCCGTTCGGCTTGCCGGCGCCGCCTATCTTCTCTATCTCGCATGGAAGACGCTTCGTGCGTCACCTATAACGACTTCGCCTGCCGCAAACGAAGGTCATACTCCCGTTCGAAAGATTTTCAGGCAGGGGTTGGTAACCAATCTGCTGAATCCGAAGATGGCCTTGTTTGTCCTTGCGCTGTTTCCGCAATTCGTGCGTCCGCAAGACGGGGCTGTCGCCTTTCAGATCTTGACTCTCGCAACCGTGCTTAACTTCATCGGTCTGATCGTGAACGGCGTCGTCATTCTTGGTGCAAGTCAACTTAGCCAGCGGTGGGTGGGCCGACGACGCCAATCGCGGGTTCCTCAATACATGCTCGCGTCCGTTTTCGCCGGTTTGGCGGCCAGACTTGCTGTCGCGAGCCGGAGTTGACCACCGGAAGAAAGGGCGTGGTCGACCCGACGGTGACATTGCCCTTTCCTGAAAGCGGTCACAGCCAGCGACGCACAGAAGCCTTGTAGGGCAGGTATTCCGACGGGAAGCGACTCTCCAGATAGTGCTCTTCTCGCGGGATGACCACGAACGACATCAGCGCCACTGCTGGCATGAGGGTGACCAATAGCCAGAGACTGTTGACCCACAACGCAAGGCCGAACTGGAGCAGCGAAAAAGCCAGGTAGATCGGATTGCGGCTGTATCGAAAGGGCCCCTTCCGTACGATCGTGGTGGTGGGCCGATTTCCCGGCACGGGGGTGCCAGCGGCCCGAAGCGTGCGCACAGCCCAGAGAAACAGCACGACAGCGGCCAGCACTGCACTGCCCCCGAGTGGCCCACTCACTGAGTGAGGCACAAGCCGCACTGGCGAGGCGAAATGCAGCAACACGCCGAGGACGATCGCGCCCAGGTAGACGAAAGGCGGCCGCATGACCCCCGGGTTTGCAACTGGCGGCACATCGCTGTTTCCGCCATTTTCGTTGCGGTCATCGCTTGCCATATGCTCCTCCGACTTTCGCTCCAACTTGACGCCTGGATTGCGATGCACCAGGATTAGCGCCATAGCCAACGCTGCCTGGTCAATATGCTGTGCCTTGGCCTACCGCAAAGATGCCAGTGTCAAAGTTGATCCGTAACTTCCTACCGCGATGCTTCCTCGAACGGCACGCCCACAGCAATCTTTCCAACGAGGGCTACCGCCGCTGGCGCCCCACCGTGTGAATCAATCGACTGGCTCGTGCGACATGCGGCCTTTGCATAGAGCTCGTGGTCTACCAACGCAGTTCTGTTCCACTCGAACATGCCTGCAGGCAGCCGGCCTGGCGTGGCAACCAGACAGCGGTCTGCCTGGCCTGCCGGTGACAGGTATCGAAGATCATTGGATGAATACATCGCTATTCCCTCGTTAAACCAGATGGCCATCCGTCCGGCAGCGAATGCCCATAAACCGAGACGGTGGTGCAGTTCATTCATCGAGAGTTCGTGAGCAGCAATGGTAACGTTGCTGCCGCGAGGCGATAACACAGCGGCCTGGTCGAAAAGCGACATGCCTCGTCATTTGCCGCCACCTAGGCGCCGGAAGCAGTCGTCATCCGCGCAGACAAGGATTCGGGGTTTCGCTTCCAACGGCCCCCAGAATTTTGTCAGTTCACTGCGAGCATCCTCGATCGTGATGACGATTGCCGCGCGCTCGTCCTCACTGGCCTGTTTCTGGACATAAACGTCAGGCCGTACTTCCTGAAAGCCGTAGCACGCGGGACATACGGCCGCTGCGGATGAGGGTAGCGCGTAGACGATCCCTGTGATGCCCAAAGCAAGCATCGCGCAAATTCCAGCGGCAGCGAAGCGAAGACGTTTTTTCCGAACTATTAGATTCATTACCTTCAACCCCTTGTATAAAGGCAGTACTGATTTTTGCGGGTGAGGCGGCTTACCCGAGCACGCACTGGACGCCCGCGCGGCGCTATGTTGTCGACCGCGGTGTCGTGACGACGACGGGGGTGACGGCGTCCATTCCGGTATCGCTGATGCTCGTCGAGGCGATCGGCGGTCGCCCAACAGCGCAGGCGCTCGATCGCGCGGGCGCGCATCACCCTGACCTCATCATCACGCTGGAAGCCGAATTGCCTTCCGCGACTGTGCTCGATCGTGCGTTACCGGACATCTCCGACCGCTATGGGCGCGACACTGCGGATCTGGTCGCGTCGCAGCTGGAGTATCCGTGGCATGAAGACGCACAGGCAAGTTGAAGTGGCTATGGTTCAAGCTCTTTCTCGCGCCCCGGCGGGATGGACGCTCGCAGGCCGATGCAAACGCATGGCGCTAAAGACACAGCCGAGCAACGCGCAGGTGGCGCCCAGCCACAACGCCGCCCGCGTTCCATACGCCGGTGACCAATGGAAGCATTGGGCGACTAGCGCTGCGCCGCAGGTCTGCCCCATCAGCCGAGAAATCGCAACGACAGCGCTGGCACCGCCGCTGCGGGCTGGCGCGGCGCTGCTGATGATCTCCTTCATATTCGGTGACTGAAACAGTCCAAATCCAATGCCGCACACCGCGAGCCGCAACGCTACGCCGAAGCCGGACGCGCCCACGCTCATTGTCGCCAATGAGCCCATGCCGAGCGCCAGAACGACGAGGCCCGCGCTGCACAGCAAACCGGACGGATATCGATCGCTCAGCGGTGCGACGATCACGGCCATGGTGCGATAGCTGGAGCAAGAATCGGCGCAGCCGCGGGGGCTATCATTGGTGTCGAGACAGGACCGGGCGCCGTCGTTACAGGCCTGATTGGCGGGATCATTTTCGGGGCCATCGGCTATTTCGGCGGGAGCTTTGCCGCCGCGCGAATCCCGGCGCACTAACAGGAGTCACTGTGTTCTCATTGCAGAGAATGATCGACGATATTGGCCGCAAGCGGCAGGAGCGGCGCTTTGCTTCGACGTCTGGAAACCGGCAGATAGAAGCAATCGAGCATGTCTTCGGGCTCGACATCGACAAACTCAAAAAGACGTTTGTAGAGGGTGGGATACCTGCGATGCCAGGTGATCTACCCGCTTATATCGCACTTCGCGATCTGGGCGATATTGGTGTCACCGCTTTTCTGGTGCGTCAGACTATCGAAGTAACTCAGTTGCAGAGTTACATCATGACTATTCGTGATGGTCGGGATGAAACGGACTGGCAACACAACAGTCAAGGTGATTTGCATACGCTAGTCAGGCACGACCGGGAGTTTGCCGGATTAAATATGCAGCTCCTCACTAACGATGTTGCGCTGATTCGGCGACTCGCCAGCCCTGGGTTCAACCCGCCTTGTCCGTGGGTTGCATTCCATGAGCTTGGCCCGACCGTGGGCTCTTTGCAAGGCAATGCTGAATATTGGTATCACCACATATGGGACCCGTATTGGGAGGCGCTCAGTCTGGACGATCAGTCTGAATTTCTCGAAAGGAAGCGGAGAGAGACCGTAGCAGCCGACATGTCTGAGGGCGAATGGCTGCAATGGGTAGATGGACTTAGATTCCGCGATCCGCGCACACGGTCGAGTTAGCACCAAAGCCCCAGCGGCGATATGCCGCCAGGGCTTTGGCATCAGCAAAACCACTTCATTTATTCACCATCCTCGCCGGCACGCTTATCGCCAGTAGTCCGCCAAGCACCATAAACGCCGCCAGCATATACATCCCCGAATCATTAGCCGCCGTAACCTGCTTCAACCACCCCACGGCATAAGGACTAAGGAAACCCGCCAGATTCCCAATTGAATTGATCATCGCAATCCCCGCAGCCGCCCCTGTCCCCGCAAGAATTGCAGTAGGCAAACTCCAAAACAACGGCAGGGTAGTGAGGATGCCCATCGTAGCCAGCGTCAACCCCGCCATAGCAAGCAGGGTGTTATGCGTCCAAACGACGGAAAGCACGAGCCCAACGGCCCCAGCAAACGCGGGTAATGCGATATGCCACCTGCGCTCCCGCGACCGGTCCGCACTCCGCGCAGCAAACACCATAGCAACGACCGCCGCCGCAAACGGCACCGCCGAGAGCAACCCGATCACAAACGCATCGGTGACGCCTGTAGATTTGATAATCGTCGGCAACCAGAAGCTCACCCCATAAAGCCCCATGACAAACGAGAAGTAGGTGAGGCCCAACATCAACACTCGCCCGCTAGTAAACACTTGTCGAAGCGGCATATCGTGCTTGGTTGCTTCTTCAGCGGACACCTGACTCTCGAGCAATCGCTTCTCTTCGTCGGTAAGCCACTTCGCCTTCGAAATCCGATCATCGAGCATCACGAACACGACGATCCCGACCAGCACCGAAGGAATCCCCTCGAGCAGAAACAGCCACTGCCATCCATGCCACCCGTTCACGCCGTTAAAGTTCTTCAGGATATAACCCGACACCGGCCCACCAATCACACCCGACAACGCAATCGCCGTCATGAACCACGTCGTCATCCGCCCACGCCGTTGCGCCGGATACCAGTAGGTGAGATACAAAATGATCCCAGGAAAGAACCCCGCCTCGGCAAGCCCGAGCAGAAAGCGCATCACATAAAACATCGTCGGCGTGGTGACGAACATCGTCAGCATCGAGATCACGCCCCACGAAATCATGATGCGCGCGATCCACACACGCGCGCCGACCTTGTGCAAGATCACATTGCTCGGCACTTCGAAGATGAAATAGCCGATAAAGAAAATCCCCGCGCCGAAGCCATACACCGCATCGCTCAAGCCGAGGTCGGTGCTCATCCCCAGTTTCGCGAAGCCGACGTTCACGCGGTCCAGATACGCAACGATGTAGCAGAGCATCAATAGTGGCGCGAGTCGCCATGAGACCTTGCGATAGGTCGCCTCTTCGAACGTGGAAGGTGGCGCGCCTGCGCCTGGATGGTGGAGCGGATCTGCGGGACTAGCCATGACTGTGTCTCCTCGATTTTTATGGAATTGAAGTACCGCGGCCGATCGATTCTAGCCGCGGCACGTGCGCAGCGCTTCACTCGCCGCTATACGCAGCGCCCCCCATCCACTTCGAGGCACACGCCGGTAATAAACTCCGCCTCATCGGAAGCGAGATACAGCGCGGCATTCGCCACATCCTGCGGCGTCGAAAACCGCCCGAGCGGAATCCCCGCGAGAAACTTCTGCCGATTCTGCGGCGTATCCTCGACGCCCATGAACTCCGACAGCAGCGCCGTTTCGCCGATCACCGGATTCACGCAGTTCACGCGAATGCGCTCCGGCCCGAGCTCGACCGCGAGCGACTTGCTGGCGACGATCACCGCGCCCTTGCTGCCGTTGTACCAGACGAGGCCCGGCCGCGGCCGCACGCCCGCCGTCGACGCGATATTGATGAAGCTGCCGCCGCCTTGCTCGCGGAAATACGGCACGAACTCCTGCACGCTCCAGTAGATGCTTTTCACGTTCACCGCATAGACGCGGTCGAACTCGGCCTCGGTTACTTCGAGCACCGGCTTGTTGCGATGCGTGGTGCCCGCGTTGTTGACGACGATCTGCACGCTGCCGAAATCGCCTAGCGCAGCTTCGCGCAGCGTGCGCCAGTCGTCGCGTTGCGCGACGTTGCCGGACACCGCGATCGCCTTGCCGCCCGCGATCGCGATCTCGCTAGCGACGCGTTCGGCGGCCGGCCCGTTGAGGTCGTTGACCACGACGTTCGCGCCTTCGCGTGCAAAGGTCTTCGCGATGCCTTCGCCGAATCCCGAACCGCCGCCCGTGACGATGGCCGTTTTACCTGTCAACCGCATGATGTCTCCGTTGTTTGTGATGGATAGAGCGATGCATTGTTGCGTGTGACACGATGGTCTAGCCGTGCCGGATCGCAATCGTCTTCAGCACTGTAAAGCCGTATAGCGCCTCGAAGCCCTTCTCGCGACCATGCCCCGAATGCTTGACGCCGCCGAACGGCAACTCGACGCCGCCGCCCGCGCCATAGTTGTTGATAAACACCTGGCCCGAGCGCACGCGTCGCGCGAGCCGCATCTGGCGCGCGCCGTCGCGTGTCCAGATCCCCGCGACAAGCCCGTACTGCGTGCCGTTCGCGAGCGCGAGCGCTTCGTCTTCGTCGCGGAACGACATCGCGGCGAGCACCGGGCCGAACACTTCGTCGCGCGCGAGCCGGTGGCTTGCGGGCACGTCGCGCAGCAAGGTCGGAGCCTGATAGAAGCCGCTTTCGGGCGCTTCGGGAATCACTTCGCCGTGCGCGGCCATCGCGATGCCGTCGTGTTGCGCATCGGACAGGAAGTCCCACACGCGCTGCTGCTGTCTCGCGCTGATCAGCGGTCCGCAGTCGAGATCGGCTTTCGATGGACCGACGCGCAGCGCCTGGAACGCACTGCTGAGCCTGTCGAGCAGGGGCTCGTAAATCGCCTGCTCGATCAGCACGCGGCTGCCCGCCGAGCAGGTTTGCCCGGCGTTCTGCACGATTGCGGAGATCAGTACCGGTAGCGCCGCGTCGAGATCGGCGTCGGCGAAGACGATTTGAGGCGACTTGCCGCCGAGTTCGAGCGTGACCGGCACATGATTTTCGGCGGCCATCTGCGTGACCAGCTTGCCGGTTTCGGGCGAGCCCGTAAAAGAGATGTGATCGATGCCCGGATGGCGCGCGAGCGCGGCGCCCGCTTCGTGTCCATAGCCGGTGACGATGTTCAGCGCACCGGCCGGCAAGCCGGCTTCGGAGGCGAGCTCGGCGACGCGCAGCACCGAGAGACATGCGTCCTCGGCCGGCTTGACGACGCACGCGTTGCCGGTCGCGAGCGCCGCACCGACGCTGCGCCCGAAAATCTGCATCGGATAATTCCACGGCACGATGTGGCCGGT
The DNA here is from genome assembly GCA_000173575.1 of Burkholderia sp. H160. Lineage (GTDB taxonomy): Bacteria > Pseudomonadota > Gammaproteobacteria > Burkholderiales > Burkholderiaceae > Paraburkholderia. The sequence goes on along the minus strand of ABYL01000010.1, from coordinate 57,221 downwards.
CACGCCGTGCGGCTCGCGGATCGTCAGCACGGTGTAGCCTGACTGGTAGGGCAAGGTTTCGCCGTGCAGCTTGTCGGCCGCGCCGGCGTAGAACTCGAAATAGCGGGTGAGGGCGGCGGCATCGGCGCGCGCCTGCTTGAGCGGCTTGCCGGTGTCGCGTGCTTCGAGCTGGGCGAGGTCTTCCTGGCGCGCGGCCACCAGCAACGACAGCCGGTACAGCACGCGGCCGCGTTCGGCGGCGCTCAGCGCACCCCACGCGCCTTCGAACGCGCGGCGTGCCGCGTGCACGGCGGTGTCGATATCGGCCTCGGTGCCGCGCGCGATGCGCGTGAACGGCTGGCCGTCCGATGGATCGAGTACGGCGATCGATTCGCCGCCGGAAGCGGCACACCACTCGCCGCCGATGAAATGCCGGGCTTCTTCCATGCATGCTCCTTGATGACGTGCGGCCGGTGTGCGGCGGCGCGGGTTCGAAGGGGAGACACAAAACGGTAGAGACGCACAAGCGAGAGTCGCCAGACGATTATCGCGCCGATCCGGCCGCGGATGCCATCTGCCGATTGGCTATAATGACGCATTCCGCACGGTCCGGTGCGCGGCCCCGTCGTTTGGGGCCAGCCCGTTCGCTGCCTTCCGATTTCTATCCCCTTCAGAGAGCGCTCATGAGCTTCAATCACGTTCCCGCAGGCAAAGACCTTCCGCACGATTTCAACGTCATCATCGAAATCCCGGCTCAAAGCGACCCGGTGAAGTACGAAGCCGACAAGGAGCTGGGCCTGCTCGTCGTCGACCGTTTCATCGGCACCGGCATGCGCTATCCGGCCAACTATGGCTTCATTCCGCAGACGCTGTCGGGCGACGGCGACCCGGTCGACGTGCTGGTGATCACGCCGTTCCCGCTGCTGGCAGGTTCGGTCGTGCGCGCCCGCGCGCTCGGCATGCTGCAGATGACCGATGAATCGGGCGTCGACGCGAAGCTGATCGCCGTGCCGCACGACAAGATCTGCCCGATGACCGCGAACCTGAAGTCCATCGACGACGTGCCGGCCTACCTGAAGGACCAGATCAAGCACTTCTTCGAGCAGTACAAGGCGCTCGAGAAGGGCAAGTGGGTCAAGGTTGAAGGCTGGGCCGACGTCGATGCCGCTCACAAGGAAATCAGCGAAGGCGTAGCGAACTACAAGAAGTAGACCAGCGTAAGCCGAAAGCGAAAGTTTCCGATGAGGCGCCCCTGATGGGGCGCTTTTTTTTCAGCTGCTGTCGAGGCAATTGCCGCAGAGACGTTTCGCAAACTGCGCATTGAACTGCAGCCGGGATAACTCGCACGTTCACCTGCAACAGTGGAGAAGCGGGCGAACATCTCGGTCTTCTTGCCAATCTCAGAGAAGATCTTCGCGCGCGTGTACATGGAGTCGCAAGCCAGTCCGTGCTTCTGCTTATCGATCAGCGATTTGCGATGGACTCGCGCAGCGTGCGGGCGTACTACGAGGAGAGAATTTGTCGCGAAACCGGTGCTACTATCGACTCCGGTCCGCATGCAATCGACGCTATCGTCATTCAGATTTCGAGCGGCCCGTTGCTGGCACTCTGGTTGATGAATCACTGTGCGCCAGCTGCCTCTGTTGTCCTTCCTGTACGAACTTTGAAGCCGGTGATGAGGGAATCACGGAACTGTCATCCTGCTCCAAACCACTTCTAAGAGTGAGGATTATCATGCCGTTCGTCACAACCAAAGATAACGTCGAGATTTTCTATAAAGACTGGGGTCCTAAAGACGCGCAGCCCATCGTGTTTCATCATGGCTGGCCGTTGTCCGCAGACGACTGGGACGCGCAGATGTTGTTCTTCGTCCAGAAAGGGTATCGCGTCGTTGCGCACGACCGACGTGGTCACGGACGGTCCACGCAGGTTTCCGATGGACACGATATGGACCACTACGCTGCTGATGCGTTTGCAGTGGTCGAGGCGCTCGACCTGAGGAATGCCGTCCATATCGGACACTCTACCGGCGGCGGCGAGGCAGCACGCTACGTCGCCAGACATGGCGAACCGGCAGGACGGGTCGCAAAGGCCGTGCTTGTCAGCGCGGTGCCGCCGTTGATGCTGAAGACCGAAGCCAATCCGGAAGGATTACCCCGAGAGGTTTTCGATGGCTTGCGCGCCGCGCTCGCCGCTAACCGGGCACAATTCTTCGTCGATTTGCCGTCCGGCCCCTTCTATGGATTCAATCGGGAAGGCGCAACTGTGCACCCGGGTGTCATTCAGAATTGGTGGCGTCAGGGCATGATGGGCGGGGCAAAGGCACATTACGAGGGCATCAAGGCATTCTCGGAGACGGACCAGACTGAAGACCTGCGGGCGATTACCGTGCCGACGCTCGTTTTGCACGGCGAGGACGACCAGATCGTTCCCATCGCCGACGCAGCGCTGAAGTCCATCAAACTGCTCAAGAACGGCACGATAAAGACGTACCCCGGCTTCTCCCACGGCATGTTGACAGTTAACGCAGACGTACTCAACGCCGACCTGCTGGCGTTCGTTCAAGCTTAATGGCGTGACCGCGAGCGAGCCGGCAAAAGATGTCGGCTTGGGCGCCCCTGATGGGGCGCTTTTTTTATGTCGCCGGATCGGCGGCCGGGCGGCATCGGCTGGTTGAATTCTGACGGTCCCGCTCTACAGTAATGGACGGGTGAAATCGTGGCGACCGCTTCGCATAACCTGAATGCATCGTCGCGATGAACGGAACGCATTTTTATATTTAGGTGTAAACCCTTATCATTCGCCGCGCGACCTCATGCGCGCGAATTCACGGCATCTACGCGCGTTTCCATCACTTCAAACAAGCACTGTCCGGATGATGAATCGCAGCAAGTCCCCCTCGACATCGCCGCGCTGGTCGACCCGGCTGCATTCGGTCGTCACCGCGATCTACCGCAAACGGCCGGTCTGGATGGTGTCGTTCGCGGCGAGCGAGGCGAGTCTGTCGGAGGGCTTGAGGGCGGCGTGCGCGTCGACGGCGATGCTCGCGCTCGGCAACCTGCTGCACGATCCGGAGTTCGCGTGGGCCGCGATCGGCGCGTTCTGGACCTGCCTCGCCGATGCGGGCGGCTCGAACCGCGCCCGCTTCATGTCGATGATGGGCTTCGCGCTGCTGTCGACGCTGTGCGGCGGCGTCACCGCGTTTGCGTCCGGCGCGGGCACGACGTTCGCCGCACTCGCGGTGCTCGCGTTCACGACACTCGGTGCGTTCGGCCGCATCTGGGGCGCATCCACGTCGCAGGTGACGATCCTCGCGGCGACCGCCTGCGTCGTGATGGTCGACCGGCCGATGCACGACGCGCGCGCGGAGTTCGCGTTTCTCGGTGTCTATCTGGCCGGCTGTCTGTTCGCGATCGTGCTGAGTCTGACGGTGTGGCGCATTCATCCGTTCGCTGCGAGCCGTGCGTCGTTGCGCGCGGTGTATCTGCGCCTCGCCGACGTCGCGTTCGATAGTGCACGTCTCGTCGGCGCGCGTGCCGCGCCGCGCGAATGGACCATGCATGCCGCGCGGTTTCGCGCCGATGCGCGCGCGTCGCTCGAACGTTCGCGCGATGCGCTCGCGAGTGTCCCCGCATCGAAGGCGGGCGGCGCGGCCGTCTACGACACGCTGCTTGGCTTGTTGACCGACGGCGAACCGTTGTTCGCGTATCTGATCGCGGTGTCGGGCGCAAGCGAGAAAGTGCCCGACGATCCGCGCCGCACGCAGCGCGTGGCGCGCCTGCTCAATGCGATCGGCGAAGTGCTCAGCGACATCGGCAGCGCGACCGGCGACGCACGTTGGGAACGTCTCGCGGATCTGCAGGCGCGGCTCCGGCGTCTCGCGCATCGGCTCGAAAGCGCGTTGCCCGAACCGGTGAAGCTGCAATCCGGTTTCGAACTCGTCGATTTCGCACCGCGTGAAGTGCACGGCGAGACGTGGAGCGCGTGCGTCGCGCGTTATACGACGCGCGCGTGGTCGACGTTGAAGGCGAACCTGTCCTGGCAGTCGGTCGGTTTGCGCCATGCGGCGCGTGTCGGTGTGACGACGACGGCGGGCTTCATGGTGATTCGCGCGCTCGGTCTGCCGTTCGGCTACTGGGCGACGATGGCGACGCTGCTGATCTTGCAGCCATCGATCGCCGCGACGTGGCCGCGCAGCATCGAGCGCGCGGCGGGCAGCATCGTCGGCGGCGTGCTCGCGGCGGCGATCGGCTATGCGATTCATTCGCCGCTCGCCATCTCGCTCGTGGTGTTCCCGCTCGTGATGGCGACGATGGCGCTGCGCCCCGTCAGCTACAGCCTGTTCGTGCTGTTCCTGACACCGACCTTCGTGCTCGTCGCCGACTTCGCGACGCCCGGCGCCAACGAGTTGGCGTTCGCGCTGACACGGCTCGGCAACAACGTGCTCGGCTGTGTGCTCGCGCTGCTCGCGACCTTCCTTCTATGGCCGACGCGCGAGAAGCTCGACCTGCGCGTCTATCTCGGCGACGCGGTGCGCGCGAATCTCGCGTATCTGCGTGCGTCGCTGGAAGCGCCGCGGCACGGCGTCAAGGAGATCGAGCAATTGCGTCGCGCCGCCGGTCTCACCAGCAACAACGCGGAGGAAGCGATCGGCCGCGTGCGCCTCGAAAAGCTCGAAGACTCGATGGCCGATACGGTCACGCTGACGGTGCTGAGTCTGCTGCGGCGGATGGCCGGCACCGCGACACAGTTGCGCCTCACCGCGAACCGGCGCGACATGCATAACGAACTCGACGAATGGGTCGCGGCGATGAGCGCGGCCATCGAGGCCGCGTTGAACCGGACGTTACAGCCGGTGCGGCTCGAGTTGCCCGCGCGCGAGCAGTTGACGTCGCTGGAAGCGGATGTGGTGGGGGAACTCGCGCGCGTGCATCGGCTGTTGACCGAGAGGATGCGGGAGGCGAGGGGGTAGCGCGACTCAGCCCGGGTTTTCCCCATCTTCCGCCTCGGTATTCACCACGACCTCCGGCAACACCGACTGCAGCGAAAACAATCCCGCCGCCAGCGCCCGCTTATCGGCCGCCGTGAGCCGCTTGACCCAATACTCGGCGCTCGACGCGCTCGACCGATCCGCCAGTTCGAACGACGCCAGCACCCGCACCGGCTTGCGCGAGCGCGTATAACGCGCGCCCGTGCCGCTCACGTGTTTGTCGAAGCGAGCAGCGACATCGGTTGCGATGCCGGTATAGACGCTGCCGTCCGAACATTCGAGCAGATAGAGAAACCACGCCATAACCGCGCTTCTAGCCTTTGAACGGATTGTGATCGCGCAGCTCGTCCACGTAAGCGTGGATGCTGTTCTTTTCGTTATCGAGGAAATGGCCGACCGCATCGGCGAACGCCGGATGCGCGAGCCAATGCGTCGAGCGCGTGACCGTCGGCAGAAAGCCGCGCGCCATCTTGTGCTCGCCCTGCGCACCGCCCTCGAATGCACCGAGCTTTTCTTCGATACAGAATTCGAGCGGCTGATAGTACGCGGTTTCGAAGTGCAAACACGGCACGTGTTCGAGCGCACCCCAGTAGCGGCCGTACAACGTGCCGCCGGTTATCTCGTCGCGCTGATAGACGACGAGCGAGCTCGCGATCGGCTTGCCCTCGTATTCGGCGATCACGAGCAGCAGATTCTCCGGCATCGACGCGCCGATCATGCGGAAGAAATCGAGGTTCAGATACGGACTCGAAAAATGCTCGCGATAGGTTTGCCGATAGCACTTGCTGAAGAAGCGCCAGTCGGCATCCTTGATGTCTTCGCCGCGGATCCTGCGCATCGTGATGCCCGCCTCGCGCACCTTGCGACGTTCGGCGCGGATGTTTTTGCGCTTCTTCTGTTCGAGCGTCGACAGAAAGTCTTCGAAGTCGCGATAGCCGTCGTTGAGCCAGTGAAACTGCACGCCTTCGCGTTGCATCATGCCGATATCGGTGAGCGCGTCCGCTTCGCTTTGCGTCGGGAACAGCACATGCAGCGACGACACCTCGGCCTGCTCGGCGAAGGCCATCAGCGTGGCCGCGAGATGGCGCAACGCGTGATCATTCGCCGACAGCAGGCGGTTGCCCTGCACCGGCGTAAACGGCACCGCGCACAGCAGCTTCGGGTAGTAGGGCAGGCCGTTGCGCTTGTACGCGTCGGCCCAGGCCCAGTCGAACACATATGTAGCAAGCCCATTTGGAGCGTTTTGTGTCCAGGTAGGGTTTACGTGCATTTCTCTTAGAGCTTTCGAAGGCGCCTGCAGGGCGCCGAGAGATTTTAGGTTGAGGGCAAGCATGCCCGAGACCGGGTGGGGGTCCGGGGGAGGGAGTCGCGCACTCTCATATAAGTCAATGAAAATAAATCTTTTTCTTCGCGAATCGATGCACTAGATTGCTTCTTGCACCCAACCGCAAGGGGAGTTTGCCATGGATGCGACCACCGCTGGTGCTCTTGACGTTTTGCTTAAGAACAAACGGGACCGTCGTGCCCTCGACTACTTGGTGGCTACCTGCGGCTTCGACCGAGTCCAGAAGGCGCGCGAATCGCTTTCAGGGCGCACACGCCCGTATTGTTCCAATATCGCGAAAGCCCTTGGCGTCACCATACCCGAAGATGTTGTCATCACTCCACGCGAAGACGGCCGTCGGGAACTGGCAGCAATTCGGCGGATGCTTGCGTCAACGCACATTACCGGCACGTTCGGGAGGTCGCATTAAGGCAACGCCAACTATTGTTCTAAAGGTCCCGCAAACCTGACGAGCGAAATATCATCAGGAAACTAACGGCTTCCATACGGCGAAAGGGTTAGATTTTCGGGGACGCCTCCCAAACATATGCTCGTTAGACACGATGCCGTCGCGATAGGCATGCCACGCGAGGATTTCCCGCTCTTGGAGTCGATTAGGACAGCGTGACTCCAACTTCAAATACTTTGAGGACCTGCCCGATGTGTTTGAATGTCGGCGTGCTTGTGGACGACGCCGGCGTCCATGTCAGACCACGCCCCTCAATCGGCTACATCGCATATATACTTCTATCGAAATACGCGGCTGTGGGGTTGGCCGTCACTCATCCAATTTTTACCAGAAGACGACGAATGTCCGCTAAATTCGCAATATCGATTGCAGTCGAGAATTACACAGACACTAAGATTAAGGCCGTTGCATACGCCGCTGCTGATGCTCAGAGCATTTCAACAGCTTTGATTGAACTTGGTGTCCCGGCGAGTAATTGCACTACGCTAATCGATAAATCGTCTACTAAGACCCAAATTGAATCGGCCATTAGAAAGACCTGCGCACATCTAAACGAGAATGATGAGCTTTATTTGTTTTACGCTGGACACGGCTGGGCCGACGGCGTTCGAAATTATATTACATGCTCTGATACATTGAGTCATGATATTAAAAATACCGTCGTAAGCTTGGCGTGGGTCCTTGAACAAATAAAAAAATCAAAGTGTAAAAAAGTTTGGTTATTTCTTGATGCCTGTCATAGTGGCTGGCAGATAGACGAAGGAATGCGCAATCTATTTTCCGAAATGTCCGACACTGAGTTTAAGGATTTTTGCGCTGAATCTGAGCATCATCTAGCATTTTCTGCCTGCAAAATGGACCAATCCTCGTATTCGTCGAGTATCTTGAAGCACGGAATTTGGACATATCACTTGATTGAGGCATTGGAGGGGCGAGCTCCTCAGGCGCTCGAGCGGAAAAGGTTCGTGACAGCGACTTCATTGCAAAACTATTTGAAATCTATAGTTCCGGCAAGTGTGCGAAAATATGCCTCCAGCAATTCTGTGCAAACGCCCATGACATGGGGCTCAAGTTCGAGTGAGTCGATTTTGGCCGATTTGGAGTCGATTTTATCGAAGCGCAATCTGATTTCAAAAATAAATATACAACCAAAAACTCTTTCTTTTAGTCATATTGAAAAAGGGAAAGTGCGCGATTTAAATGGCTTCAGAAAGAACTATCACCATCTTCCGGATAACTACAATGACGCCACGTCGGGGTTTGTCAAGAGTATAGGTGAAGCACTTGTGGGCGAAGTAGCTACAGATTGGTTCGGGGAATTGAAGGCGAAATTTGATTATAAGCGTAAAGATATTGATTACAATGGAGTGTCGGGTGGGGATGCTGTAATTCGTACTCCAGATTTTACGCTTTCCATTTCATTGGATTTGAGTAAGGAGGATGTCAGTCAATATGCGATGACGACCGTGCTTGATGAATTTAATGACCCCGCTTTCCTATTTTCTGAGAAATTTAATGAGATTTTTGATGGGGTGTTTAATCGAATTTTGATAAAATTCGACGGTATGGTCGATGTTGCAAACGCCATTGATGCTTTGGAAGCTGCGGGGCACAGACCAGATTACGTCCAGCCTGTAAAGAAGTGTACATTGACTCTGCCCAGTGGCGAGACCTTGGAGATTGGCGGTAAATCGCTCGCCATCAAGGCTCGGTCAACTATGGCAATTCGCGATTTGCTCGACGCGTTTAAAGGTTGCGCGGCGATAACAACGGATGCTGGCGTAGCCGGTTTTCTTTCAGGGCCTGGCGGCCACTAATTCGCGGTGTCGGTAGACGAAGAAACGTGCAGCGGTACACGCGTCAAGCGCTGGGACAGCCCATTCCTGTAATGGTTACTGTCGAACAAGGCGCGGACGGGCAATGGCGGTAGCGATGTACGGAGAAAGGTATTCGACGATGCCGGCGGTTGCCAGCATCGTCCTATAACCGCGAGAACTTGGGCCGAGTTGGGCGATAGCTATATTCACTGTGGATTGTTAACGGAGAGCGCTCCTGGCGCCTTCTGCGCAGCAGCTTGCAGCGCACTGTTGTAAATGCTTTCGTCTAGGTCACTGAACGGCGCCGTGCTCACCGTCACCTTGTTTGCTGTCTGGCTTACCTTCACGAAAGCGTCCCCATAGATGCCGGCGACCTGCATCTGTTTGCCATCGAAGCGGTTGTACTGAAGTTGCCAGGTGGCGCCTGCCGGTATCGTGACAGTCCGCATCTCATCCCAGCCAATATCAATATCCTGTGTGCTGGTGCTCGAATTCACTACGGGCTTCTCTTCCGTGTACACAATCTTAAAATGCACCTTACCGCTCGTGCCACTACCGTGATGCTCGGTAGACACACAGACGCAGGCCTGCGTTGCTGTACTGCAGGTACGCTCAAGCCACCAGTCTTGTCCCTTGCCTTGATTGCCCTGGTCCCATGTCACCTGCCACTGGGTAGAGTCAGGAACCACGGCCCAGCCGGTGTCTGGAGTTGAAAAGTGAACCGCAAGGTCCGCGTGCTCACCACCGCACTTAATATCGTCATCTGACGATTCCTGCGACATTTCCGGAGATGATTTTGTCTGCGTGGCCATGCCCGGAGATGTCGTGGTGATGTCGAGCCGGACAGTTCCAGGCGCTTTGGGTAGGGTCGCCATGGCCAAAGAAACCGAGCTGGTGCTCTTTGACGGGAAAATCCAAAATGTTTTGGTGCTATAGGGGATATTCACCGTCGCGTAGCTGACGGTGAGTGCATCAGGCTTCGCCGGAAATTCAGACTTAGGAATATCGAAACCTAGCTGGGTCGACGTGCGCAGTGTCGCAGGTAACGATTTACCGTTAATGCTCAAGGTCGGCATATAATCGTTTCGCAATGAATCATAGAAATCTCCGTCAAGCAGCAGATGGACATTGCCGTTCGCAGGATTCGCCTCGAGAAACGCCGGACGATAATTAAGAACCTGGGGAAATGTTTTGCTAAACGGAATATCGTGTATGCTCGAGCGAATCTGCGTATTTAGTGACGACAGGTCTTGGTAGGTCTTGTTCTCAAAGGATGTCGCAACTGACGCGATGGAGTTTAGGCTGTTCTGCTCTGCTCCAGACACCGTGTCAATGGTCAAGTCCAGTTCACTGTTGTACGTTTCCTTCGCCTGCTGAATGGCAATATAAACTTGGCCGCCAGCTTGGGCTTCAAGAAGCTGGCCGTTGGCTGCTGCATTAGAGATAGCGTCTTTAATATCGTTACCGAGTTTATCCAGACCGGCACCTATTGCCAATCCACCGACTGCGCTACCCCAATCTGCACGGGCAAGTCCCGGCATCGATAACGCTACCAGCGGGAGCAATACGGTGACAGCCTGCTTCATCGAGAACCGTTTTCTTTTCATTTTAATTCTCCTTGGTAAGAAAGAGCGAACTACAGTGAAGTCCAAATGAAGTATGTGCATACGTAATTATTCAACGCGGGATGAAAGGGCCATCCAGAAACTCAAATATCCGGGCCGCGCTACGCCACGGGCGCAGGCCAGTCATCATTCTGCTGCCTGATTGGTCGTTTCTAGAGGACATTGCGATGTTTCTGCGGCACCGGCTAGCCCCATGTGTACTCATAGACCGACCGCGCACCGCCAATCCATTGTGCTTGCGCGACGGTACTAACTGCGAGCAGCGTAATGATGCTGAAAGCGCGCCCCTTGTTGTCCCCGTTCTTCTTTTCTAGGCTGCGCTAACCTAACGCGAAACGAGGTGCGGATATGTTCGGTGCGGCACTAACTGGCGTTCGGGAACAAAAGAAAGGCCCCGGAAATCCTGCAGCTTTGCTGCGGTGTGGTTAGTGCCGCTAAGCCGGACACACAACGATGGACAAAGGAGCGCGGAGTCGATGCTTCGAATCGCAGCAGCGCCGGGACGGCGCCGCGCCTGACCGCGTAGCGGCCGAGGAGACACTTGCCTTCAGAGCGGGGAGGACGTCAACCTAGGGTGAATAGAGTTGGCCTTCTCGCACTCGGCAAGTTTGTCCCGAACAGCGAGCCGCGAGCATGAGAGTCAACCGTTATTGTCGGAGTGGGTCTTGTGCGTGAACGCGAGCGGCAATTTGTCTATTTTTCTCCGCGACCCATTCTGGCAACGACAGTACCAGCTCTTCTTCTTCTCGAAACGGATTGTCGATATATTGGCAGTACGCCTCTGCGTCAGTTTCATTCGAATTGGTCGGAATGAAGTTCACTTTGTGGTCGCGTAATATTTCGAAGCTCAATTCATCGCCTGGTCGTTGGATGACATCGTGATAATAGAGCTGATAAAGAAGCAGCCACTGTTGGTCACGGTCGTGATACCCGGTGTTTAGCGTGTCCCGCGCAAACTCAATAACGGCGCCATCGGCTTGATGAAGCTCAAAGAGTAAAGCACACGCGACACAATCCTTCGATGCTATAACGCTAGCTATCGCTTCCGCGCTCAGCTGTATGTTTGCGCGTTTGGCCAGGTGCAGAGGCCACGCCATGCCATCGGAACGGTGATGTTTGGCATTCTCAACAATTATTGCGCTTATGTGCGCGCTGTATGGAGCAAGTAGCTCTCGCTCGTCCTGCACCAAGACTTCGAGGTAAGGCAATAGCGCGGGGTAATGCCAGCTCAGGTTTACAAGGTAGCTCGCGACGCTGAACAGGGCGTTGTTATCGAGATGTGGAAGCAGCGAACCAACCGCATACTTAAGGACACTGCCGTCGCGAGTTTCATTATTCAGACGCGTTGCGAAGTCGAGATATTGAACGGCGTCAGGAATGAACATACGAGTCGTGCCATCTTCGGCGCGCGCGACCCTACCATTTAGCTCTGAGCCGAGTGCTACGACCCACGGTTCCACGAGCGGTTCCGGGAGTGCGACGATAGTCGTTTTCTGCAAATTAAGCCGTAGCCTGTATGCGGCGAGCTCGGTCCCAAGGGTTGTTAGAAACTCATTTGCTTTCTCGTGCGTTTCGCAATAGCCAATGTAGTCGTCGATGTAACGGCGAAAAACAAAGCCGGACTGGCGTAACTTGTCGTCCACGCGGCCGAGGATTAGTTCGACGAGAACGCTCGACGTGCCCGGGCCGACAGCGAGGCCAACCGTCTCTCCGCGCCTGGCTGCCATTTGGAGACTGTCCAGTTCGTTGCTCCAATGCGGTGCGCCATTGTCCCGCACTCGTGCTTTCTCCCGTTCGAATCCGACGGTCGCCCAAGGAATAGAGTGAGAGTAGATGCTGTGAAAACACCCGGCGATGTCAGTTTCCACACGGAATCGCTTTGCAAAGCTGGTCTCAAGAGCGGTTGCCGTGCGAGTTTGCGCGTCCTCGTAATTCATGATGAACATGCGACCGTCTTGGTGCTGTTCAGGTTTGATGGCGCTGTTCTCGCTATTTGCGAGCGGTTCAAGCTCGTCCCAATGTTCCCAGATTTTTCTGGCCAATCGAGCGTACGGCCGAGGATGAATTAGGGCGAGTTCACGGGGAACGTTGTTATGGCGCGTCATCAGATACGAAACGTCGTCATAGCGAATACCACGTCGGCCTTTGGGTTCGTCGTAAGAGGCCACTAGCTCCGCTACTTCGGGAGTGAATTGCCGCGTTGACACGCTCGGGGGAAGCTCTCCGACCGGTGCCTTCTGGTTCGGGAAATAGTTCCACCGGGTGAGGCTTTCGTAGATGTGACGGTGATGGATGATTGCCATTGGTTACTCAATCACGGCTGCGTATGGTAGAAGGAATTGGCATTCGAGAGACGTTGGCGTTTTGTCTGCTTTCCATACTGTCGTTGCGGTGCGATAGTGATAGTGCACGTCACAATGAACGAGACACGGCGCGGCTGAGGCTAGGATGTCAGTACTCGCTCGTCAGCGATGGGTCGACCGTGATTCGTGGCAAGTAAGGACCGCGTCGGACGTGATTCATCAAGCTCCAATATGCGGAGCGGGCGAACGAATGACTGCATCCCACAGGATACTGGTAACCGTACGCTAGGTCGCGAGGCCCTTCCTTGTACGACCTTTGGAACTCCGGTACGAGGTACAGATAGATTCCCCACAGAAGGTCGTTAAGCATCTGCGCTATATGACTCGAATGGTAGACAAAAATATTTTCGTGGAACCACTCGTAGAATCCCGGAAGGACTTTGAATCCCGCCTCGGCATCAATCTCCACGCCGCTTTTGCTAAGGGTCTGTATTATCTTTTCGACGTTTGATTGAAGTCGAGAAAAATTGTGCTTGGCAATGTCACCACAGATTTTGATGTAGCGGATTCGTTCAATGCGAATGTCAGTCTCCACATCGATTTCGCCGAACCACACTTTTTCCACTAGGCACTCACCCTCCAGCCAAGACGACAACGCGTCAAGAGGCTTCGCAATACACTCGACTTGAGCGCCGAGGTGCGGAGCGGCGCATACCTGTCGCAGGTAGAACAGAAAGGTGTAGTCTGTCGGCCGGCCCGCTTTCGGAGGTTGCGTCAGGTTTAAATAGCTCTTGTTGCCGCCTCGCTCGTTCGGCTGAGAAAGGAAGTCGCCAAGCAGGATATTAAACAGTCTGCGGTCGTTCGCGTTCGCAAACAGTAACGCCACGTCGGTCGTGCGGTCCCGTTTCTTGAAGAATGAGTAGTTCACCATTCCGGCCAACATATCCCAGGCAGCTAGGAGGACAATCGCCTCCTGCTCTAAGGCATTGAATTGCTCAGCGTGCATATGTGATTTCAATGAAGCGGCTGTTCTTTTATGTCGGGCCAAAAATTGAACCGGATTGCACCGCATACACGGAATCTCCCGTCAAGCGTTCAAGTGCAATCTTCGGGAGAACGTTGTCGACTATGACGAGGTAGTGTTCCAGTAAAGAGCGAAGGTGGTCCAATTTTCCGTCTTCAATTTCATGCCAGAGGCTCGGCAAGTACCGCGTTACTATTGAGAACGCGTACAGAATGACGAAGTGAAGCGTAAAAATATCGTGCATTCCCCAATACGGAGCCATGATGCTGGAGCCGCAATAACCGGACTTGTGGAGGTCAAGCCTCTGGTACCAATGTTCGGTGGCTGCGTGCTCCAGCGTCCCGATGGGAAGTGTCGCATCCGAAATCTCATCCTTCGTATCCTTAAAGTCTTTGATAGGAAGGCCCAAGACGTTTGCCTGCTCTGCTGTAATCTCGTATCCGACTGGACATATTGCGATGGAAGATGTCGTCGTTAGCGCTGGCGTAAGCGATTTCGCGTCAAACAAGCTACCGATGGTCGACACTCCAAGATGGTCAAGTTGCTTTTCCAAATCAGAGACGTGTCGCTTCGAAACATGGAACGCCAAAGGGTACGTGCCAAGGTACTCCTGTGTCACCCTCTGGAGTTCCGGAACTCGACGCAGAAGGTCAGCCAATGTGAGTAGACGTGCCTGCTCCTCAGCGTTTGGCTGCTTGCGAAGCCTACGCTCAAAGGCAATCTCGTCGATTGGCAACTTGCGCGTTTTGCAGTAGGCCGCGAAGTGTCCAGATTTCATGGCCCCGACCAGATAATTTGCTGGAAACCCTTCCATATCTGAGGCAATGGTGAACAGGCCATGTCCCTGTTCGGTGTGCCGTTGTATTGCTGGCAACGTAGATGTTTCATCTCCGGCAGCAATTTGCTCAGCTATCGACATCTGAAGTAGCGCATAGTATCGCGACAGCACTCGAGCGTTTAGTCCACCGGACTTCGTCTCCCAATAACCGACCGCCGACCGGACGGCCCAAGCCATGCCTGTCGCCTTTTCCGCTAAGGTGGCTTCGGGCATCGACGGCGAGCGTCCGAGAATTACCTTCGCGCACAGCTGATGGCTGGAAAGCCGCTTCAGTCGCAGCCAGACGACCTCAGCGAGGTTATCTGCGTAAATATGTTCTGACTTCAATGGAGCACACCTCGAATTCCAGCCAATTTATCGTCAACGATTACAAATAATCGCCGCTGAACCGAATATGGCGCGACCATCATAGGATAGCGCCCATGACTTACCACGCGGTGGTGGCGCTCATTCGAGCCTTCGCGGCCTTGAAACGCGGAATCATCCTTCTCTGAAACTCCACTTCCGATTCGATTCCAAACCACTTCCGTACATCGTCGCGAGTCCACCTCAATGGTTGTCGACCACGAGTGCGAGAGAGCGGCGGTACACGCCGTTGTCGACGATACACATCCTTCTTGACGTTCCTCACGGGACGTCGAAGCCACACGGCCAGTTGCTCCAAATCGAAGTATCGGGGCCCTGCTCGCACTGACTTGTGGATTCGTATTCGCGCAGGTTTGGCTCGCCGGGAGCCCCGCGCCGTGGGTGTTTTGAGGTCCGCCCGAGGTAACGAAGAGTCTACCGCGAAGGCAAGCTTGACCAGGTCCAGCCCGAATGTGTTGAATGTCAACGACGACTGCCCAATCCTGTAACTGCGTCGAATGGGTGACATCAATCGCAACACTTGCACTGCAATCGAATGCACCGACAGGAAGTCGTCTAGGTCCGCCTTGCTCGACCGGCGCAGAGATGTGATTCTGTATACGTGACCGCCGATGGTCACGGTACCGTTTTCGAGCATTTGTACTGCTTCGCGGACAGACCGGACTGGATGGCGACCGATGGACCAGCCGTTGAACATTCGATTTCCCATCATCACGCAACTTGCGATGCGCAGCTCGTCCGGGCATGCCCATCCCAACCTCTGGAACAATTGAGCTCTCTTTTGGGTATCCTCGAATGCGGCTATCGCGCGGTCGAGCTGACTTGTTGCCTCTTGTGTATAGTTTAGGGACCTCCGGAGTTCATGCATGCCCGTCGGATGAAGTGGATTTTTGCATTCAAAGATATAAAGTGTATCCCCTTTCATCGCAAGCACATCGATGTCCAGCGTGCGGCCTTGGTGCTTCGTCTGGAATGGAACACGGGTCTTGAAACCTGCTGCAGCGAGTGCGTTTCCCAGCATGACCTGCACGGGGTCTTCGTCATTGGGCCATGCGATTCGAGATTCAGTACTTTGGAGAAGATTGCGAAATACATTCGAAAATCCGAGTATATTCATCGGCACTACGTACTGACCGTCCACTTCAAGAATGGGACGGTACTGGATGTCGAGAAATCCTTGACTTTTCCTCGAATGAGAAAGGGCATCAATTACTTCATCGACATATTCTGGAAGGACAGACATGGAAAAAAATCTCCTGAGGTCGTCCCGCTTGAACACAGGAATTCTACTTCTCATGGCTATAGGCTCATCTGGAGAATGCAAGTCACGCAACTCGCGCCAAAAGAGTTTGCGCACGAAATCGACGTATCGTTGAGCCTGTCTCGCTTCCTCCACGGGAAATCCACTTTTCAGGTGCATGTCGAGAAGTTCATTCGGTGTGCAGAAAAGGTTGTAGGCGGTCACATCAACATGGACCGCATCTTCGCGGAACGGAAGCTCTCGAAACTGAGTTGGTCCATCGGATGGCCCAAAAAGTGCAAGACCGTAGCGAGGAATGGGATGAGTAATGAGGCGGAGCCAACGTCGACCGCCTCGCGTCACGAGCAAGTCTACGGCAGCATCACAGGTCGGTAACTCCGCATGGAATTGCGCGCTCCGATTTGAAATCAAGGCATTCGCGCTGTCAAACTGGATGTAGCCGTAGCGGATGCTTCGCTCGAGCGCCTCGTCGCGCGCCTGAATGGTGACTCGACTATCTTGAAAAATTGCTTGATACTCGTAGGCGTCAATGAGTGTTTCCGCTTCACCAATCTGACGCAGCAGCATCGCATCCTCAAGTGCTCTTCGATACTCGCCCGATGCGATGCCTTGCTCATCAATAAGACTAAAACAGTATGGGTCTGCCTTGACAGTGTCGAAGTACAAGTTGGTGAGAAACGATAGCCCCTCACCGAGTTCTTCAATACTGTGCTCGACGGATGTAGGGTCTCGTCCGTTTGTCTCGGACATCTGAAACATCAAATCTAACTCAGCATAGGCACTTTTCAGCGCGACGGACTTCTTCTTCCGGAGAATTTCCTCCAGTTTTCGTTTGACGCGCATTGCGTCTTTCGACAACGTGGTGAGCGCCACGACCGACCGAAGATAATCGAGTGTCTCGACGGTCAGATTCTTGCCTGCACGCTCTATCACTCTGGTCAGAACTCTTTGCAACAGGTCACCGTCGTACTGATACCTGCTCATACGGAAGTGCCCCTTACTTCTGATTTTCGCTATAAAGGTCTTCTCTGCGAGTTTGAGTGTCAAGCACAGTAAGTCCTCGGCACGCCTCGCATTGCCTGAGACGAGGGACCTTTCGATTGCGGTAGCGAACCAGCGGTAGTCGTCAGGTGCGGGCGCGCGCAACGTGGACAATTCCAATTGAATTGCGTCATCAGTCCACGGTCTCGTTCCAAGGCGCGCCGCAGCTGCTTCGATACTCGACGGGGCGACGCGTTCGTGTGTCGTTAGTTTCATTGGGCGAAGTGGGCGATGATTTAGCAGCACCTTACGACGATACTTTATTGGGCATCAGCAACGGTCAGGCTAAACGCATAAGCCCAGGCTCTGCAAGGGCTCGAGTTGCATAGGCCGCGGGGGCATATCGTCTACAGCGACAAGTCCCGCCTGAACCACTTTCCGTTACTACAGAGCACCAGAATCGCTGTCGCGCAGTTTCGCCATGAGGATGGCGCCGATTCTTGAGGGGACGTCTGGGATGCGCACCGTACCACGCTAACCTGACGGTCACACAAACTCCCCCGCAAAGCAGACTGTGAACTGAAGCTGCTCTTCATTCAGTTGGTTCCAATCGACGGAAAGTGCCGAAGGCGCATCGGCGCCCACCGCAGTCAGCGTATGTAGTAGAACATCTGAAAGAACATAGCAGTCGCCGTTCGGCGTATCGAACTCATACACCGGCGTTCCGTTCACGTGCGCGAAGCCGCCGGCGGCATTCCCCGACAAAACCGTGATTTCTGCCGGGAGCGGACATTGCCACGGTTGTGTACCCCAGCGGTGTGGACGCAAATATACGCCTGCGGCGGAGCGGCCGACAAGGACCACTGGAGTAAGTCCACCCGCACGCAGCGAGGCACATTTCTGCGCAACGGCGTTAATGAACTCCAGCATTGCTTCGGATGACGCCTGGAAGTCGGTTCGCAAATCAGGACGGTTGACGGGTTGAGCGTCAATCCGGTCGAGAAGGGCATTGAACGCGCGGAAAACGAGATACCCGCGTACGTGATTGGCGACGAACTTAACGAACCCTTCGTCTGCTCCTTTCTCGAAGCCAGCTTGGTAGCGCCTCTTCTCGGATACAAACGAACGGCTCAGTTTGGGAGCCTTGAGCTTCGCGTCATAACGTAGTGCTCTTACAGGGCCGGGTAGTTTTGACGGGTCGAAGACCAGCAATTCAACTCCCTTCGTTAGACGCGCTATTGCGTCCGTCGCCACAGGAAGTGCGCGCAACGTTATACGTCGCTCGTGCCGGGAGACCTTGGCCAGATTTTTAGCTTCTTTGGCGACTGCCAAACGGCCCACTCGGAAACTGTGGTCCTTATTGAGGTGGGACTGAAGGATGGTCACCACCGGTCCAATGGCATCGAATGCAGGCGAAAGCACCTCTTTGCGTAAATTTACGAGGAAGCTAGCTACAGAATCCAGTTTGTCAATGTCCTTCCACCAGCGTTCTATCAACGCTTTGCTCGTATCGGGCGACGGGCGGCGACGCTCAGCCAGAGCGACCAACAAGATGGCGTGTGCCCGCGTCATTGATTCGAGGTCGGCTGGGGCCGCAGATGAGCTGTAAATCCATCCCGAAACTTCGGGCTTCTCGCTTTCCCAGCGAAGACTCTCCGCGAATCCATTAATCCGCGCTACGTCCGTCTCGACCCCGAAGAGTTCGGAGAGCAGTCTGTTTAGAACCCCATCGACAGATTCGATTTGCCACGCGTCGACATTGCCGCCTGGCCGCTGTGCTGAGCCGCTGATGAGAGCTGCGGCATGTTTCAGCTCTCGATTGTCCGCACTGGGAGTCGCACCGGCATTCTCGATGAGCAGGAGAATCATGTACAGGCGGAAGCTTTCCCAGCACTTGCGCAGCGCAAGATTTAGAGCCTTGTTGGCGAAGTCGATAGAGATTGGCTCGCCGCCGTCCCACAGAAATTCACTGGCCTCAACCCAGCTCTTCTCAGCGAGCCTTAAAGTTACGTCGTTTACTCGGTAGTCGTACTCTACGTCGGCACAGTCAAGGTCGTAACTGCGATTGCCCCACCACTTTAGGAAATTCTCGAGAAACCACGTGGAGCCGATGTCATCTCGACGCGCGACGGCGTTCAAGAAGAGAAGGGCGGAATTCTGAATGTGTCTCGCGTAGACGGAGGCTCTGGATTGAAGTGCTTGCCAGACTTCGACGTCGTTTCCTTCGTCGCTGTCTGGGACATCGACCGTGATATATCCCCAGCTTCCGATGAACGACACGACCGCATTTTCATAGACTTTGCCCAATGGCGCCGGCAAGGTTCCACTGAAGGGCGTGCCCGGTACCAAAGTCGCCTCCGCTTTGTGAGTCCACCAATTTGCGAGTTGGTACATTAAGTTCATCCCGACTAACTGGGCGTCTATCAGCAGTTTCGCAGGTCTCGAGGGTAGTGCTGCCGAAATGCTTGCAGGTACGACAGCGAGCGCTCTGAATAGGCGCGGGTCTTCTTCCAGGTTGGCGACAGCGACACGACCAATATCTCGGTAGGAGTAGAGCCAATTCAGCTCGAAGGTATCATCGCCCCAAGAGTAGGGTGATGTGCCGATGGTCGCGGCGTTGCCAGTCAGGCCTTCAGCGTCGGCGGCGCAAGCGAGCAGTAAAGTCTCATGAAGGCGCAGCATGTCCCGCAAGCGCTCCTGCGCTGCATTGAACCGTCCACCTTCAGCGAGAGTCTCGACCTCACCTCCGATTTCCTCGAGCATTTTTCGGGTGGAAAGCGAGAGCGCGGCTTGCCTTGACGAGCGGAACCAGAATGCGCTTCGGACGAGCGCTTGTTCAAGAAAAGTAAGAGACGGTCCATCCTCCACCGAGCATAGCGCAACTTCGCCAGAGTACGCTTCACCGATTCTCGGACGAAAGACAAGACGCGGGGCTTTACGTTTCCCAGCATCTGCCATTGCTGCAGCCCTCTGAGACCAACGTCTTGCCACGATACAAAGCAAATGTAGATGGACGTCCTTAAGAGTCCGGCTCGCCCTCAGGTCGCACGTAACGGCGGCCTTTGCCGACTCGAGCGAATACATGACTACTTGCGGTTCGCGTTCGTTGCCACGGCTGAATCCTGGGAAGTCCCACTCAGATTGCGCCGCGTTAGCGAACACGTGTTGCTTTACCGCTGAAGTCAGCTCCGCGCGGAGGGCGACGTCGACCGCTACTCTGCTGAACACATGCTGTTGCTCTTCCTCCTGAATGAATCGGATAGTGCGGCTTAGAAAGAAGCCAGTGAGTAGGACGTTGATGAGTAGCCACGTCCCATTCATTACGAGCAACGGCGCCATCAACACTGCCATGTCCTTCACAGCCGCGTACGGAGATGCGAAGTATTCCCCACCCATGAACACCAGCAGACCGACGGAGCTGGCACCAGCCGGAACAACGGCGGAGTCGAGCACGTATGCTCGCAGTGCGGCAGTCGAGTGCGCCCTACGTTGTAGCATCAGTGCAATGAACGACAGCACAATTGGATAAACCAATGCGACGAGTGTCGCTTGAACGGCCCACGGCACCCCTGTGTACGCAGCGAAATCGAAGTCGCTCTTCAGCGCCGGAGCCGGAATATGCAAAAACTTGACGAATTTCTGATTGTCCGCGATGTATGCGATGGCAGCTGCAATCACGCCCGCGAAAAACGCGAATGTGACGGGGCGGTCTGAACTCGCAATAAGGACTCTGCGAAACCGACCATAACGTAGCGTACGTAGCGTCGCATTATTCTTCGTCCACTTCCGGACCTCGCTACGTGCCTTTGGCTCTATTCTGCCAGTGGCCCATGCCGGTAGTATTGCGAGTAGAGTTGAGACCAAAGCTGCCCCTGCTTATGAATAATAGTTTTGTCCTGTTGTGGGAGGCGGTTTTGGTGTCGCCTCGGAAGCTATCTTACAGCGATGCATCTCAAGGAGAAATGCCGCGGAAACGTGAAACGTTTTGCCGTGTGGATAGGGTAGTGTGTCTTCGAATTATGCTGAATGAATATTTCGAAGGTTCCTTATGACAAAATTGAGGCGCACTTTGTGAGCATCAGACACGCGAAGCCGCAGCTCGCAGGTTCTGTGTCCTGCTGTCGTCACAAGCCTCGCAATCGAAACCGCCGCCCCGAACGAGGGACCGGGTAAGCAGGTGTGCGGAGCGGCATGGCCTTGCATGCGTAGCTGACTGGCGTGAGGTTGCGCTCGATTGGGCGCGACAATGGGGAAGTACGATGATAGCGTTACCCAGACGACGAAGCCGTTGTATGGGGCATGGACTGCGACGCAGCGCGTGGGGCGCAAGCCATGACCAACGTCGGTCACCTGTGGTTTCAAGTACGAAAGATGTAACCTTTGCGACGCCGCCTGAATCGGCCTCGCTTTTCTGCCCCCCTTTGCTTGCGACGGAGCACCGCTTTGACTATATGTCCGACGCGCCACGCCGGCAGAGCGAGAACCGCCTGTGCGGCCTCAGGTCCCTGCATGCAGACAATGTGTGCTAGACGAGCGATGATTGCTTGCCCTTTGCCGTTGAGTCTCTTTGTCGCCCGATGGACACTAGCGCGATGATAGCGGATGCGGACGCCGCTCTGTCCGCCAGAGCGGATAAAGTCGTAACCGGTGCCGACATTCGGCATGGCGGCCAGATGCTCCCTAGACGAGCGTCGATTGCGAAGTTCCGCCTCTGTCCATACGCGCCCGGCTACGACGTCGTTAAGCGCAGAAATGGCGTCCTCGAGCAGTAGGTTCGTTGGGCGCCGGCGATTCAACTCGCGTTCTTGCATGTGTTGTGCGGTGTTTAGTTTGACGCGCGTGCGCACTTTCATTACTGTCCTCGCAGAGGTCGCCGTACTTCGACGAACGCAGGCGGCGGCCGGAGTCTAGCCCCGAAACCCGCATTTCGCGCACGCCAACCGGACTCGTGCTCTCACTCGAACCGGATTCGCTCAAGGCTAACGACGATTAGACTCTCGCCAGTTCAAAATTCGCTCACGTTGTGGAGCATCTCAAGGTGAGTCGGGTAACAATTCATGCATGCGCTTCATTATCCAGAGTGACTCTGCGACCGAAATTTCCCAACTGCCCTCGCTAATCTTGCGAGCCACACTGTTTCCGACGCGACTTAGAGCATCGTCCCGCGTCCAGCCGAACTCGGAGATTTTTCGTGTGGCGTACGCTGCTAGCTGGCGAGTGAGGTCCTCGCACACGTCATAACGCATCCAGAGTTCGTGGTCCGTGAGACCCGAGTAGTACTGCCCGTCTTTCCCGTGCAGCAGGAGCTTCGGCTGCGCGCCGGACACGATGCCCAGCCCCAACTCCCTCGGGAAGTCGTCGGGGACAAATCGCTTCCTCATCTTTACCTCCCATGTATCAGGCGAACAACTCCGACGGATGCCAAATGGCGGGGCGGCCGACATGGCGGTTGAGCGCTGGTCAATTTGATGTTGCTACGTTGGATAGTTGCGACCGGAAGGGGCTATGCATCCATCGCAGTAGACGTGTCGCCAGTTAATCTCCCGGAATTTCCCCGGTTTTCCACAGCTTTCGCACGTGTAACGAGACTTGGTTGCCGCGTGCTCTACTGATTTGCGGAGACGTCTCCACGCGGCCATGTCACAAAGGTCGCCACACTCAATGTCCATAACCAGTTCGCCCCCAACTTGGCTGACGTCTCTGCAAAATGGAAGCAGGGGGTAGGCCCTCCTGCCGGAAAGAAGCTCTTCTTCCATGGCCGAGAGACTCTCCGGATTCTTGAACGGTTCGGACCACATCGTGCGTAGCTCTTGCTCAATCTCTCGTGCGGCGGCCTCGATGATTGGATACCAGCCACGACCGCATTGAATGCCGAAATTTGCAAGGTTCGACGGGTATGCCTCCGGGTTCCGAGCTGCACGAAAAAAAAGCGGGTACCGCGAAATCAGGTGGCTTTGCTCGGCCGTAAGGCTAGGACGCTGTACGTTGAGCATCTTGTCGCCAAGACGCACACTGTGAACCATTACCGAAGAACCTCCGTCGTTCTATCTTATCGATGCGCTTGTCTTCAAGGGGAGTCGACGTGCGAGAGCCCCCTCGGTGGCAAGCATCTACCGTGAAGAGGCTATTGTATACGTTTACGAAGTATATGTTTAGGCAGTATACGTTTGGGAGGTAGACGGAAAGGTCATGTTGCGCCACCCTCGCGGGCATGACCGAAACTGACAGCAAAGACATCGACCCGTACCTCCGGCGCCGGCTGGCAGAGCATGTCCGGCGCCTTCGTTTGGAAAAGGGCATCTCCCAGGAATTGCTCAGCGTCCAATGCGGCTTCCACCGAACATACGTAAGTCACATTGAACGGGCGGCGACGAACATTACGCTCGATAACCTACAGAAGCTGGCGCTGGGTCTCGGGGTGGACCCGGCGGAGTTGCTTGTCGACTAACGTGGCGGCGGTATGGATGTGCCGTCTTCATTTTGAGCAAGCATCGCATAGATGCGCTTTGAGAACGCGAGACGACGTACGGAGACCAAGGCAATGGAGCCTCGATGGACGAGTCGACACCCGCGCAGACCCGAGCAGCGTCCGCCTGAGCTCGGGCTTTGGACTCGAAGCTGGGTACTTCCGTCTCGTTGCCAAGAAAGTCCCGGAGGACTCGAACTCTTGCGGGCCTCGCCGAAGCAGATAATCGCCTCGTGCAACTACAGATAGAAAGTCCCACACGGCGACTCGCATGGAAGCCGATGCGGTCCTTCCTATAAAGTCCAGGGAGGATTGAAATATTGGTCGTTGAGTGCGGCCATTCCTTCTAAAGCCGCCATTGGTTCCCGGCCACGGGCCACAAAATAGAAGAGCCCTTGTATCAGCCTGAACCATCGAATGAATGCGTTTTCGTCGTTGAAGTAAGGGGGCCAATAATACGATTGCTTTAGGCCATTGTTGAGGAGCGCCATGAAAGCCCTTGGTTCAATCAAATCCGAAATACTGTGGAGGCTGGAATCTTCGCCGTTATAATGGCGTAAAGTTGGCGTGTGTTCCGGGCAGAAAATTTTAACTCCAGAAACGTGGCGACGGTTTTTAAGGTCTCGTTCTGGATTGCCCGAAGGATGCAGAACAGGTCCATGGGTTGCCTCAACTAAAACTGAACCCTGGAAGCTCTGAAGAATATCAATCCCGCAGTCAGCGCATCTGAAAATCGGCCGTTTACGATATATATTACTCTCCGTCTGCAAACGTCGGTGGGCAAGAGCCGCCTTGGGAAAATACTGTTGTACCAGCCGTTGACCAGATGGAAGCTCAAGCAACTGCTTTCTGATTTTGCTTCCGTCTAAAATCGTCGCTTCGAAGGCCTTTGACCTGTCAGGATGTGTCTGCCACCCATTGAAGTCGTCAACCAGTGTCTGACTCGGGTGGCTTGAATATACCCCAAGAAAGGCGTCGCAATGATGCTTGTGAACTCGGCTAGGGACATCTTTTTCGTCGCCGGTGCCGACCGCTTTGCCGAGATGCTTGCAACTGACCAAATACCGTATTTTTGTTTCACCAAAATTACCTTGGCGTATCTCTTCGACGGCCATATCTCGTCCTCCGTCGCTACCTTCTCCTGGGCGGAAAACAATTTTAAAACCCATGCACTCTAGGAGGTCGCAGGTAAAAAGCTCAAAATCGGTGGGCGAGGTTATTTCGGTGAAGTTGATGATGCTGCTTTCTGGCATTTCATTATTCATTGAATTGATTTCCGCTATCAATTTTTTTGCATTATCGCTTGGCGAGCCTTCGTCGTCGATAGACGTAGCCCAGTCCGTGCTGCGAGAGATTGAGTTCCGATAAATTCGCTTAACATCGCCAAACTTGAGCCAAGGCACCGGGCGAAGAGCAGCGCATTTGATGCCACTCGGAGATAATAGCCGCTTCCGTCCAGGCGGTGACGTCGCTGTTGCTCCGCCATTTCGACATCTCGAGGCCAATGTGTCCCGTAAGAACAAGAAGTCCGGAGCAACCCGACGCGCTACCGCAGTCGAACATCGTGCTTCCTCGATAGGAAGCAGCATCGCTTCCCAAACCCCCGTTGGCATCACGCTTGAAGAGCTTCGGAAGCAGGTCCATCATTGCGTCCAGGCAGAGCAGTGGAACGAGCTATTGGAATTCGTCAACGCACTGACGCCGCCGAGTATCGTTGATAAGACGGACCACGAAGCGGAGTTCTGGATTCTGAGTTCGAAGGTTGTCGCTTGGACGAAGGCACACCTCTCGTCAATCGAATTCGTGGAAGCGCAAAACCTGTCAGCGCTCAAAGACGCCGTAATGCGCATGGCCGAACTCGCGACGCAGTTCTATCGCGCAGACGAGTTCAATATCTATCTGCGTCTGCTCGACTTCACGTCGGAGGACACGTTGCACGCACTGGACCAATTGACGCGTGCCTGCAAGGAACCCGTGCAGTTCAAATGGGTTGAGCGTCTGCGAAGCGTAGCCCTGTCCTTGATGTTCCCTGACGAGCACTGGGACGACGAAGACCTTCTTCCTGGGCAAAAGGAAGTGTTCGAGCGGCTGCCAGACTTGGACCTTCTGCTAAGAGAAGCCTATGCGCGAGCCTGGAAGATGCCGGCGCTCAAGGACGACGACAAGATTCGGCTGCTGGCAATGCAAACGGAGCTGGACATGCTTGCCGCTACACCGGGCGACGCGCCGACTGTGCGCGCAGCGTTGGCCAAGCTTCCCGAGCCTGTCCTGACCGATGAGTACGTGGGCGAAGCCTTGGGCGACGAGTACTTATCCCGACAGGAATTGACGCCGTCAGGCTGGGGGTTCGTGTGGGAGATGGGTTTCGCGAAGCCTAATGACTACGCGGCCATCCTTGAGAGGTATCCCGGACCTTTCGCGCACGATTTCTTCGACGGTCTCGCGGCAATGATGCGCAGCATCTTGGCGACGAACGAACATGAGCGCGACCGTTACCTGGTTAGCGCAGTCAATTATCTCTCCCGGTATGCGCGTGTCTCGGACATCGAGATGGGCGCCTTGATGGTGCAGGGCGCAGGTGGCCCGGAATCGATTCCATTTGCATTCTCGAGCCTTCGAAAACCCGCACCGGTAGACCTTCTCATCTCCGTGGTTCACCCTCTGACGAAAGCCTACCCGCGCTACCGAGAAGCATGTCAGCTCTATCTCAAGCTTGTGCACGCCATTGCGGCGTCCGGCGCCGACTACACGAAACAGCCTCACATGCAATTTGAGGACCTGGCGTGGCTTCGCGAAGTATCCTGCCGTTTCCAATGGATGGCCATGGACAGCGCGGTTACACTGCGCGACCGTTTGCGATTTCTCCTTGATGCGCTGGTCCATCCTCAGGCTGCCATGCAACTGCGCAAGCAACCTATGCCTGTTCTCGAAGGCGAGCTTAGCGCAGAAGACATTTCGCTAGTGATGCCGCATCTCGAAGCACTCGCCGCACGGCGGGACGAACTGACTGGCGACCCCGAGAGATTGTGGCAAGGCAGTGCGGTGGCTGTGTTCAACAAGTTGCTCTCGGCGAAGGGTGATGCGTTCGAGCGCATTGTTGAGCTATCACGCAAGCTTTCGCCGGACCTGGAGTCGCCGCGCGGATGGTTCATCAAGGGCTACCTGGAGCAGTTGAGTTCCTCGGGAACAAGGTACGATGCACTGTGCTTCTACGCAGCAAGTCTCAGCGCCTCATATGATGGGCTCGATGCCATCAAGGGCAACCTGGCCACGTTGTGGAAGGACGAAACCTCGGTCCCGGATATGAAGGACCACCTGCATCTCCTTGAAGCGGTGAAAACTAAGGACGCGCAAGCAACCAAGGCGCTCGCACAGATTCGTGCGAGCGCCCAGTGCCGACTTGATGAGTTGCAGCAGGCAGACCAGCATGAGCGAACGGCCGTGAACCGTTGGCCTGCTCTGAGCGGACCCGCTAAGACCTTGCTCGCGACGCTGCACCAGATTGACGGATTCAAAAGCTATGAGGAACTTGGCCGCTATGCAGGCATGTCCGCGGATTGGGCGGGGAAGCACCACAAGCGGCTCCTCGATGAAGGGATGATTCGGGATACGCCGACCGGGTACGTTGTGAATCCGTACATCATTCCGTTTCTTGAACGCGAAAATCAGCACTCGGTTGCAGGTCGAATTGTGCGGGCCAACGGTACCGCCGCCATTAAGCAGGTATTCAACAGCGAGCGCGAGTTCAGCATCTACCAGGTTGTGGTGCAGTTGTGCCCGAACCACCTGGTGTTCCCGAATTGCTCGTTGCAAAGCATTATGAGCTACGACCGCCTGAAAGAATTGGTCGACCAGGATGACTTCGGGTACTACCTGCGCGCGAGCGTAGACATCGTGGTTGTATCCAGTACTACATATCTGCCCATGCTGGCTATCGAAGTGGATAGCACGTGGCATGATACTGACCGTCAGCAGGAGCGCGACGAGCGCAAGGACAGGCTCTTTTCCACGGCGGGAATTCCCTTCCTACGCTTGCGCCCGCTCGGGCGGCCGACGCCCGAAGTGGTGCGCGCTGAAGTTGCGTCTCACATAGCCGAGCTCGTGAGCGCGCTGCGTTCTGACATTCCGGGCTATGACCAAGCGCAGGGGTTGTTGCGCGACTTGGCGCGACCCGGGGACTAAGCTGGCATGAGCCTCACTCCGGACATGTTCTTCGGAGAGTTCACTCGAAAGAGCACAGCCATTGCTACGTAGTCCGTTGGCGATATGCCAAGCCTTTTCTCGAACAACTGGAACCCGTGCTAGATGAACAGTCGTCACGGGACAGCCTCAGAGTCGTAAACCCTTCTGCAAATCGAGGTGCGTCGAGAAAGGCAAATATAATGAAGCGTCGAAAATCAGTGTCCGCCCGCATCCGCTGGTGAGAGTCGTCTTGCGCTCTGTACCGTGGACAATGTGGGCTAGCATTGATTTTTGGGTTTGACCGTTCGCAATAATTATTCGAAAGGCATAAGCAAATGAAGGTGCGGCTTCCGGGGGTGTTTGCGCTTCAAGAGAGGGTCGAGAAGAACTGGATTCGCCAACTGGCGTGGCCTAGTCAGGAGATGGAAGCCGAAGCAGTTCGGTTTGTCACAGACGGCGCCGAAGGATTTGAGGTTTCGTCCAGTTCGCTTCCAATGCCCGTTCGAATCCTCAAAGGCACGCCTCGGCATTTGCCGACACAAGATGAAGCGGCGGTGCTCAGGTGCCCAGCAGTCGCGATTGAGCACGACAGACTGGACGCGACAGCTGGAACTTGGTTGCAGCATCCTTCGTTACCTGCGGCCGGTCGGGCAGTGACCGACTCGAACGCGAGAGCTGCGACCGATTCTTGGCGTGGTGCATTCGCATTCGCACAGGAGGACCGCTCGACGGGTGCCATCGGCTTGCGTCCACCGCAGGCTGGAGCTCTTCATGCGATACACGCTCACTGGTCGGTGAGTACCGATGTCGCGTCGGTGGTCCTTCCTACCGGTACAGGAAAGACCGAGACCATGCTCGGAGTCTTGACGTCTGCCTGCTGTGAACGGGTCATTGTCGTCGTCCCGACAGACGCATTGCGCACCCAAATCGCGGACAAGTTCATGACCTTGGGTCTGCTGAAAACTCCCGGCAGTGGCATCCTTTCCAAGTCTGCTCATTATCCGGTCGTGGGCGTACTTGAGCACAACATTGCTGGCCTTGAGGCGCTATCGACCTTTTTCGAGGCATGCAATGTAGTCGTTACGACTAGCCACATTGCGGGCAGCCTCGCCCCCGAGTTCCAGGCGCGTATTGCCGAACTGTGTACGCACCTGTTCATTGACGAAGCGCACCACGCTGAAGCTCCCACGTGGAAGCGGTTCAAAGCCCAGTTCAGTAAGCGCCGCGTGCTTCAGTTCACCGCGACACCGTTCCGTGACGATGACAAGCCCATTGACGGGACCATAATCTATCGCTATCCGCTCAGGCAAGCCCAACTTGATGGCTACTTTCGACCTATCATCTTTCGGTCGATTTTTGAGTTTAACGAAAGCAAAGCCGATAACGCTATCGCCAAAGCAACTATAAAAGAGTTGGATAGCGACACAACCGGGCTTCATGTCGCCATGGCGCGTGCACTGGACATTCCGCGCGCGAAGCAGGTCTTCGAAATTTACGAGTCAATCGGCCGTTACAACCCGATTTTGCTTCACAGCCGACTTAAGCCGGTCGAACGGCGAGATGCCCTAAATAAGTTGCTGTCTGGTCAATCACGACTTGTTGTCTGTGTCGACATGCTCGGAGAGGGATTCGACATGCCGGAGTTGAAGATTGCGGCGTTTCACGACACGCGAAAGAGTCTTCCAGTCACGCTCCAACTTGCCGGCCGGTTTACACGCGCTCGCGAAGATTTGGGGAACGCAACGTTCATAGCAAACGTCGCGAATCCAGGTGTACGCGAAGAGCTTGAAAAGCTGTACAGCCAGGACCCTGACTGGAACGAATTGCTTCCGGATTTGAGCGATGCAGCAATAGATAACGAAATCGAGGCTCGGACCTTCCTCGCCGGTTTCGAACCGTTTGCGGGCGAAATTCCCCTGCAGGAAATCAGGCCCGCAACAAGCA
Organism: Burkholderia sp. H160; assembly: GCA_000173575.1. Taxonomy (GTDB): domain Bacteria; phylum Pseudomonadota; class Gammaproteobacteria; order Burkholderiales; family Burkholderiaceae; genus Paraburkholderia. The sequence goes on along the minus strand of ABYL01000010.1, from coordinate 27,652 downwards.
TGGTTATTTATCGCACCCGCTGCAGTGTCTGGACACCGAAGAATTTTCGTAAGGGTCTGCCGGGTCTCACAGCGTCCGACAAGGTTCGGCACACGGTCAACGGCAAAGAGAACATGCTCGTGGTTGTGGTGGGAACCACCAAGCCGGTGCCTTGGACTGATATTGAGGCAGTGCAGGACTGGGAGTGGGAATTACTCGTTGCGATTTGGGACAAAGAAAAAGAGCTTTTGTACATTCATGGGTCGTCGAAAAGCGGCGAATATCGGTCGATGGCCAAAGCGCTATGTGGCGAGGACGTGCAACTCATTCAGGACCCTGAACTATATCGCTGCTTTCACGGCGTCAAGCGGTTGCTGCTCACGAATCTAGGCATGAACGAGCAATTCGGGCGCCAGATTCGGTACATAGCCCGCATGGGCGCGGATGTTGCGGCACGACTGTCTGATTCGTCGAAGAAAACTGCCCGGAGGGCGGTGGTGTCTGGAATAGGATTCGAGGGTGGAGCTACCGCGACTATCGGCGCAACGAAGCGCGGTCGGGTTTGGTCCTTCCAACGATTGCGGCTCGAGAACTTCGCAAAATGGTGCAAAAACGTCGGCGCAAAGGTTGTTGACGAGACCATCGACCCAGAAGGCGTGCTCAAAGGAACTCTAATCCCGAAGCTGGTTAAAGTGCGACCAGACGTGATGCCCATTGCCGTTGAATGGCCAGACTGCGTCTATCAAGAGCACGAAAGCGTATTCTCTGTCGAACTGGGAAACGGTGCTGCGACTGAATTTTGGTACCTTGGAATCGAGCTCGTAAGTCCGGCGGAAACTGGTGACATTGTGTTTCGAGTATTCGACGACTCGTCAGAATTGGTGCTCCGCCTTGAACTGTTGCCGCTTGATGACGATGCAGTTTCGACCTATCGATTCGTACCGGTATACGGGCATGATGGCACTATAGCCAAGCGCCAGAAGGTATGGAGGCTGTCCGATTACTTCTTCGAGAATCCGCCGCTCATCACGTTTGCGGATGGGTCGTATCTTGAAGGCAACATGCTTGTTGCGTTGCCCGACATCTACGCGCCGTATGACCGTGAACGGATTGTCGCGTGGGACTGGTCTGACGTCGACATAAAGAAGGAGGCTCAAGGGGCTACACGCGAACCAGATTCCATTCAGTTCAAAGTCATCGAAGACCTCAAGAAGGCGGGAGGTTATGACATCATCTATGACGATGACGGTTCAGGAGAGTCGGCCGACGTCGTTACCATCAAAGTGATGGAAGATGATGCTCGGACAACAATCGACGTTGACTTTTACCACTGCAAGTATTCGCAAGAGAGTTCTTCAGGAAGCCGCGTTGGTGACTTGTATGAGGTGTGCGGGCAAGCTCAGAAAAGCATTAGCTGGCTCCAGAATCAACTCCGCCACACCGAGCTTTTTGTCCATTTGCTTCGACGTGACCCAAAGGTGCGAAAGGGCGTAGAACTATCGAGATACCAGATTGGTGACCGCGATACGCTCGCGGCTATCAGGAACCGGAGCCGAATGGCAGCCTTGAATCTGCGTGTTTTTATCGTGCAGCCCGGGCTATCTCGTTCTAAAGCGACCGCTGACCAGCTTTCTCTCTTAAGCGTCACGGAGAGCTTTTTGCTCGAAACCTACGGCGTCCCGTTCGGAGTCGTCGGAAGCGCTTAGCGCATTTGAGCAGTATCTTGCTCTTGGGGATACTGGCGAAACGGCTTCCTTTGGTGTCGATTGCCATCGCTGCGCCGGCAGATGTGTGATGAACACCTAGCGGGGATACCAACCGCGTGCTGCGTGATGAGTCGCAAACTCGCGCGAATGTAGCGCGGATGGGCTCGTCAGCAGCGTGGGTAAAAAATGGGGCTGCAGCGTATCGAGTCGACGGTTGCGACATCTTGCGCCCCCAGTGCACACTTGTTGCAAGCCGACTCGCGGATAAGCGGACATGCCGACGCGCTGTTATCAGGCGGCCATCCGTCGGTCCTGTGCAACGGCGAACCTAAATGCGGCGGCGCCGGTCAGACCTCATCCGGCTGAAGACTTTTGGCATATGGGTGACAATGCTGCTTTACGCATATGCGCGGCGTGCAGACAGTCGTTGGGAGGCGGAGTGAGCAGCAAGGTCGAGATTCTGGTTGTCGATTCGCTTTCAGATGTGCCTGCAGACGAGTGGAACGCGCTCGCTGCAGGCAATCCCTTCGTGGCGCACGAATATCTGTCAGCGATGCACACTACGAAATGCGCATCGAAGTCGACGGGGTGGCAGCCGACCTACCTGCTAATGCGGCGTGGAGGCGACCTCGCTGGCGCCATGCCGTTGTATCTGAAATCACATAGCCGTGGGGAATACGTTTTCGACCATGCCTGGGCGGACGCATTCGCGCGTCACGGCATCCAGTACTACCCCAAGCTCCTATCAGCCGTACCGTTCACGCCTGTTACAGGCCCGCGACTGCTGGCGCCGACGCACGCCGACAGGGTGCTGCTCGCGCGGGGCGCAATCAAGTTTGCGAAGCAGCTCGATGTGTCGTCAATCCACGTCCTGTTCTCACACGAAGATGACCTTGAGGCTCTGACCGACGCAGGCTACATGCTTCGAGAAGGTGTCCAGTTTCACTGGGAGAATTTTGGATACCAGACCTTCGATGAGTTTCTCTCGAAGATGTCGCACGACAAACGGAAGAAGGTCAAGCAGGACAGGCGACGGGTTCACGACGCCGGCGTCACCTTCCGATGGCTACGGGGGCAGGAGATTGGCGAGGACGACCTCGACTTCTTCTACGAGTGCTACGAAAACACGTATCGTGAGCACTGGAACCCGCCGTATCTAACTCGCAAATTCTTTGGACTGGTTCATCGGTCGATGCCTGACGCACTGATGCTTGTCATTGCTGAGGCAGATGGGAAGCGGATTGCAGTGGCGCTAAATGTTGTTCAAGGCCACACGATGTATGGCCGCTACTGGGGCACCAAAGAGTTCGTTTCTGGCCTTCATTTCGAAACCTGCTACATGCAGGGCATCGAGTATGGCATTGCCAATGGGCTGAAGAGCTTCGAGGGCGGGGCCCAAGGTGTACACAAGATGTCGCGTGGGCTAATGCCAACACCGACGTGGTCTGCTCACTGGATTTCTGACCATAGGTTTGCGCACGCCATCAGCGAGTTTCTGGACCAAGAGACGGCGGCGATGGACGAGCACATTGATGAGCTCGAGGCACATACGCCATTCAAACTGAAAACGTGAAGGCACGTCTCTCAGTGCCGAACTGAAGTCGCGGTTGCGTGGAAGGAATGCTACCGAGGAACTCTTCAGCGCTTTGTTGACGGTTTCTGCAGCTCAAGTTCCGACAACTTAGCTCGGAGCGCTGCAATTTCATTGCGACTGGCCTCAAGCTGGTCCCGCTGCTCAGCCTCGACCGTGTACCCGGATGTCAGCGCATTTGCCTCGACATAGAACTGGTACGCTGTCTTGGAGTTCTGGCCGAGACGTTGCGCTATAGCGTCCACAACGTCCTCTCGTTGCATCGAGAGTCCTCGTTTCTTCCTGAATTCTATTTCCTCCCGGGCGATACGTGTGCCAGTCTTCCTTCGCACGCCGTGCGCTCCCGCGCCCTTCCCGGCACCGATTTTCTTAAGCAGCCTTGCGATTCGGTCCGATAGTGTGTGGTCGTTGAACGGAAGGCCAGATGTTGGGCTTAAGAAAATGCGTCCTTGAAGAAGTTTCCGATTGACCCCGGTCAATTTAATTATTTGCTCTCGGTCGATTTCGATGTAGTTCGCGATGTCATAGGCAATTGCCCACGACAACGGGAAGGATTTGCTATAGCTGCCTTTCTGGTCTGGTGGCGCTATATCGTACGCCGTGGCATGCCTCGCTTCAGCTTTAGCCAGTTCCTTCCTCGCGAACTGGTGAATTTGAAGACTTCCCACACTGCCGACTCGCCACGCCGTGTCCGAGATGATACGAACGATGAGCATGATGAGGCGGAGGTCGGCAGCGTCTCCGTTACCGTCAAGATAGTCTTCCAGCGCGGCAATGTCGTCATCAGTTGCTCGATACTGGACTCTTCCAAGACGACTCGCTCGGCCCGTTCGCGTGTAAATTCTCGGGTACTTTTTCAGCTCTTTTTCGTCGGACTCGAGACCAGAAAGTCCCACTACCGGCAACGTCGATGTGACGCCACAGCCGACTGGTCCAATTGTCTTCGACGGAATACGTCCTTGCCTTTGTGCCCACGCAAGGAGTTCATAGACCTCTTTCAATCGAATGTTCGTGGTGTCTTTTGCGACCAACTGGTTTCCCCGATACTGAGGGCGTTTCATCGTCCGCTTCCAGCACCAATCCCGAAAACCTAGAAGATGCTTGTCGTTCATCTCAGCAATTGAAAGCTGCTTTTCCGACAAGTATATATAGAGCTCGCGTGATGCGATGACAGCATTGTTCGTACGCGTTCGCATAGCAGGCTTCGTAACATGCTCCGATTCTCCCTTGCGGATGACCATCCCGCAATAGTCGGTGGGCAACTCAAGAAGGTAGTAGGCGCTGCCTCGAAAAACTGGAAATCGGTGCTCGTTTCCATCCTCAACCCATAAAACGTAAACCCGCTGAGCTTTGTGAACCGAAGCTTTCATGTGGACGTCTCCGGAACCTTCTCCAGAAGGTGTTGTAGAAGAGGGTCGGCGTAGTACCACGCGTCTCTTCCTTTGCGCTTCAAACTAGCATCGACATCACCAACGAGCACCACCGTATGTGACGCAAGACCGGATGCAGCACGAATCACCTCTGCATTGCAGTCGGTCTCCTCGATGCAAGCGACTACAACGGTTCGCCAAGTTCCGAGCGCAGCTGCCGGGAGCTCGAGTGCGTACGCCAGAGTGAGGTCAAACGCATCTGACGCCGTTAGAGGAACGAGGTCTCCGTTCGCTCGCGTGACTTGAGCCACTACGAATTCAGGAATTGAGTTGGTCACACGAACGTAGGGCGTTTGCTCTACGTCATGCAAGCTCATGCTCTCGCCTGGCCATCGGCATTTCGCAATGTCTGCTTGCTTCCACGTGACAGGGCATTTTGCATATGCCCTTCCGCCGCGTCCAAGGGTCGTCGAATTCATCGGAAGGTTGTCGAATCGAAGTTCGTCAGCTCTTTCCGACGCCAGCGTAACATTCAGCGAATGACAAATTGCCGCGTTACTCGCAATAAGGACTGTGGCTCCGTCACACGCATTCTCGCGATAGAGAGCCAGCGCTTCTTTCAGTGTGTCTTTCGTCCCAGTGAGCTGGACCTTCCGTATTTCCAACCCCTCTCTAGGGCTTGATGGACGCAGAGATTCGCCACCGCCGCTTGAACCAGTTGAACCCAATGTCATTCGTTGAAATTTTCCTGAATACCATAGCGCGTGATACGGCGCCGGCCGACTGGGTCGGCTAACCATATCGGCCACTCCGGCAAGTATCAGACAAGTGTCAACTGGAAGCCTATGGATAAGCTTGTTGAGAGTTAGGATGTCGAGGGCATGAGCGTCGTGAACCACGACCGTGTGACTGGTCTTGTGAACTTGTGCTGGCCCTGCGAGTATCTCTTGCAAGCTCAACTGAAGGGTGGGGTGGGGCTCCGTACGCGAGAAAGCGATGTGAAGTGCGTCTGCAAACACTTCATGCAGCTTGGCGCGTGCAGCGGTACCTGTGCGCCCTCCACAGTCAATCAAGCAGACTGAAGAGGCAGTCCGGCGGAGGGTGTCCACGGTATTGAGCGCGTCACCGTACACCTGCGCCGAACCCTTGGCGGCGAACAGACGAGACAAAAAAGCGTAGGTGACCTTTGTAAGCGCATCCGAAGCGACAAAGCGCTGGCGTCGGTATGTTAGACACGAGATTCTTCCCGACGCGATAGCCGAGCCCGTTGCGGTCTGGACGAGTGCAGAGTCTCGGAGCTTGTTTGCCAGCCGGTGTTCGTAGTCCTTGAGGGGTACCGCGCGTAATATCGCGTGGCTGCCTTGTGTAAAGACAGAGTCCGATGCAGAGAGCAGTCGACGCGGCTCGTGGGGCGGGTTTGAACTCTGGACGGAGTTGTCGATGGTTGACCAATGAATCGCCGGGTGGAACTCATACGGAGTTGACAATCTCAATCCACGAAACAGCGCGATGACGTTGGGCAGGGTAGAGCGTTCATGTCCTGAAAGGGCGACTGGCTCAAGTGCACGAGTTATTCTGATGTCGTCGAGATAGCTGTGCCACGCGGCAATGCCAGCGATTGCTGCGGATGCGCTGATGCCAGCGGAGTGCAGGCTTTGGACGTCTTCATGGCCAAAAATCTCGCTAAGCTTTGCGTCAAATTTCCTCCAAAGCTTCTTGGCGCTACGCATTCCGATTTTGGCAAATGAGGGGTGCTTCCCCAGTAGCATTACCAGTTCTACGCCGCTTGGCTCCCGACAGACTCCTGTTTTGGCCTTCAGCTGGGCTCCATAGAGCGGATGGTTTTCGAACGTACCGGAAATTTCCCAGGTCTCACCGACCACCGGCGCCCGCAGCATAACGTTGAACTTTGCAACGACGCGAACACGTTTTGCCGGGGGGACTGTCAGGATGAAAATCGCACCGCCTCCGAGGCCGTATGACAGGACCCGTGCGACAGTCCCCCTTAAACGACGCAGGCTTGGAGCTTTGGTCATCGCTGTTTAAGGTCTCGATATGGGCTCTGCACGGAGTGAGATGCCGTTGTCTTCGAGGTACTGCAGGCGCTTCATGGCCGTACCTTGCTCAGCCAAAGCACTTCTGAGGGTTCGGCATTCGTCCTGCAGCTCAGCCGTCAGAGACTTCTTCGAGACGCGCTTCCTGTTCGGCTGTTTGCGCCAATCGTCGAGCTCGTCGTCAAGGGTCTTGAACAGATTGAAGAGTTCGTCGTTTGTTTGGACCGTGGACGTCGGTATTTTGAGCATCTCACAGATAGTCTTCCGTGCTGCTTTCCCGAACTGGTTGACAGGAACCTGACTAAGTTTGGTCTGAGACTTCCATGTCCTCAAGCGGGCCGCGTTTTCAAGTTTCTTCTTGAGGGATGAAGCGTTGGCGCTCATTCTTTATCTCCATCGTCGACGCGCAGGGTGTCCGAGCCTGTTCGCTTTCCGAGCGAGACCACATCGGGTCGCCGAGTCCGAGCCTCCCGGATTCGATTGTTCAATTTCTGGAGTTCGTCCTCATAGTGTTTTTTTTGTCGAACTTGTAGTGCTCGCGTTTCTTGGAGCTCCTCGTTGGCAATCCGTGCTTGTTCGCGGTATTTCAGAATCTCGCGCTCCAACACGTCGATGAAATTCTGCTTCTGCGCTCCGTCTGATTGCGCGTCGGCAATGGCTTGCTTAGTCCTGGTCCTGCCAAGCTGAGTAGAAGCGGTTTGTTCAATCGCAGCAAACAACGAGCGTATCTCTTCTTTCAACGTGTTGTTGTGTGGAGCGTCTAACGTGCCACGACTAAACGAGCGAAAGTTAAGGATGGCGGGGTGCTTTTGAAGTGTGGAGCGGCATTGAGATTCGTGCCTCCATTGCGAGAGCCCCTGCATGTCTTTGGGGAAGTAGTCTAGTTGCAACTCGTCGTTTTCATCGCAGACGCAACGGCCCTCATCGTTTCTAACCCATGGAATGCCGGTCTCAATCCACAATCTCAATATGGCGAGCTTTGCTTCGATGGCTTCTCGGGCCTGCAACGCAAGCGGTGATTTCGTGTCCTTGCGCTCGGTCATTTTGGGAGTTCCTCCTTAATCGTGGTCCAACTGTCGGCGAAACGTTGGAACCGGACACGAGTGCCTTCGGCCATGGCCTTCTCCGACTCAATCACCTTCTTGAGTGTTTCGATAAGCGCTTGCGCCTGCTTGCGAAGTGCAGCCGGTAGACGCTTGTCATTGGCAGTTTTGAGGGCGGATTCCATTTCCTCTTCGTAAATTGAGAGTCCGACTTCAGTCGAGATGGCGTGAACGCACCCACTGCACATGCTTGGGCAAGCCAGTTCGATTCTCGGACGCTTGCCGTCAAAACAGTTCGATTGCGCCTTGGTTTTGCCGGCATCTCCAGCCATGCAGATGGTGTTCCCTTCGACCAATCGATAGCCACGCTGCTCGAGCTCGTCTGCAATCGAGTCAGCTTTCTCGGGGAGGGGAGCATCCTTGAAGTTCTCCGGCAGAGACAACCTCTTCAGTAGCGCGTTTACCACTCGAGCGAACCCTCCTCCGAAGCGGCGTTGCCCGGCGAGCAGGTCGGTGAGGATTTCTATTAGATAAAGCTTCCGCTCTTCTTTCAGCATGCTTGCGATATTGCGGGCCTCAGACTCATACTCGTCATAATGAGCCTTGATGCTGTCTTCAGGGAGGCCATTGGCTCGGTCGCGATAGTATGCGAGCAGGCTTTCTATGGAGAAGTCTTTCATATATTGCTGCAGCGCAAGTAGTTCTGGCGAGTCAAATCTGTGCACATAGAGCGTCACAAATGTTCGTCTGAAAGGCATCTGCTTACCCAAGAAAACCTTGGGGTCGATGCCAGCCAGCCGAAAGAAAGTCTTTGATGCTTCGCGAGCATCGAAAATCGGGCGCTCGGAATTGAAACCTCTCTCCGTGAATAATGGAAACTCAAATAGCTTTTCCGTTCTGGCGATTTCTGGGTCGCTTTTTACGGGTACTCGCGATGTGAACAGCGGTCGAGCAAGCTGAAAAATCTCTTCGAGAAAACTTACAGCGTCCGCAACCAGCTGATTGCACCAAGAGGTTGCGTACGCACCGATAGACTTCTGGATGTAAGTCTCTATTCGGTGAAATGGAATTTTCTCTGAGACCTTGACGCAGCATCCATGAAAGAGGCCGTAAGATTTCTTGGTTTTGCCGGCGCCGTGAATTTCTCCAGGCCTACGGCCAAGGTTCGTTGCAATGTTGAAGTACAGAGCGAACATTGTGGTATTGACGAGTACAGAGGCACCGTTGCCTCCTTGTCGTTTGCTCGCACGAGTAACCCGGAGAGGAACGCCAGCCGATGCGAGGATTCTGTTGGCCTCTTTGACGACCTCCGGACTGAAAGGTCTTGGAAGGACTCGCTGTTGGGTGATTTCTGATTCCAGCGAATCTCTTAGAAGTGCGAGCACCTTTAAGATTGCATCTCTATAGTCATATTGCCAGCGTAACGCTTCCTTGAAACCGGCAACGGCAATGTGGAGAGGCATGTTCGGTGTCGCATGTTGGCTGGGCGCTAACTGCGGCTGTTGCACACTATCGTGCGTCAACGTATCAATCTCCTGTGCCAGACCAGCCAACAGCGCATTTGGAGCGTCGCTATGATGCATAGGCGATACGCTGACTTGTTCTGCAGTGCTCTGAATGTGTTGTCCGCTCGCCTCTTTGGGGGCGTCGGAGGAAGGCGGCAGAGGGTTCCTCGTGACGCGCGAGCGGCGCCTGTCACCAGCGGCTAATTCCCGCTGCGCTTTAGGAAATGGATGAAATCCAATGCTGTCGAAGCCTTCCCCAAGTAGTGCTAGTCGGTTGATAGTAGTCAGCGTGGTCAAATGCTCTTTTCTGGTCGGGCCGGCGCGAGTCGGTTTGTCGAAAGTCGCCAGAGCGGGGATTTGCTTTGTGACCGCAGCAGTTCGAAACCACCGCGGAATATCATTGCCGTTGATTGGCAACCCTATCCTGAGAGAGAGAGCTTCAGGAGAAAACGAGTATTTTCCGTCGTAACGTGACGTCGCAATTTCTACAAGACGGTTGGGGCTTTCTAGGACGTTTGTCGCTTCGTCGAGGAGTGCCTTCTGATACTGCAGCAAATCCCACCACCCTTGTTCGGAAACCTCTGCGGACAGCTGTTGAACGTCTTTGCGCTCGAGCTCCGCCAGCCGTGTGAAGCCGTGCCGAAACATCCAGCTATAAATTAGGGTGGTGACCCTTACGGTGTCGGTAAAAGCCTGCGCGGGTCCGCCATCGTTGCTCTTGAGGGCAGAGTTGGCTGCGTGCTTCATGGTTGCAACCAAATGAGGAAAATTCGCTAGCTCGTGGATACCTGTGTGAATCCCTACGCCGCCCGTCGCGTTCACCCGGAATGCACGGGTGTCAAAAGCGCGGACCTTAGAGTCTCGATACTTGATACTCTCAGAGACATCAATTCGTATGATTTCTTCATCGAAATCGCTGAGGTACCGCCAGCACTTTTCTACGTCTGCGAAAGGTGCGGGCGGAGTAACCGCGGACTGGCTAGCTTGATTGCTCATATCCTGCCTCAAAACGCTTAAGCTCGTGAGAGAGCGGGCCGTTGGCAACAACCTGGTAGAGTGCGTAGCAGAAGAGAATGCGAGGTAGGTGTCTCGCGACAAACCGCTCGTGTCCTGCCTGCACAAGGGCGGGCAAGTTCCGAGTGTAAAGTCGGTATTGCAATGCGATATGTGCCACCTCTGGCTTGCCGATTCGGAAAGGCATCTTGCCGAAGGAATCTACCCATCGGTCTGCGATACAGTCGACTCCCTTGTCCTCGAGCGTGCTCGGTGGAAAGAGTAGGAGATTATTTTTCTTCACTCTTGCCAGTTGTTTGGCATCGAGCTTGTCTTTGCGGCCCGTTGCATAGAAAACGCAATCGGAGAGCAACGTCACGTATTTCAGTAGGTTAGCTTCGCCAAGTAGACGTATGATTGTGCTGTTTAGGTACACAGTGGTGACGTCTGCCGCGGCATGCCCTAAGAAGAGTTGCGTCTGAACGATGTCTCTGCCAGTCGCTAAATATCGCGTGTGCGCGGCGCGATGTCTCAAATCTGAAAACGAGAATTCGTCAAGACCTGTTAATGCGCAGAACTTCTTCAAATATTTCGATAGCCTTCCCACCGCGAAGAGAAAGGCCGACGAATTTCGGGTAGCAAATCGCATGGATACGAAAATTGATTGAGATTTGACGTCAAATTTTTCGTCTATGTTTCGTCTGTGTTGAATTAAAAGCTCAAGTGCGTGTGTGCAGAGCGGGTCGGTTATTTTCTTGGACGGCAGCGTAGAAAATGTCTCTCCGTATTCGTCCTCGTCGTCATTTTCCGATAAATCTGTATCATCAGCTTCTGGTAAATCCGTCAGTTCCGCCTTTTGAATCTGGCCGGTTTTGTGTTTTACTCCTTGGATTGTATAGCCGGAGTCATCCTTGATAATGCTATCAAGATTAACCGTGACGAGGGTTTGCCAATTCCATCCGATATTGTCAATGAGAAGAATCGCGCAGGCAGTTACCACCGTCCTCGGTAAGTAATGTCGCGAAAGCAGCATGGAAAAGGTTTCAAGCGGAAGACAATTCGGCAGCGACCAAAATATTTTGAGTTTTTCGGGAAATATCGGTTGGAAGCGATTTCCTTCGAAGGATTTCGCTATATCAATGGCGTGCGTGTGGAGGTGCAGTAAATCTTCCGATGAGAGCTGTCCCCAGGACCTCCTATGTGGCTGACTTCCACGCGCCACGGCATTTTTGATGCGAACGGGAATCGATGCGGGTAATTTCGTGTTGCTAAGTCGTTCAAGGTGTTTGACCAGTTCATCGTGCCGCGCGATTATCCGCTCACATACAGCTCGGGTATCGGAGACCGATTTCTGAAGTATTGACTTTGCTTTCTCGTCGCGCTCAGCTAGGTCTTCGAAGTTAATCGAACTTAATTCCTTGGCAAGAAAATTTTCATCGAAAACGTCCTCGACGTAGACTTGATGTGCGGGAGCTTTGGTTCGGGGGGCTTCTTTGTGTCTGCTCGTGAGTCTAATGTTTTTAATAAATTCTCCATCCGCTAGTGGAGTCCGGCACTGAACGAGAAAGTGCCTGATATTTCCAATATGAGCGGATTTATGTCGACAGCGATAGCCGTCTACTACGTCGTCAAGTCGAGAAATCAGCTTTGAGAGGTCGCGTTGATACAATCTGCCAGGAGCGGTATTGAAAATCTGCTTGACTTCAGAGTCATGTGTGGCGCCTTTAAGCAGCCGCAGAAGCTTAACAGCTCGTATTTCCGCTATCGGGCACTCTGAGTTCGCGAGTATCTCTTCGAGTAGTCCGCCTTTTTGATAGCCTGTGTTCGACAAATCCAGTGTTTTAGTTACCGGAGTTTCGACGTCACCTTGCGTCCGAACGCACGACAGCGTGAGCGTTCGCTCGGACCAAACGTGAGTGTCTTGTACAACGGCTTCCACTATGCGTCCCCCACTGGTTCGGGGTGTGGCGGGCGTGAGAGGAGGCTAAACACGCGACAGACCGCTGCTTGCTGTGCCTTACCCGATGGAAGCAGCGTAGGACATTAAAATGTCTTATAAAATAAGGGTTTACCGCCTGTCGGTCAGTCAGTCGGGTGTTCGGCGCGACATAACATGCCGTACTCGCCGTACGAGTGCCCCTTCAGATACACGGGCGCCGCCGCCGCGAGCTTGCCCGTGCGCGCGTCGGTCAGCGTAACGAATTGCGGCGCCCAACCCGTGTCGGGGACCGCGCATTGCGTCGCGTTGAGCGCGCTCAGAAACTCGTGCCGCAAAAACGGCGTGGGCTGCGGCTGCGCGGCGAGAAGGGCGTTCCATTCGGCGGCGTCCACCTCGGAGGGCGATGCCAGAATGCCCGTGCGATAATCGATACGTTGCTGGTTCAATCTGCGTGACTGTTTGTAACGACCGGCGCGGCGCTGTGAAGATGAAGCGGCCGTGTCGTTGGTTAAGTTCGTTTATCCGGTGTATCCAATTCCGTCGAGCCATCGTGCCGCGGTACCCGCGAGCCGTGAAGGCTTGCCTGTCGATCCTGCCATGAAGACCCGAATCGCTCTTGCTCAAATCAATGTCACCGTCGGCGATTTCGCCGGCAATGTCGCGAAGATCGTCGCCGCGGCGCGCGCCGCGCACAGCGACGGCGCGAAGCTGCTGATCGCGCCTGAACTCGCGCTGTCGGGTTATCCGCCCGAAGACCTGCTGCTGCGCCCCGCGTTCTATACCGCGAGCGCGGCCGCGTTGGCCGATCTCGCCGCGCAGCTGAAGCCGTTCACGGGTCTGCATGTGATCGTCGGTCATCCGCTGCGCGACGGGTCGGACAACCTGGCGAACGGCCATGGTAATGCAAACGCGCCGATCGAGCGCGGCGTGCCGCCGGTCGATACGTTCAACGCGGCGTCGCTGATCGTCGACGGCGAAGTGAAGGGCACCTATCGGAAGCAGGATCTGCCGAACACCGAGGTGTTCGACGAGAAGCGCTACTTCGCATCCGACCCGCAGCCGTTCGTGTTCGAACTCGACGGCGTCAAGTATGGTGTCGTGATCTGCGAGGACGCATGGCATGCGTCGGCCGCGCAGATGGCGAAGGCCGCGGGCGCACAGGTGCTGCTGATTCCGAACGGCTCGCCGTATCATCTGAACAAGGAAGCGGTGCGCTTCGACATCCTGCGCGCGCGGATTCGCGAGACCGGCATCCCGATGGTGTACGTGAACATGGTCGGCGGCCAGGACGAACTCGTGTTCGACGGCGGCTCGTTCGTGCTCGATGCGCAGGGCGAACTCGTCGCGAAGCTGGCGCAGTTCGAGGAAGCCACGGCTATCGTCGAGTTCGACAACGGCACGCCGCTGCCGGCCGCGATCGCGCCGGAGCAATCGATCGAAGCGCAGGTGTACGCGGCGCTCGTGATGGGCGTGCGCGACTACATCGGCAAGAACGGTTTTCCTGGCGCGCTGATCGGTCTGTCGGGCGGCGTCGATTCGGCGCTCGTGCTGGCGGTCGCATGCGACGCGCTCGGTGCCGACAAGGTCCGCGCGGTGATGATGCCGTCGCGCTACACGGCCGACATCTCCACCACCGACGCCGCCGAGATGGCGCGCCGCGTCGGCGTGCGCTACGACGAGATCGCGATTGCGCCGATGTTCGACGCGTTCCGCGGCTCGCTCGCCGAAGAGTTCGCGGGCCGCGCCGAAGATGCGACCGAAGAGAACATCCAGGCGCGTATTCGCGGCACGCTGCTGATGGCGCTGTCCAACAAGTTCGGTTCGATCGTGCTGACCACCGGCAACAAGAGCGAGATGGCGGTCGGCTACTGCACGCTGTATGGCGACATGGCCGGCGGCTTCGCGGTGATCAAGGACATCGCGAAGACGCTCGTGTATCGCCTGTGCCGCTATCGCAACTTAGCCACCACGTTTGCGACGCGCGACGTGATTCCCGAGCGCATTCTGACGCGCGCGCCGTCGGCGGAGCTGCGCGAGAACCAGACCGACCAGGACAGCCTGCCCGAATACGAAGTACTCGACGCGATCATGCGCATGTACATGGAGGAGGACCGTTCGCTCGCGGAGATCATCGCGGCGGGCTACGCGGTCGACGACGTAAAACGCGTCACGCGCCTGATCAAGATCAACGAGTACAAGCGTCGTCAGGCGCCGATCGGCATTCGCGTCACGCATCGCGCGTTCGGACGCGACTGGCGTTATCCGATCACGTCGCGCTACACCGAGCCGGTGGAGTGAAAGACGAAACACGCGTGCGGGTGCCGCAATGCATCCGGCGCGGCGTAGAATAAAAATCATGCTTCTCTTTTCCACACTCCCCATCAAGAGACGAGGTTCGCCATGAAGCGCATCACTGCAATCATCAAACCGTTCAAACTCGACGAAGTTCGCGAGGCGCTCGCGGAAGTCGGCCTCACCGGCCTGACCGTGACCGAGGTCAAGGGCTTCGGCCGCCAGAAAGGGCATACCGAGCTCTATCGTGGCGCAGAGTATGTGGTCGACTTTCTGCCGAAAGTGAAGATCGAAGTCGTTGTCGCGGACAGTCAGTGCGATCAGGTGATCGACGCGATCATCGGCGCGGCGCGTACCGGCAAGATCGGCGACGGCAAGATCTTCGTCGCTGACGTCGAACGCGTGATCCGTATCCGCACCGGCGAAGAGAACGAAGCAGCGGTATAAGCCGGGGCAACCACGCACCGGTCCGGTGCGTGCAGTGACTCAAAATGGCGCGCCCAATAAAAAACGGTGCAATACCCTTGCGGATATTGCACCGATACGCGCCTCTCGCAGCAGCGTGAAAAAGATTCTCTTGGAGAAACTTGTGTTACCCCCGAGGGCATGACCCTCGGGGCGCACCGTTCGATTAGAACGAGTGCTGGATACCTGCGTACACGCCCGATTGCGCGCGGCCTTGCAGCGGGTTGTCCGTTGCAGGGGAGAAGCCCGCATTGTTCGCGTTCAGACCGAAGTTCGCAGCACGGCTGTTGTGCACCGTCGCGGCTTGCAGGTCGAGTAGCGTGCGCTTCGACAGGTTGTACGAACCGCCGACCGTGTAGATCGTCGCATTGCCTGCGCCGTTGTTGCCGTTCACGTGGTAGACCGCCGCGATCAGCGCTGCAGCCGGCGTTGCCTGCCACGTTACACCGCCCCATTCGTGATTCAGAGTAGTCGGCTGACCATATGGAACGGACGTCGCGCCTGCCGAACGGACTGCCTGGTAAGCGGCCTGGACCTTGAACTGGCCGAGGAACACGTTCAGCAGTGCCGAGTACTCGCGCGATGCCGCGAATGCGCCGTTGCTCGTGTTAGCCGAATTGATGCCGTTGTTGGCCACCACGCCGCCCCACAACTGGCCGTTCGCCGGGTTGCGGATTTCGTCGTACAGACCGCGGATCTGGAACAGCGAGCTCGTGTAGGTGACTTGCGCGCCAGCTTCGCGGCCTTGCGGCGTCGTGCCGTTACCGTTCCAGCTCGTCGCGTTCGACAGCGCGTACTGGCCGTAGAAGTCAAAGCCCGCGATCTTCGGCGACTGGTACGCGAAGTTGTTGCTCGACTGCGGCCAGTTGCGGCCACGCACGAGCGATGCCGACGACCAGTTGGACTGACCGAACGGGTCGAAGTCCCACACGCCGTTCGAGATGAAGAGCATGCGGCCCATCGTGAACGTACCGTACTGGTTGTTCGAGATACCGACCGTTGCCCAGCGATTGAAGAGACCGCCGCCGCCAGGACCCGCGCCCGTCATCGTGTTGAACGAGCCTTCCAACTGGAACAGAATCTTGTTGCCGGCGCCGATGTCCTCGACACCCTTCATGCCCCACAGGCTGGTACCCCAGTCGCCGCTTTCCGCCTTGAAGCGGTTCGAGCTGCTGGTGGCCGCGCCGTTGGCGTTAAGGTTGTTCGGGTTCGGGACACCCGACATGTACTCGAGGCCTGCATCCAGGCGGCCATACAGCGTGACGCTGCTTTGAGCGTGTGCAACAACGCCGGCCGACATCAGCGCAGCGGCGAGCAAAGCTTTCTTCATCTTCTCCTCCATACCCTGTCAAAAAAAGAAACCCAGTACTGCGAGTGGTGTTCGGACGCGATCAACGCCGAACAGGAAGCGGTACCAGGGGAGAGTGGCGGGTGGTCTCCTGCGGTGACACGTAGCGTCGAGCTATCTTTGCGTCATGCCGATCCCTCGCCGACCGGTTCTCCTCTGTGTTGTGAAACTACTTTTAATCAACTTTGTTTTGCTACTTTCGTTACCAATTTATCAAAAATAACTTTAACTGGGAGAAGAAATTGGTACCAGCCACAGGGGCTGTCGCCAAATTGCAATACGAATGTGGGCCAGAACCCCGGGCAGTGCCTCGAGAAAAGGCGCAAAGCCTTGTCTGGCAAGGGAATCCCGGCTTGTGAGGGGGCTTATTAAGGATTGCCACTATTGACGGGTGCAAAGCGGCAGGTTAGGGCGAAAACGCGGCCAGAATGGCCCGTTTTGTGGGATTTCCGGCGCTTTTTCGTGATTCGAATGGCCGTGCGGAGGGAGACGGAAGAAACGAAAAAGGCGCTCGTAAGCGCCTTGTAAAACTACATTGACTACATTTTAGATG
Source organism: Burkholderia sp. H160 (assembly GCA_000173575.1). Lineage (GTDB taxonomy): Bacteria > Pseudomonadota > Gammaproteobacteria > Burkholderiales > Burkholderiaceae > Paraburkholderia. The sequence goes on along the minus strand of ABYL01000010.1, from coordinate 10,814 downwards.
CCGTTCGCATCATAAGTCGCGAGTAATCTTATTATTTGAGACTGCCCGACAGGAATTGCTTCAGACGTTCGCTCTTCGTGTTTTTGAACACTTCGTCGGGATGACCTTCTTCCTCGACGCGGCCCTGGTGCAGGAACATCACGTGGTTCGACACGTTGCGCGCGAAGCCCATTTCGTGCGTGACGACGATCATCGTGCGGCCTTCCTCGGCGAGCTTCTGCATCACCTTCAGCACTTCGCCGACGAGCTCCGGGTCGAGCGCGGAGGTCGGTTCGTCGAACAGCATCACGTCGGGATGCATCGCGAGAGCCCGCGCAATCGCGACGCGCTGCTGCTGGCCGCCCGACAGATGCGACGGATACTGCTTTTCGAGACGCGGCGCGAGACCGACCTTCTCGAGATATTCGCGCGCGCGATCCTCGGCTTCCTTGCGTTTCAGACCGAGCACGTGCACCGGCGCCTCGATGATGTTCTCGAGCACGTTCATGTGCGACCACAGGTTGAAGTGCTGGAACACCATCGAGAGCTTCGTGCGCACGCGCTGCAGCTGCTTCGGGTCCGACACGCGCAACGCGCCGTCCTTGGCGGTCTGCGTGCGCACTTCCTCGCCGTCGACGAAAATGCGCCCCGCGTTCGGTTGTTCGAGAAAGTTGATGCAGCGGAGCATCGTGCTCTTGCCCGAACCGGACGAACCGATCACGCTGATCACATCACCGGCATTGGCTTTCAGCGACACGCCCTTGAGGACTTCATTGTCGCCATACTTTTTATGAAGCTCGTCGACGAAGAGCTTCTGCTTCTTGGAATTCATCAGGATCCTTAACTTGCTTGCTTGTCCAGGGACGCGCAGTTACTTGCCTTGCGGCCGCAGGTAAGCGAGCCAGCGACGCTCGGCGCGGCGGAACAGCCACACGAGCGCGAAAGAAATACACAGATACAGCAGCGCGGCGATGCCGAACGCGTTGAACGACTGATACGTCGCGGAGTTCACGTCGCGCGCGATCTTCAGGATGTCCGGCACCGTGGCCGTGAACGCGACGGTGGTCGCGTGCAGCATCAGGATCACTTCGTTGCTGTAGTAGGGCAGTGCGCGGCGCAGCGCCGACGGCAGAATGACGCGCCGGTACAGCGTGAACGACGACATGCCGTACGCGCGCGCCGCTTCGATCTCACCATAAGGCGTCGCCTTGATCGCGCCCGCGAAAATCTCGGTCGTGTACGCGCAGGTATTGAGCGTGAACGCGAGCAGCGTGCAATGCATGCCGTCGCGGAAGAACGCGTTGGTCAGCTCGTTGTTGCGGATGATCTCGAGACTGTAGAGACCCGTGTAGCACAGCAGCAACTGCACGTAGAGCGGCGTGCCGCGGAAGATGTACGTATACAGCCACACCAGGCCCGCGAGCCATTTTTTCTTCGACACGCGCGCGACCGCGAGCGGCACCGACAGACAGAAGCCGAGGCCGATCGACACGACCAGCAGCCACAACGTGATCGCGACGCCGGTGAAGCGGTAGCCGTCGCTGAACAGATAGTTGCGCCAATATTGCTGAATGATCTCGATCATAGATCCGCCTTTCGCACGCCGGTCGAGTAACGCTTTTCGAGGTACATCAGCACGAAGTTCGACAATGTGGTGATGACGAGATAGATCGCCCCTGCGAGCAGGGTGAAGAAGAAGAACCGCAGCGTGCCCTTGCCGGCATCCTGCGAGGCCTTGACGACGTCGGCGAGGCCGATGATCGACACGAGCGCGGTCGCCTTGACCATCACCTGCCAGTTGTTGCCGATGCCCGGCAGCGCGAAGCGCATCATCTGCGGGAACATCACGCGGGAGAACACCTGCCAGCCCGTCATGCCGTAGGCCGCGCCCGCTTCGAGTTGACCGCGCGGCACTGCGATGAACGCGCCGCGGAACGTCTCGGTGAAGTACGCGCCATAGATGAAGCCGAGCACCGCAACGCCGGCCACGAACGGGTCGATGTCGATCTGGTCCCAGCCGAACGCGTCGGTCAGGTTGTTCAGCCAGATCTGGATGCTATAGAACAGCAACAGCATCAGCACGAGATCGGGCACGCCGCGCACGAGTGTGGTGTACACGGTGCCAATGCCGTTCGAGAGGCGGTTCTTCGACAATTTCGCCGCCGCGCCGAGCAGGCCCAGCACGAAAGCGAGCGCGAGCGAGAACACCGCCAGCTTGACGGTTTGCCAGGTGCCGCTGAGAAGCAGCGGGCCGTAGCCTTGAAGGAACATAGGAAGTCCTTGACGATGCGCTCTTCGCGCACCGCGAAAGACGCGGCCCGCGTTGCGCCGCGTTGGGGGCGAGCGGTTGGCTCGCCGTGACCCACGGCGCACAGCGTGCCGCTGTGCAAATCATGCTGCGGAAACGTTGGCGTTCCTGCAGCGCGCTTTTGGGACTTTCGTCTCGGATTGTTTTGAATCTACTGCCGGGCGTTGCCACTGCCCTGGTTGCTGCTGCCGGCCTGCGCCGGCTTGCAACTCCGTATCCTGCCTGTTTTGCTCAACGGCCAGAATAAATGTCGAAGTCGAAATAGCGCTTTTCGAGCTTTTTGAACGTGCCGTCCTGATGAACCTCGGCTAGCGCCTGGTTGAACTTCGCTTTCAGATCGCCATCGCCCTTGCGCAGACCGATCGCGGTGCCTTCGCCGATCGTCTTCGGATCGTTCACTTCCGGACCGGCCCAGCCGAAGCCCTTGCCACGCGGCGTCTTCAGAAAGCTGGCGTCGGCCTGCACTTCGTCCTGCAGCGCGGCATCGAGGCGGCCCGACGTGAGATCCGCGTACACCTGATCCTGATTCTGGTACGACACGACGACCACGCCCTTCGGTTCCCACCAGGCCTTCGCATACTGTTCCTGCGTCGAACCCTGCTCGACGCCGACGTGCTTGCCTTTCAGCGATTCAGGCGTGGGCAGGAGCGGCGAACCGGTCTTCGCGATCATGCGCGCGGGCGCGTCGAACAGCTTGTCGGAGAAGTCGATCTGCTCACGGCGCTGGTCGGTGACGCTCAGCGAGGAAATGATCGCGTCGAACTTGCGTGCCTTCAACGCGGGAATGATGCCGTCGAGATCCTGCGCGACCCACACGCACTTCACGTTCATCTTCGCGCAGAGTGCACGGGTCAAGTCGGCATCGAAACCGACGATATCGCCGTTAGGCGCCTTCGATTCGAACGGCGGATAACTGGCGTCGACCCCGATGCGCACGGTTTTCCATTCCTTCGCCATCGCTCCGGTGGCCATGACTGCCAGAGCCACGCACAGTGCGAACTTCTTCATGTTTCTCCTGAATCAAACTGATCGTCGTGATGATTCGACTCGACTCGACGAGCGTCGGCCGAGGGCCGGCGGTCGCTATTCTAGGCGGTCAAAATTGCCGTGCCGCCGGGATTTTGCTGAGTCCTGGTGGTCTTTCCGCGGGCGTTTCGTTCCACGCGGCGCGCGCTGATCCGGCGCGTTCGGTGCTGATCGGGTGCGTCTCGCAAGGGTGTCGCGCGGGGCCGAAGCCCGCCGCGCGGCGCTCGCAGCCGTCCCGGCGAGGCTTGCCGGCGCGTCCTGAACGTCCCGCGGGACGTCCACGCGTCTTGAAAAGCGCGGTATTTTACCTGAAGAGCGGCAAGGTGCCAGTCCGGGACGACAGCGAGCGACAAGTCGCCGCGCGCGCGATTGCATGCATCGATGGAACGCTCCGGTGCGGCCATGCACGATTGTTAAGTGGGCGCGTAGCCCCTACATTTCCGGCATCGCTCTGATTGATTACTTACCGGGAGATTTTCCATGATCGAGATTCGCCGCTCGGAAGAACGTGGCCACGCCAACCACGGCTGGCTCGACTCGTATCACAGCTTCTCGTTTGCCGATTACCGCGATCCTCAGCACGTGCACTTCGGGCCGCTGCGGGTGATCAACGAGGACCGCATCGCCGGCGGCCAGGGTTTCGGCGGGCATGGGCATCGCGACATGGAGATCGTCACGTATGTCCTCGAAGGGGCGCTCGCGCATCGTGACAGCATGGGCAACGGCTCGACGATCCGTCCCGGCGACGTGCAGCGCATGAGCGCGGGCACTGGCGTGCAGCATAGCGAGTTCAACGCATCGCGCGACGAACTCGTGCATCTGCTGCAGATCTGGATCATTCCGCGCCGCGCGGGCGACCAGCCCGGCTACGAGGAAAAGCGTTTCGACACCGACAGCAAGCGCGGCCGCCTGCGCGTGATCGCGTCGCCCGACGGTCGCGACGGCTCGGTGACGATCCACGCGGACGCGTCGATCTACGCGGGATTGTTCGACGGCGCCGAACATGCGACGTTCGCGCTGCCGGCGGGGCGCCTCGCCTATCTGCACGTCGCACGCGGCACGCTGAGCGTGAACGGTACGGTGCTCGAGGCGGGCGATGCCGCGAAGCTCAGTGACGTCGACACGGTGACGCTGGAAAAGGGCGACGACGCGGAAGTGCTGCTGTTCGATCTCGGTCGGTTGAACGGCTGATTCGCGTGGCCCGCGCGTAAAGCCGCGAGCAGCGCCGAACGAAAACGCCACGGAAAACCTCTTCCGTGGCGTTTTTCTATATGCGATGCACCCTCTCCGGACCGCCTCGCGGGCGCATCGCGCCGCTTACTGATTGGCGGCCGGCGCCGACGCCGCACCCATTTGATGCTCCCAGCGCTCGCGCATCTTCTCGTGACGCTGTTCCATCCGCGCGAAGCGCTTCTTCAGCGCCGTGCTGACGGTGGTTTTCTGCTGGTCGTTCAGGGCGTTGTAGAACTTGAGCCACGTGTCGGTGGTTTGCTGACGCAGTTGCGCGTCCTTCTGCTCGATCTGCTGATGCGTTGCGGCCATCGCGTTCAGATCAAGGATCGGCTGCTGCTGCGCGGCCTTGAACTGGTTGTGAACCTGCTCGTGGTTGGCGCGCATCGCTTCGTGGTTCTGCTTCATCGTATCGAGCGCGCTTTGCCACAGCTTTTCCTGATCCGCGTTCAGCTTCAGCTGGTCGTGGAGCTGGGTCAGGTCCTGCATGAAGTGGCCGTGCCAGCCGCCGGGGCCGCCGGCGGGCTGAGCGGCATACGCGGCGCCCGCGCCGATGGCGAGAGCGGTGGCAGCAACGGCGAGAACGCGCGAGATCTTTTTGGTGGACATATGAGGCTCCTTGTAATGGAATAGCCGACGATGCAACCGGTCGTGGGACTGCCTGCACTCGGTAAGCCACAGCGTAGAGAACCGCCCGGGCCGCTGTGTTACGCGTCCGGACGCGGCTGTTACCGGCAATTACGTGCGCCTTTCACCGTAACACCCAGTAACCCTTGAGGCGGTTCGGAAAACGAAAACCCCTTCTGCTGCGCGTTAAACTTCATTCCATGGCTACTCAAATCCTGGTCGTCGACGACGACGTCGAACTGCGCGATCTGTTGCGCGACTATCTTGCCCGTCAAGGCATCGAGGTTTCGGTGCTGCACGACGCGGGCTCGCTCGAACGGCGCCTCGAGCGCGAGCGCCCCGACCTCATCGTGCTGGACCTGATGATGCCGGGCGTGGACGGTCTCACCGCGCTGCGCAAGCTGCGCGCGTCGGGCGACGATATCCCCGTCATCATGCTGACCGCGCGCGCGGACGACGTGGACCGTATCGTCGGTCTCGAACTCGGCGCGGACGACTACCTCGGCAAGCCGTTCAATCCGCGCGAATTGCTCGCGCGCGTGCAGGCGGTGCTGCGGCGGCGCCGCACGCTGCCGTCGGCGGCGGCGCCCGAGCAGCGCGAGCCGTTCAGCTTCGGCCGCTTCACGCTGGATTTCCAGTCGCGCACGCTGCATCAGGAAGACAAGCCCCTCACGCTGTCGGGCAGCGAGTTCGCGCTGCTGAAGATTTTCGTCAATCACCCCATGCGCACGCTCACCCGCGAGCGCCTGCTGGAACTGCTGCACGGTCCCGAGTACGACGGCACCGACCGCGGCATCGACGTGCAGGTGTGGCGCCTGCGCCGCATTCTCGAAACCGACCCGTCCACACCGCGCTTCATCCAGACGGTGCGCGGTCGCGGTTACGTGTTCGTGCCGGATGGCGAGCAGCATGCGTCGGCCCATTGATTCGCTGTTCGGGCGGCTCGCGCTGCTCGTCGTCGCGGTGCTGTTGCTGTCGCATTTCGCGTGGTATGCGCTGATGCGGCTCGAACGCTCGCAACTGCAAACCCGCTACGCGGTCGAGGAAGCGACCTTCCTCGTCGATGCGGTGCGTCAGCACGTCGCCCGCACACCGGATCAACCGTTGCCGTCGCGCGTGAAGCTCGTCGACCCGGCGAGCCCGGACGTGCCGGCGACGAAAGCGAACATGCCGGCGCCGCTCGAGCGTTTCGTCGAGGACGTGCGTGACCGCATGCCGGCCGACACCCAGGTGCGCGTCAGTCCGCCCGGCTCTCCGCCCACGCTCTGGGTGCGCGCCGCGACCGACCAGAACTGGATCGTCGTGCCGGTGCAGCCGCTGCGCATGCCGCGCTCGCTCGACCGCACGGTCTCATGGCTCGTCATTATTTTCTCGTTCGCGGTGATGGCGGCGCTGTTCGCGGCGTGGGCGCTGCAGCAGCCGCTGCGCTCGCTTGCGCTAGCGGTCACGCGCTTCGGCCGCGGGCTGCCGGTGCCGCCGGTACCCGAGCGCGGCCCGCGCGAGTTGCGGCAGCTCACGCACGGCTTCAATCAAATGGTGCAGGAAGTCGGGCGCACCGAGCACGATCGCGCGGTCATGCTGGCCGGCGTCGCGCATGACCTGAAGACGCCGCTCGCGCGTCTGCGGTTGCGCGCCGAAATGATGGACGACGCGAAGACGCGCGACGGCGTCGTGCGCGACGTCGATTCGATGACGCATATCGTCGAGCAGTTCCTGGTGTTCGCCCACGACGGCGCGGACCGCAGCGAACCCGTGGAAGTGGATGCGCAGTGCGAGCGTGTCGTGCGCAGCTATCGGGCGGTGGCCGCCGGCGCGCCGACCGTGCAGACGGAGCTGAACGCGGGGCCGTCGTTTGTGTTGCCCGCCGCCACGCTCGACCGGATCCTGTCGAACCTGCTCGACAACGCGCATGCGTATGGCGCGCCGCCGGTGGTCGTCGCGACCGCGCGCACGCCGCAGGGCTTTACGCTATCCATTAGCGACAACGGCAATGGCATCGCCGCGCAGGATCTGATCAGCGCGAGCCGGCCGTTCGTGCGGCTCGATCCGGCTCGCGGCGGCAACGGCCATAGCGGGCTGGGCCTCGCGATCGTCGAGCGGCTCGTGCGGCGCGCGGGCGGCGAATGGGAAATCGGCAATCACGGCGGCCGCGGCTTGCAGGTATTGATGAGCTTTCCGTTCGAAGTGCTGCCGCGGGTCGCGGCGGCTTCGGAAAACGCCTGGTAGAAGCGGGGTGTTCGAGTCGCGATGCGGGCCCTGGGCATCGGCATCGCGAGCGGGGAGAAGTCAGTCCGAAAAAAGCGTATTCAACGCATTCGCCGTTTCGCTATCCACGGTATTCCACGTCACCGATTCCGCCTCGAAAATATAGTGCGTCGTGTATTTGCCGAGACGCGCGAGTATTTCCTCCTGAATCAGTTCCGGCGCGACCTCCAGTTTCAGATACCACGCGGTCGACGACAGACGCGTCTGGAACGCGCCGTATTCGGCGAGCAGCTGGTCGAATGCATCAGCGTCCTGATCGCGACAGACAATCACCAGATTTCCCTTCATGCGAATCTCCCGTTAGAGCGGTAGTGACAATCCAATATCAGGATTGATGATACCTGCTTCGTTGCGGGAAGCTCGGCGTCGTTTCAGCGCGGGCCGGGTGCCAGCATGGGTTGGCTGAACGCAGGGGGGCTGCCACCGCGCGTCGCGTACTTCGGCAAGCGTCAGGGCGTCACCAGGCGTTGACCGCCGTGCGCGTGGGCGGCGCGCTATCGTCGGGCGGGAGAGCTTCGGTGCGGTCGCGCCCGCCGGTCTTCGCCGCGTACAGAGCGGTATCGGCACGGCTCATGATGCGCTCGGGCAGATCGTCGGGAGACAGTTCGGTGATGCCGATGCTCACGCTCAGTCCCACCGATGCCGGCAGTCGCGGCGAGGGCACCGCTTTCAACCGCAGCCGCAGACGCTCGACGACCTCGCGTCCGCTGGCGAGATTGGTGGACGGCAGCAGCAGGCCGAACTCCTCGCCGCCGAGCCGGCCGATCGCGTCGGTGCTGCGCAGCTCCGCGCGGCAAGTATCGACGAAATGTTCGAGCGCGCGGTCGCCGGCGGCATGGCCGAAGCGGTCGTTGATCTGCTTGAAGTGGTCGAGATCGGCGATCGCCATGCACAGCGGCTCGCGGCCCGCATGCGCGCGATCGATCTCGTGGCGCAGCAGATCGAGGAAATAGCGCCGCGACAGCGCGCCGGTCAGCGCATCGTGCCGCGCCTCCGCCGACAGCAGGGTATTGGCCGACTGCAACTGCTCAGCAAGATCGCGTGTCGCGCGATGGTGACGCCGCTCGCGCACGTAAGACACGGTGATCACCCAGGCGAGCGCGACGGTGCCGGCCAGCGTCAGAAACACGAGCAGATGGTCGCGCTTGTGGTTGCGCAGCAGCTCCGGCCACGCGGCGAGCGGATCGACCAGATGCGCGGAGAGCCCCGAGTTCAGGCCGCCGCGGTTCTGATAGAGCGCCGGTGCCGGCTGTTCGATCATTCCGAACAGCTGCGCGGCGACCGCCGCCGGCACCCACGGCGCCTGCTCGCGCACCTGCGTGTCTTCGAGGATGAGCATCTCGGGGAACGTCTCGCGGCGGTAGATGATGCGCCGCTCGGCGGGGCTCATCTGCGTGACGCGCGATTTCGGCAGCGCATGGCCTTCGAGCGCGCTGTTGTGCGCCATGATGATGACGCCGTTGTCGTCGGAGACGAAGGTGCCCGCGTGCGCGACCCAGTGGCGCAACCGCGCGATGCCGACCTTCGCGACCACCGCGCCGACCAGCACCCCGTCCGCGTAGACCGGCGCGGCGATGAAGAGGCCCGGCTCGCCGCTCGTGTGACCCACGCCGTAGGCCTCGGAGAACGCGCCGAGCAGCGCGTTGGTCAGATAGCCGCGCGCCCGCATGTCCACGCCGACGAGCGATCGCTGCGCGCCGTCCGGGGTCGATATCGTGGTGCTCGACGCGACGCAGATGCCGTTCGCGTTGACGATCCAGACCTGATCGAGCCCGGAGAAGCCTTGGGCCTCGTGCAGGAACTTGCTGACCGCGGCCATCTTCGGGTCCTTCAGCAAGGCGGCACGCAGGGCGGGTTCCGCCGCCACGCCGTTCGCGGCATAATTCTGCGATTGCACGAGGGCGCGCTGGACTACGTCCATTTCGGCCATGGTTGCGGGGATTGCTCGGGACATCGCGAGGTCGCTGGCAATCACTTCCGCCATGTTGTCGACGATCGACGTGGACATTTGCCGCTGCGTGCGCAATGCCGCGTCCAGCTCTTGCTGTACCATCCGGTCCGCGACCATGCCAGCCACGAACCAGCACACCAGTACGATCAGCACGAAGCTGACCGGTCCGGCTACCTGGCGCAAGGTTGTCCTGTTCATCGACCCTCTGATCCGTCTGGCTGTGACATGCAATTTGCTCGAACGTGGCAGCGCGTTTGCGCTGTGCCGGTGCCTGCGTCGGCCGCGGTTTCGTCCCGTCAAAAACGACGTGTGTTACGTCGTCGCCGCGGCCCGGGATGAACCGCTGATAAACAGGTACGTCGCCTTCCGATTTTAACCGTCGTCGGGCCCGACGCCACCGTTATTGCTGCGATGCCGCCTGCATATGTCGCGCCGATCAGGTTATTAACGGCAGCGGCGGCGCATTCTTGATAGCTTTCCGACTTTCCGCAGTGATGGGCCGGTGGAGCAAGGATGGCCGATGCGACGCGCCGATGTGGCTTGCGCGCCACGCCGCGAGACGGACACGCGACGCGTCATGCTGAAGTACGCAGGAGCAGGGTACAGTGCGGCGCGGTGACGCGAACCGGGGCTTGCCGAAGGCTTACGCCGCGGGCTCGCGGTGCTGCGTCGCAATTTGCGCCCAAAGGTTGTGCCCGAAACATAGGATGGTGTAGTGTCGTGCCGTCCAAAACGAGGAAAGCCCGCCAGCCCTCGGGCGGCGCCCGCGGCGACAGGAGTCCGGCGTGATGGTTGTGGTCGTGGGCGACGCGTCCACGAGCATGCCCATTGCCGGCCCACGTGTCTCCAACACTAACGATTTACCGCGCACGCGCGTTTTGCCATGCCTGATTTCCGCTTTCCGGACCGACCCATAGACCGCCGCGCGGTAGCCGCGGCCTCCTTCGAGCGTTCGAATGCCTGTTTCAAGGGGGAGGGCATCTGATGGATTTCAGCTTCGACCTGAAGCGCACCGCCAATGCATCGGCCTGGCGCGTACTGCCCAACCGCTGGGACTTCGTCGCGTTCCCGCTGATCATCTGTCTGATCGCGATGGCGTCGATCGGCTTTCACGAGACGCTCGCGCCGATGTCGACGTTAAAGACGCAGGCGATCTCGCTCGATCCGGCCAACCTGCCCGAGTACGCGATGCGCACCACGCTGCGCATGCTCGCGGCGATGGTCGCATCGCTGATCTTCACGCTGAGCTACGGCACGCTCGCCGCCAAGAGCCGCCGCGCCGGTCTCGTGCTGGTGCCGATTCTCGACATCCTGCAGTCGGTGCCGGTGCTCGGCTATATCTCGTTTACGGTCACGTTCTTCCTCGCGCTGTTCCCGGGCCGGGTGCTCGGCGCCGAGCTCGCCGCGATCTTCGCGATCTTCACGAGT
>ABYL01000011.1 GCA_000173575.1 Burkholderia sp. H160 | reverse complement strand
TCCCCTCGCCACAATGTTCAGGACCGTCTTTTCGGAGGTGCATCTGTGGCAAGCCGCTGTGCTTGCGCAGGTGCCTGAGACGGCGTGGGTAGAAGGGCCGCGCGGAGTACCGCAAATCCGGCCGGAGAAAGTGGCGTCCATGCGGTTTCTGTCGCTGGAGGTGCCGGACGAAGACGCTGAACAGGAACTCGCGCAGGTGCGAACAAGGCGGTTTCTTTTTGAGAAGTTGCTGGATGCGATGCCCGCTGCGAGCAAACTAGCTTACCGAAACATGGTGCGCTGGGTAGATTACAAAGAGCACCCGGACCCGAACGTCCGGAAGTTTCCTCTGAGTTCGGACAGCGCATTCGGTTATAACCTTTTGAAACTCGAAAGCCTGATGGCCGACCGGCTGCGGTTCCACGAGACGAAATGTCGCGACATGCTTGGTTTGGCGGATAGTCAGACCACACCCGCAAAGGTCACATTCGAGTGTTTGCGCGCTGCAGAAGACGATATGCGTTACTTCATTCAACGCTGGAGCTTGGCGAACGACAGCGAGGAACTCGTTCCTGAATGTTTGCTGGCGCAGGTCAGTGCGAACCTCTCGGCCAATCGTGCACTGTTGGAGTTAGCCGCGATGGAAGCCCGAGGCAAGGAAGCCGAAGAACTGTGCGTCAGCTTCCTGCGCGAACTCAATCGACAGGGCTTGACCTCGATACCGGAAGAGGTTGACGAATGGCCCGAGCACGAAATTGACAGGGAATTGAGACGGCTGCTGACGAAACGATTTGGTCAGGGAGGCACAATGCTTCACTCCGAGCTATTTTCACGCGGCCCGATGAGCGACTCAGACATCGTCATGGTCGACCTCTGGAGTCGAGAGCTTCAGCAGAGGTACATGCGAGTGCGCGGAGCGTCCTGTGAATTCAAAGAGGCGAAAGACGCACACGCGGGGCGCCATAACAGATTCATCTTTGCACTGGCGATGGTTGGGGCCTTTTATTGCAAGACGAGCACGGTATGGGAGTTCACAGGCCATAGCAATCCCAGATACGCAGTGTTTCCAGACCCCAAAGAGACATCGTTCGGCAACCGCGAGGCGCCGGCGACCCACGCGGCTCAGGTCTTGCTCCAAGCCTACGGCATGATTTTCTACGCAAATAGCGGTTGGAATCTTTCTGGAGAGCGCGTTCGCGAATATGCGGAAGTCGCGAGCGTAAAGCGTTCGTACCAACAATGCATGCTGCGCTTTGCGGTCAAAGGGCGTTCCTCAAGGGAACTGTTGAGCTTGCATAACGTTCTGGAAGACTCGGGCCACTCGTCGAATCCCGACGGTCGCTCGCAGGTCCACGCCGCGTGAGCATTGTTATGGCTAGGTCGCTAAAGCCGACGCGCCCGAGCAGCTTCGACTTGGGCTTCGAGCATGGTGCCGAGGCCGACGAGGACCCCTCTGCATGCGAAATGAACTCGCGTGTGCCCGAGTACAAGTTGGGTTACGTTTTAGGCAGAAGCTACCAGGAGGCCGTGCGGAATGCGAGCCATATCGCATTGGCCATCGTGGCGGGCGAGTTGGGTGTTCGATTCGGTGTCGGGAAAAGCGAACTGATAGATGCGCTGCGTATTCCAGCTACGCACGAACGCCATATTCATGACGCATATTCCGGCGCGGGGGCATCGGATGAGCGCCGCTAGTTAGCCGCACACCGACTTGGGCGTCGCAGATAGCAATCGATTGCCGACCGCATCGGACCCTCACATCGCGTGCGTATGGCGATTTGCGCCTCGCGTGGGAGCGGTGCGTGGAAGAGGTCCTTTTCAACGGTGCGATTCAACGCTTTGGAGAAGGTGTTTCGACACAAAGGCTGAAAGAGGTCACTGTCTCGGACGATGACTATCGCGCAATAGAAGCAGGGATGACCAAATGCTCGAAATTCGAACACGATGCTGCCGTCCGCGTCGGCAGATTGCCTGTTCCTCAGCCTGACGAGCTGAGTGAGGACATTGAGAGGCTTGAATCGTGGAGGGACTTGGTTGTTCGTCGACGCACCACCATCCGTGCGACGAGAGGTTGAATCTCATCGACACCCGAGCGCTGTGAGGAAGTAACGCTAGTGCGGCCCCTTTCTGAAATCCATAGCCTAACGTGACATGCTTGAAGAACTTTACAGTCGAATCTCTCCCGCCTGCTGCTACCTAACTGTCTTCTTGAACGACGAGAAAATCAGCGAAGGCTCCGGATTCGCATTCACTCGTGATGGTCAAGTATTGACGGCGGCACATGTTGTCACCGGACGATTCCCCATTAGGAGGAGCGACTACACGGACCCCGCGTTGAAGATATTCTGCAAATTTCCTGGAGTTCCCGTAGCCGAGTACGGGGTAGTTATGTGTTGCCCAGAGATACAGGTCCCGGGCTTTACCAGCAATGTCCAGTTGGACTTGGCGGTACTGCATCCGAAGACTCCTTTTCCGGACACCCTTCATCGGATACCAGTCCCACTAGAGTCACCCCGTCTCGGCCAGCGCGTTTTTATGGCCGGCTATTCAGAAGAGTTGCGGCTCCCTTTTGATATAGACCGACTGCCGTGTCCTACAACGGAAGGGGCCGATGCGTTCAAGGCTGCAATGGAGAAGGGGTATCAGGCTGATATGACTGGCCCGCTCATAAAACAGGGGCACATCGGCAACATCAGGCGCATTGTGGTAACAGCTGAGGGCCGCGGAACGCTGGAGTGTGACGTCACGTATATCGACAATGCGATGCATACAGGCGCTAGCGGCGGTCCCCTCGTCAACGAGAGAGGTGAGGCTATTGGCGTTTTGTCCCAACGAGCCGTAACGACTATCGATGTTGGCAAAGAGGGTAATACTCGAGTTCCTTCAGGCTGTACGGTAGCCATAAGCCTCTTGCCGCTTCGGTTTTTTGGCGCGGGGGCCAGCACTGCCGCATAGCTAGGCAAAGCGCTCACGCAGGGGTGTTGAGCACATCGAAGCCTTCAGGGCGCAGCCGCTGAACACTACGGAGAAGAAATGCTCAAGCCGAATGAATTCGCGTACTTTGCATACGGGTCCAACATGAGTGCGCCGCGACTGTCCGACCGCATCAAACCAATTCGGCACATCGCGAACGGCTACCTCGATGGATACCAACTCACGTTCGACAAGGTTTCCAAAGATGGCTCTGGCAAATGCGATTGCAAGCACACTGGGGAACCGGGTCACCGCGTGTGGGGGGTTCTCTTTGCTATCGATGCTGACAGTTTGGAGGCCCTGGACAAATACGAGGATGCGGGCCGTACCTATGAGCGGCAGAAGGTTCAGGTCCCGACTGACCAAGGAGTCGTTGACGCGGTCACTTACTTCGCGACCAAGACGGAACCTGGACTTAGTCCATACCACTGGTACAAACATCACGTGCTTTACGGCGCACGTGCGGCGAAACTTCCGCCCGACTACATTGCGGAAATCGAGCGGATTGCGGGAATAGAGGACCCCGACGCTGCTCGAACTGCGCAAAATCTGGTAGTTTATGGCGACACCCGGGCGTAATCGCTCGGGCGCCACGTCGCGAGCTTGGGCTCGTAGTAAGGCCGGCCCTTGTTATCGAGGATGACCCTGACGGGCGCCGGTTGTTGGTCGCTGGAGCGGGTCGCTGACCGCGCGAGTCATGGCCCCACCGGCGGAGCCCAGAGAAATGCCGCCTTTGATTGAGCCGCAACTCGCCTCGCTGGTCGACCGCCATCCGATGAGTGGCGATGACCCGGTTCAGAGCATCAGCATTCGCGACAGCTAAAATTCTTGAACGCGATGCCGAGTTGATTTGATTGAACAGAGGGTACCCAAACACTCAATGCTGATTCATGTAAGCAAAGAGGTCGGTAGGGGACATCCAGGGGCTCAAATGCTCGTGCCGCTCGTAATTTGCGATTGCCGTGCTTGTCCGCGGCCCCAAGTTTCCATCCGCCTGTCCATGCAGATAGCCATGCTCTATCAAATAGCGCTGAATCCCTCGCATCGTGTCAGTTTCCGTCACCAGGCTGGTGGGTATTGGCGTCCTCCGATAGTTCACGAGTTGAGTCAGGTATCGATTGGCGTCGCTTCCGGGGTCAGTGTGCGAGATGGCATATGTAACTACAAGCTCGGCGGAATCGCGGACGCTCGGTACCCAGTGCATTGCTCCCGCGGAGCCGTAAAGTGCACCGAGAAGCGACGCTGCAAGTGAAAACCCACATGCTTTCTTTAGCGGAGCCCAGTTTCGACCACGTTGTCGGTACTCCGCGGGCACCCTCAGGCGCATGAGGTAGCTGACAGCCGCACTTAGCAGCCATGCCGCAGGCGACACCAGCAGCAACGCCATTACCGAAGCTATCAACGCGTAAGCGAGAGGTAACAACGCCCTCCACGGGGCGGCCGGTGAGAATGCGTTGAAGCTGTTGGCCGTTGACATGAAGGCTCCGATGACTGGAAAAGCAGCAACGGCAGTCCATGCTGCGCGAGAATTTGCCGGAGACACTTTGTCGAGCACGTCAAGCATTGCGTCGCCAATGGATTTCGCTGCCTCGGTCGATATAAACCCCTGAGCTACTTTGACAATCGCTGGCGCGGGCTCGGACCGGGCAGCCTTGGCGAGGCTGGCTACTGCCTGCAGGCAGCTATCGAGCAGCGGCACACCGCGAAATGCTGAAAATAGACTCTTCGCCTGGCGTTCGACCTTCGAAGGACCGCGCTTGCCAGTGGACAACTCCGAGACTATCGCGAGTTCTCGCTGCAACAATTGGTCGAACACAGGTGGCGTTGTAATGGGAACCACGTTCGCACCGACGGCCGCTACGCTATAGCCGGTTTTTAGCACATCGATGCTGAGCTCCACGACGCCCGCCATTCCTTCGTACCGCACTACCCAGTTGTCGCTATCGTTGTATCCGGTTCCCGCCAAGTCGAGCGGCACGAGTGCGCGCGCAGCACCCGGGCCACGAGCGACTAACGCCCGGACCAGAGAGTCCGACGCGAGCCCAGTGTGAGTTGGGACGCTCCACCATGGGCGTGCAATGGCTTGGACTCGTGAAACGTCGGTGAAGAACCCGTGTCCTGCGCAAGCTCCGCAGGTCTGACGTCCTGACCCGCCACAGCTCGTGCAAACAACTCGCCCTTGTCCCCCGCAAGAGCCACAGGCGTCTCTTACAGTTTGAGAGTAAGTCTCGTTGTGACGGCCGTTCCATCGCGTGTGAGTAACGATGCGACTGCGCCAGCCGACTCCTCCGCATCCCCCGCAACTTCGCTTGCCGCCACCTGAGCAGCCTGCGCAAGACACCTTACCGCTACCGCGACATCCTCCGCATTGCCTGAAGACCGAATAGGAGCCGAAGTCGTGAACCACTCGTGGAGAAGCTGACCATTCCAGCGATGTCGAACGAGCGGCGTCCACCCGTTGCATGAATGGCCCGCGAATGTCTCGATTGCGTACGGCCTGCTGACAAAGCTTTTGGAGATGATTCTGATAATCAGCGGACCGATAGTCGAAGTGACCGCCAGATACTGCGGCATTCCCTTTTGACGTCGATGTCGTTATGTCATGTTCGAACCGCCAGGTGACGAAAGCGGTGACCAGATATGTCTCCGTTGCTTCTGCGGTCGGTACGATGCTATTTGCATCAACGTGATTGCCACCAAACAGATGGCGGAGGTTTTCTAGCAGCCTACGACCTTGTTGGCCCAATTTTACGTTCGACATTGCTGAGCTTTCGTGGAATGCCGCTCTTCTGCGGCCGTCTCGTGCATAACGGCATGTTCAGCGCTGTCTTTAACATGCTCTTGGTTTTGAAGCCAAGGTTCTTGGAAATGCGGACCTACCAGATGCGACGGTTCCAACGGACCAAGCGTGGGTTGGAGAAACTGGGGATGAAAACTCCTACTCTCGTTCGAAACAAGCTCGCTCGGCCTTAATGTTGCCAACATCCACACTAGCTCCACCGGTCCAGCAAGAATGCGAGCGAACGCCGCCCGGCACTGTGTGCAAGTGTAGTGCTCCTCTCGCCGAGCATCCCCGACAGACCCTGCGCCGTTGAGCACAAGGCCACGATGCGGAGGTTTAGTGGCCGACTTGCCGTGAAGGCCGGCGCACTGGGTAGAAAGCTGAATCCAAAACTCCACGCTGCCGCGAGTCAGAAATTGCTCGCCCGCATCACATACGCACCGCGTTGAGCGCGGGCCTTTTCTAAATTGGCCGGGAGGAGCGGTACCGCTGGGTGCTACGATACTGTTCAACACTGCCAACGCGTATCTTCCTCGAAAATCCAACATGCCACTTCCAAACGGTGTAGACCCTACCGGGGCAATCGAGAAAGTGTGCCCATCTGCGGCATGGCTAGGCAATCGAGGCGAGATTCACGACGCGGAACGACGTATTGTCCGGGGCTGGAAAATTAAAGCCTGGGTGACCTGCCAGCTATCGTTCAAAGGCTGGAGCCGCAAGCCTTTGATGCAGCCCGGCAGCTACACGGAGCTGTTTTTCCTCGACGAAGCAACGGCACTCAGTGCGGGGCATCGGCCATGTGGCATGTGCCGTAAGCGCGAGTATGTTTCCTTCAAGTCTCTCTGGCTTGCGGCCAACGGTTACCCGCCTGACCTCAAAATCGCGGCCGTCGACAAAATACTCCACGCCGAACGCACTAGCCGCGGGAGCAGCGGGGACTGGGTTCG
Organism: Burkholderia sp. H160; assembly: GCA_000173575.1. GTDB lineage: Bacteria > Pseudomonadota > Gammaproteobacteria > Burkholderiales > Burkholderiaceae > Paraburkholderia. The sequence continues at coordinate 96,951 of ABYL01000011.1, read as the reverse complement.
CGCCGCTGACTCCTTGCCGCCCGGAGTAATAGTTGAATTCGACGGCGCACCTCATCTCTGGAACGGCCGAAGCCTGCGCAGATGGACGGCGACGGGTTATGGGCCCGACATCAAACTTAACGAGTTGCCGCCTCTACTGCAGTTGCTGACTCCTCCGTCGGTGTTGAACGCAATCCAAGCTGGCTATCAGGTGCAGATGCACCCGACTGCCTTGGCATAGCCGTCGGCCGCGCATCAGACGTCAATTTTGATAGCAGAAACTCTATAACCATAGTCATGACGGTGTACCTAGAAGAATTCAGCGAAGGCAACCCGACGATATTTGAACGAGTATCTCTTTCTTCGTCGGACGGTCACAATGAGCGATGGTTGCAGGAACGCCTGTTCAAGCATCCAAACCTGATACCGATGGTAGAGATGTTCGGGCACGGTGAAGCGTTCATACCGCTTTGCCGGGAGCTACCTCTTCGTCATGGCTCCTCGAATGTATTTCTTGACCTGCTCGGCGTTTCGCCGACGGGTCGACTGGTGCTGGTGGAATGCAAGCTCTGGCGCAACCCTGAGGCGCGCCGCGAAGTTGTGGCGCAAATATTCGAATATGCGGCACTTCTCGCCGAATGGACATACTCGGACCTCGAAGCGCGCCTGAAACAGGCTCGCAGGCTCACCGGCGAGAATCCGATATTCCAAGCCGTTCGCGCTGCGGACCCCAATTGTGATGAAGCGCGCTTTGTCGATGGGGTGAATGCTTCGCTGTCGCGCGGGGATTTCCTGCTTGCCATCGCGGGCGACGGCATTCGCAGCGATTTACATGCGTTGCGCCGACTGATGGCAAGTCAAGGCGGCCTGCTGTCGAAACTAGCGCTTCTTGAAATCAAGATTTTCAAGGACGCCAGTGGGCGCGCGTTGCTTGTCCCCAACGTCCCAGTGCAGACTGAGATTGTTAAGCGCGAGGTGTTGGTGAGAGCTGACGGGGAATCTCTCGAGAAAACCGGGCAGGCAGTGCCGCGTGACCAGCCTGTCTTACGGACTCTCGAGCACGCAGCCACTTCAAACGACGCGCGACTCCAGAACCGGGCGTTCTGGGACAAATTCATTAGTCTCGTCAAATTTGACCACCCCGACCAAACGACCCCGCGCCATGGAGGCAATAATTGGGTGCGCATTGAGTTGCCCGGACCCATCAAGGGGCTCGTTGCATACCGGACCGCGGCCGGGGAGGCGGGCTTTATGGTCAAATTCCTTGGGGCGGATGGCCGAGACGTATTGCGCTCGTTGCTCGATGACCAGCCGGCCCTTGAACAGGAACTGGGGCAATCAGTTCGATTTGATATCGGCGAGCCCGGCGAGGAGAGTGCCGATGTCGTCGGGCAGATGCTGGTTGATTACGTGCCATCAAGCGATAGCAATAGTCAGGACAGTTCGCAGTTGTCTTGGCTTGTTGCAACAGCAAACTCAATAGTGACGGCGCTGAGACCTAGACTGAAGTAAAAAATAGTCGAAGCATATTGCGCCTCCGCGTGCACGGACACGGTGAGCCGTGAGGATGATAGCCGTGCTAGTCGAAGTCCACATTCCCGGCGCGATATAGCTCAGCTAACCGTCGAATCTGCTCGGGCAGTATGCGACCAAGCGATAGCGAAGGAAGGTCTTCTAAACTGAAAAAATCAACGCTATCCGTCTCAGAGCCGATTATCGCTCCGGCTTTCTCGGTCGCGCCAAGGAAAACCAACTTCCAGATATGAAACGCGGACGGCGGATGGGCATGCTTATTCATATCCCAGACCGCCAGCAGACGTTCGATACGCACCGTGTATCCGCTTTCTTCGCGGGCCTCCTTCGCTGCATTCTCAGCAGGCGATAAACACCTACGTCGGCCCAACCTCCCGGAATTGACCACAGTCCGTCTGCAGCCTCGCGGACAAGCAGAATTCGACCGACTTCATCAAAGACTGCGCATCTGACATCAAGCTTCGGATTCGCGTAGCCTGATTCTAATGAGAATAGCTCAGCGACCTTGCCTGTATCCAGCGATGCGAGCTCGGCAATCTGGTTGTGAGCGATACTCGCAATCTCCTCGTAGCGTTCCCTGTCGAAGGAGCCGGTAGCGTAGTGCAGCCCGGTCTGCGCGATTGCCAGCAGGCGGCGGGCTTGGCCAAGGCGGGTTCGTGACTGTCGGTCTGCGGGAAACTCTGGCATGAGATGACGACGACGAAAAGGTGGTTGGAATAGGCCACGTTGATGGAGGTGTCCAGGCGCCGGCTGGCCATGGCGTCGCTGCCTGCCGCATGCGGGCCAATGGAAGCCTCACGCATACCCGCCATCGGTTGCCGGGCATTTCTTTAATGCTGCCCTGCGTTCAGCAACAACCAAACTTGCTGCGCCGATGGCCCGGCAAGAATACGAGCAAACACCGCCCGGCACTGTGGAGCTATTCGCTGAGCACGCATCCAGTCGCGTTATTTTTTACCTTTGAGGGTGAACGGTGCGAGGAGAGACTGAATGTTGACTTGTTGCCCCTGGAGCAAGAGCAGTCGAGCGTGGAGCACCGTGTTTTCGAGAACAAGCTTCGCGGTGCTTAGCAGGTACATCGCTTGGAGGTCTGAATCCGACATCGCCGCTTCCACTGCGTGGTGTCGCTCCATAAGCGAATTCATGACAAGACGTCGTAGCTCCTGCTCGCCGAACGGTAGGTCCGCATAGTCGATTGGGTCCTCTGCCTCGATTTCGCGCAGCAGGTCGACAAGCGCTTCAGTGCTCACTTCCATGTGCCAGCTCCTTGACGAGTTAGACGGTGCATGAAGTGCTTCCAGACTAATGATTTCGGCGTCAAACGTCTAGCGTTTCCCTATCAGCACCTCCTGCGGCTTTTGTTGGTATTCGGCAATGCCACGGAGCCGCGGTGGTGACCCGGCTTACTGCCTCGTAGTTTTCACTGTTGGAAGTTTTCCAGTCGTAATCAGACTTCAGCTCAAATGAAGGCGATGTCACAGAGATGCAAGATTCGCCGATGAAAATCGACCGGAGAGGCCTATAGGCCGAAGTAATTGATTCGTGGGCATTCGTGGGCTCGAGACGTGGTGTTGCCGAAAAGGCCATGCCGCGACGCATTCGCCCCCAGACTGGAGAATGATTTGACCGAACGCCTTGTTCCGCTGCGTGCCGTTTCATACTCCAAAGACCCTCTCGAAGACCTCTTTCTCGACCTGGGCGAACATTCGGCCAACAGGGTGCTTCTCGCACTAACCAGTGCGATACACGGCGAGCAACGGGACATGAATGCGCATGAGTGGATTTGCGGGGCGCTCCCGGGTGCGACCTTGAAACCTGCGCTCGCATTTGGAACGGTCGGCGAGCTGTATCGCTCGTTTTCAAGACCGGCTGAGTTCGCCCGATTGAGCGGCCTTCGCCGGTATTGACGGCGTTTCAACCAGGCTCGCGAAATCAGAGTTCCATCACCATCTCATATCATTTCATACCGTCATGGTCGGACGTTGAGGGTTTGACGTAACGGTACCTCAGCCGTTTGTACAGGTTGACGTGCTATTCCTTGCATATGAGGTTTATGGTTTCGTTGCACGCGTGCGTCATCTTGGCGAAGACTTCGCTCGAAACAAGCTTTGAGAATCCTTTGCTCGGATGAGCCGGGGCGAGTTCCGTAGGCGGGTCCGTCTTCGGTTCACCAGACGCAGCTGTTTCTGCCTTTAGGTACTGCGGAAGCGGGACCCTGTTCGGCGAAGCAGCTTCTGCTCCTCGCCATGGACCTACTGCTTGCGGTGTCTCATGTCGACTCCGACCGACCGCAACGTGGCGTCAATGGCTTGCAATTCAGGCTGGAAATCGAGTGCCCATTCTTCACCGTCGCACCGCACGGTCATGCCGTTATGCATGGAAATCAAATGACGTGCTTTGTACAAGGCGTCCACGAGCTTTGTTTCCCGCTCGGCCTCGCGAACCCATTCGTCTGCTCTCACTGGAAGCTCCTTTTGATAAATCGGTCAGTGTGCGAACACTACTGCGGTTGTTCCGCTCTTAGCTGGCATGACCGCCCGGCGCTGCCTGCCGTGGGGACTCATCAGCGCAGCTCCTGGTTGCAAGTTAACGGCCAGCTCGCCTTCAAACTTGGGGCCCTTGCGTTTGACGATGTCTAGGCTCACGCCTCGTTCGGCCGTGCGGACAGTGATGCGCAGTTCCGCGGGAGATGCATCCGTGGCCTCGCGAATGGGGCGAAAGACGAAAAAAAGTGAAGTGCTTGAGCGGGCGGCCAAAAGCAATCGCCGAAGTGCATCCGCCCTGGCGTGTGTTTGCCAGAGCAAGACCGCACCGCATGTGCTTGCCTTGAGAATCTGCTCCGTTGCCCACAATTGGTCGCTTGCGCGCTTCGCCCGTAACAGAAGCACCTGACCCGCCGGAATACCTGAGTAGGTAAGGCCTTGCCCACACGGTTCACATGGAGGCGCGACCAAGACGATGGGCTTCTGGAGTGACGCAAGTGCCGGGGCTAAGAGACGCATCTCTCCCGAGCCGGACGCTTGGGGAAGGACCTCGGTGAGAGCTCCGAGTGGCCATCCTCCGCTAGGAAGCTCGCGGGACAAGACTGGATAGCCGGTTTCGACCGTTGATAAACGGCCGCGCGCGAGTTGCGACGCTCGCCAGAGCGACGGGTGGATTGATTCCGGTAATGGGGCGCGAGCAGTGTTCATGGTCGTCAAAATACTGTATGGATATACAGTATCTCACTGCGCATCGGAATGCAATCGCACACCAATTCAGCGCCTGGCGCTCGCCGTAAAGCGCCGACCGCCTTGCCTGGAACGAACAGGCGGCGGCCGCCAATGCGTCGCCGGCGCCAAGGCGACACAGGGGTCTTGCAAACTTCGCCTCAGGGTTTATACTAGGTTCGTCTCCTCCATGTCTCACCTGATGTGGATTCAGCCCGCCAATGAGCGGGCTTTTTTCTTTCCGTGTCGGCAGCGCATCCCTGAACGAGTTGGCTGGGAGCTAGCCTGCGTTAAGCGGTTAGAAGATGAAGCCAGTGTTCACAAACTTTGAGTTGTGGTTAGTGACCATAGAATCGAGCAGCGTCTTGTTCTGCTCGGTTTCCTTGGCTGCGACCATTGAGCGAATCGAGAAGGCGCGTAGTGCGTCGGTGACCGAGAGCGTGCCTTCCGCGGAATCTTTGCGACCTGCAAACGGAAAGACGTCGGGACCGCGCTGGCACTGGCTATTGAGGTTGACGCGGCACACCTGATTGACGAGGGGGTCGACCAGCGAGCCAATCTGGGCAGGGTCGGTGCCAAAAATGCTGACCTGCTGCCCGTGCTCCGATGTGATGACATACTCGAGCGGTGTTTCGATGTCATCGAACGCCATGACCGGGATAATCGGTCCGAACTGTTCCTCGCGATAGAGCATCATCCCTTCCTTGACCGGGTACACCACAGCCGGATAGAACAGGGTATTGCAGAATACGCCACCGCCTTCGTTCACGACCTCAGCGCCTTTCGCCTTCGCGTCATCAATCGCCTGCGTCATGTAAGCGGTTCGATGCATGCCAGGGAGCGGCGTAATCGACACACCCAGTTCCCACGGCATGCCAATCTTGAGTTTTTTGAGCGAGGCTTTGAAGCGTTCGAGAAACGTGCCGACGATGGAGCGATGCACCATCAGTATCTTGAGCGCTGTGCACCGTTGGCCATTGAACGAAAGCGTTCCGAGCAGGCATTCCTTCACAGCGAGGTCGATGTCGGCGTCAGCTAACACAATGGCGGCGTTTTTTGCATCCAGGCCGAGAACGGCGCGTAGCCGATGCGACTTCGGATGCTGTTTTTTCAGATGGTCTGCAACCTTGCTCGAGCCGATGAGGGCAAGCACGTCAATCTTTCCCGAGGCGAGCATGTGCGGGACCACGACTGCACCCGGTGCATATATCGTGTTGATGACTCCCTTCGGGAAGGCGGAGCGGAATGCCTCGAGCAGCGGGAAGAACAGCAGCGTTCCATACTGCGGTGGCTTGAATACGACCGTATTACCCATCAGCAATGCGGGGATGAGCGTCGCGAACGTTTCGTTCAGTGGGTAGTTATATGGTCCCATGCAGAGCACGACCCCAAGCGGCGTGCGCCGAATCTGGCCAATAGTGCCTTCGGCGATGACAAAACGCGAATTGCTGTTGTCCAATTCCTTGAGAGCCGCGATGGTGTCTTGCATATAGCTGATGGTGCGGTCGAACTCCTTTTGTGAATCTGCGAGGCTCTTGCCGATTTCCCACATGATTAGATTCACAATCTCATGGCGCCTGGCTGCCATCAGACGAATGAAGTCCTGCATACAACCGATACGCTGAGCGACCGTCATTGTTGGCCACTCACCGCGGCCGTGGTCGTAGGCTTGGACAGCCGCCTCCAGCGCCGCATCGCTCTCGGTCTCACCCATGACCGGATAGCTGCCGATTGCAACCTGCTCGGGTTCGCCACGGCCTTGTCGAACACACACCGGCGACAGCACGGTCTTGCAGGCGCCGTCCCACGCCTTCAGTTCCCCATCGACGAGGGACACACGCTGGTGAATCGGCTCACCGAGGCGGGCAGCTTCCGGAATTTCGTCGCTGGCCGGAAACAGTTGCTTCAGGTTCTCGAAGTCGTTGTCTGCCACGTTTCTCTCCTAACTTTGTACGGTCGGACGCGAGCAATACGACGGGTCTTGATGCGGCTAGCGTCATAGCGGCATCTCACCGGATGATTATCTACCTCCTCGCGGAGACCAGCTGCTGCGCCGATGTCTGCTGGCTGCGGCCGACGCTGCACGCAAGACATACTGATATCAGTAGCGACGCACCCATAAAAAGGTAGGACGAAGCCGGGTCACCAGTGAGCCCCGTCAGGTAACCCACTGCATACGAGCCGAGAAACGAGCCAAGTGCACCGACGCTGTTGATAAGCGCGAGGGCGCCCCCTGCGACGGCGCGAGGTAGAACCTCCGGCGCAATCGAAAAGAACGGGGGAAAGACCACGTACATCAGAATGCCCGCGAACGTGAGCAAGCCGAACGACAGATAGATATTCGAAGCTCCAACGAAGTAGAGTAGGAGAAATGCGACCGCGGCGACGAACAGAGGCACGGCCACAAAGAGCCTGCGGTTCTGCAGACGGTCGGACATCCATGAGCACGGCAACATGAAAATGACCGCGCCGAGATAAGGTACCGCCGACAGCCAGCCGGTGTTGACCATACTAAGGGTTGCGCCGTGCCGAAGAATCGACGGCAGCCAGAGAAGGAAGCCGTAGAAGCCCAAGCTGTGGAAGAACAGCGTACCCGCAAGCTTCCACACGGTGAGCGTTCGGAAAGCCTCCCGGTAATTGCGCACCGGTGTAAGGGTCTTCTGTTCCTCGGCTAGTGTGCGCTCGAGCAGCGACTTTTCCTCAGCACTCAGCCAGGAGACTTGCGAGGGCTTGTCGCGGGCAACGGTAATCCAGACGAACGCCCACAGCACGGCCGGCAAGCCTTGAGCGATAAACATGACTCGCCAGCCCCATGCCTGGGTCATATAGCCCGAGACTACCGACATCCAGAGCACCGTGGCTGGATTGCCAAGCAGGAATACTGTGTTGGCGCGTGAGCGCTCTCTCCGCGAGAACCAGTTCGTCACGTAGACGAGCATGGAAGGCAACACTGCGGCTTCCACGATGCCGAGCGCGAAGCGGACGGCCATCAAGGCAGGGACACTTGAAATAACGCCGGTGACCGCGGCGAGAGCGCCCCACGCGATGAGACTCACAAATATCAACTTCCGAACGCTGCGGCGCTCAGCATAGATGCCGCCAGGAACCTGGAAGAAGAAGTAGCCGAGAAAGAACAACGAACCAATCAACGATGAGGTTGAGCGGCTGATGCCCAGGTCGTGGTCGATGCCTGCGGCTGCGGCAAAACTGTAGTTCGCCCGGTCGAGGTACGCGAGGCTGTATGTAATGAAGGCCAGCGGAAGAATAATCCACCACCTTTTTGCGGGCAAGCTTGCGCCGGACATCGTCTGTCTCCTTGTAAGTCTTAAATTTCAAAAGGCTAAGAAGGCTGTTACCACCACCAGTCGCTTGCGGGACGAGGCCGGCGATTGGAAAGGCCGAACGCGTGCGGAACCTGATGCTTTAGCGGCAATTAGGCAGCAGCGGTCACCAGGGCATGTCATTGCCGTCTGTGTCGATATACCGACCGTTGTCGTCCGGACCTGCTGCGTCGATAGCGAGTTTGACGAGCCGGGCGCTATCGCTCGCCAGTTTGGGGGCATCTGCTCCACCCATCGACGTCCGCATCCAGCCAGGATGAACTAGCAGCACGGTGACGCCATCGGCAGCCCAGTTTTTTGCAATGCCGCGCATGACGCTGTTGACCGCAGCTTTCGAGGAGCAGTAATCGTAGGCCGTCCCTGGATGATTCGAGACCGAGCCCCAGTCACTGGAAATCGTGACGAGTTTGCTGCTGTTGGCTGCCACGAGACACTGATGGAGGGCGAATGCCATCCGCGCCGGCCCGAGCGTATTTACACGCAGCGTCATCTCCCAGTCGTCGAACGATACGAGGTCAGGTGGAGACCATTTGCGGAAATGGACCCCCGCGTTGTTCACCAGAATGTCGAGAGGCTTGCCTCGTAAAACGTCCGAGAACGCGGCGACAGAGCCTTCGCGCGTCACATCCAGCTGCAAGACCTTTACATTCGGAAAGTCAGAAGCCAACCGGGCTATTTCTGCTCTGCCCGGATTCAGGCAACCGGCAAGAACGGAATGACCGTCCTGCGCGCAGAGCCGCACAAGTTCGAGCCCAAGCCCTTGTTCCGCTCCTGTAATGGCGACGGTGTTCATCGGATGCCTCCCGCACGACTGACGCCCGCCTTTGCGTAGATAGCGTCGATTGTCTGGATGTTGCCCAGCGAGTCAGGACCCTCCGTGGGCAGAGGCCTCCCGTTGGCGAGAGCCATCACAAAGGCCTCGAGCTGATGGTCGAACGTGGTCGCCCCGGCGACGGTGTACTGCCGCATGGTGCCGTCAATCCGCTCAATGATTGAATGGCCCAAATGGGGAAGCAGGCTGTTTTCGGCTGTGACAGTGCCGCGTTCGCCTTCAATGATGAAGCGAGCGTGATATTTCCAGCCCGGCGTCATGCAGGCTTCCACGCGCGCCTCGATGCCGGCTGGAAACTGCAATCGTGCACGCATCTCTTCGTCGCATCCGTTCGGCGTAACGATTGCTTCGGCGCTTACTACCTCCGGTTCCGCCCGCAAAAGCGAGCGACACCAATGAACCGGATAGCAGCCCAGTTCAATGAGTGCACCGCCTCCCATCTCCGGGGTTCTCCGAAATTCGCTAGGCGAGGCCGGAATCGAATGATTGAAGACTGCTTGTAGCGACCTCAACTGGCCCAACCGCCCCGAGTCGACGAGAGCAAGCAGGTGTTCGAACACCGGGTGATAGCGGTCATGCAATGCTTCGACGATGCGCCGGCCCGCTTTTTCTGCTGCGGACAGCATAGCGTGCGCCTCGCGAGCATTCATGGCAAAGGGCTTCTCGCACAGTACATGTTTTCCAGCCTCAAGTGCCTTGATGGAATACTCCGCGTGCAAATGCGGGGGCAGCGGATTGTAGATGACGTCAATCGACGAATCAGCGAGCAGCGCCTCATAGCTGTCGTACGCTTTAGGGATACCGTGTTCCTGTGCAAAGGCGGCGGCGCCTGGTCGACGGGCGGCAACCGCAGCAACTGCGACATCGGTGCGACGGGCTACCGGCTCTATCAGCGCCCAGGGAACAATCCTGGCCGCGCCGAGAACTCCGAATTGCAGCATTGCGTATCTCCAGTCGTGTCGTTTGTGGCTTTCCGGAAATGACCTGACGATGCGGTCAGGCTCGAATGGCCGCCTCGTGCTGCTCCAGCGCCGCGCGCGTCGGCAACCCTTCCGAGTCGCCAATCACCTGGATAGCGAGGGCGCCAATCCAGTTGCCTCGAGCGACCGCATCGCTAACCGAACGGCCCTCCAGGAGCGCACTCATGACACCGACAGCGAAGCCATCGCCGGCGCCGACGGTGTCGACGACTTTCGCCACTGGATAAGCCGGCACAATCTGCGCATCTCCACTGCTCTGGAAGTACGCGCCACGTTCACCGAGTTTGATAATCACAAGCTTGGCACCACGATTCAGGTAAAAATCGGCGATGTCTTCCGGCGTCCCTTTCCCGGTGAGAATCCTGCCTTCTCCGAATCCGGGCATGACGATGTCAGCAAGAGATGCCAAATCGTTCAGCGTCTCGACCATCTCGGTTCGGCTTGCCCACAACGCAGGCCGGAGGTTTGGGTCGAATGAAACTGTTTTCCCTGCGGCGCGCATCTCGCGCGCAGCATGGAAGGACAACGCGCACGTATCTGTTGAGAGCGCTGGGTTGATGCCGGTCAGATGAAGATGGCGTGCGCTAGTGACGTACGAAGGCACGAATTCAGAGACGGAGAGCGCGCTTGCGGCGGAGCCCCGTCTGAAATACTCGGTTTTCGGGTCGGTACCGTCGTCACTCTTTGTCTTGAGCATCATCCCGGTGGGTCGCGACGGGTCGACTTCGACGCACGAAGCGTCGATATTTTCTGCAGCCAGCGTGTCCCGCACGAATTGACCGAACGAGTCGTTACCGAGGCGGCTGACCCAGCCGACCTTCAGGCCCAGCCGGGCCAGGCCGATTGCGACGTTGAGTTCGGCTCCGGCCGCGCGCTTGATGAACCGGTTCACGCTCGCCAGCGGACCGCTTTCCTCCGCAACGAACAGGGCCATGGCTTCGCCTATGGTCACGACATCGAGTTGAGTGGGCATGATTCGGTCTCTTGCTATTGCGGATGACGATTGAAGCGGCAACAGGAATCCCCGTCGTCGGCAAAATCTCACCGACGACGTGGCATTCGTACCGCTGGAAATTAGAAATTGGTCGCTTAGCTCGCAACGTCACCTGACGTCGCGTCGCGAAGGGCGAGAAGCGCCTTAAGAAAATAGAAATCACCGTAAGCAGTCGATTCGTCGATGCCGAGACCGTGCGGAAGGTCGGCCGTGGCATGCGCTAGAATCGACTCGGCATCGGACGACGCAAGGCATTGCGCCGAAAGCGCGTCGAGAATGGAAGATGCCAACTGAAGGTAGCGGCTGTCCTCGTGATTCGAGCGAGGCGGACAAGTCCATACGCCGATATTGCGCCAGCAGACGAGTCGAGAGGTTCGTCGTCACCGGTAGCGGCGTAGTCCCATTTCGGTATTGGGCTATCTTTGAGCTTCGATTCGATGAAGGCGGCGACGCGCTGCGCTGCGCTGGCGTATTCCGTGCGACTGGTCATGTCGGCGAGCATGGACAGGCCAGCAACAGCCCATCCCTGACCACGCGACCACGCGCTTTCGGCCGACTTCCCCTGATAGGTGTCACCGCGCAAAGGCTTGCCGGACTTTTCATCGAAGACGAAAACGTGATACACCGAGCCGTCCTCGCGGAGGTGATTGCGCAGTGCGGTTTCGGTGTGCTTGGTCACTACGTCAAGCAGGTCTTGGCTGCCGCCATTTTCCGTCGCCCACACAAGCAACGGCAGATTCATCAACGTGTCGATGAGCACTGAGCCGGCCCAATTCTGACCACCGAAGAATCCCCACCCAGGAATGAAACCCGCTTCCTTGTTGAATTGTTTGGCGAGGCTTTCAGCAGCCCGCACTGCGGCTGCCCGATACTCTTCCTTGCCCGTCGCACGCCATCCGTACACGGCTGTGGGATAGAACATGAACCCAAGGTCGTGGTTCACTTCGTCGTTTGCACGCGGCAGTAGACGCTGCGTCAGACGCTCAGCTTCATGAAGAAACTTTTCGTCCTTCGTCTCGCTGTACGCCAGCCACTGAAGCCCGGTCCAGAAGCCACCAGTCCACACGCCGTCTTCCGTGTAGACCCACTTGCCGCCCTTGGTGATATGCGGAAAATCGGCCTGTCGGGCGCGTTGCTGGTCGATTCGGTCGATAACAAACTGAATCGTCGGTTCGATGAAGGAGGTGCTGTTTGCGTTTGTCATGACGTGTATGCCTGGTTTATGCATGAAGCTCGTTAGACTGGATAACCTGCGGAGTACCGAGTGCGACAACCTCATTCTTGCTCAAGGCCGAAATCTCTTCGATGCTGTAGCCGAGCTCCTGCAAAACCTGCTCGGTATGCTCTCCGCACGACAGCGCGACAAAGCGCATGCCGGGCTTGATGCCGTTGTAGGAAACGGGGTGCCTCACGAGTGTCGCGTTGCTTTCCTTTACAACGCTCGTCTCAAAGACCTGGTTGTGCTGGGCTTGCGGGTCTTCGAGCAGCTCATCGTAGGTATTGACCGGGGCGTACCAAATCGAGAACTCGTCAAAGCGTGACGCCGCCTGGGCGTACGTGAGACTGGCCAGAACCTGTGCCGTGCTCGCCGCGTATCGGTCGCGTTCCAGATGTCTGTCAATCGAGGCAATCGCCATCAGCTCTTCGCTGTCGAGGGCTCTCGCGAAGTTGACGGGGTCGACATTAGAAATTGCCATCAGCTTGCCGTCGGCAAGACGGTAGACCCCGTAGGGCGCTGCATGAAACCAGGTGCCCAGTTGGTGAGCGCGGTCGAGCTTCGACTTCTGGAACCCGCCCGAGTAGTAGTTCGCCAGCGCCTCCTGCTGCAGGTCGATACCCGCATTGAAAAGGCTCGATTCCACTCGCGAGCCTTCGCCCGTGCGCAACTTGTGAATGTAGGCACCCAGGATTCCCATCGCTAGCAGCGATGCACCATGCTGGTCGACAGGGGCGCAACCCACCGGAGACGGGTGGCTCGAGTAGTGGCCGGTCGCTGCAATCAGGCCCGTACGGGCTTGCACGAGCAGGTCTTGGCCGGGGCTGTCACGCAGCGGGCCCGATGAGCCGAAGCCGGTCGCCGACGCGATGATGAGCCCTGGGTTTGCCTGACGTAGCATCGCCTCTGACAGGCCCAGCCGGTCCATGACGCCACTTCGAAAGTTGTCGACGATGACATCGGCGCTGGCAACGAGCTTCAGCACGATTTCGCGTCCTTGAGCCGTCTTCAAATCAAGCGCTACGCTACGGCAGTTCCGGTTCGCGGCCAGATAGAAGCCGCTGACGCCATCAATAAACACGTTCGCTCCGGACCAGTGACGCTCGAAAGCCCCATGGCGCGGCTCAATCTTGGTAACTTCCGCGCCCATGTCTGCGAGGTATTGGACTGCAGCGGGCCCTTGCAGATAGTGGCAGAGGCTGATGACCTTGATGCCCTGGAGCGGCAGACGCGCGGCAGGTGCGGCGTCTCCGCTGCCCACTTGGTTCGCGGTGTTCATGCCTTCTTCCCTTTGCCACGATACATTTCGAACAGGACGGCGACGATGATGATTGCGCCCTTGATGATTTGTTGGGTGAAAGGACTAATGCCCAAGAGGTTCATGACATTCGCGAGGACAGCGATGATGGCCGCGCCCAGAACCGTCCCCATCACGCCACCTTCGCCACCGAACAGGCTCGTGCCGCCGATGACCGTCACCGCGATAGCTTCGAGTTCGAGCCCTGTCCCGGCGGTCGGTTCGCCTACAGTCAAACGGGAGACATACACGATAGCGGTGATGGCGGCCGTCAAACCCGAAATTACATAAACGATGAAGCTGATGACACGCGTGTTAATGCCAGCGAGGTGGGCAGCTTCTGTGTTGCTGCCGACCGCATAGACGTATCGTCCGAACGACGTGTAACGCAGTACCAGATAGGCGAGGAGTGCGATGGCGGCGAATAACCAGACAACTATCGGAAGACCCAGAATCTCGCCGGAGCCGATGTAATCAAAGCCGGGCGCTGAGCTCACGTTGATTGGTTGTCCATTCGCGATAGACAGCGCCATTCCGCGGAACATCACCATCGTGCCGAGCGTCATGATGAATGCCGGAAGGCGGCCTATCGCGATGCCCAGACCATTGAGTGCACCGAGCGCAAGGCCGAGGGCGATGGCGGCAAGCACGCAAAGGTAGACCGGATAGCCTTGTGTAAGCATCAGTGCAGTGCAAACTGCAATAAGCCCGACTATCGACCCGACTGACAGGTCAATGCCCCGCGCAAGAATCACGAAAGTCATGCCGATACCGACAATGCCTAGCAGCGCAATCTGTCGCAGAACGTTGACCAGATTCATCACCCCCAGGAAGCTCGGCGAAAGCCAGGTGGCGATAGCACAAAGGCCTAGCAGCACCCAGACGAGGCCGTAGCTTTTAAGCACTGCTATAAAATCTCGGCGATGCGAGGGCGTGGTGGGTTGGTTCTGAACCGTGGTGGTCATGGTTGTCTCCTAAAACACTCGTAGCTGCTACTGGGCAGAGCGATACTGCTCGGACCGGTTTCGAGCCTGTAGATATGCGATGGCCTGGGCGATTCCGCCTACATCGCACGACGCAAAATGAAGCGGGGCGATTCGCTTGATAGCAGGCATCGCGTTGTCGACAGTCAACTTGACGTCAGCCCAAGCCAGCAGAGAAAGGTCGTTATCGCTGTCGCCGATGGCGGCGCACTCAGACCTGACCAATCCGCGTTGCCGCGCAATCTCTGCCACTGCCCGGCCTTTTGATACATTCGAATCGGTTATTTCCAGGAGGTCCGTCCGCGACTTTGCACACGCAGCTTTGTCGCCGATGGATTCGCCGATTTTGCGAAATACCGCGTTCGCATCGGGCAGCGTACTAATGCAAAGCACCTTCAGAACCGGACCGCGTATCTGCCGTACGTCCGCAATCTCATTTGCGACTTCTCCCGTTCGCTTGCAGTGCGTCAGCACAGCGGGCGCGATTCGCGGCGTGTAAATCTCTGTCGCGGTATAAAAGAGCAACTCGACGCCAACGGGGGCCGACATTTCCACGACCTCGTCGATGACATCGGACGGCACCTGACCGAGAATCGTTGCCTCACCGTCACGCAGACCGCCGACCCACGCACCGTTGAGGCAGATGCACATGTCCATAGTGCCCAGCCTCTCGGCATAGGGCAGCACAGCCATCGGCGGCCGCGCGGTTGCAAGGATGACCTCGATGCCCGATTTCCTCGCTGCACTCACAGCCTGGAAAACTTCTGGCAGAAGCTCGTAGCCGTGGGTGAGCAGCGTTCGGTCAACGTCGCTGAAGAGGACGCGAATCATTGTGCGACCGCCGGCGCGACGCCAAATGTATCGTTGCGCTTGCCCGTGTGAATCAGAATCGACTTCAGGCTGGTGAACTCTTCCAGACCGGCTTCGCCAAGTTCGCGGCCAAATCCCGACTTTCCGTTGCCGCCGAAGGGCAGTTGCAGCGCGCCATCGAGTGCGGTATTTGCCCATACGATTCCCGAGCGCAGCGCTTTTGCCACGGTCATCACGGTGTCAATGTTCTTGGACCAGACGCTATTGGCGAGGCCATACTCGGTGTCGTTGGCCAGGGCGATTGCTTCTTCAACGGAATCGAAGCGCGTTACTGCGAGCACCGGGCCAAAGACCTCCTGACGAAACACGGACATCGAAGGGCTCACGCCGTCGAGAACGGTGGGAGCGATGCGCAGACCTTCCTCACGCGTTCCGGGCACGCCTCCGCAGAGCACCGCAGCGCCTTCTTTTTGCGCCGTCTCGATGTGGCCGATGACGCTGCGAAAGTGGTCGCCATGAATCATCGAGCCGACGTCGGTCGCTTCGTCGAATGGGTCGCCGATTCGCAGGCCTGCCATTGCCTCTACCAGTTGCCCGAGGAATTTGTCCGCGATGCTGGAGTGGACGAGCAGTCGCGAACCTGCGACGCAGCATTCACCCTGGTTGAAGCTGATGCTTGTCAGAGCACCGCGGACGGCGTCCGACAGGTCGGCATCATCGAACACGATGGTGGCGCCCTTGCCGCCGAGTTCAACTGCGGCGCGCGCGGTGTGCTCGCCGGCGCTCGCAATAATCTGCTTGCCGACACGAGTCGAGCCGGTAAAAGAAACGATGTCGACGCCGTTGTGGCCGGAAAGTGCGCTGCCCACAGCGTGACCATAGCCAGTCACGACGTTGATGACGCCCGCCGGAATGCCGACCTCAGCGCCGAGGCGGGCGAGTTCGAGGGCGGTGCCAGAGGTAAATTCCGACGGCTTGACGACACAGGCACAGCCTGCTGCCAATGCGAACGGCACCTTCTTCGCGAAAGTCTCCGCCGGGAAATTCCAGGGGACGATGATGCCCGCGACGCCCACAGGCTCGCGCAAGACCACGCCGGTGCGGTTAGGCCCAATTGACGAGTAGGCGAGGCCATGCGACTGCATGCCCAGACCGGCCGCGTAATCAATTAGCGCACAGACGGTGTCCATGTCAGCGCGTGCGTAGCGGATGGGTTTGCCGACTTCCTCGACTTCGATGCGAGCCAATGCTTCGCGATTTTCCGCAATCTTTGCCGACCATTTGCGCAGAATCGCCGCGCGTGCGCCCGCGTCCATCTGTGGCCATGGCCCCTTGTCGAAGGCCTGACGTGCTGCGACCACAGCCGCATCAATCTCGGTGGCCGTTCCTTCCGCAAAGCGCGCCACTGTCTCTCCATTCACCGGCGACACGCGCTCGATGAATTTCGCCGAATCGGTGTTCGTGAACTGATTGGCGATGAAATGTCCATATGACCTGGTCAATTGAAGCTCCTTAGTGTCGCGTTGCGTGTTGCATGATGATTTCCTCGGTCGCGCCCTGACGCGCAAGCTCGGCCATGAGTTTTCCTTCCCTCATGACAAGAATGCGGTCGCACATACCGAGAATCTCGGGCAGTTCGGATGAGACCATGAGGATTGCGCGGTCTTCCGACTGCAGGACCTCAATGAGCACTTCGTAGATGTCGCGTCGAGCACCGACATCGACGCCTCGCGTCGGCTCGTCAATCAGAAAAATCTTCGTGCCTGCATTCAACTGCCGGGCGATAGCGCATTTCTGTTGATTGCCGCCAGAAAGGTGCCGGACGTCGGCGTTCACCGAGGGCGTTTTGATGCTGAGCCTGCGCACATAGCCGCCCACGAGTTCCTTCTCCTGGCGCTTCTTGATGGCGCGCGGGCCGCCAACCGTCGAGAGCTTTCCGATGGTGACGTTGAAGGAGACGCTCTGGTCAAGGAAGAGACCGTCAACCTTGCGGTCTTCAGACAACAGGCCGACGCCCAGAGACTTGGCGTGACGAGGTGAACGAATCGAGACCGTCTTGCCGAAGAGTTCGATTTGACCGCCATCGATAGGGTCGGCAGCGGCGATGGCGCGGAGGACTTCCGTGCGACCAGAACCGGCTAGTCCGCAAAGTCCCACGATTTCTCCGCCACGAACATCGAATGAGATGTCGTCGAGCACGCCTTCGCGGGTAAGGCCTTTGACAGACATGACCACCTTTCCGGCCTCCCGGTCCTTCTTCGGAAACACGTCTTTCAGCTCGCGGCCGACCATCTTGCGGATAAGGTCTGCCGAAGTCACTGCCTCAATGGGCTGCGTGTCAATGACCGCTCCGTCACGCAGCACGGTCACGCGTTGGCAAATGTCAAAAATTTCGTTGAGCCGGTGCGAGATGTAGATGAACGAGACGTTCTGCTCTTTCGCGAGCCTGCGCATGATGCCGAAGAGCGCCTGTAGTTCGCTATCGGCCAGCACTGCGGACGGCTCGTCTAGCACGACGAGCCTCGCGTTTTGCGAAATCGCCTTTGCGATTTCCACAATCTGGCGCTGGGCCACACTTAAATCCGCGACTTTCGCCCGCGGGTTCAGGTCGAAGCCGATGCGGGTGATGACTTCGCGCGCATTGGCGTTGAGGCTCTTCCAGTCGACACCGCCAAATGCCTTTTTTGGCAACCGGCCCAAGAATACGTTTTCAGCGACGCTCAGATGCGGCGCTTGCGCCAATTCCTGATAGATGACGGCAATACCCTTTTCCCGCATCGCATGCGTAGTGGGATGGGTGACTGGCGAGCCGTCAATCGACACCTCGCCACCGTCAGCTACATAGGCGCCGGCGAGCACCTTCATCAGGGTTGATTTGCCAGCACCATTCTCGCCGACAAGCCCGTGAATCTCGCCGTGGCGGACGGTGAACGACACGCCCTTCAGCGCGTGGACGCCACCGAAGTGTTTGCGGATGTCCCGCATTTCGAGCAAGTTTTGCGACACAATAACTCCCAGCCCGCGTGTTAGCGGTGTCGGCCCGTCCGTGGTGAGCGCCACGGCAATCGAGCAGTTCGGATGCAGCACGTAGCGTAAGAATCGTCTCCTGATAACGTTTTCTCAATCGGGATGAACCCTGGAATAACGAGACGTTTTTCCGCGAAATCCTTGATACACCGTGAAATCATGGTTTTGGCGAGTGACTTCTGACAATTGCGAGCGTAAAATCTCGATAACGTTTTCAGTGGGTGCGAAAGATGAACAAGCTGCCAGATGAACCTGTTGTCGCCAAGCCTGCCCGGGCACGCGCGGCCCGGCCGGACGCGAACGTCACGCTGGTGGACGTTGCGCGGCTTGCTGAGGTGTCTATTGCGTCCGTTTCCCGTGTGCTGAACAAGCCGGACAAAGTGACGCCCGACATTCGGGTGCGTGTTGAGGCGGCAATCCGCCGACTGGGGTTCGTCCCCAATGGCGCGGCGCGTGCTCTACGTTCTACGAAAGCCAAGCTGGTGGGGGCAATCATTCCCACGCTGAACTACGCTATCTACGCGCGGATGGTGGAGTCGCTGCAACAGCAACTGTCTGAGCAGGGCATCTCGTTGATACTGAATTCCTCAGGCTATTCGCTGGACACTGAATACCGTGAGGCGCGCCTGCTGGCTGAGCGAGGCGTCGAGGCGGTGGTGCTGGTGGGCGATGTGCAGCGGCATGACACCATGACGCTGCTGCGGGAGCAGGGCATCGGCTGCGTGCTGACGTACAGCAATTCTGAGGACCAGTCGCTTTCGTCAATCGGTTTCAGCAATGCTGAAGCGGCCGGCGAGGTCGGGCGTTATCTACATTCGCTTGGCCATCGCAAGTTTCTGATGATTTCGGGCATGTCGAGGCACAATGACCGCGTTCGCGACCGGAAGCTTGGCTTCACGACACAGCTGGGGGCGCTTGGCGTGCCGTCGAGCGACATCGTCGTCGTAGAAGAAGAGTATTCAATGGCCGCGGGCTACTCGGCAATGCAAAAGCAGTTGGCGTCAGGTGCTAAATTCACGGCTGTCTTCTGTGGCACGGACGTGCTGGCTGCTGGCGCACTCAAGGCATGCGACGAAGCGGGTATCGACTGCCCGCGCGACATTTCTCTCGTTGGCTTCGACAATCTGGAGTTTGGCGAGTATCTAAAGCCGAGCTTGACGACGGTTGATGTGTCCGGGACCGAGATGGGCCGTCTCACCGCAGTGGCAGTTTCTCGTCTGCTCTCCGGTGACTCAGAGCGGGTTCATGCGAAGCTCGAGACACCCCTCATTGTTCGACAGAGCACGGGCCCCGTCACCGAGGCTGTCAGTCGCGCAAAGAGCACCTGACATGCAGGTGCCATCGTCCTCGGACGAGTACGATGGCGCGCATTTCGTAGGCACTGCGGGCATTGGCGACCGCCATCTCTTGGGCCACCATCGCCTACGCTTCATCCATTGCCACCCCGTCACGATATACGCTGGAGTGCAAGCAATAAAACGCCCGGTCGGACGCCTGGTGTACGCTGCACTCTCACCGCTGCTGACGGTCACGTGTGATGCGTTTCCTTCAAGCGCAGCGGCAAGGTAGTGATGTCCTGCGGCGAGGCAAGCCGGTTTTTGGCTGCCAGCTTGTCGGCCAATCGCTCCGCAATCATGATGGTCGGCGCGTTCGTGTTGCCGGAGATGAGTTGCGGCATCACAGAGCAATCCGCCACACGCAAACCGTCGACGCCATGAACCCGTAGGTCGGTATCCACAACGGCGCCTGCGCCCACTCCCATCCGGCATGTGCCTGCAGGGTGGTAGCCCGTACGGGCCTGTTCACGCACAAACTTTTCGTACCCACCGGGGTCCTGGATTGCGCTGCCCGGGAAGTGCTCGCGTTTGATGTATTTCGCCAGCGCGCTTTGACGCATCACCTCCTGACCGACCTTAACGCTCTCAATCGTATATTTCAGGTCGTACGGGTCATCAAGGAAGTTGGGGTCGACCACTGGCGGTGCCAACGGGTCTGCTGAGCGCAGCGTCACGCTGCCGCGCGACTTGGGCCGCGTCAGATACGCATTCAGGGTTGCGCCATTGCCACCCGGGACGTCGGGAATACCAGCCTCGATGCCTGCACCCGCGAGAAAGTGGAACTGCAAATCGGGGTCCTTCTGCGATTTGTCCGCCCACCAGAACGCCCCACCTTCGACAACATTCGAAGTGACGGGGCCCGAGCGGAACAGTGCGTACTGGAGGCCAGCCGCGACCTGCCAGCGGAACTTCTTGTACTTGTCGTAGCTGTGCGCGCCCGTCAGTTCATAAATCATGAACACGTCGAGGTGGTCGTGCAGGTTTTGACCGACGCCCGGAAGCTCGTGCTGAACCTTGATGCCATGCTGGGTCAAATGCTCGCCAGGGCCGATACCCGACAGCATTAGCAACTTCGGCGAACCGATTGCGCCCGACGTAACGATGACTTCCGTTTGTGCGCGCGCCACTTGCCGATTGCCGCCCTGAACGTATTCGACACCCACCGCACGTTTGCCCTCCATCACGATACGCGTCGCTATGGCTCCTGTAATAACGGTCAGATTGGAGCGCTTGCGGGCTGGTCGAAGATAGCCTACAGCCGCGCTGCAGCGTTTTCCGTCCAGGTTGGTAATCTGATACAGGCCCGAGCCGGCCTGGGAGGCGCCATTGAAGTCGGCGTTGTAATGAATGCCGGCCTGCTGGCACGCCTGGACCCATGCCTTCGTGACAGGGCTGGTATAGCGTTGGTCAGACACGCCCAGTGGGCCGTCAATACCGTGGAACTCGTCTGCGAACCGCTCGTTGCGCTCGGCCTTCCGGAAGAAGGGCAGCACATCGCGATAGGACCAGCCCTCGCATCCGAAGTCTCTCTCCCAGCGGTCGTAGTCTTCCGGAACGCCACGCGTGTACACCTGCGCGTTGATGGAACTGCCGCCGCCCAGCACCCGAGCTTGGGTGTAGGGCGTAACGATGTTGTTCTGAGCACGGCTCGGCGCAGTTTCCAGTCCCCACGTCAATGACCCTTTGGCGGTCTTGTAGTAGGTAACCGGAAAGTGGATGTACGGGTTCCAATCGCTTGGCCCTGCTTCAAGCAGCAGGACCTTTGCGTCGGGGTTCTCACTCAGGCGCGCGGCAAGAACACATCCGGCCGAGCCGCCGCCTGCAACGATGTAGTCATACATAGCGCACCTACTTCTGAACGGGCACCCACTTCAACAAGCCGGTGGCCACACAGACTTGTTCCGAGCGCTGGTTAATCACTTCGATGGAGGCGCTTGTGCGGCGTTTGACAGTATCGACTTCTTCGATTCGATACTTCACCGTGATGGTATCGCCAAGAAAGACAGGACGCAGAAAGCGCATGCGGTCGTAGCCAAGCGCTACCGGAGTTTCGTCGAACTCCGGCATCGCTTTGGCTTTCGCGACAATCGCGGTCGACGCCGTCGACATAAACCCAACCATCAGCGCCCCATGGGCAAGACGCTGTCCGTAGGCGGACTTGCTCATATATTCGGCGTTGACGTGAATGGGTGCGAAGTCGCCAGTAATGCCTGCAAAGAGATAGACGTCCGTTTCAGATACCGTCTTGCTGAACTCGACGCTGTCGCCCACAGAAAGGTAAAAGTCTTGCATGGTGTGCTCGGTTGAAGGTCGCAAAGGTGGCGGCGCCTGAACTAGGCGCCGCGTTCCGAAGAGGCGTCAGAATCCCTTGCCGATGTACTGCGACGCGTTGTCCTTCGTAATCATCGTCGATTGCAGCTTGATGTCCTTGGGCACGGTCTCGCCTTTGGCAACCTTGTAGGCGGTCTCGATGCCTTCGGGTGCGACGAACGGATAGATGAACGTCGCGGTCAGCTTGCCATCTGCGACGGACTGAATCGCGTTGTTCTGCCCGTCGATTCCGACGACTACGATGTCTTTGAGGCGGCCCGCTGCTTCCAGTGCCTGGATGGCTCCAAGCGCCATCTCGTCGTTATGGGCGTAGACAGCCTTGATTTCGCCCGGTTTGAAGCGCTGAATCTGGTCCTCCATGAACTTCATGGCCGGCTCGCGCAGGAAGTCGCAGTTCTGGAAGGCCACGACCTTGAGTCCTGGGTACTTCGCAATCGCCTCACGGAAACCCTTGTCGCGGTCGATAGCAACCGATGCACCGGCTGTGCCGCCAAGTTCGACAATCTCACCCTGACCATTCAGCTTCTTCGCGATGAGTTCGCCCGCCTGACGACCGATGGGCAGGTCTTCCGGCCCTACGTGAGCGGTGACGGGGGTGTTAACACGACGGTCCAACGTCACGACCTTGATGCCGTGGTCCATGGCTTCCTTGACAACTGGGGTCAGTGCCTGGCTCGTCAACGGGCTAATCATCAGTACCTTGATGCCTTGCGCCATCAGGCTCTCAACGTCCGAAGTCTGCTTCGACGCATTGTTTTGACCGTCCGTCACGATGAGCTTGACGTCGGGATAGTGCGCGGCGGCGTACTTCTTGTTGCCTTCCGTTTGCGCGACGCGCCACGGATGGTTGAGGGTCGACTGGCTGAAGCCGATAACAATCTTGTC
Organism: Burkholderia sp. H160; assembly: GCA_000173575.1. GTDB lineage: Bacteria > Pseudomonadota > Gammaproteobacteria > Burkholderiales > Burkholderiaceae > Paraburkholderia. Next base: position 74,197 of record ABYL01000011.1, on the reverse strand, counting down.
GTCAGCTGTGGCGCTCAGCGCGTACATGGCAACAGCGGCTGCGGCCATCATCGTTACAGCGCTGCGAATAACGTTCTGCATCTTCATGGTTGCTCCTCCGATATGGACGACGGCCTCTGGCCGTCCCTGGATTTATTGACGCTTACTACTTGATGAATTTCTCTTTCCACTCCCTCCGTTCGCCACGCCTGATTGCCTTGTGCTCCTCAAACGTCGCAACGTCCGCGTCGCTGTATCCAAGTTCGCCGAGAATCTCGCGCGTGTCCTGGCCGGGGCGTAGCGCGAGGCGCCGCAACGGAAGGACTTGTCCGTCGTAACGAACGGGGTGATTGACGAGCACAACCTCTGAGCCGTTGATGTCGACGCGCCGGAAAACGCCGTTGTGCTGAACCTGCTCGTCGGCACGGAGGTCGGCGTAGCTTTGAACCTTGGCGAACCAGACACCTTGTGTGTCAAGACCGGGAGCCACTTCATCGAAGGTGCGTGTACGGAATACCTCTTGAAGCACATCGGCATAGCGGTCGCGTTCGCTGTACAGGTCAATGTTCGACAGTGCGCGCAACGGTTCACTGTCGAGTGCCTCGGCCAACGCCTTGGGGTCAGTCAAGGGCAGGACGATTGCGCCGTCCGCGAGCTGATAGAGGCCGTACGGCGCCTGGTGCAGCCAGGTGGCGAGCCTTGGATGACGGTCAAACCGGTCGTCATCGAAACGTCCTGTCAGGAAGCTGGTGATGCCCTCCATTTGAAGGTCGATGCCTGCGTTAAGCAGGTTTCCTTCAACGAGTCCGCCTTGACCGGTTGCCGCGCGCTTCACGAGAGCGGCCAGCACACCCATCGCGAGCAGGGCTGCGCCGTGCTGGTCAATCACTGCGCCGCCAACCGGAGTTGGCGTGGAGCCCGTTGCTGCGGCGAGGCCACAGCGAGCCTGGATGAGGAGGTCTTGGCCCGGTTTTTCGACGAGCGGTCCCGACGAACCGAAGCCGGTCGCTGCTGCGTAGATGATGTCGGCCTTCAGGCGCTTGCAGTCTTCATAGCCAAAGCCGAGCCGTTCGAGAACTCCGGGGCGGTAGTTCTGAATGACCACGTCAGCATTCGAAATCAACTTTTCGACGACTTGCTTGCCCTCCGGCGATTTCAAATCGACGGCCAGACTGCGGCAATTCCGGTTGGCGGCGAGGAAGAACACGCTGGTTTCGTCGACATATAGGTCTGCGCCGGACCAGTGACGCTCGTAGGCCCCCGCGATGGGCTCAACCTTGACCACCTCAGCGCCGAGGTCGGCGAGGTACTGCACTGCCGCAGGGCCCTGAAGGAAATGGCAAAAACTTACGATTCGCTTGCCCGCCAAGGGCAGAGGAGCGTCGCTGTTGCTGGCTCCGCTTGCAGATGGGTCCAATTTCTCCGACATTTGATTCTCCGCGTTGAAACGTGTGATAACGTTTTCTCGGAGTCTATGTACTTGGAACATATGGGTCAACTGGATTCTATGCCGGTGTTTTCCCTAATCAGATAACGTTTTCAGACATGGTTTCATTGCGGTTATAGGCGGCAGACAGAACGGAGGAGGCCATGCGGAAGGAAGTTTTGGACCAAGCGGAAGCGCTGGGCACGAATGTGTCACCCTCGTTGACTTCGGTGTGGAGCGGATTCGGTCCTGAAGACCGCGCGCTCCTTGAGGAGGCGCTATCTGCGCTGCTTGCGGAGCGCTCTCGGGCGTTCCGTATCGCTCATGACGTCGCGATTGCGCAGCGTCGAACGCCGCCGTCCGTGGAGGAGTTCGAGCTGAGCGACATTCTCCGGTTGCAGAGGGCTATTGCGGGGCAGGGCCCGTGATTGCGGGGGCGTGACTCGAAGGCGAAAAAGGGCGGTAGCGCCATTTGACGTGCCCGCCAACCCCGCACTTGGAGGCATCGTCCGAGCAGGACGGGGTGCGGGCATGGCGGCCATGCGCTGGGCGAGGGCGGCATGGTGTCCCGTTAGCCGCGCTGTTGAACCTGAGAGACACGGACAATATCGCCGCTGTAAGAGGGAGACGTAACGCACCGTCAGAGTCGAGAGCGTATGACGTCGATTACACTTCCATCGCGGTACTCCACGACACCTACAATGCGCCCGTCCCGATTTCGTGGCGGGCGGGATGCGCCCAAAGCGTGTGCGGCGTCGCGCAGCTCCTTGATGGACATGACTTCAATGCCAGCTCGTTGGAAGTGTTGCAGCAAATCAGAACGACGCGGATTCACGGCGGCACCAATCTCTGTGACCACGACGTCTACAGTCTCGCCCGGAGTGGTGAGGCACCCGACCTCGTCAAGAATCTTCGGCCCAAGCTTCGATGTGAGCCGAGTCGTTACTATGGCGAGCTTCGAGCCTGCCGCCGTGTCAGCATGACCTCCCGAGCCACCGAGTATAGAGCCGTCAGCGCCTGTCGTCACGTTGACGTTGAAGTCGAGGTCGACTTCTGAAGCGCCAAGTACCATCACGTCCAACCGATTGACCATGGCGCCTCGGCAGTGCGGATTCGCGTACAACGACGCAGACATTGCCTGATGTCGCCGGTTCGCCCGATACGATTCCACCGCACGCAAATCGAAGCACTGTACGTCGAATATCGTCCGAAACAGGCCTCGCTCAAGCATATCGACAAGCTCGCCAGTCACGCCGCCGGCCGCGAAACCGCCCTGAATTCGGTCACGCTCCATCAAAACCTTCACATACTGCGCGACGGCAATTGAGACGCCACCAGCACCAGTCTGAAACGAGAAACCGTCCTTAAGCAGACCGGAGGCCTCAATCACTCTCGAAGCAATCTCGGCTATCTTGAGTCCGAGCGAGTCACTGGTCGGCCTTGTCGTTCCAGAAAGAATGCCCGCCGGGTCCCCAATTGATTCCACGGAGACAACATAATCGACGTGGTCTTGGTGGATGTCGACCGGGCACAGCGGGTACAGTTGCAGGTGGTCGGTCACCGCGACAACGCGGTGCGCGTTCTGCGCATCGACGACCGCGTATCCGAGCGGGCCACACGCCGCTGGTCCATCGACACCGTTCAGATTACCGTACTCGTCGGCAGCTGGAGCGGCTACGAACGCCACATCGATTTGTAGCTCACCTGCCTCGATTGCACGGGCCCGTCCACCGTGTGTTTGAAACACGACAGGTGTCGAGAGCGCGCCAGAAGAGACAAAGTCCGCCACCGGACCCGACATATAAGCCGTGTAGATTCGGGCCACTACTCCGCTGCGCAGATGCTCAACGAGCGGTGCATGAACAGAAAACAACGAGCTGGCCGCAATGGTCAAATTCTTGATGCCTTTTCTCGCCGCCGCGGCAAGGACCTGATTCAGAACCCCGTCACCATTGCGCAGATGATGGTGAAACGAAATCGTGTCACCACTCTTCAGCTCACAGGCCTCGAGCGCAGACTCAATATTCGATAGAACTTTCGACCTGCCGTCGGCCACCGGCCGCACTGGACACGGACGACGCTCAACCCAGTCTGGCGTGACGGATGGGCCAGCGTATGGCCTGATTTCCCCATAGCCAGGTATGTACGATGGGATTTGGCGTTTGCTCGAGGTAGTCATGCAAATACGAGAATCGTGTCGAGTTAGGGAGCCACCATAGCTTCCATGGGGTCCCGGCGCGATGCCGGGAATTGAATCGAGCCGTCACCAATCGATACATTCGAACGGCGCGTGGTGCGACATCCAGTCGTATGCATTGGCCTGCGCTTCAGCGATTGCCGATTCACCGCTTCTCCTGCTGGCTGAGTGAGATTCAGGGTGTTCTACGGATTCCGTTTGCAAAGCGGCATGCGCTGACCTCGCGCACGATGCGGGTGTCTGGTTCTTCATAAGTCAAATGCCACTGGAAGTGGTCGTAAAAAGAGACCGGGCACTTGCCTCTTGAGTGCCCGACAGGCCCTTACTCACCCGAGAAAAGAGAAGAGGCGCTGTTGTGTGTGCGTGGCTCAACACGTTGCGCTGAGAATCGCGCTTGATTGCGAACTGCCCGACGCTTCACCCGAAATTCACCTGGGGAGGAGGCGCCGCAGGGTTCGTGGTAACAATTTTATGAGTGGTCGAATCGCTTAAGTAGTCGTATTTCGGCAACCCTCCTTCGCGCATCGAGAAGGGTTTGGCCGAGCGAGAATCGCCTCATTGCTGGAAAATGCGACAGCTCCTGGCAATCTAGTTCTTGGCGCCGGCGCTGGGCGGGGAGTCTGTGAGCAGATGGTCCACGAGCCTCTGTACTGAGAGCGATAGAGACTCGTCTCGCACGCAGATATACATCTGCCGCACCGCCCACTCGTCAGAGAGCGGAACCAGCTTCAAATTGAGGCCCAGTCCAAACGACTGCGCCGCGAGCTCGGGGAGGATGCCCACGCCCATGCCGGCTTCAATCATCCGGCAGATTGCTTCGAAGCTCTTGACCTGTACGCGAAGGCGTAGTGGCTTGCCCGCAATCGCTGCTGCATCTTCCAACATCTTCAGCATTGCCGTATTACTTTCAAGCACGACCAGGTCGTCGTCGAGGATGTCAACAAGGCGCAGACTCTCGGCTGAAGTACCGTAGGAATCCGGCAGCACCGCAACGAGTTGGTCCACCTTGTACGGGTAGCAACGCAATCCTTTCGCAGTGGGCTGTCCTGGGAATGCAACTCCGATGTCTACTGCTCCCTCGCGAAGCTCACGAAGGATTTCGACGCTAAGTCGTTCTTGCACTTCGACCTTGATGTCCGGACAGGCTTTCGAGAACGACGCCAATCCGTATGGGAGGTACTGGCTGAGGGCGGACGTGTTGGCATGCAAACGCACGACGCCGCGCAGACCTTTCGCGTAGTCAGCCATGTCAGTCTGCAATCGGTCTGATTCCCGAAGCATGAGGCGGGCGTGAGACGCAAGCGCCTTTCCGGCTTCAGTAGCCTCAGTCCCACGCGGAGTCCTGTCGAGCAATTTGACATTGTATTGATGTTCAAGAAGCGCGATTCGTCGACTAGCCGCTGAGAGAGCGATATGTGACTGCTCCGCAGCCTTGGACAAGCTCCCACTGTCTACCGTCCGGAGAAAAAGAGATAAGGAAACTAAGTCCGGCAACATGTCATCACGCTCAGTTCAAGTTGTGGCCCACCCGCGGCCTCGAGGTACATCATTAAATAGACTCTCCAGCCTTGTTTCCCCGCGGAAGCCTACTTCGTGAGCAAGAAGGGGAGTGCTCGAAATATGTGGAAGTGGTCCCGCCTTCATTAGCCGAAGTCCGCTGAATAAAAAAAGCACACGCAGCAAACTTGACGTCGCTACGTGTGCCAACGCCTCTCGCAGGCAGACTGAGTTAAGGGTTCCTGTTCTAGCTACAACGCTCAGAACGTGTGTCGCAAGCCGACAACGGCGATTGCCTGGGACGAACTCCCCGAATTGATGTCGAACGAACCGACGACCGCTTCCGCGGGGCCGTGGCCATTCTCACCGGAGGCGTGCGTGTAGCCGGCGATTGCATAGACGTCCGTGCGTTTGCTCAGGGTGTAGTCGGCGCCGAGGCTGAACATGTTGTATTTCGCCGATGAATCGCCGCTAGTCTTCGTATAGTTGTATCCAGCTCCGAGGGAGAAGGTCGGCAGCACTTGCCAGATGCCGAACACGGAAGCGTTCTGATATTTCTGCGAAGTCGAGAACGACGACATGGCATCGGGGTTGTATTGGGTGAAGCTATAGGCGGCTCCGAACGTGACGCTGGAAATGACGTATTGCCCCGCGACGCGTGTACTGTTGACAGAACGTGCCGAAGAGTACGCGCTGTTCACTGCACTGTTATAAAGCGAGTCGGCCGACCCAGACGGACGGGTCGTCAAGCGGGCGTTCCCGTAGTCGATGTGCATGTAACCAGCGGCCACGTTGAATGAACCGATACTGTAGCCAGCGGAGGCACTGTACGTTTGACCCGAACCGACTGAGCCAGCCAGTCCTCCGAACGCATACAGTGCCTCGAGAGTTACTCCACTCCACGACGGGCTCGTCCATTTGACGGCGTTGTCGATGCGAATGCTGTTGTCGTAGTTGTCGAAGTCACCCGGCGGGGCGAAGATTGCACCGAAGTAATTGTCACCGGTCAGTGGCTGTACTTGGTCAACGATAGGGTCGTACTGACGGCCGAGGGTCACGGTGCCGAACGTATCGCTACTGATGCCGACGAATGCCTGGCGCCCGAACAGCCGGCTGTTCTGACCGAGCGTGCCGTTCGTCGGGTCGAACCCGTTCTCGAGCTGGAACACCGTCTTGAGACCACCGCCGAGGTCTTCGCTGCCCTTAAGACCCCATCGTGACCCAGCAAGACTCCCTGACATCGTAGTAATTTGCGTGCTGTGTCCGCCCGAGTTGTGAACATAGGCTACGCCGGTATCAATGATGCCGTACAACGTCACCGAACTCTGAGCATGCGCAGCCGAGCTGATAGCGACGATACACAGAGCGGATGACTGAAGTGCAATTTTCTTCACGACTCGAATCTCCAAACCGATTGTTGAATTTATCTATTGATTTGCATACAGGCTCGCGCTCGCCAGAGTCATAGTTCCGACGAGCGCGAGGTTAGCTACTAGACTTCAAGGCTGATGTCACGACGCATGACACGCGTGAGAACGAGGTAGTACACGACGCCGACGCAGAACCATCCGATTCCCAGTTCCCACGTAGCCGCGCCCATGGAATACAGGACGTAACCGAGGACGCAGAAGCCGATGGCAGGCGAGACGAGGTGCTTGAAGAACGCGCGTGAATGCTTGCGGCCGATGTAGTGCACCACGACCGTGACGTGGAGAATCATGAAACCGGTGAGCGCGCCGAAGTTGACGAAGTTGGTGAGCGTGTCGAGGTGGTCAAGGAAGCCCAGCGAAATCGCCAGCGAGACGATTGCAACGAGGACCAGAGCAACGTTCGGCGTCTTGTACTTCGGATGCACAGAGGCAAGGAACGACGGCATCTTGCGGTCACGAGCCATCGAGTAGAGGAGGCGGGCAATTGCTGCCTGCGACACGATGGAGCACGACAGGCCGAAGGTGATGGCAGTCGACCAGGCGGTGAGCAAGGCGAGAGGTTTGCCGCCGGCGAGTTCAGCAATCTCGTAGAAGGCGGTGTCGGCCGATTTAAACTTCATGCCGTTCGCGAGGTCACCGGCAATCCACGTTTGCGCGACGAACAGGCCACCCGCGAGAAGGAGCGCCGCGATAGTCGCATTGCCGACGGTCTTTTTGCTATCGCCCTTCACCTCTTCTGCGAGCGTCGAAATCGCGTCGAACCCGAGGAAGGACAGGGCGCAAACGGATACCGCGGAGAAGATGAGCTCGCTCTTGAAGACCTCAGGCTGGAAGAGCGGGTTCAGCGTGAGGCGACCAGCGCCGACACCGTGGTACAGCGCATACAGGCCAACTGCTGCAAAGATGGCGAGAACCAGCATCTGTGCATACATGAAGAACTTGTTGACTGCTGCAGTCGCCTGGACGCCGAAGTAGTTCGTCGCTGTGCCGACTCCGAGGAATACGACAACCCACACCCAGCGAGGCACGAGCGGAAAGAGCTGCGAAAGTGCCGCAGCTGCGACCACGTAGGTCAGCGCTGGAATGAGGAGATAGTCGAGGATAAGCATCCAGCCGGCGATGAAGCCCGCCGTATCACCTATGCCACGTTGTGCGTATGCATACGCAGAGCCTGCGATGGGAAAGTCTGCGGAGAGCACCTTATAACTGAGCGCGGTGAAGAACATCGCGACCATGCCGATGATGTAAGCGAGTGGGACCATCCCGCCCGAGGCATCGGAAACGTAGCCATAAATTGCAAACGGCGCGATGGGAATCATGAAGACGATGCCGTATATCACGAGGTCGGCGAACGTCAGGCTACGCTTTAGCTCTTGCTTGTAGCCGAAAGAATCAGTGGACATGGTGCAATTCCTTCCTTGAAAGCGACGGAGTCGGAGAATTTGCGGAGACGGTCGGATTTAGACCGGCGCGATAGCAAAGACGCGGGCGGGGAAGCCGGTGGCGCCGCCGATTTTCGGGAAGGCCACCACAACGAGAGCGCCTACTTCGGGGACTTCGCTGAGATTTGCGAGCAGCTCGATTTGATACCGGTCCTTGGACAGGACCAGAGCTTCGAGTGAGAAGTCTGAACGCGACGTCGCAGAGCCGGGGTCTGTATCGAGCGTCTCGTGACCGCACCCGGTGGCCGCGCGCTCGTCGAAGAGGTAATCAATGACTTCGCGACTCCAGCCTGGGGTGTGCGAGATGAGGGCGGTATCGCAGTTGAGCATGCTGGCGTGGTCTGGCCAACGCTTGGACCAGTCCGTGCGGAGCGCGATGAACGCGCCGCGAGGGATGGCGCCGTGTCTTTGCTCCCAGTCGATGACATCATCCATCGACACGGTGTAGTCGTGATTCGCTGCAACCTTCTCGTGGATGTCGATAACCACGAGAGGAAGAAGCTGTTCCCTTACTCCAAGTTGGTCAAGCGAACGCAGGCCGCCGTAGAAGTGGGAGGGCGGGTCCACGTGCGTGCCCCATTGCCCAACGTGAGTGAAGACATGCGCCTGGAAGCCGTGCTGGTCCAGATTGAAGAGCGCATCGCGGCTCATCTTGGTGAAGCCGGACCAGAGCGGCGACGTTTCGTCCGCAGTGTGTGTGAGGTCGACCCAGCGACCGGTTTTCAGAATTTCGTGAAGCGTCCAGAGCGGGTTATTTCCAAGCAATGCGAGCACTTCAGTAGCAGTGGTATGTCCCATCGATGTCTCCGAGAGTTCAGTTGTAAAGGGCGTCGTGAGTCCTTGAAGACTCTGTCCCGCCTGTGTATTTAAATAGGAATACTTATAAATATGTTGTCATTCGGCACGCTCCGTTGCCTGTGTTCAGGCGGAAGGTCGAGTGCTTCGAAAGCTTACTCGCGAGAACTTACGCGTCACACGTACCCTGTCTGAATTCACACCTGCGGTCTGCTTTCCGTTTGCAGATTCCGTGGTTGCTCATCCAGTGGACTGGAAGTTAGTCGATGGGCACAAAGAGCGTCAATGCTCCAGAATGGATTTCAGCGGTTTGAAATCCGCGTTGGCCTAAACGTGAAAATGACGTCCGATTCGCGCCAAAAATAGCCCCGGGAATACCATTAATCGCCTGTACAAATCAGACAGAGGCTTGTAAGGTCGCGCGGCGAACATGCGGAGTGCATTTAAACCCACGCTTAAACAAGAGTGCAGGACTGCTGGTTTGGTGGCGCATGGTTGACAGCGCCTTGTGAGTGTGCTGCGATTCGCAAACGGGGCATGCATGTGCGGTGCCGCATAGGAATGGCGTCATGAGGCAATTGAACGACTGGGTACGGTATGCGGACTTCTATCGCAAGTCTCCGTATTCGATATTTCCGCAAGAACATCGCGACTCCCCTGGTCGCCTCAACTTCCACATGATTACGGTGGAGCAGGGCGACCACGAATTCGTGGACCCGAGCGTCCCTGAAACAGTGGTAGCGCTCCCGCTCACCGCTTCGCCGGACAACACCTGGTCTTGGGATATGGGGAACGGTTGGCACAGTGATGCCGCCGCGCCGGGCCGCATGCTCGTTTTGCCTGCGGACAATGCCAGTCGCTGGAAGGTCAGAGGGAACCGTCGCCTCCTGTTGCTGACGATTCCTTCGCCGACAGTTCGCCGAATCCTCGGACCTACGGCCCCAGACCGTTTGACTGAAGCGTTTCTGCCACTTGCACAAGCGACGTGGGAGGATGAGTTTATTGCTCAGTTGATGACGCGCTTGTGGGAAGCGTCAGCGAGGGGGCATGCAACAGACCGACTGCTCGTCGACGGCGCGGTGACCACAGTTGTTGCCCATCTCCTGCAGCGCGCTGGTTCACTCGAGCGGCCGGAGAAGTACGTCGCACTTCCACCCTGGAGGCTCAAGCGCATTGTTGAATATGTCGACTCGTGTTTGCATGAGGAAATTGACATAGTGACCCTGGCCGAGATGGCTGGCCTGAGCGTTCGCCATTTTTCACGCGCTTTCAAGGAGGAGGTGGGAGAGAGCCCGCATCGCTGGTTGATGGCGCAGCGGGCGGAGCGCGCGATGTCGATGCTGAAGGCGGGCAATCTACCGCTTGCCGAAATCGCCCGCGCATGCGGGTTTGCCAGCCAGAGTCATTTCACCCGGGTTTTTCGGCAGGTCACCGGCGAAACGCCGCGGCGCTGGTTCCATTCGACAAAGTGGGAATGAGTGTCCTCCGACTAGGCAGCGCGTTTGGACCACGCCCCCACTGACGCGACGATGTGTTCGTGCATCGCCGTCGCGGCTGGCGCCAGAGCCTCTCGGCTCAAGGACGCGAGGACGATTGCCCGGCTCTCAGCGGGATAGAACGGGAAGACCTGGACCGAGCTTTGGTAGTGGTGCAAGGCCAGTTGAGGCATTACAGCAACTCCCAATCCGCTCTCCACAATCGCGATAATCGCGGCGTCATCAATTGCCCGCGCGCTCGATTTGACGGAAATCTTGTGGCTAGCCAGCAACTGCTGGGTTTCCTTGCCATACCCTTCGCCTTGCAGAACGACATTGTGTTCTGCCAACTCTTCAACAGTCATGTATGCCGCGCCCTTGGGTGCAAAGCCCGGTGGGGCGATGCAAACAAGTGGGTCTGCATATAGCGGCGTCACATCCAGTCCAGGGGCCGCAGGCAACGTAATGAAGCCCAAATCGACCTGGCTCTTCGCTATCCATTCGGCAACGTCGTCGTAGCCACCCTGCTCGATGATGACGTCGATTTTGGGGTACAGGTTGGCAAACGAGCGAATGATATTCGGAAGCCACGCGACGCTGACACTGCTGAATGCGCCGATGCGGACGGTACCTGCCTCAAGTCCCAGAAGCTTCGACGCTTGTTGCCCCAGCTTTTCGTGGCTCTGTAGCACTTCTCGGACGGTCGGCAAGAGGGCCTCGCCTCCGGCGGTCAGCCGCACGCCGCTGCGATTGCGCATGAAGAGTGCGAAGCCAATTCCTTGCTCGAACGAGGAAAGGGCGTGGCTCACCGCGGATGGCGAAAGGTTCAACTGATGCGCCGCAGCGGCAAAGCTGCCTCGTTCGGCGATGGTGACGAAAACTTCGTAGGCGTTCAGTGACACGGGAAGACCTTTACATGAAATATTTGCATTCATAGATGCAACAAATCGAATTGTTGCACGACCCAAGTAACGCCATCCAGATGAACCAATTCTTCACGCCCCCTTCCCGGCGCTGGACAGCCGCATCTTTTCTTTGGCGAAACGGGGACCAGGGTTTGCCTGTAGTCGCTCGTTAGATGAACAGTTTTGCATCTAATGGTAAATATAAATCTCTTTTTCTAGGGATGCGCGTTCCCTACCATGTCCTCATGGCAGATGAGTTTCAGCCACTGTTGTGCGGGTGGCCGCCGGCCAAAGCGCGGTGTCGCGTTGCTGTTGGCGGCAGGACGATGGAAAGAGAGGAAGAAGAGTGAACGCAAATACTGAAAACGCCACCTACGACTACGTCATCGTAGGCGCCGGCTCGGCCGGGTCGGTTCTCGCCGCCCGACTGTCTGAGGACCCGAAAGTGACGGTCTGTGTCCTCGAGGCCGGTCGCAGTGACCTGCGCCCGTACGTTCGCATTCCTTCTGGCTTCGTCAAAACGCTGACCCAACCGGAAATTACCTGGCAATTCAAAACGGAGCCTTCGGAGGGCAGCGGCGGCCGCAAGATTTCGACGACTCAGGGTCGCGTCATCGGCGGCTCCAGCTCCATCAACGGCATGATGATTGTGCGCGGGCAGCCGGGCGACTTCGACCACTGGGCCTCCCTCGGAAATCGTGGTTGGGGCTACGACGATGTGCTGCCGTATTTCGCGCGTTCCGAACGGTACACGGGTAAAGGAAACGGCAGCGTTCGCGGTCGTACGGGTGAAATTCCTGTCACGCCCATGGACTGGTTCCACCCGGTTTCAGAAACGTTCATCGAAGCGGCCGTAGCTGCGGGCCACAAGCGGAACCCCGACTACAACTCGGGCGACCAGGAAGGTGTCGGCTATTTCCAGCGCACTATTGAAAATGGTTTCCGGGTCAACGCCTCAGTCGCATTTCTGGCTCCGGCGCTCAAGCGTGGCAATGTCGAATTGATTTCGGATGTCCGCGCGAAGCGCATCTTGTTCAACGGGAAGCGAGCTGTTGGTGTCGCATTCGTGCGCAGCGAAGGAGGCAAAGAGTCGGTGGTGCGTGCGCGCCGCGAAGTCATCGTCTCGGCGGGCACTGCGAACACCGCGCGATTGCTACAGATTTCGGGCGTTGGCCCAGCGGACCTGCTTCAGTCCCTCGGAGTTCAAGTTGTGCACGCGCTGCCAGGCGTCGGCGAGAACCTTGGTGACCACTACTCCGCTCGCATGGTGATGCGTGCGAAGCCCGGCACCGTTACGCTGAACCAAATGGCGCGAGGCGTGAGCCTGGGCTGGCAAGTCATGCGTTGGCTCGCAAAGAAGCCAAGCGTACTCACGCTTACACCCTCGCAGGCGCACCTGTTCTGCAAGTCGGCGCCGAACGTTGAGACCCCGGACTTGCAGTGTGTGTTCGTCCCTGGAAGCTACAGGGAAGGCAAGCACTACGTGCTGGACGACTATCCTGGTGTGACTGGGGGCTGGTGGCAACACCGTCCATTGAGCCGTGGCTACGTACGTGCGCGCTCGACAAATGTGTTCGAAGACCCGGTCATTCAGCCGAACTATCTCGCGCACACGGTGGACCAGGAAGTCATGGTGGCGGGTCTGAAAATCATCCGCGACCTGCTGCACTCACCGACACTTTCGAAATATCTCGTTGAGGAAACCGTCCCCGGGACCAGCATTCGTTCCGATGAGCAGATGCTCGATTTCTGCAGGGCTCACGGGTCGACCGGTTTCCACCTTGTCGGCACTGCGCGTATGGGTCCGAAGAGCGACCCCATGTCCGTTGTCGACGATTCGCTGCGCGTGCACGGCCTCGAAGGTCTTCGCGTAATTGACGCCTCCATCATGCCGGCAATTACTTCAGGGAACACCTACGCGGCGACGCTGATGATTGCCGAAAAGGGTGCTGACCTCATCCGCGGCGTACGTGCATAAGCCGAATCAACTCAATCTTTTTGCAGGAGACGGCCATGGCCGCACAGAATCTTGATGCATATTTGTTCATTGACGGTCGCTGGGAAGAAGGGAGGTCGGGCTCGCAGCCCAATATTGACCCGGGCACTGGTGACGCAATCGGCCTTGTCACCCTTGCCGACGCAGCTCAGGTGCAGGCCGCACTCGACGCGGCACAGCGCGCATTCCCCGCATGGAGCGCTCTGACTGGTCAAGCTCGTGGCGCCATCCTCAAGAAGGCGTCGGCACTGCTCGCCGAGCGCTTGGAAGAGGTCGCCGCCGGACTGCTGCTGGAGTCGGGCAAGACAAAAGCGGATGCAATTGGCGAGCTTCGTCGCACAGTTGAGACGCTTGCGTGGAATGGTGAAGAAGCCAGCCGTATCAGCGGCAAGGTTCATCAGGGTATCGTCGCTGGCAGCACGCGCCTGTCGGTGCCGACCCCTCTCGGTGTCGTCGTCGCAATCACTCCGTGGAATTTTCCGGCCGTACTTGTCGGCCGCAAGCTCGGTGCGGCGTTGGCCGCGGGTTGCACAGTGGTGCTCAAAGCGTCGGAATTTACCCCGTACAGCGCGCGTGCCATCGTGCAGACGCTGGTCGACGCAGGTCTGCCGGACGGCGTTGTGAACCTCGTCTACGGTGACCCGGCTGCAGTGAGCGAACAGCTGCTCGCATCGCCTGTCGTGAAGGCTGTGTCCTTCACTGGCTCGACGCAAGTCGGAAAGCGTCTGGCAGCACTCGCAGCACCGAACCTGATTCGACCGATTTTCGAACTCGGCGGGCACGCTCCGGTCATCGTCTGGAGCGACGCGGACATCGAGAAGGTCATTCAGGTTACTGCTCCTGCCAAGTTCGGCTCAGCTGGGCAGTCGTGCGTAGCTCCGACGCGCTATCTCGCACACCATTCGGTTCATGACGCACTCGTCGAGGCTCTCGCGGCAAAAGCGCAGACCTACAAGCTTGGCCATGGCAACGAAGAGGGCACGACGCTGGGCTCGGTCGCGCATGCTGGCCGGGTGGCGTCGTTCCTTCAACTGGTCGACGATGCAGTCGCAAAGGGCGCGGTAATCCGCACCGGCGGAAAGCAACTTGACCGTCGCGGGTTTTTCGTCGAACCGACAGTTCTTTCGTCGGTGACGAGCGACGCGGAGATTCTGGTCGAAGAGCCGTTCGGGCCCGTTGCGACCGTTCAATCCATCAACTCGGTGGGCGAAGCCATCCAGTTGGCGAATGCCGGCCCGTACTCCTTCGCGGCGTATGTATTTACCGACTCCATCACCGTGCGGGACAAGCTCGTGGCAGGTCTCAATGCTTCGAATATCGGTGTCAATCAAACTGCTCCGTCGCTGCCTGACGTCGCGCTTGGGGGCCTAGGAAACAGCGGTTACGGATACGAAGGCGGGACCGAAGGCGTACTCGCGTACATGCATCTTCGCTTGGTCAGCCAGTCGGCAGCCTAAGAAGCTACCGCGCATTCACAACTCTTTCGACGGTCAGAAATCACTATGTCCAGCGTTACCATTCAGAAGGTTCTCGCGAGCCCCGGTGTCGGCTCGTTCTTCTTCGACGACCAGGCGGCAATCAAGGCTGGCGCCAAGCGCGACGGCGCCGCATACATCGGCAAGGCGCAAACCCCGGGCTTCAAGGCGGTCCGTGAGCCGTCCGAGTCAGTGTCGGTCATGTTCCTGCTCAGCGACGGCTACATCGCGAAGGGCGACTGTGCGAGTGTTCAGTACACCGGTGTCGGTGGTCGCGAGCCGCGCTTCCACGCAGACCAGCTCGCTGCGCAGATTGAACAGGAACTACCTCCGAAGCTCGTCGGTCTCGACGTTCGTTCGTTTCGGGAAACCGCGGTCTTCGCCGAGAACGCAATCGACCAACTGTTCTCTGCCAGGCGGGCGGCCGCCTACGGGGTCTCTCAAGCACTCCTCGACGCGGCGGCACATGCTGCTGGCCACCATCTGATGGCGCAGGTCATCAAGGATGAGTGGAAAATCGAGCGACCGCTGGCCTCTGTGCCTATCTATGGCCAGTCGGGCGACGAACGCTACACGAACGTCGACAAGATGATTCTGAAGCGCGTGCCGGTCATGCCTCATGGCTTGATTAACACGCCTGACCTTGTGGGCGCAGACGGCGAGGCGCTGGAGACATACATCAACTGGCTGCGTGCTCGAATCGAACAACTGCGTGCGTCCGAGGACTACCAGCCCGTCATCCATATCGACGTGTACGGACTTATCGGTGCAGTTGCGGGCGGCTCGGTCGAAAAGACGGCCGACATCATCCAGCGGCTCGAGCGTGCAGCCGGTCCGCATGAGCTGCGCATCGAGCATCCCATGGATGCGGGCGGCCGCGATGCCCAGATTGAGACGCTTGGGAGCCTGCGTCGCCTGCTCAAGTCGCGCGGCAGCAACGCGGCAATCATGGCTGACGAGTGGGCAAACACGGCTGAAGACATCCATCTGTTTGCAACAGCGGGCGCCGTGGACATGATTCAAATCAAGACCCCAGACCTCGGCTCGCTGCACAACTCCATCGATGCAATCCTCGACTGCCACAAGCATGGCGTTGGGCCTGTGCTCGGCGGAACGTGTGCCGAAACCGATGTATCTGCACGTGCCACCACCAATATCGGTGTGGCGACCGGTGTTACGCAGATGCTCGCAAAGCCGGGGATGGGTTTCGACGAAGGTTTCAATATCGTTTTCAATGAGATGAATCGCGCACTTCGCATCGCAGAACTGCTTCGCTGAAGCCGTACGTCAACGGTCCGCGAGAACTAGCGCGGACCGGCTGCGTAGGCGGTCATTCGCGACCCTCCCGTAGATTGCACCAGACAGTAGGAAGATTGAAAATGACAGGTCCGCTCGCCGGAATTACGGTCGTCTCTCTGGAGCAGGCAATTGCAGCTCCCTTTGCAACACGGCAATTGGCGGACCTTGGCGCCCGCGTTATCAAAATCGAACGCCCGGGAGTGGGCGATTTCGCGCGGGCCTACGACGACAGGGCCAACGGTATATCGTCGCACTTCGCGTGGACCAATCGCTCGAAAGAAAGCCTTACTCTCAACACGAAACACGATGGCGCTGACGTAATCCTCCACGCGCTGCTCGCAAAAGCAGACGTCTTCGTGCAAAACCTCGCACCGGGTGCGACGGGTCGTATCGGCCTCGACTACGAGTCGCTGAAGGACCAATACCCTGGCCTGATTGTGTGCGATATCTCGGGATATGGGAGCAACGGGCCGTACACGAACAAGAAGGCGTACGACCTGCTCGTGCAGGCAGAGGCGGGCTTCCTGTCAGTGACCGGGACGCCGGACGATATGGTCAAGGCGGGTTGTTCCATCGCGGACATCGCGGCCGGGATGTACGCCTATACGAATATCCTGGCTGCGCTCATTCAGCGAGGCAAGACAGGCCGTGGCTGCCGTATCGACGTCTCAATGCTGGAGTCGATGGCAGAGTGGATGACCTTCCCGCTCTATTACGCTTTCGATGGCGCATCGCCGCCTCCGCGGGCTGGCGCTTCACACGCCACCATTTACCCCTACGGCCCGTTTGAAGCGAACGATGGCAAGACGGTCATCCTCGGGCTGCAGAATGAACGTGAATGGGCCAAGTTCTGCGAGCTTGTCCTCAAGGCGCCCGACCTCGCTACGGATGAGCGCTTCGAGACGAATGCGAAACGGAGCCAGAACCGCACAGAATTGCGCGCCATCATCGACCAGGTATTCACTGGTATGAACAGCGATGAACTGGTAACTCGGCTGGATGCTGCGGATATTGCGAACGCTCGCGTGAATGACATGGCGGGCGTGTGGGAGCATCCGCAACTCAAGGCTCGCGAACGCTGGCGCACGGTCGATTCGCCTGTCGGGAAAATTCCGGCGCTGATTCCCCCGGGCGGTGTCTCTCCCGAGGCGCGTATGGACCCGATTCCTGCTGTCGGCCAGCATACGGCTGGCATCCTCTCCGAGCTTGGCTTTACGCAGTCGCGCATTGATGAGCTTCGGGAAACTGGCTGCGTTTGACAGGAGAGATAGAGATGAAGGACCTTAACAATGCGGTCAGCTTCCTGTTCGTCCCGGGCGACCGTCCGGAACGCTTTGAGAAAGCCGTTCGCTCCGGAGCTGACGTAGTTATCGTAGACCTCGAAGACGCGGTATCGCAGACGAATAAAGCCGCAGCGCGCAGCGTGGTCCTCGAAGAGTGGGAGTCGTTGAGTGGGATTGCAAACGAAACGAACGTAACTCTGTGTATTCGCATTAACGCTTTGCGCGAAGAAATCACGCGACATGACGTCGCCCTATGCCACCTCCTGAGACCGTCCCTGGTTATGGTGCCCAAGGTCGAATCTCGGGATGACCTGAGCGTCATCGCAAGGGAAGTGCCAGATGCTGGCGTACTGGCGCTTATCGAATCGGCGACCGGCGTTCTCGAGGCCAGGGCGATTGCGACGGCACCAAATGTCGCAAGACTCGTGTTGGGGTCAGTGGACCTGATGCTGAATCTTGGTGTTACAAATGACCGCGAGCCACTTGACGCGAGTCGCCTGATGCTCGTGCTCGCATCGGCTTCGGCAGGCATCGGTGCGCCGGTCGATGGCGTTTGCACGTCAATCACGGACCTCGACCTCGTGAAAGCCGATACGGAACGTGCGCGCTCCTTCGGCTTTGCAGCCAAGCTATGTATCCACCCTAAGCAGGTTGCAGCGGTTGCCGCTGCGTTCAGGGTGTCGGATGAAGAGTTCGCGTGGGCATCGGAAGTCGTTGCTGCTTCGAAGGCCAGTGCGGGAGCGGCGACGACAGTCAACGGCGCAATGATTGACCTGCCAGTTTTGCTGCGCGCGCTCCGGATAGTCGCCAGAAGGAACGAGGCCGCACAGGCAGGTACATCAAGCTAGCAGTTCAGCTAGCACCCACGCACGCACGCACGCGCGCCGGCTCGCGGCGCCAGACTAGCCTCCGGAGTGGTCCCGATTGTCCGAACGGGCAAGGGGACCTGCTGCCCGGAATACCCCACGAAGAAATAGATTGGAGACAACTCTGTCATGGAAAGCTCTGAAAAAGGGGCGGGCGGTGCGCTGCACCGTGGCCTTGGAAATCGCCAGATTCAACTAATGTCGATTGGTGGTGCAATCGGAACGGGCCTGTTTATGGGCTCGGGAAAGACAATCAGTGTTTCGGGAACGTCAATACTTCTGACGTACATGACGATTGGATTCGTCCTGTTTCTCACCATGAGAGCGATGGGTGAGATTCTGCTGTCGAACCTCGAATTCAAATCGTTCTCGGATTTCTGTAGTCACTATATTGGCCCGTGGGCGGGGTACTTCATCAGCTGGTCGTACTGGCTCACCTGGATTGTGGTTGCAGTGGCGGACTGTACCGTCATCGGCGGCTATCTTCGCTTCTGGTTTCCGACCTTGCCGCTATGGATACCCGCGATAGCCGTTCTGACGACACTTCTTGTCCTCAATCTCGTCGCAGTCCAGATATTCGGTGAGCTCGAATTCTGGTTCGCCTTGGTGAAGGTCGTTGCGATTAGTGCTCTCATCATCGTTGGCCTGTTCATGATTTTTGGCGGCTATATGTCGCCTACCGGTGTTCAAGCGTCCTTCAGTCATCTTGTCGAACATGGCGTCATGTTCCCGTTCGGCATCTCGGGGTTTTTTGCCGGCTTCCAGATTGCAATCTTTTCGTTTGGCGGCATCGAACTCATCGGGACGACGGCTGCAGAGACTCGTGACCCCCATCGCAATCTGCCGCGTGCAATCAATGCGGCTCCAGTCCGCGTCCTCCTGTTTTACGTGCTGGCGCTCGCTTGCATCATCTCGGTCTCGTCGTGGCCGGAGATTGCTGCCAACAAGAGCCCGTTCGTCCAGTTGTTCATGCTGGCCGGATTCCCTGCGGCAGCGGGCGTCATCAATTTTGTTGTCATCACGTCGGCCATGTCCGCGGCGAACAGCGGTGTATTCGCCACGAGCCGGATGTTGTTTGGCCTCGCTGCAAGCGGATATGGCTCCAAATTTTTCCTGAAACTGTCTCGTTCGGCAGTTCCGATGCGCGGCCTTCTCTTTTCGAGTGCCTGCATGTTCGCGGGCCTTTCGGTGTTGCATTTCATACCCGAAGTGATGGGCGCCTTCACCATCTTGACCACGGTCTCTGCAATCCTTTACATCTTTGTGTGGGCAATGATTCTCGTCGCGTATATGCGGTATCGCCGTCGCGACCCCGAACTTCACCGGAAGTCGGCCTACAGGATGCCTGGGGGGCTGTTGGCTGCCTGGCTGGGTCTCGCGTTCTTCATCGCAATGATTTGGCTTCTGACTCTGGAGCCCGACACTGCGCAGGCGCTTCGTGTGATGCCCGCATGGTTCTTGGGGCTCGCAGTCATGTATCGGGTCAGGAAGGCGCGGCGTGGCACGCCCGCGGCGACCACAGCCACTCAACTCAGCGCCGACTAACTCTAACCGTGGCGCGTGCCCATCGAAGTCAACTGGTCACAGGTGCCGCAACCGCTTCATAGCGAAAGGCATCGTGCACGAGGGGACAGGGCACGCTTCCTCGAGCGAGTACCCCCTCACATTTTGTCTGGTTCTCCGACGGCCAGACAGAGCATCGACAAATCACTAATGACTAGATGGCGCCCCTGCGCAATCGGCGACGACGGAACGGCGACGTTGCGCTCTCCCCGCCGCAGCCATGCTGCCTGGAGGCCGGCGTCTAAGGCTCCAACAACATCGAGGTTGTAGTCGTCGCCGACGTGGAGCATCTCGGCCGGCGCTACGCCCGCGGCGCGTGCTGCCGCATGGAATATCCCAGCGGTCGGCTTCGCGATTCCGAGTGAACTCGCGCTCAAAGTTAGTCGGAAGAATTCGCTTCCGCCCGTCATGCGTAGGTCGGCATTGCCGTTGGTCACTGCAACCAAGGGAAACCGGGCGCTGAGCCATTGAAGGGCAGGCATGACATCGTCGTAAAACTGCACTTCGTGCCGTGCAGCGACGAAGATTTCATACGCCTGGTCGGTCAGCGAAACGTCTTCGCCCGACATTTCCAAGGCAAGCCGAATCGAGCCGATTCTCAACGCCCGAAAGTCGCCGGCGAGTCTGGGCTGCGAGAGCTCATAGTCATCTCTCAAACGGCCAAGCGCTTGCGGTGTCGACAAAACCGTCGCGACTCTCGGGGCGTGCTCAAGGAGCCATGAATGTAGCGTCGCCTCCGCCCGCTCAACGACGGCCCTGAAGGGCCACAGGGTGTCGTCAAGGTCGAATGAGATAGCCGACACTCTGCTTAAAGACATACCGAACTTCCGAAATCGTGTACCAGCCTTTGCATTCGTCGTCATTGACCAAACAGCTTAATAGGCCATTCTAAGGGAGACTTGACGGGGTGCTATCGATTGTTGCGCCGACCCTGCCGTGAACGACCTTGCGCGGACAGATTGGTATCCGTGTGCTTTCGCTCATCGGCGAGCCCGTATGCAGATGGACAATCAGGTCGAAAGAGGTAGAGCGCCTGGAAAGCAAGAGGGCCGTTGCAGGGCCGGCAAGCGCCCTCGTAGTGTGCCAGCACCATGGGCGAATGCAGGTTCCCATGCCCACTGGAATCTCGAATGCCCTAAGTGAGGTCATATTCGGAACCCGGGTGGGCTCCGAAGTCGCGACAATCTGAATTAGCGGTGCCGTCAGCGGGACTGTCACCTGTTGCGTCAAGTGCCGTGTTTCGAGTCGTTGAACCAGTTCGCTAGCGTCGCCAAAACTGGTCCACAGAATCTCCGTTTCATTGGCCTCGCCGGCGTCGAAAAGATGCTCGCGCCAAATCGATAAAGATTGACTCTGGAAGTACGGGTCTTCACCCGAGGTCGTGGTGCGCCTGCCCAACACCCAGCCGTATGGGGCGAAGGCATCGGGAGTAAGCGCTTCGACAGCAATCAGAGGAATGGACATGGTAAGGATTGCGAGGCTGCACCCAATGGGTGTCGAACTGCAGCGTGCTGACCAGGGGCCGGGCGACCCAGGGGTTTCTTTGGGGGCGCCCGACCGCGTTCACATCTTGACTTCGTCGAGGAACGTCTTTGTCCCGTTCCGGTAGCTGTAAATCGAGATGACGCCATGCTTCAGGTCACCCTTTGTATCGAAGGTCGTTTCTCCCGTGACGCCTTGATAGTCCGTGGCGGGCATGGCCGCGAGGATTTTCGCCGGGTCGGTGGAGTTCGCCCGGCGCATCGCGTCGACCAGGATGTAAACCGCGTCATATGTGAACGGCGCGTAGATTTCCATCCCGTGATTAAAGCGCTTTTGGTACTTCGCCTTGAATGCACCTCCTCCCGGCATTTTCTCCGGTGCGGTTCCCGGTTGTGAGCAGACTACCCGCTCCGCGCCGCTACCCGCCAGGTCAGGCAGCTTGTCGGAGCAAACGCCATCGCCGGCAAGGATTTTTGAACGCAATCCGAGCTGTACCGCCTGCTTGCTGAACGGTCCGCCTGTCGCGTCTTCGCCGCTGTACATGATGGCGTCAGGGTTCTCGCCCTTGATTTTCGTCAGAATCGCACGGAAGTCGACGGCCTTATCGTTGGTGGCGTTCCGGGACGTCACATTAACTCCCAGACTCTTGACCGTTTTCTCGAACTCATTTGCAAGACCCTGGCCGTACGCAGTTGAGTCGTCGACAATTGCGACCGACTTGATGTGCAACTGCTTGACCGCATATTCGGCCAGCGCTGGGCCTTGCTGAGCATCCGTCGCAACCACACGAAACGTTGTTTTGTACCCCTGTTGCGTGAAAACGGGATTGGTCGACGATGGGGAAATTTGAGTGACGCCTGCGTCGCTGTAGATACGGGAAGCCGGAATGGATGTTCCGGAGTTAAGGTGTCCCACCACAGCAACAACCTTGTCGTCGACAAGCTTCTGCGCGACTTGGGTTGCAGTCTTCGGGTCAGCCGCGTCGTCCTGTGCGTCAAGTCGTAAAGTCACTTTCTGACCAGCGACTACCAGACCCTTCGCGTTGATTTCCTCGACCGCAAGTCGTGCACCGTTTTCGTTGTCTTTGCCGAGATGCGCAATCGCGCCGGTAAGTGGGGCGACATGGCCAATCGTCACCGTTTCATCGGCGTAAGCACTGTGCATGAACGCGGCAATTGCCGCGGTGCTAATTGACGTGGCCATCAGAAGTCCTGATTTCATCCTCTTTCTCCTCTTTCGTCTAACAACCTTAAACCGTAGGCATTCACGCCGACTCGGATTCCTGATGTTTTCGCGGCGAGGTTGTCGACATCGGTTGCGTGATTTGCGTGGAGTCACAACTCGCCAGCAACCATCATTGCCGAGCCATTAATCGCTGAACACATGTTGTCGCGGAAGCGAGCAACGCGAAGGCTGGTTTAGACAAAAGCCGTCCTTTTTGGGATAAGAGAATTGGCTGATGGCGCGTCGCTTCGTAAGCGTAACGTCGCATCATAAGGGGGAACTGCTCCTCGTCGAGCACAAGCAATTCAAGCGTGTCAGCACGCGAAGACTACGGACCAGCCGGCTGCACATTCTGCGATGCGGCGCGCTCGCTCAACAGTTCGCCGAGAATCCCCGAACAGACATAGGTGCATACAAGGGCATCGACACTGCGAGGTCGTGCGGAATGCAGGAACCGCCGTGAACCAACGTCGTTGGGGGCGAGAGGTGACCGATGGAGTTCGTCACTGGGCAGCGGCATCGCTCACCAACCTAGTATTCTGTGCGACCTAGGTTGGCCCGCAAGATTTTGCACACAATCGCGACGCTGCCGTCATCCGGCTGATAGCAAACTCGCTCCGTATCCCAACACGGAGTTCGACTCATGACGCAGGCGGTGGTTTCGCCGTTGTGTGCATACACGTCGAGGCGTATCACCGGCTCGACCTCCGTATCGCTTCGGTCCTTGCGACCGATAAAAATGGTGAAGAAGTCGCCTCGCGGGGGCGGGGTCGTGTGCTTCTCGGCCCACATCTCTAGCAACTTTGAAGTCTCTTCGAGCGTCGAACAGGGCTCCCTGTCACAGGAAATGACGACGCTGCCTTCAATGACGCATATCTTCTCGAGAGATGACATGTCTCCGAAGAACTGGCCGTCATACACCGATACGACGAGCAATGCATCGTCTTCGCTTGCCATCATTGGCTCCTCTTCGGTACTCATCGGCTACGGCTGTATCGTCTCGATGGAATAAACATCGGTACCGGGTACGTCGAAAGCTTGTCCAGTTTTTTCGTCCGGCTGGCTCACGAATGCCACGTCTCGCCCTGGGTATTGTTCCAAAAGGAGCTAATGCCAATTATCGATAGAAAAGCATCCTCTGACGGCGGTGACTGGTACAGGCAATATTTCGTCGGTGGGGGGGAGTCTATGCGGCGCGTGTGTGATGCGCTTGAATTCCTGACCGGCGCAAGCGGTTTGTTGGCGCTCACCCTGTACCCGCTAAGAAACGTATTAAGTGTCGGTAATACGATTGTCGGAGAGCAGATGTGGTGCCCTCTGTGTCTGGGTGAGATGGCGCGAACCGGATTGGTCTACTACCCGCTTTTATGGCGCATGAAGGGGGTTTTGGCATGTCCAATACACAAGGTTCTTTTGATGAAAGCTTGTTGTTGCAATGGACAGAACTCCATTCCCGGTAGACGAAGGAAGCACCATCCGGGAATATGCGTCAAATGCGGTCGCTTGCTCTACGGTGAAGGTCAGCCGGCACCGAGTCCCGCGTCCGATGGCGCCGTATGTCAGTCGAGCATGATATTGGGTTTGTTGGCTGATTCTCAGCTCATCGCAGGTGTCGCGCGAGAAAAGCTGGTCGGGAACCTGGCCTCATTTTTAGGTCGGGCGTCAAAGGAAGCATTCGGAGGTGCGTCGTCCCGGCTTGCCACGGCCTTGGGATATAGGAAAAATACGCTCTGGTACTGGCTGCATGGCCTTGGGATGCCAAAAATCGAAGTACTTGCTCGACTGGCGGTAATGTTCGAGGTCCCCATTTCCCAAATGTTACTTGGGGACTGTCAGAAACAGCTGGTATGCACCCAAACGGCATTGGAATGTCGCAGGCCTACGCGATACTGCGAGCGGCATTCATCCGAAGAATGTAGGGCGGCAATGGTCCGTCTTCGAGGGGAGTCGTCTGTGCCCATGTCAATAGCAGCCATGGCGCGCCAGATTGGGGTCGACCCAGGCCAGCTGTGGAAGGCGGCCCCGCAGTTGGCCGCCGAGATTTCGTTCGAAGCGAAGAAACACCGGCAGATGTGCAAGCAACTGCGTGAGGTTCGGCTTGAGGCCGTTTTTTACGACGAGGCGCATGCTATCGCCGATACCGGGCGGGTGCCGACTCAAAGGCTAGTGTTCGTGAATCGGAGGCACGAAATCGGGAGTCCAGGACGCAGTATGATTCAACTGTGCGCCAAGATTTGCGCATTGGTTCGAGACCATCGTTCTCTCGAGCGGAAAACGGTAACTGGCCCATCGCAAACAAACGCCGCGTAGACCTCGTAATTAAGTGTCCGCAACATAAGCGCGTCATGAACATCGTTTACACGCAAGAAGTGACGCTCTTTTTTGAAAGCAAGAAATGGCGGGCGCGCCATTTGGTCTGCACTTACACACGAGCAAACCTGCGAGCCGCCAGGGCTCTACTTGGTCCCCCTGACAGGAATCGAACCTGTATCTAGCGCTTAGGAGGCACTTGTTCTATCCATTGAACTACAGGGAGAGGACCGAGCCGGCCAGATCGGCGAGGACTCATCGAGTCCAGACTGACCAGCGAGCGCAGAGTATATCAAACCGGCGCGGGCAAAAGGAGAGCCAGACCAGGGGCCGCGCGCACCTCTTACCAATCCCCCAAAACAAACGGCCCCGCAGACATCGCCTGCCGGGCCGCACAAACCAACATGACCATCCAACGAAGCGCACACAACCGCGCCTATCGCCCAGGTCACCTCACCGTTAAAACTCCACCACCGCAAACTCCGCCTTGCCCACGTCGCAGAGCGGGCAGCGCCAGTCTTCCGGGATGTCCGCGAAGCGCGTTCCCGGCGCGATGCCTTCTTCCGGCAGGCCGTCTTCCTCGTTGTAGATCCAGCCGCAAATCAGGCAGACCCAGCTCTTGAATTCCGTCACTTCGATTACTGCGCTCACGACACACTCTCTCGTTCAATGCAATGGCCGGCTTGCTCCGCCCCTTTTTGGGGCTGCGCGGCGACCCGCAATATTACAGGAATTTGTCAAATCAACCCCGCACGACCGATGCGGCGCCGCCGCAACGCGTCCGCGGCGTGCCCGTGCTCGCGCGACGAACCTCGTCACACACCGCGTGTATGCTTCGATCAGCAGCTATTTCATTAGATGGATGCGGCACGCGCCTCGCACGTATTGCGACGATCGGTCTCAGGCGAGGGCGCTGGCGGCGTCGAGTGGCCAGTCTTCGTTCCCAAAGGAGAAAACGATGTTTAAAGACAGATGGTTGGTTGGCATCGCGGCGGCTGGGCTACTCGCCGCGTCGGGCGTGGCGCAGGCGGCGGGCGTGACCTTCGTGCAGCCGGCGGACGGTGCGACCGTCACCAATCCGGTGCATGTTGTATTCGGCCTCGACGGCATGAAGATCGCGCCCGCCGGCACGATGACGGAGGGCACCGGGCATCATCATCTGCTGGTCGACGGCAAGCCGCTGGCGAAGGGCGAGGTCATCGCCGCGACCGACAAGTCGCTCCACTTCGGCAAAGGCCAGACCGAAACCGATCTGACGCTGCCGCCGGGCGACCACACGCTGACCCTGCAATTCGGCGACGGCGCGCATCGCTCGTATGGGCCGGAGATGAGCAAGACGATCACGGTGCACGTCAAGTAAGCAGCGGTTCGAAAGGGCCGGGCCCCGCGCCCGGTACAATGAGCGGTTCCGGCCCATCGCTGTCTTCTTCCATTCCCATGTCGCTTTACACCATTACCGGAGCCCAGCTGGCATTCGGTCACGTCGCGCTGCTCGACCACGCGGATTTCTCGCTCGAAGCGGGCGAGCGCGTCGGGCTGATCGGGCGCAACGGCGCGGGCAAGTCGTCGCTGCTGAAGATCGTCGCCGATCTCGCCAAGCCCGACGACGGCCTCGTCTCGCGTCAACAGCATCTGAGCACGGTCTACGTGCCGCAGGAACCCGAGTTCAATCCCGACGACACCGTGTTCGACGCGGTCGCCGCCGGTCTCACCGAGGCGCGCGCGCTGCTCGACGAATACGACGCGGTCGCGCATCAGCTCGCCGACACGCCCGAGGGCGCGGAGCACGACGCGCTGCTCGCGCGCATGAACACGCTGCAATCGTCGCTGGACGCAGCGGATGCATGGAACTGGAGCACCCGCGTCGCGACCACGCTGCAGCAGATCGGCCTGAACGGCGAGGCGCGCGTCGGCTCGCTGTCGGGCGGTATGCAGAAGCGCGCCGCGCTCGCGCGTGCGCTGGTCGTGCAGCCCGACGTGCTGCTGCTCGATGAGCCGACCAACCATCTCGACTTCGATGGCATCCGCTGGCTCGAAGATCTGCTGGTGTCGCTGCGCGCGGGTCTGCTGTTCATCACGCACGATCGTGCCTTTCTCGACCGCGTCGCGACGCGCATCGTCGAGCTCGATCGTGGGCGGCTGCTGTCATATCCGGGCAATTTCTCCGCGTACCAGACGCGCAAGGCCCAGCAGCTCGAAGTCGAGCGCATCGAAAACGAGAAGTTCGACAAGCTGCTGGCCCAGGAAGAAGTGTGGATCCGCAAGGGCGTCGAAGCACGTCGTACGCGCAGCGTCGGCCGCATCGCGCGCCTCGTGCAGATGCGCAACGAGCGTGCCGAGCGCCGCAACGTGCAGGGCAACGTGAAGCTCGACGTCGGTCAGGGCGAGAAGTCCGGCAAGATCGTCGCGGAACTGACGGACGTGACGAAGCGCTACGGCGAGCGCACGGTGGTGGACTGCTTCACGGCCACGGTGATGCGCGGCGACAAGATCGGCTTCGTCGGTCCGAACGGCGCGGGCAAGACCACGCTGCTGAAACTGATCCTTGGCGAACTCGCGCCGGACGAGGGCAACGT
Organism: Burkholderia sp. H160; assembly: GCA_000173575.1. GTDB lineage: Bacteria > Pseudomonadota > Gammaproteobacteria > Burkholderiales > Burkholderiaceae > Paraburkholderia. The sequence continues at coordinate 46,977 of ABYL01000011.1, read as the reverse complement.
GCGCGTCGGCACGAATCTGCAGGTCGCGTATTTTGATCAGATGCGCGCGGCGCTCGATCTGGAAAAGAGCCTTGCCGACACGATCAGCCCCGGCAGCGAGTGGGTCGAAATCAACGGCCAGAAGAAGCACGTGATGAGCTATCTCGGCGACTTCCTGTTCGCGCCGGAGCGCGCGCGTTCGCCGGTCAAGTCGCTGTCGGGCGGCGAGCGCAACCGGCTGCTGCTCGCGCGTCTGTTCGCGCGGCCGGCCAACGTGCTGGTGCTCGACGAACCGACCAACGACCTCGACATTCCGACGCTCGAACTGCTCGAAGAACTGCTGATCGACTACGACGGCACGGTGCTGCTCGTCAGCCACGACCGCGCGTTTCTCGATAACGTGGTGACGTCGGTGATCGCATCGGAGGGTGGGGGCAAGTGGCGCGAATACGTCGGCGGCTTCACGGACTGGCAGACGCAACGCGATCGCTCGGAGCAACTCGCGCTCGAAGCGCAGAAAGAGGCGAGCAAGGAAGCGCCGAAAGAAGCGGCGCCGAAGGAAAGCGCCGGAGGCCGCAATGCCCAGCGCACCGTGAAGCTGTCGTTCAAGGAGCAGCGCGAACTGGAGGCGCTGCCGAAAATGATTGCCGACCTCGAAGCCGAACAGAAGTCGATCGGCGCGCAGCTCGAAGACGGCTCGGTGTTCGCGAAGGATGCGCGCGAGGGCACGCGTCTAACCGAGCGCTATGCCGAGATCGACGAGGAACTGATGATCGCGCTCGAGCGTTGGGACGAGCTGGAAAACCGCGTCAAGTAAAACTAAGCGGTGCGAGCGCCCCGCAGTGCGCTCCACGCATGACCTCGAGCCTTCAATCCCCCTCCGGCGCGTGTCTCCCAGCGCGCGCCGCGCCTTATCCAGTCGGCCAATTCAGCACGACGTCAATTGCCGCCGTGATTGAAATCAGTACAATACCCCGCGAACAGGCTTCCCCGGCGGGCTCCACGTCCACGTCCGGCTTTCCGGCGCGCCAGCGGAAGCCGCGCAACAAAACAGCTTGCCCGCATCGCGGGCACCCCGCCTAACCCTGTTGTTTCGTTTCGCTTTTTTTGAAAACTCAACGCATTGTCCACGGACCTGTCCACAGGACCTGTGAACAACGATGAACCGACGCACCGAGTCAATCATGTCTACGAAAAAGCCAAACGCCGCGTATAGCGAAGCGTCGATCAAGGTGTTGAAGGGTCTGGAGCCGGTCAAGCAACGACCCGGCATGTACACCCGCACCGAGAATCCGCTGCACATCATTCAGGAAGTCATCGACAACGCATCGGACGAAGCCCTCGGCGGCTTCGGCCGGCAAATCACGGTCACGCTGCACGCGGACCATTCGGTCTCGGTCGAGGACGACGGCCGCGGCATTCCATTCGGCCTGCACCCCGACGAGGGCGTACCGGTCGTCGAAATCGTTTTCACGCGCCTGCATGCGGGCGGCAAGTTCGACAAGGCCGCCGGCGGCGCCTATACGTTCTCGGGCGGCCTGCACGGCGTCGGCGTGTCGGTGACGAATGCGCTGTCCACGCGACTCGACGTCACCGTGTGGCGCGACGGCAAGGTGGCCGATTTGAGCTTCGCGCACGGTGACGTCAAGAAGCCACTCGAAGTGCGCGCCGCCGCGAAGGGCGAGAAGAAATCCGGCACGCGCGTGACCGCGTGGGCCGATCCGAAGTACTTCGATTCGCCGAACCTGCCGCTCGGTGAGTTGCAGCGTCTGTTGCGCTCGAAAGCGGTGTTGTTGCCGGGCGTCGAAGTCACGCTCGTCAACGAAAAAACCGGCGAGCAGCAAAGCTGGAAATACGAGGACGGCCTGCGCGGCTATCTGCTCGAAGGCATGAACGGCAGCGACCTGCTGATTCCGCTGTTCGAAGGCGAGCGCTATGCGGAAAGCTCGCGTTCGAGCGAAGAGACGTTCGCCGAGGGCGAGGGCGCGGCATGGGTCGTCGCGTGGAGCGAAGAAGGTCCGCTGATGCGCGAGTCCTACGTGAACCTGATTCCGACGCCCGCGGGCGGCACACATGAGTCGGGTTTGCGCGACGGTCTTTACCAGGCGGTCAAGAGCTTCGTCGAGTTGCACAACCTTCAGCCGAAGGGCGTGAAGCTGCTCGCCGAAGACGTGTTCGCGCGCGTGTCGTTCGTGCTGTCGGCAAAGGTTCTGGACCCGCAGTTTCAAGGGCAGATCAAGGAGCGTCTGAATAGCCGCGATGCGGTCAAGCTCGTGTCGTCATTCGCGCGGCCGGCGCTCGAATTGTGGCTGAACCAGCATGTCGAGCATGGCAAGAAGCTCGCCGATCTCGTGATCAAGCAGGCGCAGGCACGCACGCGCGCCGGGCAGAAGGTCGAGAAGCGCAAGAGCTCGGGCGTAGCGGTCCTGCCCGGCAAGCTGACCGATTGCGAATCGACGGAAATCGGACGCAACGAGCTGTTCCTCGTCGAGGGCGATTCGGCGGGCGGCTCCGCGAAGATGGGCCGTGACAAGGAGTACCAGGCCATTCTGCCGCTGCGCGGCAAGGTGCTGAACACGTGGGAAACCGAGCGCGATCGCCTGTTCGCGAACAACGAGGTGCACGACATTTCGGTGGCGATCGGCGTCGATCCGCACAATCCGGACGACAAGATCGATCTGTCGAATCTGCGCTACGGCAAGATCTGCATTCTGTCGGATGCGGACGTCGACGGCTCGCACATCCAGGTGCTGCTGCTCACGCTGTTCTTCAAGCATTTCCCGCAGCTGATCGAGCGCGGCCATGTGTGCGTCGCGCGGCCGCCGCTGTTTCGCGTCGATGCGCCCGCGCGCGGCAAGAAACCCGCGCAGAAGCTCTACGCGCTCGACGAAGGCGAGCTCGAGGCGATTCTCGACAAGCTGCGCAAGGACGGTGTGCGCGATAACCAGTGGTCGATCAGCCGCTTCAAGGGGCTCGGCGAAATGAGCGCCGAGCAGCTGTGGGACACGACGATGAACCCCGACACGCGCCGCCTGCAACCGGTCGCGCTCGGCGACCTCGACTACGACGCGACCGTCGCGCGCATGACGATGCTGATGGGCAAAGGCGAAGCGGCGTCGCGCCGCAGCTGGCTCGAAGAGAAGGGCAACGAAGTGGAAGCGGACATCTGAGCGCGTTGCGCCTCAATGCGGCATACGACACTTCAAGCCAAACACGGACACGGAATCTAGATGGACGACGATAACACTCTCGACCTTTTCAACGAGCCGCCGTCGGATAGCGACGTGCTGACGCTCGGCAACTACGCGGAACGCGCGTACCTCGAGTATGCGGTCAGCGTGGTCAAGGGCCGCGCGCTGCCAGATGTTTGCGACGGCCAGAAGCCGGTGCAGCGCCGCATCCTGTTCGCGATGAACGAGATGGGCCTCGGCGACAACGCGAAGCCGGTCAAGTCGGCGCGCGTGGTCGGCGACGTGCTCGGTAAGTATCACCCGCATGGTGACCAGTCCGCGTACGACGCACTCGTGCGTCTCGCGCAGGACTTCTCGATGCGCTATCCGCTGATCGACGGCCAGGGCAACTTCGGCTCGCGCGATGGCGACGGCGCGGCGGCGATGCGTTACACCGAAGCGCGTCTGACGCCGATCGCGAAGCTTCTGCTCGGCGAAATCGACCAGGGCACGGTCGACTTCATGCCGAACTACGACGGCTCGTTCGAAGAGCCGAAGGTATTGCCGGCGCGTCTGCCGTTCGTGCTGCTCAACGGCGCATCCGGTATCGCCGTGGGTCTCGCGACGGAAATTCCGTCGCACAACCTGCGTGAGGTCGCGGGCGCGGCGGTCGCGCTGATCCGCCATCCAAAGCTGTCGCACGCGGAGTTGATGCAGCATGTGCCGGGGCCGGACTTCCCGGGCGGTGGCCAGATCATTTCGAGCGAGGCGGAAATCGCTGCCGCGTACGAGACCGGCCGCGGCAGCCTGAAGGTGCGTGCGCGCTGGAAGATCGAAGACCTCGCGCGCGGGCAGTGGCAACTCGTGATCACCGAACTGCCGCCGAACACGGCCGCGCAGAAGGTGCTCGAAGAAATCGAAGAACAGATCAACCCGAAGATCAAGCTCGGCAAGAAGGCGCTGACGCCCGAGCAGTTGCAGACCAAGCAGACGCTGCTCGGCCTCGTCGACGCGGTGCGCGATGAATCGGGCAAGGACGCGCCGGTGCGTCTCGTGTTCGAGCCGAAGTCGAGCCGCATCGATCAGACCGAGTTCGTCAACACGCTGCTCGCGCATACGAGCCTCGAATCGAACGCGCCGCTGAACATGGTGATGGTCGGCGGCGATGGCCGGCCGCGTCAGAAAGGCTTGAGCGAAATCCTGCACGAGTGGATCGCGTTCCGTTTCACGACGGTGACGCGCCGTACCCGGCATCGTCTGTCGAAGGTCGACGACCGGATCCATATTCTCGAAGGCCGGATGATCGTCTTCCTGAATATCGACGAAGTCATCCGCATCATCCGCGAATCGGACGAGCCGAAGGTCGCGCTGATGGCCGCGTTCGGCCTCACCGACCGCCAGGCCGAAGACATCCTCGAAATCCGGCTGCGTCAGTTGGCGCGCCTCGAGAAGATCAAGATCGAGAAGGAGCTGGCCGAGCTGCGCGAAGAGAAGGCCAAGCTCGAAGAGCTTCTCGGCAGCGAATCGGCGATGAAGCGCCAGCTGATCAAAGAAATCGAAGCCGACGCAAAGCAGTACGGCGACGAGCGCCGCACGCTGATCCAGCAGGAAAAGCGCGCGACGTTCGAAGCGCGCGTGGTCGATGAGCCGGTCACTGTCGTGGTGTCGCAGAAGGGCTGGGTGCGCGCGCTGAAGGGCCACGGGCTCGATGCAGCGGGCTTCACCTTCAAGGCCGGCGATGGCCTCTACGCGGCGTTCCAGTGCCGCACGCCCGACACGCTGATCGCGTGGGGCAGCAACGGACGTGTCTATTCGGTCGCGGTGGCTCAACTGCCGGGCGGGCGCGGCGATGGCGTGCCGGTCACGTCGCTGATCGAGCTCGAATCGGGTAGCCATCTGATGCATTACTACGCGGCGTCGGCCGAGCAGGCGCTGCTGCTCGCGTCGAGCAACGGTTTCGGCTTTATCGCGAAGGTCGGCGACATGGTGAGCCGCGTGAAGGCCGGCAAGTCGTTCATGACGATCGACGCTGGTGCCGCGCCGCTCGCGCCGATGCCGATGCTGCCGGATGCGGAGCAGGTCGCGTGTCTGTCGTCGGGCGGGCGTCTGCTCGTGTTCGGCCTCGACGAGATGAAGACGTTGTCGGGCGGCGGGCGCGGCGTCACCCTGATGGGGCTCGACGACAACGAAACGCTCGTGCAGGCGCTCGCGATCAACAAGGCCGGCGTGATGCTGATCGGCACGCGCCGTGGTGGGCGCGTCGACGAGGAGAAGCTTGCCGGTGCCGAGCTTGCGGCGCATGTCGGCAAACGCGCGCGTAAGGGACGCGTGCCCGACAGCAAGATGAAACTCGACGGCATGCGACCGGTGCTGCCGGCTTAATGGAGTCGATTTAACAAAGTTTGACGCGGTAAAACCACGGGCGCCTGCTAGCATGCGGGGCGCTCGCGGCCAGATAGAAATGCCACGATCACAATAACAAGATACGACGCAATAGCCGTCGATACCCGGAACTGCCTGCATCACGCATGGTCGAACGCGCTCAGTTGCTGCTGAGCGGGATCAAGTGTCCTAAACGGTGTCGCGTCGTCGGGAGAGGAAAAATAGATGAACAAGGCTATCGAAATCGCGCTTTTTCTGCATCTGCTTGGGGTGGCGGTGTGGGTCGGCGGTATGGTCTTCGCGCATTTCTGCCTGCGCCCTGCGCTCGGCGACCTGTCGCCGCAACTGCGCCTGCCGCTCTGGGAGTCGGTGTTCGGCCGCTTCTTCAACTGGGTCGGAGTGTCGGTACTCGTGATCCTGATCAGCGGGGGCTTCCTGCTGACACAATTCGGCGGCGCTCACGCGCTCTGGCCGCTGCATGCGATGGCCGGCCTCGGCATCGTGATGATGCTGATCTTCGGGCATATCCGCTTCGCGGTGTATCCACGCATTCGCCGCGCGGTGCAGGCACAGAAGTGGCCCGATGGCGCGCAGGCGGTCGGTACGGTCCGCCGTCTCGTGCTGATCAATCTCGTGCTGGGCGTCGTGACGATCGGCGTCGCGGTGCTGTCGCGCGGGTTCTGATCGCCAGTTCGCCGAGGGCGCGGCAGGCGTAGCGCGGCCCGTGGCGCGTCACGTCGTGGCGCCGTACGCGAGCCACAAACCGCACGCCACCGCCACCGTTCCATACACGGCATACACCGGCACCTTCAGCTTCGCGAAGCACATCGCGGAGAACGTCGCGGTCAGCAGATAGATCGGCTCCAGCGGTACATGCGCGGCAATGCGCAGTACCGCGACCGCGAGAAACGCGGTCGTGACCGCGCGCAGTATCCTCATGCCGTGCTCGAAGCGCGGGTTCGCCTTCAACTGATGCAGATGCCGCTGCGCGAGCACGACGAGGCAGCCCGACGGCACGAACAGTGCCAGCGTCGCGATCAGCGCGCCCGGCCAGCCATCGACGAGATATCCGAAGAACGGCACCACGTTCAGCAACGGTCCCGGTGATAACGGCGACAGCGAAAACGCGAGCGTGAAGTCGTTATCCGATACGCCGATCGCCGGCGTGACAAACAGTGTCTTTAGCACCGGCAACGCCGAGAAGCCGCCGCCGAACAGCGTCATGCCGGCGCCCGCGAGGCGCGGCCACAGCAGCGCGAGTTCATAGCGATGCGGCAGCGGCAACGCGAACACCACGAGTAGCGCGCTGAGCCCGGCCAGTAGCCGATAGTCGCCGCGCTCCAGCGACACTACGAGACGCGAGTCGTGCTCCGGGCTTGCCAACCAGCCGCTGCCGAAGGCCGTGCCGAGCATCACCACATAGGCCGCGGCGCTGTGCGCATAGAAGAGCGCGATGCTGCCGAGCACCGCCGCCGTCCATTCGAGCTTGCCGCGCACGAGCGCGCGCGTCTGCTTGTACCAGGTGACCGCGATCAGCGTCGCGAGCACGACGCTGAAGTGATGCAGCAGCGTTTGCGACGCGATCGTCTGCACGATGGGCGTGCGGTAGAAGATGGCGAACAGCGTCATCAACGCGAAGAAGGGCAGCACGCTCGCTATCCCGGCGACCCACGCGCCGGCACGTCCGCGCAAAGCGTGCCCGAGCTGCACGGCGACGTTGCAGCCGACGGGTCCCGGCACCATCCACGCGAGCGCGATCAGATCCGAGAATGCCACGCGCGACAGCCGCCCCTCGCGTTCGACGTAGTGATGCTCGAGCTGCGCCATCAACGCGAGGCCACCCCAGGATAGCGCCGACAGGCCGAACACGACCCGGAACAGCGTCCATAGCGGCTCCCGTTGCCCGCGACGGGCAGCCTCCTCGCTCGTGATGGTCTGCATCGGCGCTGCGGGGGCCCGCCGTATGGGCGCCCGTCCTTTAATTGTTGGTGCTGGATACGCTGTTCAGGTTGTCGGTTTCCTGCGCGGCGCGGCGGCCGCCGCTGTGGTTCATGCCGCATACCCCGAAGCGCTCGAGCAGCGCCGGAATCGCCTCCGCCGGCACCGGACGCGAGAACAGGAAGCCCTGTGCCTCGATATGGCCGAGCGCGGCCAGCCACGCAATCTGCTCTTCGGTCTCCGTGCCTTCGACCACCACCGTGAGCCCGAGCGAGCGCGCTAGGTTGACGATCGCGGTCACCATCACGCAGACGCTGCGGTCGCCCGGAATCGCCTGGACGAACGAGCGGTCCACCTTCAGCGTATCGACGGCGAAGCGGTTCAGATAGGAGAGCGAAGAATAGCCAGTGCCGAAATCGTCGAGCGCGATGCGTACGCCGAGACGCTTCAGCGCAAAGATTTTTTCGGAGACGACTTCCGGATATTCCATCATCGTCGTCTCGGTAATTTCGAGCTCGAGGCGGCGCGCGGAGATGCCGGATTCCTCGATCGCACGCGAGATCGTTTCGAACAGGTCGCCCCGCCAGAACTGCACCGCCGAAATATTCACCGCGAGCGACAGCGTGTCGTAGCCCTGCTGCTGCCATTGCGCGAGCTGGCGGCACGCCGTCTCGATCACGAAGTCGCCGATTGGCACGATCAGGCCGGTCGATTCGGCCACGGGAATGAATTCGTTGGCCGGGATCAGTCCGTGCTGCGGATGGTTCCAGCGCAGCAGCGCTTCGAAGCCGGTGATGCAGCGACGCGTCAGATCGATCTTGGGCTGATACGCGAGGAATAGTTGCCCCTCGTCGAGCGCGACGCGCAATTGTTGTTCCCACTTCATCAGATGGTCCGCGCGATGCGCCAGATGCGGCGAATAGAACTGGTAGCAGTTCTTGCCGGCGTCCTTCGCGCTGTACATCGCGAGGTCGGCCTTCTTCAGCAGGTCGATCTCGTTTTCGTTCGCGACCGAGTACAGCGCGATGCCGATGCTCGCATGCAGCACGAACGAGCTGCCGCGCACCTCGAACGGCTTCGAGAACGCTTTGCCCGCGGCTTCGGCGAGCGTGACCGCGCGCTTCTCGACGTCGTCTCCCTTGATCACGACGACGAACTCGTCGCCGCCGATGCGGCTCAGCGCACCGCCGTCGCCGACCGCGGCGGACAGACGCGAGGCCGTCATCTGCAGCACGATGTCACCGGCGTTGTGGCCGAGCGTGTCGTTGACGGCCTTGAAGTTGTCGAGGTCGATAAAAAGAATCGCGAGGCGGCCGAGATTGACCGGCTGCGCGACGTCGTGGCGCAGCGCCTGCAGCGTCGCATAGCGATTGCGCAGGCCGGTCAACAGATCGTATTCGACGAGATGCGTCATCTCGCGCTCGCGGCCGAGCAGCTTGCCGATCAGGCCGGTCGCGACCCCGAAGAAGCTGAGCATCGCGAGCGAGATGAAGCCCGCCATCAACAGATAGACGTTGCGCGTGTGGTTGTAGTCGGCGAATTCTTCGCCTTGCGAAAGACCGACGAGCACGCCGAGCGGATAGCCGTCGATGTGCCGGTACGACACGATGCGCGTGACGTTGTCGATCGAATCGACGTAGGTGCCCGACACGTGCTCCGAAGTCGGATAGGTGCCGGTCGCGGTGAACGTGCCGCTCGCCTTGTCCGCGTTGCCGGTGCGGCGCGCGAGCACGGTGCCGCTGTCCGAGATCACCGCGATCACGCCTTCGCGGCCGATTGCCGCGTTGTTGTAGAAGTCCGACGTGAAATAGCTCGGGTCTTCGGAGACCACGACGACGCCCGCGAACGAGCCGTCCGCATGATTCAGGCGCCGCGTCATCTGCAGCGTCCAGTGACCCGACACGCGGCCGAGCACCGGCTTGCTGATGTATAGCTGGTCGTCGTTCTCGTGCTCGTGGACCTTGAAGTGCTCGCGGTCGGACAGGTCGATGTGAGCGGGATTGAGTTCGGCCGTCGTGGCGAGCAGTCTGCCGTGCTCGTCGATCAGCGACACCTGCACGAGCGTTTCGCTTTGCACGACGCCTTTTTCGACGGTGCTCGCGAGATCGAAATGATTGGGCGTCTTTTCAAACTCGTATTTGACGAAGCGCGTGATCTGATCGACCTGGTGAATCGCCTTGATGGTGTGCTGCTCGAGCGCCGCGGAAAGAATGGCGGAAGACGCCATCGCTTCGCGGTACGTCGCATCCTTTTCAAACGACAGCCGCGCGAAGATCACGGTCCACAGCAGGACCAATACCAGTACACCAAGTGCGGGAATGACGAGCAGCGCGCGACGGCGTGCGAGCACCGGATCGCGGCGCGGCTTGGTCTCGCGTGGGTCGGAGAAGCGGGACTGAGTCATCGTGCGGCCCTTGGCTGGATGCGGGCTGCTCGCGAACGCGTGGGCATCGACTGCGCGGAATAGTTGGATGGCTGCATGGTAAGCAAGGTGCCAAAGCTGCAGCGCAGAAGAAGAGGGCGTGGCGCCGCGGTGGACCGTCCACAGGTCATCGGATACGGTTTGATCTTACTGAATGCCATTGCATTAAGGAAGCGTCCGGGCATGGGGTATACGCGGGCGCGGCGGGCGCTTCGGCGCGGCTCTCCATGAGGCTCGCATAACCAGTCTTCATGACGCGATTGAATGTTGATTCCTCGAGCGGTTCATTGGGCACGGCGTCTGCCGATGCGCGGTCTCTGGCAGGGCTTTTGCAAAGCGAGCGCGATGAATTCGGAGAACCAGGTATGGTAACGTCATCGCGCTGCGGCTTTTTGTGGTGTGAAGCGGCGACATGCGGCGTCTTACCGTGGCTTACGCGCGAGGCTGCCGCCTGCTTATGCGAGCCGGCACGTGCCATCGACGATCGTCACCGAAGGCCCGCCGATCCAGATCTTGTCGCGCGAATCGTCGTAGTGGACCGACACGTCGCCCGCGCGCCCCAGCACGGTGCCTTGACGCGCCGTGTAGCGCGCGCCGGGGCGACGTTGCTGGAGGTTCAGCAGGCCCGCGAGCGCGGCGTTGGCGCTGCCCGTCACCGGGTCTTCACCGGTACCGAAGCCACTACCTGCCATCAGGCAACGGACCTCGAACGTTGCCGGGCCGTCGGCGTCGTGCGGGCCGTATACGGCGACGCCGTGCGTGTCGACCGAATGCACGAGCTCCGCGAGCGCCGCCGCATCGGGTTCGAGCGCGAGGCAGGTGCGTGCCGAATCGACGCGCACGACGAGCCACGGCGCACCGTTGTCGACCGCGCAAGGCGGCGCGCTGAAGTCGATCGACTGACTACGTAAAGCCGTAGTCAGCGCTTTGTAACGATGCTCGGCGAGCGGCGTCACGCGCGCGGGAGGCGCGGCAAACGCCCATGCGCCGTGCGCGCTGTCGGCACCGTCGAGCGCTTTGAGTTCGACGAGACCCACGCCGCATTGCTGGATCAGCCTGCCGGCCTGCTTCGGGTGGTAGCCGCTTTCGCGCAAGGCATGCGCGGTGCCGAGCGTCGGATGACCCGCGAACGGCAACTCGCCGCCCGGCGTGAAGATGCGCACGCGATAGTCGGCGGCCGCATCGGTCGGCTTCAGCAGAAACGTGGTTTCGGATAGATTGGTCCAGCGCGCGATGGCCTGCATCTGCGCGGTATCGAGCGCGTCGGCATCGAACACGACGGCAAGCGGATTGCCCTTGAACGGTGTCGACGTAAACACGTCGACCTGTTTGAAGCGAACGGTGTGAGCGGACATCGACAGGCCCCGGCGCAACGGACGTGGAAGGAATTCGCGGATTCTATCCGCGTCTGCACCGGCGATCCACAGTTGCAATAAAACAAAACGCGCCACCGGTGCGTGACACCAGACGGCGCGTTTGTATTTCAATGCGGCGTGCATCATGGATGAATGTCACGCGATGCCGCACGCATCGTCACATCGCTTCGACGCTTATTCGACCTCGGCGATCAGCTCGATTTCGACGCATGCGCCGAGCGGAATCTGCGCGACCCCGAACGCCGAGCGCGCGTGCTTGCCGCGCTCGCCGAACACGTCGGCGATCAGCTCGGACGCGCCGTTCGTGACCAGATGCTGCTCGGTGAACTCGAGCGTCGAGTTGACGAGGCTCATCAGCTTGACGACGCGCGTGACGCGGTTCAGGTCGCCGACGTGCGCATGCAAGGTGGCGAGCAGATCGATTGCGATCGAGCGCGCGGCGGCCTTGCCTTCGTCGGTGCCCATCGTCGCACCGAGCTTGCCGACCCACACCTTGCCGTCCTTCTTCGCGATGTGGCCCGACAGGTACACCGTGTTGCCGCTTTGCGCGCTCATCACATAGGCCGCTGCGGGCGCACCCGCCGCCGGTAGTTCGATGCCGAGTTCCTTGAGCTTGTCGTACACATTCGATTGAGCCATGTCGTGTCCTCGTTTCGGTGAGATTGTATGAATGCAGGCGGGGCGAAGTCCGCACGCAACGCACGTGCAAACTTCGCCCCGATGTCAGTGTGGCTATTGTCTGTCAGATCTTCGCGCGCACGAGTGTCGCGAGACGCGCCACGCCTTCGTCGATTTTAGCCGGTGGCACGGTGACGAACGACAGACGCAGCGTGTTGTGCTGCGCTTCGCTCGCAAAGAACGGAGCGCCGGGTACGAACGCGACATTTTGCGCGACCGCTTCTTCGAGCAGCTTCATGGTGTCGATCTGCGCCGGCAGATTGACCCAGATGAACATGCCGCCTTCCGGACGATTCCAGCTGACGCCATCGGGCATATAGCGTTCGAGCGCGGCGTGCATCGCCTCGCACTGGTTGCGATACAGCTCGCGGATCGTCGGCACGTGCGTGTCGAGGAAGCCGTCCTTGATCACTTCGTGCACGATGCGCTGCGTGAAGCTCGGCGTGTGCAGGTCGGTGGCCTGCTTGGCCTGCACGAGTTTGAAGATCAACTCCTCGGGCGCGATGATGTAGCCGACGCGCAGACCCGGCGCGAGCACCTTCGAGAACGAGCCGAGATAGACGATGTGATCGGGCGCCATCGACAGCATCGTCGGCAGCGGTTCGCCCGCGTAGTCGAGCGCGCCGTAGGGGTCGTCCTCGATCACCGGGAACGGCGAGGTCTTCGCGAACTCGGCGAGCGCGCGGCGGCGTTCGACCGGCAGACGGCGACCCGTCGGATTCTGGAAATTCGGCTGCGTGTACAGCAGACGCGCGCCTTTTGTCAGTTCGGGCTTCAGGCCTTCGGGGATCAGGCCTTGTTCGTCGGTCGGCACCTGCACGTAGTGCGGCTCGTACATCGAGAACGATTGCAGCGCGCCGAGGTAGGTCGGCGTTTCGACCAGCACCGGGCTATCCACACAGACGAGCACCTTGCCTAGCAGGTCGAGTGCCTGTTGCGAGCCGGTCGTGATCAGCACCTGCGACGGGCGGATCTGCACGCCGTTGACCGAGTAGCGTTGTGCGACCCATTCGCGCAGCGGCAGATAGCCTTCGGTCGCGCTGTATTGCAGCGCCGCGGCGGGGGTGTCGCGCAGGATGCGGTCGGCCGCTTCGCGCATTTGTTCAGCCGGGAAAGTGGCCGGCGAGGGCAGGCCGCCGGCGAAGGAGATGACTTCGGGCCGTTCCGTGACCTTCAGGATCTCGCGGATCGCGGAGCTCGTGAGCTTGCGTGCGCGTTCGGACAATTGCCACGTCGGGGCTTTCAGGTCGCTTTGGTCCATGATCTCCTCTGCTGGTATTTCTGGAACCGGTCAAAATTTCAATTATCGCTCGACTGGGCAACCGGTGCCGTTTGGGGCGCCACTGGGGTTGCCAACTCGTGCGCGGCTTATCCGAGGGTCCGCGGACCCTCCGGTGTTTCAAATTCGGCGACGAGCGCAGCGGCGCCGTCGGTCGGTTGCACGTCGATCAGGTGCGCGGCGCCGAGCCAGCGCAGTTGCTCCCCAATCAGTTCCGCCCGCGGATGGACGGCTTTCAGCGTCTTCAGCGCGAGGTTGGTCGGCGCCAGCGACTGCGACGGATGACGCGTCGAGTCCCACTGGATCAGCGATGGCAGCACGCCGTCGCCAGCGCCTTGCCAGGCGGGGAACGACCCGTCGTCGGGCACCGTCAGGCCCCAGGTGAAATCGCCGCGCGTCATCGGCACGACCGGCGCGATGCGCTGCGGATACTGTGCCTGCCACGTCGCGAGACGCTTCGGCCGCTCGACCCGCGCGACCCAGTGCGACAGATACGGCCCGTTTTCGAGCCGCGCCTGCGTCGCCGGGTCGTCGAGCGCGAACAGGCGCGGGCGCGGCCCGACGCCATCTGCGGTGCCGGCCTGCGGATCGACCGCGATCACTTCCAGATAAACGCCGCCCCAAAGTCCCAGCAGGCGGTTGTGGGTGCGCATCAGCGGATGCGCGCCACCGCCGGACGGTGCGACGCCGAGCGTATCGGCGACGTACTGGACGCCTTCGTCCAGCGAGCGCGCGGAGACTACCAGGTGATCGAGACTGAGCGAATGAGCTGTCGGGGCTGTCAGGGCTGTCATGGCGGATCGACGGAAAACGCTGTTCTGCGCAAAGGCCCGGTGCGCGCCACGCGTAAAGGCCGCGCTGCCGGGGCCGTAAGCATAACCGTTTGCCGGATCGGCGGGCCATGCGGATGGTTTTGCATTGCGTCACCATCCTTCGCTGAATTGCAATGTAACGGTGGCGACCTGCACAGTAACGGTACAATCGACGCGATACTGCTCGGTACAGTTGGAGTCCGTCATGTCCGTCCCGCTTGCCCAGATTCCCGCCCCGCATGACACCGCGTCGCTGACGCTGGTCGAACAGCTCGTCCAGTGGGCGCGGCGCCGCATCGAGGAGCGCGTGTTCCGTCCCGGCATGCGCATGCCGTCGATTCGCAAGCTGGCGCTCGATAAGGGCGTGTCGCGCTTCACGGTGGTCGAAGCGTACGAGCGCCTCGTCGCGCAGGGTTTTCTGGAGTCGCGACGCGGCTCCGGCTTCTATGTGCGCGAGCGCCAGGGCGGCGCGGCGACGGTCAGCGAGCTGCGCTCCCGCGCCGAGATGGTGCCCACGCCGGCCAATATCGACGTGGTCTGGCTGCTGCGCAACATGCTGCACACCGGCGCGCGGCCCGAGCGCAGCCCGGGGCTCGGCTATCTTCCGGCCCGTTGGCTCGATGGCGACCTGATCACCAACGCGTTGCGCACGCTCGGCCGGCAAAGTGGCATGCAGATGCTCGGCATCGGCACCGCGCAAGGTTTCCTGCCGCTGCGCCAGCAGTTGCAGACGCGGCTCGAGGAGCTGGAGATCGGGGCGTCGCCCGAGCAGATCGTGATGGTGTCCGGCATCACGCAGGCGATCGACCTCATTTCGCGCATCTACGTGAAGCCGGGCGATGCGGTGATCGTCGGCGATCCAGCGTGGTTCCAAATGTTCGGCTGCTTCGCGTCGCAGGGCGCGCGGCTCGTCGGCATGCCGTACACGCCGGACGGTCCCGATCTCGACGCGCTCGAAGCGCTGGTGCAGGAATGGCGCCCCAGAATGCTGGTGATGAACTCGGTGCTGCAGAACCCGACCGGCACGTCGCTGACCGCCGCGCAGGCGTTCCGCATCCTGCGGCTTGCCGAAGCGTACGACTTCATCGTCGTCGAGGACGATATCTACGGCGACCTGTGCCCGCCCGGTTACGCGGGCACACGGCTCGCGAGCCTCGATCAGCTAAAGCGCGTGATCTACATGGGCAGCTTCTCGAAGACGCTTGCACCGAATCTGCGCGTCGGTTTCATCGCATGCGCGCCGGAGGTCGCGACGGTGGTCAGCAATCAGAAGATGCTGGTCGGCATGACGAGTCCTGAGCTCAACGAGCGCGTCATTTACAAGATCCTGACCGAGGGCCATTACCGGCGGCACGTCGAGCGCATCCGTGCTCGGCTCGACGGCGTGCGCGAGAAGGCCGTGCGGATGATCGAGAAGACCGGTATGAAGCTGTTCCTGACGCCGACGGCCGGCATGTTTCTGTGGGCCGACACCGGCGTCGACGCAGGCGCGCTCGCCGCGGCTGGGCACGAAGCTGGCTATCTGCTGACGCCGGGCGGGCTGTTTTCGCCGCAGCAGTCGCCGAGTACATGGATGCGCTTCAATATCGCCAATTGCGGCGATCCCGACCTACCGGCGTTTCTGAGCCGCTATCTGGACGGCGTCGCGCGCCGCGCCTCTTGAAACCGCGCCGGAGCGTCCCCATTTGCGCGGACGATCCGGCGGTCCGGCGGTCCGGCGCTCCGGCGCGGCAGGCCCGAAGCGCGGTTTGAATCCGCTTCGGCCGTCGTTCATCCCCCATTCGCAACAGAGAGGAAGTCCGACCATGGCACAAGAAACCATGAGCTTTCAGGCAGAAGTGAAGCAACTTCTGCAACTGATGATCCATTCGCTGTACAGCAACAAGGAAATCTTTCTGCGCGAGCTGATCTCGAACGCGTCCGACGCGGCCGACAAGCTGCGCTTCGAGGCGATCGAAAACAGCACGCTGTACGAGAACGATCCGAACCTGCGGATTCGCGTGTCGTTCGACAAGGCCGCGCGCACCGTCACGATCGACGACAACGGCATCGGCATGAGCCGCGACGAAACGATCGCGCACCTCGGCACGATCGCGCGATCGGGCACCAAGGAATTCTTCGGCAAGCTGTCGGGCGACCAGCAGAAGGACGCGGCGCTGATCGGCCAGTTTGGCGTGGGCTTCTACTCGGGTTTCATCGTCGCTGACAAGATCACCGTCGAGACGCGCCGCGCCGGCTTGCCGGCCTCGGAAGGCGTGCGCTGGGTAAGCGCGGGCGAGGGCGATTTCGCGGTCGAGACGATCGAGCGCGCCGCGCGCGGCACGACCATCACGCTGCATCTGCGTGCCGATGAGGACGAGCTGCTGTCGTCGTATCGTCTGAAGTCGATCATCCAGAAGTACTCGGACCACGTCGCGCTGCCGATCCTGATGCAGAAGGAAGAGTGGGACGCGGAAAAGAGCGAGATGGTCACGAAGGACGAGGACGAGACCGTCAACCAGGCGAGCGCGCTGTGGACCCGCTCGAAAAACGACATCACCGAAGATCAGTACAAGCAGTTCTACCAGCACATCTCGCACGATCATCAGGATCCGCTGACGTGGACGCATAACCGCGTCGAAGGCCGCAGCGAGTACACGCAACTGCTGTACGTGCCGGCGCACGCGCCGTTCGATCTGTGGAACCGCGAGCAACGCGGCGGCCTGAAGCTGTACGTGAAGCGCGTGTTCATCATGGACGACGCCGAGCAACTGCTGCCTACGTATCTGCGCTTCGTAAAGGGCGTCGTCGATTCGGCCGATCTGCCGCTCAACGTGTCGCGCGAAATCCTGCAGGAAAGCCGCGACGTGAAGGCGATCCGCGAAGGCGTGACGAAGCGTGCGCTGTCGATGCTGGAAGAACTCGCGAACTCGGAGAACGACGCCGACAAGGAAAAGTACGCGGGCTTCTGGAAGGAATTCGGTCAGGTGCTGAAGGAAGGCATCGGCGAGGATTTCGGCAATCGCGAGCGCATCGCGAAGCTCGTGCGCTTTGCGTCGACGCAGACGGGAACGGCTGAGCAGACGGTGTCGCTGGCCGACTACGTCGCTCGCATGAAGCCCGAGCAGACCAAGATCTACTACGTGACCGCCGACACGTGGCAAGCCGCGACGAACAGCCCGCATCTCGAAGTGTTCCGCAAGAAGGGCGTCGAAGTGCTGCTGCTGACCGATCGCGTCGATGAATGGATGCTGTCGTTCCTCAACGAATTCGACGGCAAGCCGCTGCAAAGCGTCGCGCGTGGCGACCTCGATCTCGGCGCGCTGAACGACGAGGAAAAGCAGGCGCAGCAGAAGATCGGCGAAGAGTTCAAGCCGCTCGTCGAGAAGATGAAGGAAGCGCTGAAGGACAAGGCGAAGGACGTGCGTCTGACGTTCCGCCTGACCGACTCGCCGTCGTGCCTCGTCGCCGACGACGGCGAAATGAGCGGCTACCTGCAGCGCATGCTGAAGGCCGCGGGACAGCAGGCGCCGGAGTTCCATCCGATTCTCGAAGTGAATCCGGAGCACGCGCTCGTCAAGGGCTTGCATGCGGATAGCGCGAATTTCGACGACTGGTGCCATCTGCTGTTCGATCAGGCACTGCTCGCCGAAGGCGGCGCGCTGGAAGATCCGGCGAGCTTCGTTAAGCGCACCAATGCGTTGCTGCTGTCGCGCGCGGGTTGAACGTGAGCCGGGGGCGTTGATGTCGTTGCTGGATTGACGCCTGGTGGTTGAAAAATGCGCTGCTTCGGCAGCGCATTTTTTTTGCCCATTGGTCTGTGTCGGGGTCGTGCCTGGAGGAACGCGCACGACGACCGCAAGCGTCGCCGCGACGAATTGCCCTCGGACCGCGCCGCTATAATCCGACACCATGTCTATCCGTTTCGATCCCGCCGACGCCCGCTGGCGTGTCGCGCCGTTGGCCACTTTTAGCGCCGCCCAGAAAGACTGGCTGACCCGCGGCGGTTCACTGACCGCGCATCTGCACGCGCTCGGCGCGGTCGCGGTGCGCGTCACGCGCGAAGCCGTCGCGCTGCCGTGGCCCGACGAAGCCGCCGCGCTCGGACTCGCGGCGCGCGCACCGGTGTGGGTGCGCGAAGTGGTGCTGTCGGTCGATGATGTGCCGTTCGTCGCCGCGCATAGCGTGACGCCGCGCGTCGCAAGCGTCGGCATCTGGCAGGCGACGCGCAGGCTGCGCACGCGGCCGCTCGCGGAGTTGCTGTATAGCGATAGCAGTGTCGCGCGTTCGTCGCTGGTGAGCCGCAGGGTGGGCGAGCGGCATCCGTTGTATCGGCTGGCCGCGCGTGAAATCGACGGCGGTATTCGGCATGCAACGCATGCGCTGGTGGCGCGCCGCTCGGTGTTCGAGCGGCATGGCGCGCCGTTGATGGTGACCGAATGCATGTTGCCGGCACTGTGGGAGCATTTGCGTGCGTTGGACGCAGCCGCTCGCGCGCACGCTGCCGTGCCAGGTGCCGGCGCGACGCATGTCGCGCATGTCCGGATGCGCGAGCACGGCCGTCCGCTCGATCACACCGCGTCGCGCGCGCACAGCGTGCCGCGTAGCGCCGACGAGCGGAGCCGCTGATGTCGTTCAAGCGGTGCTTTGCACCGGTCGTCGACGCCGATACGCGGATCTTGATCCTCGGTAGCTTGCCGGGCGAGGTGTCGCTGGCTCACGGCCAATACTACGCACACCCGCAGAATAAATTCTGGTTGCTGGTCGGTGAAGTGATAGAACGGGATCTGGTTGGTATGGACTATTCGACGCGTCTCGATACGTTGCTCGAACACCATATCGGACTATGGGATGTCGTTGCCGAGGCTCGTCGGGCAGGAAGCCTCGATAGCCGAATTCGCGACCATGCCAGCAACGATCTGATTGCTCTCATCGATACGTTGCCGAATCTTGCGACCATCGCCTTCAACGGCGGGACGGCGGCCAGAATCGGGATGAAAGCGTTGGGCGAGCGGGCAGAGCAATATCGGCTTGTCCGTTTGCCATCGAGCAGTCCCGCTCATGCCTCGGTTTCATACGCTCAAAAGCTGGACCTGTGGCGACAGATAACCTGCGTCTGAGCGACCGACAGCATGCCATTCGCCGTCATGGCTCGAGTGCAAGGAACCGGGTGCCGTCCACTGGATTTTCGTAGTAGGGCGCGGTTTCGACGAACCCTAATCGCTCGCCGTTTGGATGGCGGCTCTCAGATCCATACGTCGTTTTCGGCCGTTCTTTCGTTGGTCGCATCGCCGGTGTTGACGACGCCGCGCGGTTCGATCAGCAGCAGCTTCACTTCGGACCCGGCATACGGCTTGTGCTCGACGCCCTTTGGAACCACCGCCATTTCTCCGGGAAGCAGTTCGATCGAGCGGTCGCGGAAGTCGATGCGCAACCGGCCTTCGAGCACGATGAACGTCTCATCGGTGTCGGCATGCTGATGCCAGACGAAATCGCCGACTATCTTGACGACCTTGAACTGATAGTCATTCATTTCAGCAACGACGCGCGGCTGCCAGTGGTCGTCGATCTGACTGATCTTGTCGAGCAGGTTGATGGTCTTGTATTGGCCGCGTTGCTCGGGTGTCGGTTGGGAATCGTTGGGCATGGTGGCTCCATTCGGGTGATCCGTGGAATAGAGCTTAGTCCCGCCGCCGGCGAGTGTCTTGAACGATCGTGCTCGCTTGCGCTAGCCGGCGCGCCGATCGCTCATCATCGCGAGCCAACGTGCGGGAGAGATTCCGTATGCGTGGCGAAAATGCCGGGTCATGTGGCTCTGGTCGGCGAAGCCGGCGGCGGCCGCCGTGTCCGCGAGGCTAACGCCGCGCAGCATCATCGCGCGCGCCGCTTCGAGCCGGCGCATGACCAGATAGTGATGGGGACTGGTGCCGTAAAAGGTTCTGAAATCGCGAGACAGGCTCCAGCGGTCCTGTCCGCTGACGGCGGCAAGTTCATCGAGCGTGACGGCGCGGGTGCACGATGCATGCAGGTATTTCCGCGCCCGCTGCGCCGCCGCGAAATCCGCGGACCTGCGCACAGGTCGCGCGCCCGAGGCGTTATCCAGCGCGAGCGCGAGGCCGGCGAGCGCGTCGTCACGCTCGAGTGGCTCCGCGTCGCCGCGCATCTGGCGCAGCGCTGTCTTCGTCGCTTCGAACAGGTGCGGATCGTTCGTGACGCCGCCTTCGACGAACGGCAGGGGGCGGCCGCCGAGGACTTCCTGGATCGCGGCGGGCTGCACGTAAATCATCTGATAACGAAATCCCTCGTGCGTGCCGGCGTGGCCGTCGTGCAACTCGTCGGGATGCAGGACCATCGTCTGTCCGGGCAGGCTGGTGCGCAAACCGCGCCTGTAATGGAAGCACTGAACGCCGGCGAGAGTCAGGCCGATCGCGTAGGTGTCGTGCCGATGCATCGAGTACGCGTTGCCGTGGAAAAACGCCTCGATGCGTTCGACTCCGTCGGTGGGTTCCGAACGGGAGATCCAGTCGGATTGGAGTTCGCTGATGTCGCCGTCCATCACACCCTCGGGCTTGGTTTGGCAGATCTGCGGGAACATCTATATCAGATCATTGTACCGATGCGACCGTTCGCACGCCTGGCATGGCTGACTGGTGTTTCGCTCAATTTCGAGCATCGTCAAGCTGAAGATAGAAATCCCGCGTGCTGCGCGCCAGGTCGCGGCTGAACACAGCTGCGCGCGGCTCGAAGAAAAAGCGCACGAACGCGAGCGCAGCGAATTGCTTGTCGCGGCCGGGTGTCACGTTGACGTCGGCGAGTGCGCCGGCTTGCACGCGGGACGATAGTTTTACGGTCGCCGACACTTGCGCGTGCGCATACGGCCCGTGATCGTGTCCGCCGGTGCAGGTCGCCTTGGTCAGTGTGCTGCGCGTGTCCTGATCGAGATTCGCTTGCGCGTTGGGTGGCAAGCCAAGCGGAAGGCATGGCTCGCTCACCTGAAGGCTATCGTTCCATCCCGTTTCGAAATTGCCTTGCCATTGCCATGAGCGCCCTTCGTTCGACAGCATTTGCAGTGCAAGCCCGGAACTCAGCGATCGTTGGGGACTGTAGTAGCCGCCTTGCCCCCACGTGTAGAAGTTTTCGTTGCGGCGATAGCCCAAATAATGCAAAGCGGGCCCCAAGTTGAAGAAATCAAAGCCGGGTATCGCAAAGGCGTAGCCGGCCGACAAGTCAGCCGAGGCACCTTCGTTGCCCACCACGTTCATCCCGGTCAGCCATTGCGCTTCCGCTGCGGCGTTGATGCTCCAGTGGGAGTCGAGCTGCCAGCGCGCTTGCGCTCCGCTTGCTGCGCGCCGGACGGCGCCCCATGTGCCGATGTTATCCGGCAAAGACATTCCGCGCCATGACAGCAACGAGTCGCGCACCGGGTTCACGCCCGCATAAAAGGACCACGCGCCCCATGCTGCTTGCTGTCCGATGCTCACCTGACCGGCGAACGTCGCGCCGGCTGGCCATCCTTGCGTGGCGCCAAACGATGCGTGCCAGTCGAGCGAACGGCCATCGCCGAACCTCACTGTGTCTGCGACCATTGTCTGCAGTTCTTCGGCGCGCACCGACCCGCCGTACGCGGTTGTCCACGGTGGTGTTTGGGGTGCCACTGGAAACTGCTCTGCCACCGACGTGGTCCGCGCATTCAAGAACAATTGCCGATAACGGAGCTCGTACTGCGCCGTGCCACTGATCCACTCCGCACGCACAGCGGGCGCGATGGTATCGAGCTTGCCCTGTCCCGGCTCGCCGACATGGACGCCCCATGTCACGCCAGCCGACACCGACGCCGCATCGATGCCACTCAGATTGGCAGGCACATATCGCGAGATACGCGCCGCATCTGCCGGGCCTTGTAGCGCGTCGTGCAACTCGGCCTGCGCGGCAATGAAAGACTTCTGGTAGTAAAGACGCTGGGCGTCGAGTGCGTGTCCGTACGCAGTCAACGGACCAGCGTCACCCTGCGCAACGCCGGTCACCTGCTTGTGCTGCGCGGTCCGGCTCAACGCTAGGCCTTCCGCGCTGTCCTCGTCATGGCTTGCGTCATAGCGCGCCCGAAACACCCTCTCAGCCTCTGCGTAGTGCCGCAGCGCATACAGATTCCAGCCACGCAGCACGCCGGTGCTGGCCTCGGGGACGCCCAGCCCCGCGGCAAGATCCAGTTCACGCAAGCTTTCAGCGTAGTGGCCCTGCCGGTACGCGTCGTCCGCGCGGGCCAGCGCAATCTGTCCGCGCAGTTCGCGTGCGCGCGCATCCGCGGCGACCGGCGCGGGTTCGAGCAGCGCGTCGGCGCCATCCCAATCACGCTGCGCGACACGAACCTGCGCGAGTCCGACCGTCGCGCCCACATCCTGCGGCGCGAATGCAAGCGCAGCCTCGAACCACTCTGCCGCGGCATCGAACTGGTGCTGCGCGAACGTGATCCAGCCGGCTTGTGTCGCGGCCGGCGCGTCGCGATTGGCGCGAATGGCAGAGGCCAGCGCGGCCAGTTGCGGCGCCGCGGCGGGATCGTCCGGCGGCAGTGCCGCCAGCGCGCTCAACGCCCGCTGATAGCGCAAACGCTCGAACGCTGCGTCAGCATCGTGGGCGCGCTTGCCCTGTTCGGCTTCGATCCGGATCAACGCGTCGGCCTGTGCCGCGGCGAGTTGATGCTCAGCGAAATAGAGCGTTGCGATGCGATTGCCCGCCGGCGCGCACGAAGGAATGATCGTCCGATACAGAGAGAAGACCTCGTCCGTGTCTCCCTCGTGCGAGAACACGTCGGCCGCACGCCACACGCGGTCGATATGCGCGCAGCCGAACTCATCCGGGGCACGCGCCAGCATCAGCCGCAGCGCGCCAGGGCCCCCTTTGAGCGCGGCGTCGACGTCTTTCACGCGCTGCCTGCGCTTGCGTTCGCCGGCCAGCGCCTGCGACGGTTTCCAGAACGCGAACTGCAGGCCCAGGCGGGCGACTTCAGCGTCATAGACGGACAGCTGATCGGCCTTCAGCAGGTTCCATAGCGGACGCTCGTCAGGCGCTGCCGGCGCTGCTAGAGGCGCTGTCGCGCCGACGTCGCGCGTCGCTGTCGCGCTTCGAAGCGGCAGCGACGGCACCATCAGGTCCTGCTGCTCCACCTGCTTGACGCGCGTATCGCCGGCTTGCGCGCTTTCGTTGCTGATCGCCTGCTGCCCCGAGCGCTGAACGGCTTGCGCAGCTGCCCAGGACACCGCCTCTCCCTGGGACACGCCTTGCCCGACGCTGAGCAGGTTGTCCTGCCCGCCATGGGCCAATGCAGGCAGCACGATCGACCATCCCGCCACACATCGCCGCCACCTGCCGCGCGCAGCACGCGAGCGCACGTCAGTCCTGCGAGCCGGCATGGTGCTTCCGGTAGTAGCGGCGCAGCAGAACCGTGCTCAGGACTGCCAGCGAGGCGAGCAGACCGATCAACGCGACGTAGCCCCACCATGGATGGCGCGAGAGCTCGAAGCCGAGGCGGTCATACGCAGTGAGGCCGCCTATGTGGTAGCTCGCGCCGCTGCGGCCGGTCCACAGATCGGGGCGATCGAAGCTCATCAGGCTGACGTCGCCGCCGAGGTTGTCCCAGTAGTTCGGTTCGATCAGCCGCTCGATGCCCTCGCCCAGTTCGGCGGCGTTCGAGGCCGTAAATATCGTGACCGTATTGCCCGTGCTGCCCTGGTATTGCATGACCAGCAACTGGCGCGACAGCGCCGTATCCGCACTCAGCACCGACGCCGAGGGTTCACCCGCGGCGGGCTTCGCACCGGCGATGCGCGAGCGGAGCGACTGCCAGAGACCGGCATCTTCCTTCTCGTCCGCCGGCGAGTCGCTATCCGGGTTGTACGCGACCGTCGTCACGTGACCCGGCACCCACGGCGCGCCCTGCCAGGCCACGTGCGACAGCGCCCCGACGCTGCCAACCAGAATGGCTTGCCGCCCGCTTTCGACCGCACCCGCCGTGACCTGAGCCGCGGTGAGCGGCCAGCCCTGCTTCTGCGCGAGCTTGCCCATCAGGTTCCATGCGGCCGACAGCGTGTCGTCGTCACGCGCAGCCAGCTGCAGCGCCAAGCCTGCTCCGTCCGGATTCACGGTGTACGGAAACTCGCTTTGCGCGAAGCGCCTGAGGTCCGGCAGCGTCGTGAAATGCGACGCCGGCGGCAGTTTCAGCGACGAATCGTCGAACACCGTGAGCAGGAGGTTGCGTGTCTCGCGCAGCATGCAGTGGTCCGACAGGAGCGGCACGAGCACGGGCCGCAACGACAGCACGTTCGGGCCGGAACGGAAGCTGCGCAGCGGAATGCTCACGCGGTAGTGCCTGAGCACGGCGCCCTGCTGCTGATCGAGCGCGATCACCTGCTCGAAGCGATTGTTCAGGTAGACGTTGAGCACCGAGTCCTGGCGCATTTTGGCGCCTTCGGTGAAGTTCAGATCGAGCGTGACCTGCGCGTCTTCAGGTGCGTAGATATCGGCGGGCAGCATGACGTCGAGGTCGATGTGGTCGGCCCCGCTCAGCGTGCGCGACGTGAACCCCAGCTCCTTGAACGGATGCGGCTGGGTCCCCGAGATCACGTGATGCGCGGCGTACCGGGCGATGCGCGCTTCGTCCAGCGCCGTCACCGTCATCTCGTTGCGCCTTGGCTGCGGCAACTCGCTATGGGCAAACGTGCGCGCCGCCAGTTCCACCTGCGCATCGTCGAGCCCGCTCACGACGAGCACGAACCGGTGCGGGTCGTCGGGCTTCGGATAGATGCCGAGAAACGCGCCTTCGATGTGCGCGGCGACATGCGGGTCGAGAACCGGCCGCAGCGCGTCGCGCGTGCCGAACAGCAGTACGTCGGAACCGGACAGGGAGGCAAGCGCCATGCCGGGCAGCACGCCGCTGCCGGCGCCCGGCCGGACATCCTGTACGCGCAGATTCGCCGCCAGATAACGCAAGCGCAGCGCGACGCCTTGCGCAAGCAGCGCGCCGCTCTCGAGCTGATGATCGTTTTGCGGATGCGTCGCGGCAACGATGGCAATCGACCGCCCGTGTTCCTGTTTCGGATCGATCAAATCGTCGAGATCGCCCAGCACGGGCGCGATCGGCTTGAGCTCCGTCTGGATCTGCAGCGTCGATGCGCTCGTGTCCACCTCGGTCCAGAGCTCGGGCGAATTCGGGTCTTCGCAGTTCTCGGTCGAGTGTTGCGCCACCGCGAAGGCGAGCGAGTTGTAGCCGGGACGCAGTAGCTCGGGCGGCACGCGGATATCGGCGGTTAGCTCGGGCTGGCGCGACGACAGTTGCATTTGCGCGATCGTCCGATCGTTGACGCGTACCGCAAGCTCGGAGCGATCGCTCAACAGCGAGACCGAATTGGTCGCCACCAGGTGAAGCGTCGCTGAGCGCACCTGTTCGCGCGCGGAGACCGGTATGCTCAGCGCACGCGAGTTCGACTCCCCGCCGAGCCGCAGCGGCCCCGACAGATTGCCGAGCGTCGCGAGCGGCACGGGTTCGACCATCGCTTTCGCCGCGACGGCCTGCGGCGCCGCCGCGGCGGTATTCGCTTGCGCAGCAGATGCGTGTCCGGCCGTGGCCGCGAAACAGGCGCACACGACGGCACGCAGAAAATTCGGAAGAGTCATGAGCTTACGGGCGCGACAAGAAAGAAGATTGGAATGCGCGCCAGGAGGCGCAAAGCAGGCCGAACGCGTACGCACGCATGCCGGCAAAGAACACGCGGTAATGGTGGAACGCATGCACGGTGCCGAGGCTCACCACCAGCGCAAGGCTTCGCAGGATGCCGATGCGCTTGTTGCGGCTTGCGCGGAATTCGCGCCAGCGCGCGCTGTCGCCATACACGAGCGCGACCTGGTCCGACAGACCCGCGACGCCGCGATCGGTGAATTGCGCGCCGACCGCAAGCGCGCCGTCCTCGGTCGCGAAGGACGCGCGCACGGCCACGGCAATGCGGCTCACGCGCCCCAGCGACGGGTTGATCACTTCGAGCACCGCACTCCGGTCCTGCATCGGACCCGATTGCGCGCCGCCCGGAAGCAGTAGCTTCACGCCGCCTGCCGACATGTCGACGATCCGGCACGCGAGCGCGGCTTGTCCTCCGCGCTCGCCGTCGTCAATGTGCAACGTCGCGGCGAGATCGGCCGGAATGCGAGGTGCCGAGCGGCGCTGCTTGCGCTCGTACAGCACGCCGATGCACGCATTCAGCAACACGAGATTGAACACGCTCCAGCCCACCGACGCGGCGATCACGTCCCCGTGCGGCGCCTCGTGAAGCAGCTTCCAGACACCCACGAATGCCGCCAGCATCACCACCAGATACACGGCGTAAAACGGGCCGGCGAGCTCCGAGATCGCGTCCTCGTCGATTTGCTCGCCCTTCGGCGTCACCTTGAACGTCGGCGCGCGCGGCTTGGCGAGCACCGAGATCACGCCGCGCAGCGAAAACATCGACACCAACAGCTCGTAGATTTCTGAAATCAGCGTCCAGCGGTGCCCGCCGAACAGATAGTCGGTAGTGAGGATGGCGCCGAGGATCTGCGGCAGCCCATAGGCGAAGAACTGCGGAATCGTCGCGTGGTAGAACTGCAGGCCGAACAGCAAGTACATCGCGGGCGCGACCAGAAACACGACGCGTGCGTAGCAGAAGAACCAGAAGAACGCGTTCGAGAAATAGCAGATGCGTTGCGCCAGCTTGAGCCCCTTCATCCGCAGCGGATTGCGCAGCAGCAGGAGCTGGATCATTCCCTGCGCCCAGCGCACCCGCTGCACGACGAAGCTCGCAAAGGTCTCCGGCTGCAGGCCGGAAATCATCGGCTCGTTCAGGTACAGGCTGTGATAGCCGCGCGCGTGCAGCATCAAGGCCGTTTCCGCATCCTCGGTGATCGACTGGCCCGTGATGCCGCCGATCTCCATCACGCACCGGCGCCGCAGCACAGCGGCCGACCCGCAAAAGAACGAGGCATTCCAGAAGTCCAGCCCGGGCTGAATGACCGAATAGAACATCTCGCTCTCGGGCGGCATCTTGCCGAACATGCCCAGGTTCTTTTCGAGCGGATCGGGATTGATGAAGAAGTGCGGCGTCTGCACGAGGTACAGTTGCGCGTCGCGCTGAAAGAATCCGACCGTCCTTTCCAGAAAGTCGGCGGTCGGCACGTGGTCCGCATCGAAGATCACGACGAGCTCGCCGCTCGTCTGCTCGAGCGCGGCGTTGATGTTGCCCGCTTTCGCGTGTTCGTTGCGGGTGCGGGTCAAGTAGCGGCCGCCGTGACGTTGCGCCATGTTGCGCAGCGCTTGCGCGCGTGCCTGGGCGTCGGCGGCTTTCGCCGGATCCGCTTGCGAGAGCTTTTGCTCGGTGCCGCCGTCGTCCAGCAGATAGACGTTTAGCCGGTCGCGCGGATAGCGGATGTCGAGCGCGGCGCGCAACGTGACCTCGAGCAGTTCCGGCGACTCGTTGTAGGTCGGAATGAACACGTCGACGCTCGGCAGCGGGCCCGCGTCGGTCAGCAGAGGCGTCACGTTTCGGTGCAACGGCCGGCTGTTCACGAAGAGGCCGATCGACGCCACCACGATGCCGTAGATCTCTGCGCTATACAGCAACAACGAAAAGGTGAAGTCGAAAAAACCGGAGTAGTCGAGCGTCGACGACGTTCGCCACACCAGATAGCGCGCGGTCAGGAAGCCCGAGCACAGCAGAAAGAACAGCCGCGCATACTCGAATCGCTTGCTCCGCCGCAGCAGGATCATCACGCCGACCACCGAGAACGACAGGCAGAACTGCGCGGCAAGGTCGACCTTCGCGGCCGCGATCAGAAACACCGCCACCAGCGTGACGCCCCACGCGAGCACCGCGACCCAGGTGGGCAGCGTAAAGCGCCGCCGAAACGCCCGGATGCCGGCGCCGGCAACGCGTCCGCCGCCCGCATCCGGGCTTCGATTCATCCCGAAGGTTGACCTGAAGAGTTTTTCCATAACACTGCCGGAAACAGAACGCGCGCAAGCGCAAGGCGCGGAATACGGGAGTCGCCGCAGCATTTGCTTCGGCTGCTTTTAAAGATGTACCGTGTGTTTAACGGCAGCATTCGGGAAAGATTGAGAGGAATTTCTCAATGAGAGCACTCGTTTTCCGATAAAGGTCGCCGCGAAGACGGTAAAACGTTTGCGTCGTTGTGATGCGTGGATAGTGAACTCCGCCTCAGCGATTCGAGACGCAGCTGCTGAAGATTTATTTTTCCGCGGATTTACTGAAAATCACGTAAGGATAATTCTTATCTATTGCCCTTACCACGTTGACACTTCGCATCGTTCGCGAAAGAGTGCGCTATCTGGATCTGCTTGACCAATAGTCGCCAACGTAAATAGCTCAGTATGCTGCCAAGCAGGGTACAACGAAGCTGGCCGAGGCGATGAAAGCCAGTCCTGACATGGCGAGCAGTATTGGCTTGTCGCCTGATATCGCTGCGCCGTTTGGCTTTGCTGGTTTGATAAGGATGCGTCGCGCGGCGCTAGTTGGATTACTCGCTCAGAAGACGTTGTATCTCGTCAAGAAAAGAGGCGGTTGTGTAGCCCCACCCCTCGGGACGAAACCCCCGCCTGAAATGTTTAAATGCGGTGTCCAGGTCATCAGGGGGTTCTTTCCTGAACGAGTCTAATTCACGAATCAAACCCTGCTGTCTGTGAGAGTCATCTCTCTTGTAGCACGAGACAATTTGCGGGACGGTTTCTCCGAACAGGTCGAAGTCCTGACCGAAATACACGCTAAACATGTGCTCCATTGCCGGGTAGCGGTCTGACAAACTCATTTGTTTCTCATTCAAGGTAAGCGGTAAGGACATCGTACGGCAGGCCGTTATAGGTCTCGTTCTTAAGAATGACGAAAAGCTTATTCAAGCGCATAAGTTTGGCAGTCAGCCGCGATCGCCATTTGCTCCGCCGTGTCCTTGCCCGCTCCCGTTGCGCGTCGGTGATCAGTCGCAAATGGTACAGAGGTTCATATTCCGAATTCTCCCCGCAGCACAAAAATGAGGCAGAATCCAATCGAGCGACCCGCTGCGCGAAGCAGTCCGCCGTGTTCGCTTAAGCGTTCCGCTCAGGCGTTCCGGGGTCCCGCATCGCCGTCCGCCATGAACGGCGCTCGTGTCCTCGTGTTGTCGTTTTCCTGATCGAAGTTTGCGCATCCTGCCCGTATCACGCGCGAGATGCCTTTCAACTGCCCGCCCAGAGCCCAGCAATGACGACCCAGCAACCGACCATCATCTACACCCTCACCGACGAGGCGCCGCTGCTCGCGACCGCCGCGTTCCTGCCGATCATCCGGACCTTCACCGCGCCGGCCGGCATCGAGGTCGAGACCAGCGACATTTCGGTCGCGGGCCGCATCCTCGGCGAGTTCCCCGAGTTTCTGACCGAAGCGCAGCGGGTGCCCGACAACCTCGCGGAACTCGGTCGCCTGACCTTGTTGCCCGACACCAACATCATCAAGCTGCCCAATATCAGCGCATCGGTGCCGCAACTGACGAGCGCGATCAAGGAACTGCAGGCGAAGGGCTACAAGGTGCCCGACTACCCGGAAGATCCGAAGACCGACGCAGAGAAGGCGATCCGACAGCGCTATTCGAAATGTCTCGGCAGCGCGGTGAACCCGGTGCTGCGCGAGGGCAACTCGGACCGC
Organism: Burkholderia sp. H160; assembly: GCA_000173575.1. Classification (GTDB taxonomy): domain Bacteria; phylum Pseudomonadota; class Gammaproteobacteria; order Burkholderiales; family Burkholderiaceae; genus Paraburkholderia. The sequence goes on along the minus strand of ABYL01000011.1, from coordinate 17,252 downwards.
CGCGCGCCGGCCGCGGTGAAGAACTACGCGCGCAAGCATCCGCACAGCATGGCCGAATGGAGCATGGCGTCGCGCACGCACGTCGCGCACATGCGGCACGGCGACTTCTATCACGGCGAAAAATCGATGACGCTCGATCACGCGCGCGACGTGAAGATGGAGATCGTCACGAAGAGCGGCAAGACGCTCGTGCTGAAACCGAAGGTCGCGCTGCTGGACGGCGAGATCATCGACAGCATGTTCATGAGCAGGAAGGCGCTGCTCGCGTTCTATGAAGAGCAGATGGAAGACGCGCGCAAGACCGGCGTGATGCTGTCGCTGCACGTGAAGGCGACGATGATGAAGATCTCGCACCCGATCGTCTTCGGCCACGCGGTGAAGGTGTTCTACAAGGACGCGTTCGCGAAGCACGGCAAGCTGTTCGACGAGCTCGGCGTCAACGTCAACAACGGTCTCGTCAATCTGTTCGAGAAGCTCGAGACGCTGCCGGAATCGCAGCGCGAAGAAGTGATCCGCGACCTGCACGCGTGCCACGAACATCGTCCGGAACTGGCGATGGTCGATTCGGCAAAGGGCATCTCGAACCTGCACGCGCCGAACGACGTGATCGTCGACGCGTCGATGCCGGCGATGATTCGCCTCGGCGGCAAGATGTGGGGCGCCGACGGTCGTCCGAAAGACACCAAGGCGGTGATTCCGGAGAGCACGTTCGCGCGCATCTATCAGGAGATGATCAACTTCTGCAAGACCAACGGCGCGTTCGATCCGGTCACGATGGGCACCGTGCCGAACGTCGGCCTGATGGCGCAGCAGGCCGAGGAATACGGCTCGCACGACAAGACCTTCGAAGTGCAGGAGGACGGCGAGGCGCGCATCGTCGATCTTGCGACCGGCGAGGTGCTGCTCACGCAGAACGTCGAGCAGGGCGACATCTGGCGCATGTGTCAGGTGAAGGACGCGGCGATCCGCGACTGGGTCAAGCTCGCGGTCACGCGCGTGCGCAATTCGGGCACACCCGCGGTGTTCTGGCTCGACCCGTATCGCCCGCACGAAGCGGAGCTGATCAAGAAGGTCGAGACCTACCTGAAGGACTACGACACCAAGGGCCTCGACATCCAGATCATGTCGCAGGTGCGCGCGATGCGTTACACGCTCGAGCGCGTCGTGCGCGGGCTCGATACGATCTCGGTCACCGGCAACATCCTGCGTGACTATCTGACTGACCTGTTCCCGATCATGGAGCTGGGCACGAGCGCGAAGATGCTGTCGATCGTGCCGTTGATGGCGGGCGGCGGCATGTACGAGACCGGCGCGGGCGGTTCGGCGCCGAAGCACGTGAAGCAGCTCGTCGAAGAGAACCACCTGCGCTGGGACTCGCTCGGCGAATTCCTCGCGCTCGCGGTGTCGCTCGAAGAACTGGGCATCAAGACCGGCAACAACAAGGCAAAGATCCTCGCGAAGACGCTCGACACCGCCACCGGCAAGCTGCTCGACAACAACCGCAGCCCGAGCCCGAAGACCGGCGAGCTCGACAATCGCGGCAGCCAGTTCTATCTGGCGATGTTCTGGGCGCAGGAGCTGGCCGCGCAAACGGACGATGCCGCGCTCGCCGCGCAGTTCGCGCCGCTCGCGGCGCAACTGACCGCCAATGAGAAGGTGATCGTCGCGGAACTGGCCTCGGTGCAGGGCGCGCCGGCGGACATCGGCGGCTATTACAAGCCGGACTTCAACAAGCTCGCTGAGGTGATGCGGCCGAGCCACACGTTCAACGAGGCGCTCAAGGCGGTTCGCGTCGAGTGAGGTGAGGCGAGGACGAGCCGCCGGCCGGCGGCTCGTCGCAGGGAAGGGCGGCGAATGCTACCGGCGAACGCGTTCAATACTGCACGACGATCGCGACCCGTCGGTTGGCCGCTCTTGCCGCCGCGTCAGCGCCAGCGACCAGCGGGAAATTGTCCGCCCGCCCGATCGCGGCCAGCCGATGCGGTTCGATCCCGCGCTCGACCAGATACCTGACCACCGCCCCCGCCCGAGCCGACGACAGCTCCCAGTTGGACGCATACTTCGCGGTCGAAATCGGCACACTGTCGGTGTGTCCTTCGACGAGCACATTGCCCGTCGAATCCTTTTGCAGCACCTGCGCGATCTGATTCAGTACCTCGAACGAATCGGGCAGCAGCCGCGCATCGCCGGCGTTGAACAGGATCTTCGCGTTGATGCCGATTTCGACACCGTGCGGCACGTCCGTCACCGTGATCAGCCCTTTCTCGCGCAGTGCATCGAGCAGGGCGCTCAGTTGCTTGCGCGCATCCTGTTGCGCGCCGCCTGCTGGAGCGGGCGCGCTCTGCTGTACCGTTTTCGTTTCGAGCGTCTGATACCTGAGCTCGAGTTGCTTCGATTTCGCCAACTGCAACACATACAACGCGAGGAACAGCACCATCATCGTCGTGATGAGGTCCGCGTACGAGATCAGCCAGCGGCCGCCTTCGGTGCCTTCGCCGCCGTGCTCGTCGCGATCGTCCGCGCTGCTTGGCGTGCGCTTGCCACCAGCCGTCGTTTGCATAGGTGATTAATCCGTTTCGAATGACGGCGCGCCGCGTTCAGCGCCGCGCTCCAAGGCTCAGGCCAGCGATTCCGCCGCGCGCCCGCGCACCTCGCCCGTCAGGCGAGTCTCGATCGTATGCGGCGACTCCTTGCGTGAAATCGCGAGCAATCCGTCGAGATAGAGGCGGCGAAACCGCACCTCGCTGTCGACCTGCGCCTGCAGCTTGCCGTACAGCGGCAGAAACACCAGATTTGCGAGCGCGAGACCGTACAGCGTCGCGACGAACGCCGTCGCGATCCCCGAGCCGAGTTGCGCCGGGTCGAGAATGTGATTGGTGACCTGGATCAGCCCGAGCACCGAGCCGAGGATGCCGAACGTCGGCGCATAGCCGCCCGCCTGCTGCCACACGCGCGCCGCCGCCATGTGGTTGCGCGCGTATGCATCGAGCTCGCGCTGCAGCGCGTCTTCGAGCACGGCGGTCGACAAGCCGTTCGCGAGCAGTTCGAGCCCGCGTTTGGCGAACGGATGAATGCCGCTCGCGTCCATCGATTCGAACGCGAGCAGGCCGTTGAGCTTCGCCTGGTCTCCCCATTCGAGCAGATCCGCGAGGCTCTTCTGGTCCACCTGTCGCGCGCGCGTGAACGCGAGGCCGAGCAGCTTGAGCGCATCGAAGAAGCGCGCCCACGTGTTCTGGATCATCACCGCGCCGAGCGTGCCGCCGAGCACGATGACGAACGCCTCGTACTGGAACAGCGTCAGAAAATGCCCGCCTTCGAGCGCGAAGCCAAAAACGATTGCCGCTCCACCGAACAGCACGCCAAATAACGTCAACAGATCCATGCTTTTCCCCGAACGGCGCCGTCAAACCGCTTAGCGCGCGGCGTCCTGCAGCGCCGCGCGCGGCGCGGGCGGTGCCTTCAGTGTCTTCACCGCGTCGAGCAGCCGTTGCTCTATCTCGCCGACTTCGATCGCATCGATCTTGATACCGCGCCGCATCACCCACGACACTTCATTGCGGCGCACTTCGGTCATCACCGACAGCAGGCGCTCCGCCACCGGCTGCCCGTCGACGCTGGCGAGCAGCTTCGCGAGATCGTACGTATCGAAGCCGCTGACGACTTCGAACAGCGTGCGCTGGTCGACGAAGGCGAGATCGTCGAGCGAATTCAGCGCGCCGCTCTGGCGCGTATTGCGTCGCGAGAAATAGGTGACGCCTTGCTGCTCGACATAGGTCAATACCTTCGACTTGCGGAACGCGAACACTTCGTCGGCGATTTCTCCGTGCGACAGCTTGTTCAGAATCAACGTCTTGTCGACACCGATCAACGCTTCCAGATCGGTCAGCTCGATCAGCTCGAGCTCGCTGCTCACCGCGATATCGAGCTCGCCGTCCGCGACCTGCTGCGCGCGATCGACGATGCGCGCGGCGTCGAACGTGACGACCTGGCGCGCGGCCGCGCCGTCGTACTCCGAGTATTCGGTCGACACGTTATTGAGCTGTCCGGGCTGCGCGGCCTCGATCGTCACGAGGTTGAGCTTCTCCATCCGCTTGAGCATCGCCATCACGTGCGGACGCGAATGGCCGGCAATCGCGCGACACTTCCTGATCACTTCGACGAGCGGCACCGAAATTTCGTCGGCTTGCGATTGCAGCGGCCGGCGTCCCCAGCTGTCGTTCCCATCGCGCCGTTCGCCGTTCGACATCAGCGTCAGCACGTGCGCGTACGACAGCACGCCAGGCAGAAAGTCGGCGTGCGTGTAGGTCGCGAGCAGATCGTCCTTGCGCTTCACGCGACGAATCAGCGTGCGCGTGATATGACGCAGCAACGGCGACACGCGCTCGATCTCCTCGTCGAGCATGCCGGCCGGCACGACGGTCAGCTGACAGAAGGTCAGCGCTTTCGCCGTGTTGCTGCGCGGCTCGGCAGCGAGCAACGCGGCCTCGCCGAAGAATTCGCCACGGCCCAGCGTCGCGACGACGACCTTCTTGTCGTCGCAGCGAGTGGACAGTTCGACCTTGCCGTCCGTGATCAGAAATACGACGGGCTCACCCGAGTAGCCCTCGGAATAGATGATCTCTCCCGGCGCTGCTGTGCGCGTCCATGACTGTTGGTGATTCAAAGTTATTCCCCTGCAGCGCTATTTTGTAGTTGCGGCTGTGCGACGTGACGCATTGCATCGCATGGCTTGACAGCCATTCCCCTTACGACCGTTTACGACATTGGGCAGGGGACTCTTTAACCGGCGGGACGGCGTCGCACCCGGGGAAAACGTGCTGCAAGCAGCGGCTGGTGACGCAGAACGGCGATAAAACTCCATGTGAATCGTTTGCGCGTGGAGTAATGGCGCATGCAGGTCGCGACCCGGCGGACGGCAAATTTTTTTGTGACTGCGGTTCGAAAGCGTTTGCGCGTCACGTGCGCAAGGTGCTTCAAATCGTCCAATCATTCTGATTGAGGATGCCGAACTAAAATCGGCTTCGTCGTGGGCGTATTGTGAGTTCGATGAAAGCAGTTTGTGAGCGGCTGATTTGAATGAGCGAGCCGCAGCGAATGCTATGCTCTCGTTCGACCAAAAATAGTGCGCCTGTGGCGCGACCTCCCTACATGACGAATCTGATCAAGCGCGCTTCGGCCGAGGCGCGTGCTTTCCGTAACCGCGACGCCGAAGCCATCGGCGGTAAGCAGAAAATGGCCCACAAAAAGGCGCCCAAAACCACGCGCAACGCGAACGGCACAGTTGACCACGACCTTCACGACGCGCCGCAAATCGAGGCGCCGCGCAAGCCGCGTTTCGCGCCGGTGACGTTCTCCGAAGAGGGCGGCGTGCGCTTCCTGCATTTCGGCACGGAATGGGTGCAAGGCGCGATGCGTCTGCGCAAGCCCGATCACATCGAACTCGAATACGCGCAGCAGATGATGGCCTGGCTGCTGTTCCTCGAAACGCCGAAGCGCATCGTGCAACTCGGGCTCGGCGCAGCGTCGTTGACCAAGTTCGCACACCGCTTCCTGAAGGGCGCGAAGGTCGAGGCCGTCGAATTGAATCCGGCGGTCGTCGTGGCCGCGCACACGATGTTCGAGCTGCCGCCCGACGACGAGCGTCTCACCGTGCACGAAACCGACGCGTGGGACTTCGTCAACGAGCGCGCGAACCACGGCACGATCGGTGCGCTGCAGATCGACATCTACGACGCGACCGCACGCGGTCCGGTGCTCGACAGCGTCGGTTTTTACCGCGCGGCGCGCGCGTGTCTGACCGAGGCGGGCATCGCCACGGTGAACCTGTTCGGCGATCATCCGAGCTTCGTGCGCAACATGAAGCGTCTGAACGAAGCCTTCGATGGCCGCGTCGTCGCGCTGCCGGAAGTACACGACGGCAACCGCATCGCGATCGCGTTTTCGGGTCCCGCGCTCGACGTGCCGTACGCCGCGCTCGAGGCGCGCGCAAAGCTGATCGAAGCCGAGCTCGGCTTGCCGGCACGCAAGTGGATCAAGGGTTTGCGCGAATCGACGGGGCAGACGGGCGCATCGTTTGCGATCTGAGCGACGCCATCCATTTCGTTGATGCAAAGCGGCCGTGCCGGCGTATCAGTCGGCACGGCCGCGTCGCTTCCGGTACGTCTTCACGCTTGCCGCAGGCTCGTCCGACGCCGATTCGCCTCGGGTCGTCCCTGCTTGACCGGGCGTTCGCGACTCCTATACTCTTTCGAAGCTTCCGGGGCGCTCGTGGCCAAGCGCGGGCCGACCGCCCGCTGTGAGTTCCGCCTCCCGCTGACCACGGGCAGATAAATTCTAAATAGGAAACAGGAGACGTCATGGCTCGCGACGCCGACGTGAAGACAGCCAGCAAGCACTGGCTCTGGCTATTGCTGCTACCCTGGATCGCGATGGTCTGGGTGCCGTCCTACAACCGGATTGAACCGCAACTGTTCGATTTCCCGTTCTTCTACTGGTATCAGCTGTTGTGGGTGCTGATCAGCGCGCTCATCACCTGGTTCGTCTACTCGAAGACCAAATCCCGTTACACGGGTCGCTCGAACGGGGGCGCGCAACAATGAACCCCATTGCAACCTTCGTCTTCGTTCTGTTTTTCATCGGCGTCACGATTCTCGGTTTCGTGGCGGCCCACTGGCGGCGCGGCAATCTCGCGCATCTCGAAGAGTGGGGCCTCGGCGGCCGGCGCTTCGGCACGATCGTCACCTGGTTCCTGCTGGGCGGCGACCTGTACACCGCCTACACGTTCATCGCGGTGCCGGCGCTCGTGTTCGGCGCGGGTGCAACGGGCTTCTTTGCGCTGCCGTACACGATCCTGATCTATCCGTTCGCGTTCGTCGTGTTCCCGAAGCTGTGGAGCGTCGCGAAGCGGCACGGCTACGTGACGTCGGCGGACTTCGTGTCGGCGCGCTACGGCAGCCGCATGCTCGCGCTCGCGGTCGCGGGGACCGGCATCGTCGCGACGATGCCGTACATCGCGCTGCAGCTGGTCGGTATCGAAGTGGTGATCGGCGCGCTCGGTTTCGACACGACGGGCTTCGTCGGCGATCTGCCGCTGATCATCGCGTTCGCGATCCTCGCGGCCTACACGTACACGTCGGGCCTGCGCGCACCGGCCATGATCGCGGTCGTCAAGGACGTCCTGATCTATGTGACGATCTTCGCCGCGATCATCGTGATTCCGCCGCAACTGGGCGGCTTCGGCCATATCTTCGGCGCGGTGCCGCCGGCCAAGCTGCTGCTGAAGTCGCCGGACGCGTCGAGCCTGAACGGCTATAGCGCGTACGCGACGCTCGCGGTGGGCTCGGCGCTCGCCCTGTTCCTGTATCCGCACTCGATCACCGCGGTGCTGTCGTCGAAATCGGGCAACACGATCCGCCGCAACATGGCGCTGCTGCCGGCCTATTCGCTCGTGCTCGGCCTGCTCGCGCTGCTCGGCTTCATGGCGCTCGCGGCCGGCGTGAAGGACATGCCGGAGTTCGCGCCGTACTTCAAGGCCTTCGGCCCGAACTTCGCGGTGCCGGCGCTGTTCCTGCACTTCTTCCCGTCGTGGTTCGTCGGCGTCGCGTTCGCGGCGATCGGTATCGGCGCGCTGGTGCCGGCGGCGATCATGTCGATCGCGGCGGCGAACCTGTACACGCGTAACGTGCACAAGGAGTTCATCAACCGCAACATGACGCACGAGCAGGAGACCAACGTCGCGAAGCTCGTGTCGCTGATCGTCAAGGTCGGCGCGGTCGCGTTCATTCTCGGTCTGCCGCTCACGTACGCGATCCAGCTGCAGCTGCTCGGTGGCATCTGGATCATCCAGACGCTGCCGGCGATCGTGCTGGGTCTCTACACGCGCGTGCTCGACTACCGGGGTCTGTTGCTCGGCTGGGCAGCCGGTATCGCAACCGGGACGTGGATGGCGATTTCGCTGAAGCTCGCGAGCTCGATCTTCACGATCCACCTGTTCGGCATCGCGGTTCCGGGCTATGCGGCGGTGTGGTCGCTGATCGTGAACCTGGTGGTGGCGGTCGTCGTGAGCGTGATCGTGCGCGTGGTGGGCATGCAGCGCGGCGAGGACCGCACGCTTCCGGAAGACTATCTGGACGTCGTCGAAGGCTGATCCGGCTCCAGCTTCACGCTCTGAAGAACGCAACGCCCGCCGACGAAAGTTGGCGGGCGTTTGTGTTTGAGGGGCACTCCAGGGCAGGATAGCGGAACCGTCCTTCCACGCGTTCGCCGCGCGCCGCCATGGCTGCTGCCGATACTCCCACCGTGATCCCCCGCCGCGCGGCGCTCAGCCGGATGGTGCGCGCGGTCACCTCGCCGTATTACCGCTACCGGCACGCAAAGATGCTGCATAGCCTGCGCGTAGGCCTCGCGATGCTGGTGTCGATTCTCGCGACGACCGGCATCAACATTCCGCATGGCATCTGGTCGTCGGTGACGTTGCTGGTCGTGATCGGCGGGTTGCAGCATCACGGCAATATCCGCAAGAAAGCGGCCGAACGCGCGGCCGGCACGCTGCTCGGCGCATCGATCGGACTCTTGCTGATCGTGCAGCAGCACCTCATCGGCTCGCTGCCGCTCACCTATGTGCTGATGGCGATCATCGCGGCGGTCTGCGCGTGGTTCGCGATCGGCTCGTCCGGCTATATCGGGCTCCTGACCGCGATTACGATGTGCATCGTCGCGGGCCACGGCGACAATCTGATCGACGTCGGCCTGTGGCGCACGCTGAACGTGCTGATCGGCATCGTGATCGCGCTGGCGTTTTCGTTCGCGTTTCCGCTGCACGCGACGTATTCGTGGCGCTATGGGCTCGCCGTCAATCTGCGCGAATGCGCGAGCATCTACGCGCGGCTCGTCGACGGCGAGACCATCACCGAGGAGGAGCAGGTCAAGCGTTTCCTGCAGATCAACAAGCGGCTCGTGCAGTTGCGCTCGCTAATGCCGTCTGTCGCGAAGGAAATCGACGTGCCGCAGACGAAGCTCGAGGAGATCCAGCGGCTGCATCGCTCGGTGCTCAGCTCACTCGAACTGCTGGCGATGGGGCCGCTGATGAACGCCGACGCGGCCGCGCGCACCGCCTATGCGACGCATTGCGGCGCCGAGGTGCGTGCCGTGCGCGCGATCCTGCTATCGACCGCGCGCGGGCTGCGCTTTGGCCGCCCGACGCGCTTCGGCATTCCGGCGGCCGCTCCGCCCGCGGAGCGGCATGGCGACGCGGCCACCGCATTGCCGCCCGACTGGCTGGGGCCGTACTGGCTCGGTCAGCGGCTCGCGGAGCAGGTGGACCGGTTGCGCGCGCTGTTGTTCGAGACCGAGCCGAACTGGAATATCGAGCGGCATGAGCGGGCGGCGCGGCTCGCCTAGACGGGGCTGATCCTCATTCCTGCGATGGCAGCGTGACCATCCACATCATGCCGAAGCGGTCCGCCACCATCCCGAAGCCCTTGCTCCAGAATGTTTGCGCGAACGGCATCACGACCTTGCCGCCGTCGGCTAGCGCGTTGAAGCATTTTTCCGCCGACGCGTTGTCGTCAACGGTCAGCGCCAGGCTGAAGCCGTTGAACGGGCCGGCCGCCGGATCGCAGTTGCCGTCGGACGCCATCCACGTGCTCGAGCCCAACTGCACGCTCGCGTGCATGATCTTGTCAGCGAGCTCGGGGCGCGGCGGGTTCTGCGCGTCCGGCGGCGCTTCCTTGAACAGCATCTTGCAGATCACCTGGGCGCCGAGCTTGTCGGTGTAGTAGTCGAGTGCTTCCTGGCAACGGCCGTTGAAGAATACGTAGGGTTGAACGTACATGATCGTCTCCATGATCAGGCGTTTGGGGGCGCCATCGTGCCCCGCAAACGGCGGCAGGGAGGGGCGTGGAATCGATTGTAGTCGGCTGCCGCGCGCCAATTGTGACGCGCTGCCGTAAGCGGCGAGCGGGCGGTAAACGAGGAGCGGCGCTGAACCGTGAGGTTCAGCGCCGCCTGTCGTGGATGGCTTTCGCGCGGCTCAGCGTGCGTGAGCGTCACTCAGCCAGCGTCGCCCGGCATCTCAACGCAGCGTTTCGATCAGCTTTTCCAGCTTGACCGCGTCCGCGGCGAACGTACGGATGCCTTCGGCGAGCTTCTCGGTCGCCATCGCTTCGTCGTTGACGAGGAAGCGGAACGATTTCTCGTCGACCGGCACGCGCGCGATGTCCGCGTCGCCCGATGCGTCCGGCGACAGCTTGCGCTCGACCGGGTCGGTGCTCTCCTGGAGCTTCTGAAGCAGGTCGGGGCTGATCGTCAGCAGATCGCAGCCGGCCAGTTCCAGAATCTGCGACGTGGTGCGGAAGCTCGCGCCCATCACCTCGGTCTTGTAGCCGAACTTCTTGTAGTACGCGTAGATGCGGCGCACCGACTTGACGCCCGGATCGTTGGCGCCGCCGTCTTTCGCCTCGTCCCACGCGCTGCCGGCGCTCTTCTTGTACCAGTCGTAGATGCGGCCGACGAACGGCGAGATCAGCTGCGCACCCGCTTCCGCACAGGCCGCCGCCTGCGCGAGCGAGAACAGCAGCGTCATGTTGCAGCGGATGCCTTCCTTCTGCAGCACCTCGGCCGCGCGCACGCCTTCCCACGTCGAGGCGAGCTTGATCAGCACGCGCTCGCGCTCGATGCCGTGCTCCTTGTACAGCGCGATCAGCTCATGGGCTTTTTTGATCGAGCCTTCGATGTCGAACGACAGGCGCGCGTCGACTTCGGTCGACACCCGCCCCGGGATGATCTTGAGGATCTCGGTGCCGAACGCGATCAGCAACTGGTCGATGATCGCACCGACCGGCTTCGACGCATGCGCCTTCACGGTCTTTTCGAGCAGCGGCCGGTAGTCGTCTTTCTGCACGGCCTTCAGAATCAGCGACGGATTGGTGGTCGCATCCCGCGGCTTGTACTGCGCGAGCTGCTGGAAGTCGCCGGTGTCGGCCACCACGGTGGTGTACTGCTTGAGTTGGTCGAGTGCGGTTGTCATGTTCGGGCCTTCAGGGCGCGTGCGCGCCGTGGTTCAGGGGAAATGAGGACGCCGCCGCGCCGGCTGGGCAAAGCAGAGGAGCCAGCCGGCACCTGCGGCCGCGGGTCAAGCCGCAGCGCGTCCCGCGATGGCGCCGGGAAACGCTGCCGGATACGTCTATTCTATGGCGGATCGCCGGGGTCAGTATGAATACCGGATATGGACAGCGGGGCGTGGCGATCCGTTCACGCGCGCCGCGGGTTCAGCACGACTTGCGTCACCACGCCGGCGACGAGCCCCCAGAACGCCGAGCCGATCGACAGCAGCGTGAGCCCCGAAGCGGTCACCATGAACGTGACGAGCGCCGCCTCGCGCTGCCTCGTGTCTTGCATCGCATTGGCGAGCCCGCTCATGATCGAGCCGAACAGCGCGAGCGCTGCGACCGACACGACCAGCTCCTTCGGGAACGCCGCGAACAGCGCGGCGATGGTCGCGCCAAACACGCCCGCGATCAGATAGAAAATGCCACCCCATACGGCGGCTGTGTAGCGCCTCGCGGGGTTTTCGTGCGCTTCGGGGCCAGTGCAGATGGCCGCCGTGATCGCCGCAAGATTGATGCCGTGCGAGCCGAACGGCGCGAGCAGCAGCGACGCGACGCCGGTCGTCGCGATCAGCGGCGCAGACGGTGTCGTGTAGCCGTCCGCACGCAGCACCGCGATGCCAGGCACGTTCTGCGAGGCCATCGCGACCACGAACAGCGGAATACCGATGCTCACGCACGCGGCCACCGAAAACGACGGCATCGTCAGCACCGGATGCGCGAGCGCGACGTGAAAGTGGCTGAAGTCGAGCAGCCCGAGGCCGCCGGCGGCGGCCGTGCCGGCCACGAGCGTCGTCGGAATCGCGTAGCGCGGCACGAACCGCTTGACGATCAGGTAGGTGAAAAACATCGTCAGCACGAGCGCGGTCTGGTACTGCGCGGCGCGGAAAATCTCGATGCCGATCTCGAACAGGATGCCCGCGAGCAGCGCTGACGCGAGGCCCGAAGGAATCCGCTTCATCAGCGCGTCGAACCAGCCGGTCACGCCGACCAGAGTCAGCAGCGCCGCGCAGAAGATGAACGCGCCGATCGCCTGCGCATACTCGACATGCGGCAGCGACGCCACCAGCAGCGCCGCGCCCGGCGTCGACCACGCGATCACGATCGGCGCGCGAAAGCGCAGCGACAGGCCGATCGTGCAGAGGCCCATGCCGATCGACAGCGCCCAGATCCAGGACGAAATCTGCGCATCGCTCAGATGCGCGGCCTGGCCCGCCTGGAACATCAGCACGAGCGAGCTCGTGTAGCCGGTCATCGCCGCGACGAAGCCCGCGACGATCGTCGATAGCGACGTATCGGCGAGCGGATTGAAACGCCTCTCCGCCGTGGCGGCGGGGGACAGCTGGGGCGACGGGGACGAACTCATGCGAAGGCTTTCTTGTTGGGGAAGTTAAAGCGTGAAAACGTGGACGTTGGAGCGGCGGGCGTTACTTGCTCAGCACCCGCATGGCCGTCTCGAGGCCCGCGAGCGTTAGCGGATACATGCGATGGCCCAGCACTTCGCGGATCGCGCTGACCGACTGCCGGTACGGCCACAGCGCTTCGGGTTCCGGATTCAGCCACGCGAAATGCGGGAAATGATCGGCGAGCCGGCGCAACCACACCGCGCCGGCCTCGGCGTTGTTGTACTCGACCGAGCCGCCCGGCTGCAACACTTCGTAAGGGCTCATCGTCGCGTCGCCGACGAAGATCAGCTTGTAGTCGGGCGTGAACTTGTGCAGCACGTCCCACGTCGGCGTGCGCTCGGCATGTCGGCGGCGGTTGTTCTTCCACAAGAAGTCGTACACGCAGTTGTGGAAGTAGTAGAACTCGAGGTGCTTGAACTCGGCCTTGGCGGCGGAAAACAGCTCCTCGGTGCGCTTCACGTGATCGTCCATGGAGCCGCCGACGTCGAGCAGCATCAGCACTTTCACGTTATTGTGCCGCTCGGGCACCATCTTCAGATCGAGCCAGCCGGCGTTCGCGGCGGTGCTGCGGATCGTGTCGGGCAGATCGAGTTCCTCGGCGGCGCCTTCGCGCGCGAAACGGCGCAAGCGCCGCAGCGCGACCTTGATATTGCGCGTGCCGATTTCGACCTGGTCGTCGTAGTCGCGATACGCGCGCGCTTCCCACACCTTGACGGCCGTGCGATTGCCGGCCGCATCGCCGCCGATGCGCACGCCCTCGGGGTTATAGCCGCCGTTGCCGAACGGCGACGTGCCGCCCGTGCCGATCCATTTGTTGCCGCCCTCGTGGCGCTCCTTCTGTTCGTCGAACAGTTCCTTCAGACGCTCCATCAGCTTGTCGATGCCGCCCATCGCTTCGATCTGCGCTTTTTCCTCAGGCGACAGATCGCGTTGCAGCTTCTTCTTCAGCCAGTCGAGCGGAATGTCGAACGCGAGCTCGGACGTGAGCGCGACGCCGTTGAAGTACGCGCCGAACGCCTGGTCGAACTTGTCGAAGTACTGCTCGTCTTTCACGAGCGTGATGCGCGCGAGGTAGTAGAACTCGTCGAGCGACGGCGCGATCACGTTGGCCTTCAGCGCTTCGAGCAGCGTCAGGTATTCCTTCACCGAGACCGGCAGTCGGGCGGCGCGCAGCGAGTAGAAAAAGTCGATCAGCATGCTAGGGCCTGTTCACGCAGCTCACGCTCAACGGTTGTTGCGGTTCATGAACAGCAGCCGCTCGAACAGGCTCACGTCCTGTTCGTTCTTCAGCAGCGCGCCGTGCAGCGGCGGCACGATCTGCTTCTGATCGGGCGAGCGCAGTGCTTCGGGCGGAATGTCTTCGGCGAGCAGCAGCTTGAGCCAGTCGAGCAGTTCGGAGGTGGACGGCTTCTTCTTCAGCCCCGCGACGTTGCGCAGCTCGAAGAAGCTCTGCAGCGCCGCGGCGAGCAGATCCTTCTTGATGCCGGGGTAGTGCACGTCGACGATCTGCTGCATCGTCGTCGCATCCGGAAACTTGATGTAGTGGAAGAAGCAGCGGCGCAGGAACGCGTCGGGCAACTCCTTCTCGTTGTTCGACGTGATGATCACGAGCGGGCGATGCTTCGCGCGCACCAGCTCGTGCGTCTCGTACACGTAAAACTCCATGCGATCGAGTTCGCGCAGCAGGTCATTCGGGAATTCGATGTCGGCCTTGTCGATCTCGTCGATCAGCAGCACGCTTTGCTCGTCCGATTCGAACGCCTGCCACAGCACACCCTTGACGATGTAGTTGCGGATGTCCTTCACGCGTTCGTCGCCAAGCTGCGAATCGCGCAGACGCGACACCGCGTCGTATTCGCACAGCCCCTGCTGGGCCTTGGTGGTCGACTTGATGTGCCATTGCAGCAGCGGCATGCCGAGGGCGGCGGCGACTTCCTCGGCCAGCATGGTCTTGCCGGTGCCGGGTTCGCCCTTGATCAAGAGCGGACGCTTGAGCGTCATCGCGGCGTTGACCGCGAGCTTGAGGTCGTCGGTGGCGACGTACTGCGATGAGCCTTCGAAACGCATGGCGAGATGGTCTTGTGCGGAAAAAAACCAGTATAAGTCAGAAGGCCTGTTGGCCTGAAACCGCCTCACGTAGGGTGTCAGCCGCGCTGTCGTGTGGCCGTGGCGCTGCTGCGATGCTGCAGTGGTGCGGTTTCGAAGCCGCCGCGGGCATGGCGCGAGGCCCGTCCCGGCGGGCGTTACGCGGCTCCCGTGTCTGGTGGACGTTCGGCGCGGCGTCGCGGTACAATGAGCCCGATTTTTTTGGCCTGCGTGGCCACCCTATAAGAAGAACGGCCGGACCGCTGCCTTTCTGGGCACCCGTTTCCCCTCAAGCCAGGTTACATCTATGAATAAATTCGTCGGCAAACACGTCGTGATCGCAGCGCTGTCGGTGCTCGCGGGCTACGCGGCCAGTGCGCAAGCAGCGGATGTCGTAGGCAACGCCAAGGCGGGCCGGGACAAGGTCGCGATGTGTATCGGCTGCCACGGCATCCCTGAATACCGCACGGCTTATCCAGAAGTTTTCCGCGTGCCGAAGCTCGGCGGGCAAAATCAGGCATACCTCGAAAACGCGCTGCACGCCTACAAGAAGGGCGACCGCCATTTCGACACGATGCACGCGATTGCGGTGACGCTGTCGGATCAGGACATTGCCGACGTCGCCGCGTACTACGCAGCGCAAAATGCCGCTTCGAAAAACAATCCCGACAAGTGATCGGCGTCGGTCACCAGTTCATCCAATTCGCGGGATAGGAGAATTCATGATCAAGCCCCAACAGGCACTCCACACGGTATTCAAGGCGGTCGGCGCGGCGGCGGCAATCGGTCTGGCCACGGCGAACGGCGCACACGCGGCCGACGCCGGCAACGGCAAGGTGCTCGCCGACAGCCACAACTGCGCAGCCTGCCACGGTGTCAACCTGAACAAGCCGGTGAGCCCGGAGTATCCGAAGCTGGCCGGTCAGCACTCCGACTATGTGTACTGGGCGCTGCGTCAGTACCAGATGGGCGTTGGCAATCCGCACTTCGGCCGCAACAACGCGATCATGCAGGCACAGGTGCAGAGCCTGTCGCTTGGCGATATGAAGGACATCGCCGCTTACGTCGAGTCGCTGGACGGCGACCTCGTGCAGAAGAAGTAAGCGTCGGGCGCGGGATGCGCGCCGAAGCTTTAAAAGCAAAACACCCCGCCTCGGCGGGGTGTTTTGCTTTGGGGGCGTTGTACCTCGGCGTGCCTGGAGTCGTGCGGCGCCGGGGTTTGCAGTCGCTTCAGTCTCGTGTGGCGCGCCGTTCGATGCGCTGCAGATACGCGTCCGTGTCCGGCGGGGTGCCGGTACGCTGCGCTTCCCAGATGGTTTCGCCGAGGCAGTCCATGATCGCGTGCTGCGCCTCGTGCGTCGAGCCAAGCCGCGCGGCGAGCCTATCGTGCGCGGCGCGAATGCCGGGCGGCTGATCGATCGACAACTGCTCCGAGATCGCCAGATGCATCGATAGATGCAGGAACGGATTCGTCTGGCCGCGCTCGGGCGAATAGTCCTGCGCCTGGGCGGCCGGGCCGTCGGCGAGGTCGGCGTGGTATTCCGGATGCTCGATGATCCAGTCGGCGGCGATCGCCTCGAGCGGCGTCAGAATCTCGCCCTGGCGCTGTTTGCGCCAGGTGTCGGTGAAAAAGAGGCGAACTTCGTCGCGGCTGGGATTGAACATCGTGGAACCGGTGCGTGGAAGGGGCGTGCGCAGTGCGTGACGGTGTGTGTACGCAGCGCGCAGTGCGCTGAAGACCTCATTTTACGCGGCGGCCACGCGGGCTGCAGGCGCGGGGCTCGGGTTTCGGGTAGGCCCGCGCCTAAAGATCGGGCGGCGGCGTCTTCGGCCGGAACTCGCACAGCGGCTCGATCGCGCAATGCCAGCATTCGGGGCGGCGCGCCTTGCACACATAGCGCCCATGCAGGATCAGCCAGTGATGCGCATCGTGCCTGAATTCGGCGGGTGTGAATTTTTCGAGTGCCGCTTCGACCGCGCGCACGTCCTTGCCGGGCGCGAGCCCGGTGCGGTTGGCGACACGGAAAATGTGCGTGTCGACCGCGATGGTCGGATGGCCGAACGCCGTGTTCAGGATCACGTTGGCCGTTTTGCGGCCGACGCCCGGCAGCCCTTCGAGCGCTTCGCGATCCTCGGGCACCTCGCCGCCGTACTGGTCGAGCAGGATGCGACAGGTCGCGATCACGTTCTTCGCCTTCGTCCGATACAGACCGATCGTCTTGATATAGCTCGCGACACCTTCCTCGCCGAGGTCAAAGACCTTCTGCGGCGTGTTCGCGACCGGGAACATCCTGCGCATCGCCTTGTTGACCGACACGTCCGTCGCCTGTGCCGACAACAGCACCGCGATCAGCAGTTCGAACGGCGTCGTGTACTCGAGCTCGGTGGTTGGATGCGGATTCAGGCTCTGAAGCGTTTCGTAGATCGCGCGGCGTTTGTTCGCGTTCATGCGGAGCGGGTTGATGTGGTTGGGACGGACGGCGCCGATGTGGTCAGCGGTCGGTCGGCGGCGAGTTGGACGGCGGGGCCGATTCGTTGGACGACTGCTCCTGGCCGCGCGAGTCGTCGCTGCCGGCCAGACCGAGGCGGCGGCGGCGCGCTTCGGCCGCGTCGATCTGCGCCTGAACGTCGGCGCTGACGTTCTCGGTGTTCAGCG
>ABYL01000012.1 GCA_000173575.1 Burkholderia sp. H160 | reverse complement strand
CTCGCGCGCGTCGAGACGCGCGCTCAGCGCGGCGCGCGAGGCGGGCGGGCTCGCCGCGAGCAGGTTGTCCAGTGTGGTCACGTAGGTCGCGAACACGGCCCCCGCACGCTCGACGCGTGGCCGCTGCACGTAATGCAGCAGCACGACGATCGAACAGATCTGGCTCAGCATCACGAGCGCGATCAACAGCGCGATGTTGCGTGCGAGCAGCGTGCGCGGCAGCAGGCGCATCATGACTCGACATCGGCGGCGAGCATATAGCCGATGCCCCACACGGTGCGGATGAAACGCGGCTTCGACGGATCGTCCTCGACGATCTGCCGCAGCCGCAGCACCTGCACGTCGATGCTGCGATCGAGCGCGTCATGATCGCGGCCGCGCGCACGCGCAAGCAGGTTGTCGCGGCTCACCGCGCGGTTCGGCGACGACGCGAGCGCAACCAGCAGCAGCATCTGTGCCGAATGAATCTCGAGCGGCTCGCCCGCGCGCGACAGTTCCTGCTTGCCGACATCGAGCGTGAAGTCGCCGAAACGCTCGCGTTGCGACGTCACCGTGACGTCGCCCGCGGCCATCTTCTGGCGGCGTAGCAGCGCATTGATCCGCGCCACCAGCTCGCGCGGCAGGAATGGTTTCGCGAGGTAGTCGTCGGCGCCGGTTTCGAGGCCGGCCACCCGATCGAGCGGATCGCCCTTCGCGGTCAGCATCAGGATCGGCAAGGTATGTCCTTGCGCGCGCAGCTTCGCGCAGATTTCGAGGCCGTCTTCTTCGCCGATCATCAGATCGAGTATCAGCAGATCGAACGGCTCGCGCTCCAGATAGCGGTGAAGACGCTTGCTGTCCTCGGCCGCGCGCATGTCGAAGCCATGACCGCGCAGAAAGCGCAGCAGCATGTTGCGCAACTCGGCTTCGTCGTCGAGCACGATGATCCTCGCGGCGCGTTCCATTTGAAAGCTCCTCGATATCCGCGCCGTTCAGCGCGCCGCCACGCGTTCCTGCATGAACGCCTCGATCTGCGACAGCGTGATGTAGCCGGCCTTCTGGGTGTCGATCTCGTCGAAATGACGCGCGACCATCGGCATGCCGGCCGCCGCCTGGTCACGGGTGAGCTTGCCGTCATGCGTGGTGTTCGCATTTGCAAAGCGCGTTTGCAACTGCTGCTCCATGCGCTCCATCCGCTGCTGGCTGATGCCTTGCGGCGCGGCGGCCTGAGCGAACGTGACGGTGGACGCACAGCACAGCAGCACGGTGGCGAGCAACTTCTTCATGACTGACTCCTTCGGTTGGATCATCGAGCGTCGCCTGCCTGGGTGCCGCGATCCGTTTCGATGACAGGCCGAATTCTTGGGCAGACGCCGCGCGATCGCAATTCAGAAATCATGTCGAGTGATGTCACGTCGCCGGCCGTGTCGCTGCATCGTGACATCGAATGAAATGAGTTTGCGATTCCGCTTTGCGTGGGCGCTGCGTATCGTTCGGTCTGCCGTCCGTCGGCTCTCAACGTCTCAGGAGTCCCAAATGACTATCCGCCTCGCCTGCGCCTCAACTTTCACCGCCATCGGTCTTGCCTGTTCATCCGCTGCCTACGCGAGAGTCGTCGTGTATCTGCCGGCCGCCGTGATCTACGCGCCGCCGCCGCGGCCGGTCTACTACCCGGTGCAGATCAATCCCATGTACGTGTCGGCACCGCCAGTCACCGTGCCAGTGGCCGCCGCGACGATTGTCGCCGCACCGCGTTGACTCAGCATAGGACATGCGATTCGCGCGCGCCGCGCAAATTCCTGTTGTCCCGTTGAAAGGTAGAGCGCTGCTGCGGCGCGCAGGTGCCCGCACGTAAAGCTTGCATGGAACTGCCGATTCTTACCATCGCGCACGGTGCCCGGCGCGTACACGACGCGGCGCTTTGCGCCGTCACGGCTGATATTGACTAGATATAGGCGGGTTGGAACGGGGTTTGCTGTTCTTTCGGGGTTCACGCGCCCATTCCTAATCTTTTTTTCCTGGACCTTCGTAATGAATTACCAAGATATCGACAAGGAAATTGCCCACCTGAAAGTAGTTTTCAATGCGCTTTCTTCGCGCGACGGTTTTCCTCTGTCGTACTGGCATCGTCGGCTGCATGCGCTGCACCATTCGCCGATGATGCCCGCGCAACGTCGGCGCGTCGCGCAGCTCGAAGCGATGCTGCGGTCGGTCGCCGCGCGGCTGGACAGGCTCGCCGGCGCGACGAGCCTCGCCTCCGCCGCAAGCTAGCGTTGATGACGGTGAACTCAGCCAGCCGTTCAGCCCGTTAGAATCCGTGCCCCAAGCGCCAGCACGAGCGCGGGCACCATCACCAGCACGCCGACCCTCAGGAACTTCATGAAGCTGACGTCTTCGCCTTCGCGGCGAATCGCGTTGAGCCACAGGATCGTCGCGAGCGAGCCGGTGATCGACAGGTTCGGCCCGAGGTCGACGCCGATCAGGAACGCGTCGATTACGCGCTCGGGGCTATGCGCCTGCATGACGGTCGAGCGCGCGATCAACCCGGCCGGCAGGTTGTTGATCAGATTGCTGAGGAACGCGATGCTCGCGCCGGCCCACCCGGCCGCTTCCATTTCGTTGTGTTCGGTCGCGCGCCGCAACGCGGCCGCGAAGGCGCTGATCACATTGGTTTGATCGAGCATTTCGACCAGCACGAACAGCCCGGCGACGAGCGGCAACACGTTCCACGAAATCTCGCGGATCATCGGCAGCGGCGATCTGCGCTCCATGATCAGCACGACGAGCGCGGTCAGCGTGCCGAGGATCGCGGTCGGCAGGCCGAGCTGCATGTCGCGGGCCGAGACCGTCAGCAGCGCGCCGGCCGTCACCGCGATGCCGGCGAGCGCGACGCGCCCGCTCGCCGGCAACTCTACCGCTTCGAGATTCGCCTCGCAGACGCCCGCCAGCGCCTCGCGTTGCGTCCAGCGCAGCATCACGAAGGTCGCGCCGATCGACAGCACCGATGGCAGCGTGAAGCGCAACATCCAGGGACCGAGCGGCGGCGTGTGATTGCCATACAGCACGATGTTGGCCGGATTCGAAATCGGCAGCACGAAGCTCGCCGCATTGGCGACGAACGCACAGACGAACAGCAGCGGCAGCGGCGGTGTCTTCGCTTTCTTTGCCGCCGCGAACACGGCGGGTGTCAGTACCACGGCGGTTGCGTCGTTGGAAAGAAACGCGGTGATCACAACGCCGAACAGATACACGAGCACAAACAGCTTGCGTGGCGAACTGCGCGCATGATTGACGGCCTGCACCGCGACCCAGTCGAACAGCCCTTCGCGGCGGCCGACTTCGGATAGCAGCATCATGCCGAACAGGAACAGATAGACGTCGGTGCCCTTGCCGATCGCTTCGATCGCGAGATGCAGCGGCAACAGACCGAGCGCGACGAGCAGCACCGCGCCGGCAACGGCCCACACGGCTTCGGGCCATTTGAACGGCCGTGTGATGACGCCGGCAGTGGCGAGCGCAGCAATGCCCCAGGAAAGAAAAACAGGATTCACAGCTTAAGCCCGGACAACGGGTTATATAGGTGGCTGCGCAAAGCGCGCAAGCCTGTGGTTCGGGGCCACAAGTTACCACAGCGACCGGTCCATGGCGGCCCGCCTGCCTTTATGCGAGTACCTTTCTCAACGCATGTCTTTCAACACAATTAACGTCAACGAGGAAACAATCTGTTCCCGCGCACCCCCTGTTCAGTTTCTATTGGCCTCCCTACTATCCGCATTCCCACACGGCTTCTCGCGAGCAACAGAATAAACACCATGCAAACACACGCTTCCGCTCCCACGCGCTACCACGGCGCCGCAATCGCGCTGCACTGGCTGATCGCGGCGCTGATGATCGGCGGCTTCTATATCGGCTGGATCATGACCGATATCCCCGGCTTCACGCCGACGAAGCTCAAGTACTTCTCGTGGCACAAATGGATCGGCGTGACCGTGTTCGCGCTCGCGCTGCTGCGCGTGCTGTGGCGCGCGACGCACCGCGCGCCCGCGCTCGATGCCGCCACGCCCGCGTGGCAGAAGGCCGCCGCGCACCTGGTGCACGGTCTGCTGTATCTGCTGATGCTCGCGATTCCGCTGTCCGGCTACTTCTACAGCTCGGCGGCCGGCATTCAGGTCGTGTATCTCGGCATCGTGCCGCTGCCGACGATCATCGGTCCCGATCAGGCGCTGAAGGCCACGCTGCGCACGGTGCACGTGCTGCTCGATTACACGCTGCTCGCGCTCGTCCTCATGCACGTGCTGGCGGCGCTCAAGCATCAGTTCGTCGATCGCGACGGCTTGCTTGCTCGCATGGTGCCGTTTCTGAATACCCGTGCATAACGATATGACAGCTTGAAGAAAGCCATCACAGTTGTCGATTGGTTACGACTGGTTGGCAATCAAATTCCTCGCAGTGTGCAATCATGCCGCGAAGCTCGGATAGGATGCGTACCATCATGAAGACCCCCTTTCATTACTCCGCTCATCGCGCGACGCTCGCTTCTTTCGCGGCGCTTGCGCTGTTCGGCGCGAACCTCGCGCATGCCGATGTCGACCTCGCGAAAAGCAGCGTCATCGCCACGACCAAACAGATGAACGTGCCCGTCGACGGCAAGTTCAGGAAGTTCTCGGCGCAACTGAATTTCGATCCGGCCAAGCCGGCCGCCGGCAGCGCGAACGTGTCGATCGACACCGCGAGCTACGACCTCGGCGCCGACGACTACAACAAGCAGGCGCAAGGCAAGGAATGGTTCGACAGCGGCGCCTTCCCGAGCGCGACCTTCGTGTCGAGCTCGATCGCGCCGGCCGGCGGCAACCAGTACAAGGTCACCGGAAAGCTGACGATCAAGGGCAAATCGCAAACGGTCGTCGTGCCGGTCGTGATCGCGAGCCAGGGCGCCTCGCAAACCTTCGACGGCTCGCTGCCGATCAAGCGTACGCAGTTCGACGTCGGCACCGGCGAATGGAAAGACACGTCGGTGGTCGCCGACGAAGTCGTCATCAAATTTCACCTGGTCGCGGCAAAGAAATAACGTTCAACACCGCTGCACCGCATTACCTTTAGACCTCTGGAGTCCAACTTGAAGAAATCGTTCCTGCTCGCCGCCGGCGCGCTCGCCGCTGCATTGTCGTTCAACGCCATGGCCGCCGCCGAAACCTACCAGCTCGATCCGACCCACACGTCGCCGAGCTTCGAGACCGACCACTTCGGCGGCCTGTCGATCTGGCGCGGCAAGTTCCAGAAAGCCAACGGCACCGTCGTGCTCGATCGCGCGGCGAAGACCGGTACGGTCGAAGCGACGATCGACCTGAGCTCGGTCGGCATCGGCAACGACAAGCTCAACGAGGAACTGGTCGGCGACAAGTTCTTCGACACCGCAAAGTTCCCGACCGCGGTTTACAAGGGCACGCAGATCCGCTTCGACGGCGACAAGCCGGTCGAAGTGATCGGCACGCTGACGCTGCACGGCGTCACCAAGCCGGTCAACCTGAAGATCGAATCGTTCAAGTGCATCCAGCACCCGATGCTGAAGCGCGAAGTGTGCGGCACCGAATCGGTCGCAACGTTCAATCGTGACGATTTCGGCATCGACTTCGGCAAGGCGTATGGCTTCAACATGAAGACCACGCTGCATATCCAGGCCGAAGGCATCAAGCAGTAAAGCATCGCTGCGCGCCCGGCACGGCCGGGCGACGCACTACTGGATCGCGGGCTGCGCCGGCGCGTGCGACGTGCGGCGCGCCTCGAGCCACGCGACCAGTTCCTCGCCACGCATGGCCTTCGCAAACAGCCAGCCCTGTCCGTACTGGACGCCTCGGCCCACGAGATACTCGACCTGCTCGGTACGCTCGATCCCTTCCGCAACGATTTCCACGCCCAATTCGTGCGCCATATCGATGATATGCGGCGCAACGATGCTCGACGCCGCGTCCTGGGCAACGGTGTCGACGAACGATTTGTCGATCTTCAGAACGTCGATCCTGAAGGTCTGCAAATAGGCGAGACTCGAATAGCCGGTGCCGAAATCGTCGATACAGATCGGGTGGCCGGCGTCCCTGAACGCCGCTAGCGTCTGCCGGGTCGCATCGGCGCTCAGGAAGCAGCGCTCCGTCGCCTCGATCCTGATCTGGGCGGGACGTATGCCGGTTCCGGCGAGTTTTGCGGTCATGCGGTCCAGAAAGCGCGGCGTGCATAGATCGTCGCCGCTCACGTTGATCGACACATAGAACGACGGTCGCGACCGCAACAGCTCCGTCATATCGTCGAGCGCTTTATCCAGCACGAGGTCGGTCAACGACTGGATCAGGCGATGCTGCTCGGCCAGCGCAACGAAGATATTCGGCGAGATTTCGCGCCCGTTCAGGTTCCATCTGGACAGCGCTTCGACGCCGACGCATTCGTTCGTCGCGAGACTCACGATCGGTTGATACACGACGTCGACGGCTTTGTGCGAGATCGCCCATTCGAGCGAGGCCTGGAACGACACCTCCCGCGAGATCCGTTTGAAGGCGAACCAGCCGAACACGGCGCCCATGCTGACGCCCATCGAAAGCCACATCGTCAGCAGGCCGGGCCAGTCTCTCAGCAGGCTGGTGCGCCGGCCCTTGACGACGACGCCAAGAGAACGCGTCGACGAACGTGCCACCGCGTAGTTCCATTCATTGCTATCGACGCGCCCTGCCCGCTTCCATGCATCGAGCATGTCTTCGGCGTCCGCGCCCGTCGACAGCGCGACGATCGAATTCAGGTCGGTGTTGATCATGGCGATCGGCCTTCCCGCGGGATCGATGACATCGACGTATGACTGCGGATCGATCGACACGTACTCGCCGTTGTGCGCAACCTGTATATCCTCGCGCGCGGCGCTGAGCAGATTCTTTTGCTCGAACCAGTACAGGTACCCGTCGTTGCTTCGCCAGCGCGGCGGCGGCAACACGACATTCTGCGTGCGGACGTCGCCGAACACCGCCGAGCAAAGATAGCGCCCGGCGCCTAGCGCGCCCGCGTCCCGAACGTAGCGATAGCTGAAAATCACGTGAGCGGCCCGTTGCAGGTATTGTGGCGAACACGTTTCCGAGTGCCCGGCTTGCAGCTCCTCGATCGCCGCAAAGGCCTGGTACGTGACGAGTTCCGTGCGGATCACGGCCTTCGCCGCGTATTCCCGCAAATCTGCCTGTTCGCGGCGCGCGACGTCCTGGTTCGCGATATAGATGCTGATCAGAACCGGCAGCACCGTTGCGGCGAAGCCGAGTGCGATATACGCCGAAATCAGCGACGTTCGCTTGATCATGTCTCCAACCCCGTGGTGAACGGTCGCCGCGAAACCCGCCGGGAGCGGCTGCGGCCCCGCATAGGCCCAGCGTGCGATCGACGGATGTCAGAGTCAAGCATAGTTTCTGAACCCGCTTTTTCAACACGGCGTTGAACGACACGCGGGCGACCGGCTACGCCGGCCCTGACCCGCACCGGGCGCGGCAAGGTACCATTACGGGCTGGCGCCATTGCAACGCGCGCCGTGCCAGCCCCCGTTCATTGCCATCGCCCGCTTCAGCCCCCATGAATTCGCCACCCCGCCGCATCGCGCACCTCGACATGGACGCGTTTTACGCGTCCGTCGAACTGCTGCGCTATCCGGAGCTGCGCGGCCGCGCGGTGGTGATCGGCGGCGGGCGCAACAGCGCGCCGCAGGTGCTCGAAGACGGCAGCAAGCGCTTCGCGAAGCTGCGCGATTACGCGGGCCGCGGCGTCGTGACCACCTCGACCTACGAGGCGCGCGCGCTCGGCGTGTTTTCGGCGATGGGCATGATGAAGGCCGCCGCACTCGCGCCCGACGCGATCCTGCTGCCGACCGACTTCGACTCATACCGCCACTACTCGCGCCTCTTCAAGGCGGCCGTCAGGACGTTCACGGAGCGCATCGAAGATCGCGGCATCGACGAGATCTATATCGACCTGACCGACGTGCCGGGTGAACCGGTCGATATCGGGCGACGCATCAAGGAGGCCGTTCATCAGGCCACCGGTCTCACGTGCTCGATCTGCGTCGCGCCGAACAAGCTGCTCGCGAAGATCGGCTCCGAGCTCGACAAGCCCGATGGCCTGACGATCCTCACGCCGGCCGACATACCGCTGCGCGTGTGGCCGCTGCCGGTGCGCAAGGTCAACGGCATCGGCCCGAAAGCCGCGGAGAAGCTGACCGCGCTCGGTCTCGCGACGGTCGGCGATCTGGCTGCCGCCGACGCCGGGCTGTTGCAGGACAACTTCGGGCGCAGCTACTCGGCGTGGCTCATGCAGGTCGCGCAGGGTCACGACGAGCGGCCGGTGGTGGTCGAATCGGAGCCGAAGTCGATCAGCCGCGAGACCACGTTCGAGCGCGATCTGCATCCGCGTCATGATCGGCCGGCGTTATCGAGCGCGTTTACGGGGCTATGCGTGCGCGTCGCCGACGATCTCGTGCGCAAGGGCTACGTGGGCCGCACGATCGGCATCAAGCTGCGCTACGACGATTTCCGCACCGTCACGCGCGATCTGACGCTCGACGAACCGACTGCCGACGCGACCGAAATCCGCCGCGCCGCGACCGAGTGTTTACGACGCGTGGAATTGAACCGCAAGCTGCGGCTGTTGGGCGTGCGCATCAGCACGCTGACATCGGCCAGCGAACAGGCGTTGAAGCCGCGCCTGCCGGTTCAGGCCGACTTGCCTTTCGCGAGCGACGAATAAGCGGTATCGGCGGCGGCGCCAGTCGCAGTCGCGCGCGTGGCCGGCACGTCGCCCGAGGTGGACGTCGCCGACGCCGCCACCGAAAACGCGAACGTGTTGACGCCGTTCGCGCTGTGCGCGGACACGGTGCCGCGATGCATCTCGGCGATCGCCTTGACTATCGCGAGTCCGAGCCCGTGGTTTTCGCGGCTATTGGTGCGCGAGACTTCCGCGCGATAGAAACGGTCGAACAGATGCTCGAGGACGCCCGGCGCGATCGGCTCGCCCGGATTCGCCACGGCGACGCGCACCTGGTCACGCAGCGGACCTTTGCCGCGCGCGATCGTCACGCTGATCGACGCGCCCGGCTCGCAATGCTGGATCGCGTTGATCAGCAGGTTCGCGCACGCGCGGCCAAACAGCGACCGGTTCACGCGCGCGAGCGCATCGCCCTGCAAGCGCGCATGCACGCGCGCCTCTTCGAGTGGAATCTCCAGAAACTCCAGCGTATGCGCGACTTCGGCTGCGAGCGACACCTCGATGAGCCCCGTCGCGCGTTCGCCCTGATCGGCGCGCGCGAGGAACAGCATGTCGTTGATGATCGCGCGCATCCGCTCGAATTCTTCGAGATTCGATTGCAGCGTGTGGCGCAGATCGTCGACCGAGCGGTTGCGCGTGAGCGCGACCTCGGTCTGGCCGATCAGGATCGTGACCGGCGTGCGCAGTTCATGCGCGACGTCCGCGTTGAATGATTCGAGTCGGCCATAGGCGCCGTCGAGCCGTTCGAGCGCGCCGTTGAACGAGTTGGCCAGATCGTTCAGTTCGTGCGGCAATGACGCGGTGTTCAGGCGCTGCGAGCGATTGTTCGGACTGACCGCCGATGCGTCGCGGGTCAGCCGCGTGAGCGGTGCGAGGCCGATGCGCGAAACCGAGTAGCTGAGCAGCAGCACCGCGAGACTGCCGAGCGCGGACAGCGCCGCCAGCGCCGAGCCGAACACGCGCATCGTGCGCAGGTTCGGCGAGTAGCTCGACGCGACCTGCAACTGCACGGGGGGCCGCGCGGCGTTGGCGGGCAAGGTCACCGTCGAGGTCAGCATGTCGGGGCCGCCGCCCTCTGGCCTGATGCGCGCGTAACCGCCGGACCAGCTCTTCGTGACCGTGCCCTGCACCGGCGTGCCGAAATGGAAGGTCGGGTCCGCGCTCGTCACCGAGTACACGGTGCTGCTGTCGTGCGGCGTCATGTCGGTGAGTTTTTCGCGGGCCATGCGCCATTTTTCGGGCGTCACCGCGTGATAGACGATGATGCGCGCGATCTGCGTGCGATCGTCGAGCGACTCGCGCAGATGATGTTCGAGTTGTGTGCGCAGCACCAGAAAGAGCCCGGAGCCGACGAGCGTAAACACGAACAGCGCAACCAGCGCGAACATCGACGCAAGCCGCCGGGCAATTGAGCGGTTCATGATGACTCAGCCTCTCCGCGCACTTCGAGCACGTAGCCCATGCCGCGCACCGTGTGCAGCAGCTTCGACGGGAACGGACCGTCGAGCTTCGCGCGCAGCCGTTTGATCGCGGTTTCGACGACGTTCGTGTGGCTGTCGAAATTGACATCCCACACGAGCTCGGTAATCGCGGTCTTCGACAGAATGTCGCCCTGCCGGCGCGCGAGCACGCTCAGTAGCTGAAACTCTTTCGCGGTCAGGTCGAGGCGCACGCCGTCGCGCGTCGCGCGGCGGCCGATCAGATCGACGAACAGATCGCCGACGGAAATCAACGTGGACTCCTGCGAACGCGTGCGGCGCGCAAGCGCATGCAGACGCTCGACGAGTTCGAGGAACGAGAACGGCTTGGTCAGGTAATCGTCGGCGCCTTCGCGCAGGCCGCGCACGCGGTCGTTCACGTGATCGCGCGCGGTCAGCATGATGACCGGCGTCGACTTGCGCATGCGCAGCGCCTTGAGCACGCTGAAGCCGTCGCGCTTGGGCAGCATCACGTCGAGGACGATTACGTCGTAATCGAATTCGGTGGCCAGGTACATTCCTTCCTCGCCGTCGAGCGCGACGTCGACGACCCAGCCCTGCTCTGTCAAACCGGAGCGCAGGTAGTCCACGACCTTGTGCTCGTCTTCAACAATCAGCAATTTCATCCGCGTCCCCTGTCGACCGGAGTTGGTGCTTTAGCACTTACTCCGGTCCCATGCCACTTGTGGCGGTCAACTCTGCATTATACGAATGCCCCTGATTCTTCGTGCCGATCCCACTGCTTCCGCATGGAAACTCGGACGGGGCGATTCAGCGTGCAGGAGCGACCGTCTCCTTCTGCGCGCCGCCCGTTTGCGCCTGCTGCGGCATCGCCGCGGCACTGGCGACGTTCGCGGTAGCGTTTGGCTCGTTCGCGGCCATCGCACCGCCTCGCGCGCCACCATCCCAACCGCCACCAAGCGCCTTCACGAGCGCCACCGACAGCGTCAACTGCTGGCCATGAATCTGCACATCCGTGCGCTCGCTCGTCAGCAGCGACTCCTGCGCGTCGATCACATTCAGATACGCGACGAGGCCGCCCGAATAGCGATCGTTCGCGAGCGACAGCAGCCGCTGCGCGTCCTCGACCGCCTCGCGCGACTGCTTCGCCGCGCCGTCGAGCACCGACAGTCCGGTGACGCCGTCCTGCACCTGCTGGAACGCGGTCAGCACCGTTTGCCGATAGTTCGCCTCGGTCGCCTTGTAGCCCTCGCTCGCGAACTTCACGTTGGCCGCGCGCCGCCCGCCGTCGAAGATCACCTGACCGACCGTCGCGCCGAGCGTCCACATCAGCGTCGGGGCGCTCAGCAGGTTAGCGAACTCGGTGCTCTCCCAGCCGATGCCCGGCGTCAGCGTGAGGCTCGGGAAGAACGCCGCCTTGGCCACGCCGATCTGCGCGTTGGCGGCCGCCATCGCGCGTTCCGCCGACGCGACGTCGGGCCGCCGCTGCAACACATCGCTCGGCACGCCGAGCGGCACGGTGGGCGGCCTGATGTCGAGCACCTTCGGCTCGATCGCGAACTGCGGGGCCGGCACGCCGACCAGCGCGGCGATCGCATGCTCGAACTGCGCGCGCTGATTGAGCAGCTGTTGCGCCTGCACGCGCGTCGAATCGAGCTGCGATTTCTGCTGCAGCACATCGAGGCCCGATACCGAACCGAGCTCGTGCTCGGTGTTCACGTAATCGAGCGCTTTCTGCTGCAGCTTCACCGACTGGTTCAGCACGTCGATCTCGTTGTCGAGCTCACGCAACGAGAAGTAGTCGGTGGCGAGATCGGTCGTCAGCACGAGCCGCGCGTTGGCGAGATCGTCCGCCGACTGCTCGGCCGATGCCTGCGCGCCCTCGACCTGCCGACGAATACGGCCGAACAGATCGGTGTCGTAGTTGATCGTCGGTCCGAGCTGGATACTGTTCTGCACCGTCGATACGGTCGGCGTTGCGTAGTTCGTCAGCGGCCGGTCGTGCGAAATGCGGAAGCGCGAAGCCTGTGCGTTGAAATCGACTTCCGGCACGCGCTGCGCGCTGGCGTTCGCGAGCGTCGCCTTCGCCTGCTCGTAGTGCGCGCTCGCCGCGGCGAGCGTCTGGTTCTGCGCGAGCGCCTGAGTTTCGAGCGTCGCCAGCGTCGGGTCGGCGAAGCCCGTCCACCAGTCCGGCGCGATAGGCGCATGCGATGGCGCGGCGACGCGCCAGAACGAATCGGTGTGCCATTCGGGCGGCACCTCGGCCTGCGGCCGCTGATAGTCCGGACCGACCGTGCACGCGGCGAGCAGCGCCGCGCCCGCGCAAGCGGTCAACGCGGTGAAGACGGTGCCACGCGTGTGCGCCCGGCGTGAAGCCGCGGACATCACGACGCCCCCTTGCCGCTCTTCTGCTGCGGCTGCACCTGCACGTGATCGCCGTCGGCGATCGAATCGCTCGGGTTGATGATGATGCGATCGGTCGGCGAGATACCGTTTTCGATCTCGAGCTGCTGGCCGAGATCCTGCGCGATCACGATCTTGTGCAGGCTCACATTGCCCTTCGCATCGACGACCGCGAGGCGCGGACCCTCCGCGCGAAACAGCAGCGCGTTGCCTGGCACCGTGAGGCGCGCATGCGCCGCGGCCGGCACGGCGACCTGCACATAGGCGCCCGGGCGCAGCCTGTCGTCGGGATTCGGCAGCGTCACTTCGATCTGCAACGAACGGGTAGGCACGTCGATCGCGCCGGAGATGTGCGTGATCGTGCCGTTGAACTGCTGGCCCGGCAACTCGGCCTGCGTGACGACGACCTTCTGCCCGAGCGCGACGTTCTGCGCGTACGCCTGCGGCAACTGCACGTAGACGCGCAACGGGTCCGACTGCGCGAGCGCGAAAA
The DNA here is from genome assembly GCA_000173575.1 of Burkholderia sp. H160. Taxonomy (GTDB): domain Bacteria; phylum Pseudomonadota; class Gammaproteobacteria; order Burkholderiales; family Burkholderiaceae; genus Paraburkholderia. The sequence goes on along the minus strand of ABYL01000012.1, from coordinate 79,979 downwards.
GAGCCCGGCTCGTGCCGCTGCCCGCGTCGATCAAATCGCCGACGTCGACGTTGCGCTGCGTAACCACGCCGGTAAACGGAGCGACGATCCGCTTGAACGATTCGAGCTGCTGCAGACGCTTGACGTTTGCATCAGCGGCCGCGAGATTCGCGACGTCCTGCGTGTAGGTGCTTTGCCGTTCGTCGAGTTCCTGTTGCGACACCGCATCGCGCTGGCGCAATTGCTGCCAGCGCTCCAGCGAGCTCTTCGCGAGCGAGAGGCTCGAATTGATCTGCTGACGCTGCGCCAAAGCCTGAGCGAGTTCCTGGTCGATTTCCGGCGTATCGAGTTCGGCGAGCAGTTGGCCCTGCTTCACGCGGGTGCCGATATCGGCGTACCAGTGCAGCAGATAGCCGGTCGCGCGCGCATAGATCGGCGACTCGACATAGCCGCGCAACGTACCCGGCAGCAGCGTGCTGCCGCCGCCGTCGCTCTGCGTCGGCGTGACGACGTTCACGTACTGCGTGGCGTTCTGCTGCGCGGCCGCCGCGACTTCGCGGTTTAGCAGCACGTTCGCAATCACGGTGCGCAGCGCGCCTATCACGAGCAGCGCGAGCACGATCACGACCGCGATCTTCGCGCGCTTCCATTCGCGCTGGCGCGGCGGCAGCAGGCGCTCTCCCTGTTCGGTTTCCCGCGTGGGGATCGCTAGCGATGCATGAGTTTTTTCGGTCATCTCAGTCAACCATCGTTTAACTTTTACGCGGGCGTCGCCGCACTGCTGGGTTCCGGCGCGGGGCTGCCGCCAAGGCCGCCATTTCCACCGCCGTCGCCACCGCCGTCATCGCCACCGCCGTTCTTTTGACGGCGCGCGAGCCACGAATGAATTCCCGCGAACACGAGCGGCACGAAGAACAGCGTCGATACGGTCGCGAACAGCAACCCGCCGATCACCGCGCGGCCGAGCGGCGCGTTCTGCTCGGCGCCTTCACCGAGACCGAGCGCCATCGGAATCATGCCGATGATCATTGCGAACGCGGTCATCAGCACTGGACGGATCCGGCTCGCGCCCGCTTCGAGCGCAGCCGTGAGCGGCGGCGCGCCGGCCGCGAGCCGCTGGCGCGCAAACGCGACCATCAGAATGCTGTTCGCGGTCGCGACGCCCATCGTCATGATCGCGCCCGTCAGCGCCGGCACGCTCAGATGGGTGCCGGTCAGGAACAGCATCCACATGATGCCCGCGAGCGCCGCCGGCAACGCGCTGACGATGATCAGCGGATCGACCCACGACTGGAAGTTCACGACGATCAGCAGATACACGAGCACGATCGCCATCGCGACACCGACGCCGAGCCCGAAGAACGAACTACGCATCGTCTGTACCTGGCCGCGCACGGTGATCTGACTGCCGCGCGGCAGCGACGCGCGCACCTCGTTGACGATCTTGTCGACCTGATTCGCCACGCCGCCGAGATCGCGCTTTTCAACGCTCACATAAAGATCGATCACCGGGCGGATGTTGTAATGCGTGACTTGCGCGAACTGCGCGTGCGGCGACACCCGCACGAGGTTGCCGAGCAGTTGCGTCGGCCCGTTGGCCGCACCCGACACCGGCGTGCGCAGCAATTCATCGATCGACGACACCTGGTACTGAGGCGTCTGCACCTGGACGTTGTACTCGACTCCGTTCCTGGTGTTGAACCAGAAGCCCGGCGAGGTCTGCGAGCTGCCCGACAGCGAGATCAGCACGTTCTGCGCGACGTTGCTTGCGCTCAGGTTCAGCTGCTGCAGGCGCGTGCGGTCCATCTGCAGATTGATCGCGGGTTCGTCGAGCTTTTGCTGGATGTGGGTGTCGACGGTGCCGGGAATCAGCCGGACCTGCTTGAGCAGCTTGCGCGCGACCTCCAGATTGCCTTCCTGATTTGCGCCGGTAATCTGCACATCGACCGCGGCGGGCAAGCCGAAGTTCAGGATCTGCGTGACGATGTCAGCCGGCTGAAAGAAGAACTCGACGCCCGGGAAACGCTGCGGCAGGATCGCGCGCAGCTTGTCCATATACTCTAGCGACGGCCTGTGCCCTTCGTTCAGCGCGATCTGGATCTCGCCGTCGAGCGTGCCGATCGTGCCCGCATTGCTGTACGACAGGTTGATACCGCTATACGGCAGGCCGAGATTGTCGAGAATCGTGCCGAGGTCCTTCGGTGGCACGACTTCGCGGATCACCTTTTCGACCTCATCGGCGAGGCGCGCGGTTTCCTCGATGCGCGTGCCGGTCGGCGCGCGCATGTGCAGACGGACATTGCCCGCATCGACTCTGGGGAAAAAGTCTTCGCCGAGCGTAAAGAGCAGGCCCATCGACAGCACGCAGAAGCCGAGGAACAGGCTGCCGAACATCTTGCGACGCACGAGCAGGTTGCTCAGGATCATGATGTACGCCGCGCGCATGCGCTCGAAGCCGGCGTCGAAACGGTGATACAGACGCATCAACAGATTCGGCCTCGTGCCCGCCTTCGGCTTGTGCGCGTGGCCCATCAGCAGCATCGCAAGCGTAGGCACGAGCGTGCGCGACAGGATGTACGACGCGAGCATCGCGAACACCACCGCTTCCGCGAGCGGCACGAACAGATAGCGCGCGACGCCGGTCAGGAAGAACATCGGCACGAACACGATACAGATACACAGCGTCGACACGAGCGCCGGAACCGCGATTTCGCCGGCGCCGTCGAGAATCGCATCGTGCAGATTCGTGCCCATGTGCAAGTGCCGCTCGATGTTCTCGATCGTCACCGTCGCGTCGTCCACCAATATGCCGACCGCGAGCGCGAGCCCGCCCAACGTCATGATGTTGATGGTCTGCCCGAGCGCGTGCAGCGCGATCAGCGACGAAAGAATGGACAGCGGAATCGAGATCGCGATGATGCAGGTGCTGCGCCAGTTGCCGAGGAACAGCAGGATCATCGCGGCGGTCAGCGCGGCGGCCACCACCGCCTCACGCACCACGCCCGCGACGGCGGCCTTGACGAACACCGACTGGTCGAACAGCGCGGTGATCTGCAGGTCGGGCGGCAACGCCGAGCGCGCCGTGGGCAGCAGGCCTTTGAGCGTATCGACGATCGACAGCGTCGAGGCGTTACCGTTCTTCAGCACCGATATCAGCACGCCGCGATGGCCGTTCTGCCGCACGATATTGGTCTGCGGCGAGAAGCCGTCGCGCACGTGCGCGACTTCACGCAGATAGGTCGTCGCGCCGTTGACGGTGCGCACCGGAATGTCATTGAGCCCTTCCACCGTCGGCGGCGAGCCGTTCATGTTGATCGTGTATTCCTTCGGACCGATCTTCGCGGTGCCGGTCGGCAGGATCAGGTTCTGCGCGTTGAACGCGCTAACCACGTCCGAGGGCGTCAGGCCTTTCGCGAGCAGCGCGCGCGTATCGAGGTCGACCGAGATCAGCCGCGACTTGCCGCCGTACGGATACGGCACGGCCGCGCCCGGAATCGTCACCAGCTGCGGGCGCAGGAAGTTCAGCGCGGTGTCGTTTAGCGCCTGCTCGGAGAGCTTCGGGCTCGACAGGCCAAGCTGGATCACCGGAATACTCGACGCCGAATAGCTGATCACGAGCGGCGGCGTCGCGCCCGGCGGCATCTGCCTTAACTGCGCCTGCTCGACCGCGACCGTCTGCGCAATCGCCGTCTGGATGTTCGCGTTCGGCTGCAGAAACAGCTTCAGGATCGCGATGCCGGGCAGCGATTGTGATTCGATGTGCTCGATGTCGTTGACCGTCGTGGTCAGACTGCGCTCGTTGACCGACGTGATGCGGTTGGCCATGTCCTCGGCCGACAGCCCCGAATAGTTCCAGATGATGCTGACGACCGGAATGTTGATTTCCGGCAGCACGTCCACAGGCGTCGTGAACAGCACGAAGGGCGTCGCCAGCACGATCAGAATCGCCATCACGATGAACGTGTATGGCCGCTTAAGCGCTACGTTGACGATCCACATTGAAACGGGCCAGAGAAAATGCGGGTGGAGGGAGGGATTGAATCTGCGCTTATGCTAGATCGGTACCACCAACACCTGCATGGCGCGAAAATGGCTAAATTGTCAGGAAGCTTATTGAAAGCAAATGCTCTATTTTTGAAGGCGAAGGACTCTCGGCGAATTTACGTCGAATTACGCGCTAAGCAAACGTTTGTTTAATAAATTTAAGCGCAGTTAATGAAATGCTTGCCGATGCGCTGCACGGCTTTCGTTCGAAATATTGTGAATTATGCTTTCAGATTGATTCGCTTCAATGTGAAAAGGCCGGTCGACCATGAGGGTCGACCGGCCTTTTCATTTGCAACTATCCGCCCGTTGCTGTCAACGCCCGCGACGCTTATTTGGCGAACAGCGACGACATATCGGCGAACGCCTTGAACTCGAGCGCATTGCCCGACGGATCGAGGAAGAACATCGTCGCCTGCTCGCCGACCTCGCCCTTGAAGCGCACATGCGGCTCGATGATGAACTCGATGCCGGCTTTCTGCAATTTGTCCGCGGCGGCCTGCCACTGTTCCATCGACAGCACCGCGCCGAAGTGGCGCACCGGCACCGCGTCGCCGTCGACCGCGCTGGTATGACGGTGACCGACTTCGTCCGGCGCCAGATGCGCGACGATCTGATGGCCGTAGAAATTGAAATCGACCCACGCGTCCGAACTGCGCCCTTCCGGACAGCCGAGCAATTCTCCGTAAAACTCGCGCGCAGCGGCGAGGCTGTGAACAGGAAACGCCAGATGGAACGGCGGCAAAGCGGTTTCGGCAACGCTCATGATGGTAAGACTCGCTCGGTGAAGGTGGGGTTGATATGACCGGCAGTCGCGACCGGCAACCGTCTCAGGTGAGAGGCAGTTTAACCATGAATAAAAATGCTGAGAAACGATATATATTTGACCTGACCATCACCAAATTCGATTAATCGACCATGCTCAACGAGTTGAGAACCTTCATCGCCGTCAGCCAGTACGGCACGTTTTCCGGCGCGGGCGCGCGCATCGGGCTCACGCAATCGGCCGTCAGCGCGCAGATGCAGCGGCTCGAGGAGGAGCTCGGCTTCCAGCTGTTCGACCGTACCGGGCGCTCGGCGACGATCAACGAAGCGGGCCGCGAAACGCTCGCACTTGCCGAGGAAATGATGACGCTCTACGCGCGGCTCTCCGAGCGCGGCGGGGGCGCCGCCGAAAGCGGCATGCTGCGGGTCGGCGCCATCGCGTCCGCGCAGGTGTCGCTGCTCGCCGACGCGCTCGCGCGCTTTCGCGACGACCGCCCCGGCTGGCGGATTCGCGTGGTACCGGGTGTATCGCTGGGGCTGCTGGGCCAGGTCGACTCGGGCGAGCTCGATCTGGCCGTGATCATCAAGCCGCCGTTCGCGCTGCCGTCGGAACTCGAATGGCGCACGCTCGTCGCCGAACCGTTCGTGCTGCTCGCGCCGAAAAAGCTCGCGCGCGGCGGCCGCTCGTGGCGCGAACTGCTGCGCAGCGAACCGTTTATCCGCTACGACCGCGCGTCGTTCGGCGGACGGCTCGTTGACCGTTTTCTGCGCCGCGCGCGCCTCACCGTGCGCGACGCGGTCGAGCTCGACGAATTGCAGGCGATCGTGCAACTGGTCGCGCGCGGCATGGGTGTCGCGCTGATTCCCAATACGGCCGGGCTCGGCAAATGGCCGGCGAGCGTGGTGGCGCTCGAACTCGGCGACGCGACCTTCGAGCGTGAGATCGGGCTCGTGCAGCGCCCCCGGCATAGCCGGCCAGTGGTCGCGGATGCGTTGGCGGAGTGTATTGCGGGGGCGGCGCAGGGCTGAGCGGTTGGCCCCGCGAGTTCGATTCGATTGTCCTGCCACACGAACGCGCAACTGTATCTGTGAGTGGCGCGCGGCGGCGCGCAAAATCGTTGCTTCATCCAACCGCCTGGTTGGCACGCGCCCTCCCTTTACTCCGCACACACAATGATCGCCAGCCCTCTGCTCACCGCCGATGTCCTGATCGCCTACAGCGCCTATTTCGTCGGCACTGCGAGCCCAGGGCCGAGCAATCTCGCGATCATGTCGCTCGCCATGAGCGCGGGCCGGCGCGCCGCGCTGGTGTTCGCGCTCGGCGTGGTGTCGGGCTCGTTTTCGTGGGCGCTGCTCGCGTCGCTCGGCTTGTCGGCGGTCCTCGCCAGCTACTCGCAATGCCTCGTCGCGATCCGGATCGCGGGCGGGCTGTACCTGCTGTGGCTCGGCTTCAAGTCCGCGCGCTCGGCGCTGAGCGCCGACAAACCGGCCACGAGCGCGGCGCGCCTCGACGAACCACTGGGGCGGCTCTATCTGCGCGGCCTGTTGCTGCATCTCACCAATCCGAAAGCGGTGCTCGTGTGGTTGTCGATCGTGTCGCTCGCGATGTCGCCGTTGCACGGTGCCGCGCACGTGATGCCAGTCGTGCTCGGCTGCATGGCGATCGGCGCGACGGTGTTCAGCAGCTACGCGGTGCTGTTTTCGACGGCGTCCGCGCGGCGCATCTATACGGCGATCCGGCGCTGGCTCGACGGGTCGCTCGCGGTGATGTTCGGGATTGCGGGAATCAAGTTACTGACGTCGAAGAGTTAAGGTGGGATGGACGCGCCAATTCCGGAAAATGCGTTACTCGCGACGATTTAAACGTTAATTATCGTTTATCGAAATCCGGCATATTACGTTTGCGAACGTCAACGAGGCGGATAGACCAACAATAATCTTCCGCACCGCAATAACCCTCCTTTCCGGCCTCCGCTTGCAGCAATAAAAAAACGAACTATTATTAGTTCGGGCCAATCAGGAAAATGCCCCCTCAGCATACGAGGAGCATCAACTGCGAGAGGGATGGCAATGAATGAAATAACGCTTCCAATCGATCTTATTCACTGGATTCTGGCAACACTTTCCATCGTTGCTTTGCTGGTCTTTCTGGTGCCGCTTCGCTGGCGCGCGCCGGAGGCTGGGCCGGGCGCCATGTTCGTCGCCGGCCTGATTGCCATATTCGCATTCCGCACCCCGATCACGACTTTGGCTGTCGCCAGTGGAAAAGGCGTATGGGACGCCATATTCATTCTCTATGTAATGTGGCCGGCACTTCTGCTTTATCAGATCACCAAACAGGCCGGCGGATACGACGCGCTTCGACACGGCATTTCCCGTTTCAGTCGTAATGATTTATTCGTCATTCTCGGCCTCGGCTGGGTGTTTTCATCTTTTCTTCAAGGCATTGCGGGTTTCGGCGCACCGATTGCTGTCGTCGCCCCGCTTTTGCTCGCGATCGGTGTAAGACCGGTCCATGCCGCCACCATCTCGATCATCGCGCACGCGTGGGCGCGATTCTTCGGCACGCTCGGTGTCGGCTGGCTCGCGACGTTGCAGGTGGCCGACGTCCAGGACGTGACGCGCGCCGCTTTCGAAGCGTCGCTGCTGCTGCTGATTCCGACGTACTTCGGTGGCCTGTTGATCGTGTGGCTGTACGGACGCTGGGCAGCGGTGCGTCACGGGTGGCCGCTGGTCCTGATTCTCGGCACGATCCTCGGCTTCGGCCAGCTGATCTTCGCGTTCCTGAGCCCGGAACTCTCGACCTTCCTCGCCGCAACCGTCGCGATGATCGCGCTGTATCCGCTGTCGCGCTGGCGTCGTTTCAGCGAGCCGGTTCCAGCGGCCGAGGTTCCGGACCGTCCCGCGATGGACCCCGCCGCGCTCGGCATGCAGACGGAAACCGAGCAGCCGGTGATGAGTCTCGGCATGGCATTCCTGCCGTATGTCGTGTTGACGGTCGTTACGCTGGGCATCCTGCTGATCGACCCGTTGAACAATACGCTCAGGCAATTCCGCATCGGCCTGCCGTTTCCCGAAGTGACCACGGGATTCGGCGTGCGCAACGCGGCTGTCGCGCGTTACGCGCCGTTCTCGCCGCTCACCCACCCCGGGACGATGCTGCTGATCTCCGCGATCGTCGTCTGGATCGTGTATCGCGCGAACGGCTTCTACGGAGCGTGGCAGGCGCGCCATGGCAGGGAGAATCTCGGGCGCTCGCTGATCGTCGACGGCGTGCCCGCTTCGCTGCCGGTCATCGCTTTTCTCGTGACGAGCCGGGTGCTCGATCATAGCGGTCAGACTCAGGTGCTCGCGCACGGTATCGCCGACGCGTCGCCCCCGCTGGTCTATGCGGGCATCGCGAGCGTGATCGGCGCATTGGGCGCCTTCATGACGTCGAGCAGCACCGCGTCGAACGTGCTGTTCGGCGGCTTGCAGAGCGACGTCGCGATACTGCATTCGCTGCCGACGGAAGCGATCATCGCCGCCCAGGCCGCGGGCAGCGCGTATGGCAACGCGATCGGCCCGGCCAATATCGTGCTCGGCACCAGCATCACCGGCATCAAGGGACAGGAAGGCGCGGTGATGAAGCTGGCCCTGCCGTGGACGGTCATCGTGGCCGTCCTGACCGGCATCGGCACGATTCTCCTCGTGATATTCGCGTGAGGTGACGCGCATGGACAAGCTCGTTGCGGAAACCGTGGCGCTACTTCTGATGTTCGCGGGCTTTCCTCTCACCAGCAGGGGGTCGGTCACCGGCAACATGCTGCTATTGGGGCTGGGGCTTCTATGTGTGATCGCCGGTGGAGCATTGCCGATCATCACGCGGTTCATGGATCACTCCAATGACAAGGTCAGAGACGCGGGCATCGAGTTCGACGATCGGGCTTCCTGACCGAAGCGGCGCGTCCGTTCCTTCTCAGAAGTTGCTTTGCCGCCGCATCGGTCCCGGCTTGCTGAACGCGCCAGGACCGATGTGGCGGCTCGTCCTCAGGGGAGCTTGCTGATCATGAGTCATCCAAATGGACCTCGCACCGGTCGTCCGCCCACTCGCGCGCCGCATGGGATGGTCGCGACGCCGCACTATCTCGCCAGTCAGGCCGGTGTCGCGATGCTGCAACGCGGCGGAACCGCCGTCGATGCCGCGATCGCCGCGAACGCGGTGCTGTGCGTCGCCTATCCGCACATGGCCGGGCTCGGCGGCGACGGCTTCTGGCTCATCGCCGAGGGCCACAGCGACCAGATTCACGCGATCAACGCGAGTGGACCGGCGGCGCAAAGCGCGACGCTCGCTCACTATCGTGCCATTGCCACCGATAACGAAATTGCCGCGCGCGGCCCGCAGGCGGTGCTGACCGTGCCGGGCGCGATCGACGGCTGGCGTCTCGCGCACGAGCGCTTTGGGCGTCTGACCTGGGCGGATCTGTTTGCGCCGGCCATCGGCTATGCGCACGACGGCGTGCCAGTCTCGCGCTCGCTCGCGGACTGGACCGCGCAGGACGTGCCGATCCTCACGCGCTACCCGGCAACCGCCGCGATCTTCATGCCGGGCGGCCGCGTACCAGCCGACGGCGAGAAGCTCGTGCAAACCGCGCTGGCGCGATCGCTGCAGCACCTCGCCGATCAGGGCACGCGCGCCGGCTTCTACGAAGGCGATCTCGCCGCGCGGATCTGCGGCGGGGTCGAGCCGGCCGGCTCGCCGCTGCAGCTGGACGATTTCGCGGCATACCAGGCGGAATGGGTCACGCCGATCAGCACGACCTATCGCGGTCATACGGTCTACGAACTACCGCCGAACACGCAGGGCTTCACGCCCCTGCAGATCCTGAACCTGATCGAGGGCTTTGACGTGACCGCGTGGGGCGAAGGCACCGCGGACTACTATCACCACCTGGCCGAAGCGGTAAAGATCGCTTTCGCCGATCGCGAAGAGTGGTTGACGGACCCGCGCTTCGTCACGATTCCGGTCGATAAGCTGATCTCGAAGGCGTACTGCGACGAACGCCGCAAGCTGCTGGACCCCGAACGCGCGCTCGACATCGCGACGGTCCCGGCCGGCATCGCCTATCAGTATCCGCACGACCGCCGCGCGCCGGACGGCGACACCTGCTACTTCTGCGCGGCGGACAAGGACGGCATGATCGTGTCGCTGATCCAGTCGATCTATCACGACTTCGGCAGCGGCGTGGTCGGCGGGGACACCGGCATCATCATGCAGAACCGCGGCGCGTTTTTCTCGCTGGACGAGCACCATCCGAATTGCCTGCATCCGGGCAAGCGCACTTTCCACACCCTGATTCCGGCACTGATGACGTGCGACGGCAAGCCTTGCCTCGCATTCGGCTCGATGGGCGGTGAAGGTCAGCCGCAAACGCAGGCCGCGCTCGTGACCCGCATCATCGATTTCGGCTACGACGTGCAGCAGGCCATCGAGGCGCCGCGCTGGCTGATGGGACGCACATGGGGCACCAAGTCGCGCAACATGTCGCTCGAGGGGCGCATCTCCGACGAAGTCGTGCGCGAATTGAAGCGCCGCGGTCAGCCGGTGCAGATGGTCACCGACTGGAACGACAACATGGGACATGCGCACGCGATCCGTGTCGATCGGCAACAGGGCTTTTACGAAGGCGGCGCCGATCCGCGCGGCGACGGCGCCGCGCTGGGGTACTAGGGCCGGCATCGGCTCCTGCAGCGGCCAGCGGGAAAACCCATGAACCCCATGATCGTTACCTCGCTGATCCTCGCCGTGACGATGGTGCTGTTCATCTGGAACAAGTTGCCGGCTGCCGTCGTCGCGGTGATGTCGCTGGTCGCGCTGTATCTGACCGGCGTGCTGACGATGCGCGAAGCGTTGGGCGGATTCGGCGATCCGCTGATCGTGTTCATTGCGGCGCTGCTCGGCATCGGCATCGGCCTCGAAGCGACGGGGGTCGGCACATGGGCGGGACAATGGCTGATCCGCCATTCAGGCAGCAGCCGCAAGCGGCTGATCGCGTCGCTGCTGATCCTGTCCGCGATATCGACCGCGTTGATCGGCATGAACGGCGCCGTCGTCGCGATGCTGCCGATCGCGGTGATTGTCTGCGTTCGGACACGGCTCGCGCCTTCACAGCTGATGATGCCCGTGTCGATCGCCTGCCTGACCGGCGCGAAGCTCACTTTGCTCGGCAGTCCGGTGAACGTGATCGCATCGAGCGCGGCCGATGCGCTCGGTGGCGCGCCGATCCGCTTCTTCGAATGGTCGGTCGTTGGCCTGCCGCTGTTTGCGGGTGCACTCGGCATCATTCTGGTGTTCGGCCCGCTGTTATTGCCCAGGCGCAGCTCGGATTCGCTGCCGGCCGATTTCAGTCAGCACGCGCACACGCTCGTCGAGCAATATCGGATCACGGACGGCGTATTCCGGCTACGCGTGCGCGCGGGGTCGCCGTTCATCGGCAAGACGGCGGACAGCATCGATCTGTCGCCCTACCCCGGTGTCAGCGTGCTCGGCCTGACCAACGACGAGGGCACCGAACTGGCACGAAAAGAAGCGAGCGAGGGCCATCACCTTCTGGTGCGCGGCGACGCGCAAGGCGTCGCCCGGCTCGCGAACGACCTGCATCTCGCGATTCGCGAGCCGCTTTCGGAAGCGCAGGCGGTCACGAATGCGCTGTTCAACCGCTCGTCGGGTCTCGCCGAAGTCGTGATACCGCCGCGCTCGGCGCTGATCGGACAAACCGTGTTTCCGGGCATGGCGACGCACGAAGGCGATCTGATCGTGCTTGCCGTCCAGCGCGGCGGCAAGGACGTGGCTGGACCTACGACCACCTTGCTCGCGGGCGACCATCTGCTGTTCAGAGGCACATGGGAAGCGCTGGACAGGCACTTCTCCGACCCGGAGATCCTGATGGTCGAATCTCCGCAGATGGTACGGCGCCAGACCATCGCGCTAAGTCGCGGCGCGCGCGAGGCGCTCGTCATCCTCGCGGTGCTGGTCATCCTGCTCTCGACTAACGCGGTGCCACCCGCGGTGGCGACGCTGATCTGCGTGACGGCGATGGTGCTGACGCGCGTGATCACGCTTAACCAGTTGTACAGCATCGATTGGAACACCCCCGTGCTGGTGGGCGCGCTGATTCCGCTCGCCACCGCGATGTCGAAGACCGGGCTCGCGTATCTGCTCGGCGATTACGTGATCCAGGTGGTCGGCTCCGGTGGACCGCGCGCGGTGCTGGCGGGACTCTTCTTCGTGGCCGCGGCGCTTACCCAGGTGATCTCGAACAACTCGGCAGCGCTGGTGATGGTGCCGATTGCCGTGGCCACCGCGCAGGAACTCGGGGTGTCGGCGACGCCGTTCCTCGTCGCCGTCGCGCTCGGCGCGGGTGCTGCTCACATGACGCCGATGAGCACGCCGGTGAACCTCGTCACGTACGGCCCGGGCGCGTATGCGTTCGGCGACTACTGGAAGATCGGCGCGCTGATCGTGCTGTGGTCGATGGCCGTGGTCGTGTTCATTGCGCCTTTGTACTGGCCGTTCTAGCGGTGGGTACAGCAGCCCCGCCCGATTGTTCTGGCGAATGCACGGGACTCCGACAGTTTCGTGAAAGCACGCTGTCACGCGCATGACATGGTCAGGCGAAGCGCATTTTCGTCGGAAATTTCTATACTTCCTCTAACGAACACGCGGCGCGCCCGTCACGGCCCGCGCGCGATTCGTATGAGGAGGCAGACATGGGACGCTCCGCAAACGCCGCGACGGCGCAGGAACTCCACGGCGAAGCCTCACCAGCCCTTCCAGCGCTCGCGCTGGCCGCGCTCGGCGTGGTCTATGGCGACATCGGCACGAGCCCGCTCTATACGCTCGCCACCGTGTTCGATCCCAGCAACGGTCTGAGGCTCAATGCTTTCAATATCGTCGGCATCGTCTCGCTGATCTTCTGGTCGCTGATGATCGTCGTTTCGCTCAAGTACGTCGTGCTGATCCTGCGCGCGAATAATCACGGCGAAGGCGGCATCATGGCGCTGCTCGCGCTCGCGGCGGCGTCGATCGCGTCGCGTCCGCGTCTGCGCCGTGCGATCCTCGTGGTAGGCGTGATGGGTGCGGCGCTCTTCTTCGGCGATAGCGTGATCACGCCCGCTATTTCCGTGCTCAGCGCGGTGGAAGGGCTCGAAGTCGTCGAGCCCACGCTCAAGACCTACGTGATTCCGGTGACGCTTGCCGCGCTAATCGTCCTGTTCGTCACGCAAAAACATGGCACGGGCGGCATCGGCGCCGTGTTCGGGCCGGTGATGGTGCTCTGGTTCGTCGTGATCGGCGTGGGGGGCGTCGCGAATATCATGGCCGCGCCGGTCATTCTCTACGCGCTCAATCCGCTGGAAGGCCTCGGCTTCGTCATGCATCACCGCTGGCTCGCGTTCGTCGCGCTCGGTGCAGTCGTGCTCTCACTGACGGGCGCCGAGGCGCTCTACGCCGACATGGGCCATTTCGGCAAGCGGCCCATTCGTGTTACGTGGTTCGGCGTCGTTTTTCCCGCGCTCGCGCTCAACTATCTCGGCCAGGGCGCGCTGCTGCTAGCGAACCCCGGCGCGGTGCAAAACCCGTTCTACCGGCTCTTCCCGCAATGGGCCATCGTGCCGATGATCGTGCTGGCGACCGTCGCCACCGTGATCGCCTCGCAGGCCGTTATTTCGGGCACCTATTCGATGACGATGCAGGCCATGCAGCTTTCGTTCCTGCCGCGCATGAACATCGTGCATACGTCGGAGCGCGAGATCGGCCAAATCTACGTGCCCGGCATCAACTGGATTCTGCTCGTGGCCGTAGTTGCGGCGGTGGTGGGCTTCCGCTCGTCCACGGCGCTCGGGTCCGCGTATGGCATCGCCGTGACCGGCACGATGCTGATCACCACGTGCCTCACGTTCTTCGTCGTGCATTACGCATGGCGCTACAACTGGCTGCTGTGCCTGTTCTCCACCGCTTTCTTCTTCGTGATCGACGCGTTGTTCTTTTCGGCGAACCTGCTCAAGATCGTGGATGGCGGCTGGTTCCCGCTCGTGATCGGCGCGATCATGTTCACGATCATGGCGACGTGGGGACGCGGCTGGGAAATGATGCTGGCCGAAGCGCGCGCGCGGGCGGGAAAGACGCCGCTCAAACAGTATCTCACTGCGCTGCTCGAAAGGTCGCCGACGCGCGTGGGCGGCACGGCAATCTTCCTGACGCCGAACGCCGATGCGGTGCCGCACGCGCTCGTCAATAACCTGCGGCACAACCGCGTGCTGCATGAGCGCACGGTTTTCCTGACCGTGATAACGAAGAGCATACCGTGGGTGGCCGACAACGAGCGCGTGCAGATCAAGCCGCTATGCGCGGGCTGTTGGCACGCAACGGTCAACTACGGATTCAAGGACGAAGTGGACTTGCCGCGGACGCTCGCTGCCCACAACTCGCCGGAATTCGCCTTCGATCCGCACGACACCTCGTGGTTCCTGAGCCGCGCGGACGTCGTGCCCAAACGCGGGCACGGCATGGCGTTATGGCGCGAGCGGCTGTTCGCGGTGATGCTGCACAACGTGGGCAATATCGCGGCGTTTTTCAAACTGCCGGCCAATCGCGTGATCGAAGTGGGTGCGCGCGTGGAGATCTAACTAGCTGTTGCAATACGCCCAGTGCACATCATCCGCGCGAGAGGGGGAGAAGTCGAGATCGACCCGGCGCCGGGTCCCATGATTTCAGAATCATCCCATTGAGAGTGGTCGTGTGTTCATACACTCTGGCCTTTCCAGAAGCATTTGCCCATGCATGCCGTAACCCGCTTGTGACGGTCTCCCCTGTCCGCCACAGCGGGGATTTTTTCGGTTTAAAGGCATTGGGACGAGGGCGCTAAAACCCGCTCGCGAGCGAAGCTGAAATGATTCAACCCTAGGAAGGAGCGATATGACTGTTCAAGCACCACCGAAGACTGGCTATGAAAAATGGCAAGACGGCATCAATAGCGCTGTGGGCAATGCCAAATGGAACGTCTACGATTGCGAAATCTGGATGATCGTGAACCAGTACAACCGGCACCTGTCGGGAACTGCCGGGTACAGGTCGTTGGATTGGCAGCTCATCAAGGCGATGATTTGGGTGGAGACCGGTGCGGAAAGCAAGAAATGGGAATCGAATCCAATTCAAATAGGTAATCCCGGCGATCCAGGATTGCGGGCGCTATTAACTGGCAATGAAGGAGGAGATTTGATTATTCCTCCAATGTGGAAGAATCGACTCACCTTTGGTAGTGCAATAACGAATCCCTCTCACAATATCGCTGCTGGCATTGGTTACTTATTGATGCGAACGGCAAATTATGCGATCAAGAACGTCCCGGACGTAGACACCACTATTTTCGAAGTCAGAGTACAGGCAGGAGATAGCATTGCCAAGATTGCCATGACAAATGGAAGCACTATTGAAGCAATACAAAAACTCAATCCTTCTACCCATTTATTGAGGCCCGGTCAAGTATTGAAATATCAGAAGGCTTCGCTAAATAAAGTCATTGTTAGCTGGAAAATTATTACAACATCAAGCATCGCGACAAACTACAACTCTGGCGATCCACTCTATGCCAAGAAGCTAGATTATGCGCTGGCTTTGATCCACAAGGGGAAGGCTGCACTATGTGCTCAGTAAAAATTACGGCGATGTGCATGATTATCTGCAGCCTATCAAGCATAGCGATTGCCGCCGACGGCAGTTTTACAGGGGATTTTGAGGGAACAGGTCGTGCGTGTTCCGGTGCGCTCTATGTGCGAGCTAACACAATTGAATGGAATTCAACGTATAGCGTCTGTAAGCCGACACGCTACGAAATCGTGGAAAAAAATTTCGGCGATGAGCACAAACGGATTGTCTTTTACTTGAAAAATCCAAATCGCCAGTGTCGATTCAAGATTGTAGAAGTTGAGCATGCAAGCGGCTACAACTGGAATGTGAGTGGCTACCAGTCCTTGGAAGGGTTTCAAAAAAGGGATTTACCAGACTGGAATAATTCCCCCTTGCCGGAACGGCAAGTTTTGTCGTGTTTAATGACACGACCAGATTAATCTCGTTTGCGTTCCGCACCTCTCTCTTAAAGTTTTTGAGCTGACCACTCAGCATCGAACTATGTGCAAGGGGTCGCGATTCGCTACAACGCTAATGCCAGGCGATGGGAGCATGTCGATTTTGCTGAACGCGAACGACCGACTGCCGTCTATCTTGACGCTCAAGGACTAACCGTTGTGATACCCAATAGCGGGAGGAACGAATCTAGCACGCGTTATATTCTTCACCGATACGAAACCGGAAAAGGCGAAGCCGAGCAAATCTATTCGGATCGTCACCAGCAATCTAGAGCGTTGCAAATTCCGGCACAGAAAGACAAACCGGAGTAACGATGAACATTTTCTATGCGATTGTTGAAGGCGATCCGCTCGATAATGGCCGTGGTAGCTCGCCGATCAAATCCGATTGGGACAGGGGACTATAGCGAGTATTGAATAGCCCCGCTTCGGCGGGGCTATCGCATTTCAACATGCCTGCCAGGGCCCCTACGCCATCAATAGCGCTTCATATTCCGCGCGGAACTGGTTAATCGAACTCTCCACCACCGTCACCGCGCCGTCGATCAAACCGCAACGTCCGCTGCCGGGAAGAA
Organism: Burkholderia sp. H160; assembly: GCA_000173575.1. Lineage (GTDB taxonomy): Bacteria > Pseudomonadota > Gammaproteobacteria > Burkholderiales > Burkholderiaceae > Paraburkholderia. Next base: position 63,492 of record ABYL01000012.1, on the reverse strand, counting down.
CAGTGCACAGGTTCTCCAGTGCTTCCAGATCGGCGCGCACACCGCGTCCCGTGTCGAGCCGGTTGAGAAGCCGCATCATCTGAAACGTTCCGCCCTTGCATGGCGGGCACTGGCCGCACGAACCCTGAGCGAAGAAATTCACGTAATCCGCGACCTTGCGCACGATGCTGGTGCCTTCCGACACCACGATCATCGCGCCCGTCCCCAGCCGCGAGCGGCGTTGGCGCACCGAGTCGAAGTCCAGTGCAACGTCGAGATCGCGCTTCGTCAGCAGGGTGTTGGATGGACCACCCGTGAAGACCGCCTTGAATTCCTTGCCCTGTAGCATGCCGCCGCCGTGCTGGAAGACCAGCGTCTCCAGGCTCGTGCCCATCGGCAGTTCGTACAGACCGGGACGGAGTACATCGCCGGAGAGCGAATAGAGCTTGGTTCCGGCCGCATCCCCTACGCCGAGGTCCCGGTACCACTGCGCACCGTGACGCAGAATCCCGGGTACGTGTGCCAGCGTCTCGATGTTGTTGACGATGGTCGGCGCGCCGTGCACGCCGTGCTCGGCCGGGAAAGGCGGTTTGCGACGCGGAAACGGAAAGCCACCTTCGACGCTGGCTATCACCGCCGTTTCCTCTCCGCCAATGTACAACCCCGAGCTAGGGACCACGCCAAGCGACACAGGGCCGCCAATCCAGCTCTCGATCGCAGCGAATTGCGCGTGACCCGACCACTGCTTCACCGCCTCGCGAGTCACCGCGAGAGACGCCGTCTGGTGCGGATTGACATACAGAACGACATGGTTCGCCCGCGTCGCCAGCGCGGCAATCAGCGCGCCCTCGATCACCTGATGCGGCGTGTGTTCGAGCAGAAAGCGGTCCTTGAAAGTGCCCGGCTCATCTTCGTTGCCATTGCAAATGACGTACTTGTCACCGTCAGGGGCGGCCGCGACCGGCGCCCACTTACGATGCGCCGGGAAGCCGGCGCCTCCCATTCCGCGCAAGTCAGCCAGCGCGATTTCGGCGATGATCGCCTCCGGATCTTCGAGCGCTTTGGCGAGTCCCTCTCCGCCACCGCACGCGAACCACGCATCGAGGTCGGCGCCGACACGGAAATCGTCCCTCATCAAGCACTGATTCAGCGTTTGCATCGCGTGCTCCGTGGTTCGCCTTACCGGATGCCGCCGATCACGCGGCCGCGCGCGCTCGAACGCAATCCGGCATCGACGCGCAGATCGAAATGGGCATAGGCGGGAAAAAGCTGCGGCGCCTTCACGTGAAGCGGCAGTCCCGCCTGCGTCAGCTCTCTCTGCCACGCGTGCACGTGACCGATTCCGGCGCGGCTCGCCATGACCCACTCCCTCGATTGCGCCGCCTTCGCGCCGGCACGGCGCCCCATGCTCAGGATGTCGAGCAGCGCGTTACCCATCAAGCGGTTGCGGCCGTGGATGCCGCCCGTCACCTCGCCGACGCAGAACAGGCCCGGTACGTTCGTGGCGCCGTTCTTGTCGATGGCGACACCGCCGTTCTGGTAGTGGAGCGTGGGATAAACGAGGAACGGCTCCTGCGCCGCATCGATGCCGCACTTGTGTGCGAGATGGCGAAGCGTGACGAGACGTTTCGCGAGGATGCCGGGATGCTCGATTTCGAGCGTCGGCGTATCAAGGAACACACCGACCTGGCCGTCGCGCTCGATCCCGCGCCCCTGCCCGCACTCGCGCAGGATGGCCGAGGCGACCACGTCGCGCGGCTTGAGCTCGTCGATGAAACGTTCGCCTTCGCCGTTCAGAAGTCTCGCTCCCGCGGATCGCGCCGCCTCGGAAATCAGGCCGCCCGCCAGATGATGCGGGTAGGCGATGCCGGTCGGATGGTACTGGAACGAGTCGAGCTCGCGCAGGCGCGCGCCGATCCGATAGGCGAGCACCAGACCGTCGGCGGTGGCGCCGTAGTGGTTCGAGGTCGGGAAAGAATTCAGGTGCAGTCGCCCGGCGCCGCCGGTGGCAAGAATCACGGCGCGCGCGCGCACCAGCACGAAGGTACGCCATTCGAGGTTGTAGATTACCGCGCCGGCGCAGCCCCCGCGCTCGTCGGACAGCAGTTCGACCAGTGGGCAGCGGTTCCACAGCTCGATGCCCGGATCGAGATCCACCGCCTCGCGCAGCACGCGCATCATTTCGAGGCCGGTGTAGTCCCGATACGACAGAATCCGCGCCGCCGATGCGCCACCGGGCTTCTTGCGCAACAGATTGCCTCCGAGCGGCTGGTCCTCTTCCAGATCAAACATCATGCCGAGCTGGATCAGCCAGCGAATCACATCGGGGCCGTCCATCACCATCTGCGCCACGAGTTCGGGTTCGCCGCAGAAATGTCCGGCGCGAAGCGTGTCCTCGAAATGCAGTTGGGGACTGTCATCCTCGCCGATGGCCGCCTGGATTCCGCCTTCGGCCATGACCGTATTGCTGTCGCCGAGGCGCAGCTTGGTGGCGAGGATGACGCGCGCGCCCTGCTTCGCCGCCGTGAGCGCCGCTGCACAACCGCCACCGCCGCCGCCGATCACCAGCACATCGGTGGTCATCAATTGCGCGCCGGCGATGTCGACATCATCGATCAGCGCGTTGGCCTGCAGATGGCGCGCGAGATCGGGCTGGCAAGGGTCTCCGCGATTGACCCCGACGCTCAGCATGACGCGAGCGTGCGGTCCATGGTCGGGGTGGTAAGCCTTCAGGAGTTCATCGACCGGGACGTCGTCGCTGCGCATCCTCGCCTCCATCCCGGGGCGGTAGCGCTGGCGCGCATCATCGTAGGGTATGCAGGCGGACATGGTGTTTCGCTCCGGTCAGCGAGGCGGTCGCGCGCCAGGCGCATCGAAGTCGATCTTCATTTCACCGCTCTCGATCTGCTGCAGCCGCCGCATCAGATTGGCCGGACGCAGCGAAAGCGACGCGATCATCCGGCGCACGAACACACCCAGATGGTTCGGCCGGATATGCTCGGGGCATGCGAGCGTGCACAGGTTGCACATCACGCATTCGTCGAATACCTGGCTCGATGCGGCCAGATTGCCCTCTACCGCCAGGTTCACGCCACGCTGCACCTCGAGCCCCTTTGGACAGGCCCGGTCGCAGCCGCTGCAATGACGACAATGCGATGCTTCGGGGAAGATCTCGGCAATCTTGCTCAGCGTCTCCCAGCTGTCGCCGATGTCTTCCATTTGATACAGGTGACGTTCCGACGCGGTGAAGTAATCGAGAAATGCGACCTGCATACCCTCTTCGACGAGGGTCTCGCAGGCGAGCGCGGTGTTGACTTCCTGCTCGCCGCTGCGCCGTACCATCACACGGCATGAGCCGCACACACCCTGGGACATGCAGCCGACACCCTCGACGAGGGTCTGTCCCGCATGCCCCATGGCCTGCAGGATCGAGCAGTTGGCCGGCGCCTGAATCTCGTGCCCTTCGATACTCACGCGAACCATGGTCTCGTACGCTCCTTGCGCGCCGCGAACACTTGACTGGCGAATGCGCGAAAAAGGTCATATAAACCTTAGCACACGGAAGGTTCCGGCAAAGGGGCATCGCATGAAAACTTTGTGGAAGGCCGTCGCTCCCCTGATCGTGGTGATCGTGATCGCACTGATTCCCGCGCCTGCCGGTCTTGCACAGCACACGTGGTACTACTTCGCCATTTTCGTAGGTGTGATCGTCGGGCTGATGCTGGAGCCCATTCCGGGTGCCGCAATCGGTCTCATCGCCGTGACGCTCGTCGCTGTATTCAGTGAGTATGTGTTCTTCAGTCCCGAGCAACTCGCGAGACCTGGTTTCAATGTCGCGAGCGCGGGCCTCAGCTGGGCGCTGTCCGGTTTCTCCAATAGCACGGTGTGGCTGATCTTTGGCGCCTTCATGTTCGCCCTCGGATATGAGAAAACGGGACTCGGCCGGCGCATTGCACTGATGCTCGTGCGGGCGCTCGGCCGCCGGACCCTGACGCTCGGCTACGCGGTGATGGTGGCGGACACCGTGATCGCGCCATTCACCCCTTCCAACACAGCCCGCAGCGGCGGAACGATCTTCCCGGTGATTCGCAGTTTGCCGCCGCTGTACGACTCGAAGCCGAACGATCCGTCGGCAAGGCGCATCGGTTCGTACATCATGTGGATAGCTATCGCCACGACCTGCGTGACGAGTTCGATGTTCCTCACCGCGCTCGCACCCAATCTGCTCGCCGTCGAGCTCGTCAAGAAAACGGTCAACGTCGACCTTCAGTGGACGCAGTGGTTTCTGGCCTTCGCGCCCGCGGGCATCCTGCTTCTGCTGGCCATACCTCTACTCACCTACCTGCTTTATCCGCCTCAAGTGAAGCAGAGTGCCGAGGTGCCAGCCTGGGCTGCCCAACAGCTCAAGGAGATGGGGCCGCTCACCCGGGCGGAAATCATGCTCGCAGTGCTGGTGCTGATCGCCCTCGCGCTATGGGTCTTTGCGGACGACTACGTCAATCCCACGACCGCGGCGCTGATGGTGATCGCGCTAATGCTGGTCACCAAGGTGGTGAGCTGGGACGACATGCTCGCCAACAAACAGGCGTGGAATACCCTTGTGTGGTTCGCGACGCTTGTCGCTCTCGCCGATGGGCTCAGCAGGACTGGCTTCGTCAAATGGTTTGCCGCGACGATCTCGACGCACATGAATGGCTTTCCCCCGACGACGGCGGCGATCGTCCTCGTGCTGATCTTTTTCTTCACGCATTACCTGTTCGCGAGCGTGACCGCTCATGCGACGGCGATGCTGCCGGTCATGCTGGCGGTGGGCACGACCATCCCCGGCATGCCGATGGAGGCATTTGCGCTGATGCTCTCGCTGACGTTGGGGATCATGGGGATCCTGACGCCTTATGGAACAGGGCCGAGTCCTGTCTACTTCGGCAGCGGGTACCTGCCCGCGGGTGACTTCTGGAGACTCGGGCTGATATTCGGCGTCTTCTATATCGCCGTGTTTGTTTTGATTTGCGCGCCCATCCTGCTGTGAGTCATGCTCCCCGGTATCTCAAGCCGCGAAATCGGCGAAGAGCCTGCATACAGCGTCCGGGCGTCCGCAGGCATGGAGCTGCTCGCGAAAACGGTGGTCGCAAAAGCGCTCCGCCACCTCGGCCAGCAAATGCAGGTGTGTCATGTTTGCCCACTCTGGAACGAACAGCACGACCATGTCGGTCACGGGCTTGCCATCCGGTGCATCGAAAGGAATCGGCATCTCCGGGCGCGCGTACAGCACCAGGGCTTCCTGCAGTCCTTTGATTTGACCATGAGGCACGGCCACCCCCTGGCCAAGCGCAGTCGACCCTAATGCTTCGCGCGCAGCAAGACCTGCCACCACGGAAGCCGCTTCCACGCCATAGCGGTGCTCGAGAAATTCGCCAAGCTTCGCAAAGAGCGATTCGCGGTCGGCCACGTCAACACCGAGCAGAACATGATCCTCGATGAGTAGACGGGCGAGCGTATCCTTGTCGCGCGAGACCTCCTCGCGTAGCCCGCGTGGACCGACGGGCGCAAGAGCATGCGCCGTCCCCGGATGCATCAGCTTGCGCCACGCATCGGTCGGCGCCTCCGGCACCTCCAGCAACTGTGCAATTTCGGCCTTCGGCGCCAGATGGGTCACGCTGTGCAACGCCCGCGTCAATGCCGTCCGGGGCAAGTAAAGTACCAGCCGCACGCGGTCCGTTCCGTGAAGCGGCGTCATGCGGATCGTCCACGGTTGGCCGGCGCAGTCCCGAATCAGCGCGCGACGCAACGGCGTCGCATGTTGCGCATCGAGTGTGATACGCATGATGACATCACGTCCCGCTGCTCGCGTCGAGGCGTGCTCAGGTCCAGATGCGGCTTTGCGCGCACCGAAGATGAGGCTCAGGTCTGTCAGATTGTGCTTCATTTCATACCCCGCATTGTTGTTGCTCACAACCGGCGTTCAGGACACGGTCAAGCGGGTGGTCCATAGCGCCGGCGAAGGTCGATATTGACTTCGAGCACGTTGACGAGCGGTTCGCCGACCAGCCCTTGCAGCGGCGCGTGCGCGGTATCGCGCAACATCGCGCTGATTTCCGCACGCACCGTGGCGGGATCGCGCTTCGTGTCCTTCGCCCACGCTGCCGCCACGCGATCGAGCTGATACAGCGCATTGGCGAGCGTGATGTGCGGATCAAGTCCCGAGCCGGACGTGGTGACGAAATCGCCCGGTATGTCCTGCAGAACGACATCCGGATGATCCTGCCGCCACGTATCGAAGAACATCGACTGAATGTTTGTGCCGTCCTTGACCGGTTCGATCGCTGTCACGCTCTTGCCATCGCTGCCTGTGCGGGTCACGGGCGAAGGGAACATCCCGGGATGCTCGCCCGAGAACGACTCGAAGAACGGCACGGCGAGATCCGGCGCCTTCGGTTGCGGCGTGGCGGGATTCGCTGCGATCCACTGCTTCACCACCTGCGCGTGTTGCTTCGCCCAGTCGTCTACATACTTCGCGTGCGACGGATCCGCGTTGACCCATGCCTGCGCGAGACTGTTGTGCGCGTCAGCCCACTGCGCGACGATATGCGGGTTGCCACCGGCCTGATCGGCCTGGAACCAGGCTTCGACGTCGGGCGCGACAAGTTGCCCAGCCTTGGGCCCTTGCGCATAGCGGGCAATCGGCCCCAGCATGCGTGCAACACGGTCGCGCAGCGCGTAGTTCGCCGCACCCAACGTCGATGAACCCGAGGCCGAGGCATCGTATGAGACTGCCGATGGCCGCGACTGGAAATATTCATCCTTCGTAAAAGGCTGGGCGATCAGTAGCGAGCCGACCGGCTTGCCGTCGGGTCCATTCACGATGCTGCCGTTCGCCTGAAACCGGAACGCCGTTTGGCCGATGACCCACAGGATGCCGGGATAGATACCGCACACCAGCACAAGCGCGAATCCAAGTAGCCAGATACTCTTCGAAACATAGCGCAGCATGGTCTTCCCCTTCCAACCCGATCGCGGCGCGCGTCATGCGACGAGCCGCAATCCGACCATCACGATATCGATCAGCTTGATCCCCACGAATGGCACGATCACGCCGCCCAGCCCCCAGATCAGTAGATTGCGGCGCAACAGTGCGTCTGCTCCGAGCGCCCTGTACTTCACGCCCTTCAGCGCGACAGGAATCAGCAGCGGGATGATGAGTGCATTGAAGATCACAGCCGACAGGATCGCCGACGTCGGCGAATGCAGATGCATCACATCCATCGCAGCAAGCCACGGCAGCGTACCGGCAAAGAGCGCCGGGACGATCGCGAAGTATTTCGCCACGTCATTGGCAATCGAAAACGTGGTCAGCGCGCCGCGCGTCATCAGCAACTGCTTGCCGATCTCGATCACTTCGATCAGCTTGGTCGGATCGCTGTCGAGATCGACCATGTTGCCGGCCTCTTTGGCCGCCTGCGTGCCCGAGTTCATCGCGAGGCCGACATCGGCCTGCGCGAGCGCCGGCGCATCGTTGGTGCCGTCGCCCATCATCGCGACGAGCTTGCCTTCGCCCTGTTCCTTGCGCAAATAGATGAGCTTGGCTTCCGGTGTGGCCTGGGCGATGAATTCGTCGACGCCCGCCAGCCGCGCAATCGTCGCGGCCGTCAATTCGTTATCGCCAGTCACCATCACCGTATGCAACCCCATCTTGCGCAGGTGCTGGATTCGCTCGCGAATCCCGGGCTTGAGGACATCTTCGAGCAGCACGACGCCCGCAATCTCATTGCCGTTCGCAACGACTATCGGCGTCGCCCCTTGCTCACCGGCCTGCCGCAGAATCGCATCGAGGCCATAGGGCACTTCGCCCCCTCGCTCGCGCACCCAGGCGACGATCGCGTCGGGCGCACCCTTACGCAACATCCGCCCGTCAGGCATATCGATGCCGCTCATGCGGCTCTGCGCGCTGAACGGAATCACCTTCGGTTCGTTGCCCGTGTTGTCAGTCCCGTGAACCTTTGCGTATGGCGCCAGCGGCGACGAGATGGAGACGATGCTCCTGCCTTCAGGCGTTTGATCTCCGTACGATGCAAGCGCCGCGAGCCGCTTCAGCTCACCTTCGTCGGCGGTTCCGACGGGCAGGAAGGCCGTCGCGTGGCGATTGCCGATCGTGATCGTGCCCGTCTTGTCGAGGACGACCGTGTCGATATCACCGGCGACTTCTACCGCCTTGCCGCTCTTCGCGATGATATTCGCGCGCAATGCGCGGTCCATGCCTGCAATGCCGATCGCCGCGAGCAGCGCACCGATCGTCGTCGGAATCAGACAGACGAGCAGCGCGACGAGCGTGGGGACATCCGTTCCCAGGCTATTCAGCGGTTCCGACAGACCCAGGTAGCTCGTCATGTACTGCTCGGCATTGAGCGCCATCGGCCACAGCGGTACGACGACAATCAGAAAGATCAGCGTGAAGGCCGACAACACGAGTGCCAACGCGATTTCGTTCGGAGTGCGTTGCCGCACCGCGCCTTCGACCAGCGCGATCATGCGGTCGAGGAAGGTCTCGCCGGGATCGGCCGACACGCGCACCGTGATCTCATCGGACAGCACGCTCGTGCCGCCCGTCACGCCTGAGCGATCGCCGCCCGCGTCGCGGATCACCGGTGCCGATTCTCCGGTAATGGCAGATTCGTCGACGGAGGCCGTGCCTTCGATGACCTCGCCATCGCCCGGTATCACCTCGCCGGCACGTACGACGACGATATCGCCGCGCTGCAGCTTGATCGAGGACACGGTTTCGAAAGTGCCGTCAGCGCGCAGACGATTGGCCACCGTATCGTGCCGTGCCCGCCGCAATGCATCGGCTTGTGCCTTGCCGCGCTCCTCCGCAATCGCGGTCGCGAAGTTCGCGAACACGACGGTGAGCAACAACCATGCAAAGAGCGCAATGAAATAAGTCAGCGGTGCCACACTGTGCGCGATACCGAACGCAATCTCGAGAATGAAAACGAAAGTCAGCACCGCGCCGATCTCGACGACGAACATCACCGGGTTTTTCCACTGGATGTCCGGCCTCAATGCGATCAGCGACTGTTTGAACGCCATGGCCAGCAGTTCGCGGTTGAACAGATGGTCCGTCGGCTTGCGAGGCGGCCTTGGGCCGCTCGCAATGGGCGGCACGGCCTGGGGCGCAACCTGAGTCGAGTTCATGATGAACGTTCCTCTATGCTGTCGTGATGTGCGTGCGATATCTATCCGCCGAACGGGATCGGTCCGAGATGATTGGCAAGCGGTCCGAGCGCTGCGGCTGGCAGGAACAGCAACGCCCCCACGATGACAATCGTGCCGAGCAGCAGGAAGCCGAATGTCACGGTGTTGTCGCGCATAGTGCCAAGCGTGGCCGGTGCGACCTTCTTGCGACCAAGAAAGGCGGCCATCGCGATCGGCGCGACGATCGGCAGGTAGCGCGAAAACAGCATGACGAGGCCCGTTGCCGTATCCCACTGCACGGCGGTGGGCGCCGCAGGGTTCGGACTGGCATTGAACCCGAAGTTGGTCGCCAGGCCATCAAACGCAGAGCCGTTGTTCGCGGACGCGGACGCGAACTGATAGGTGATTTCGGTGAAGCCATGCGCACCCGGATTCGCTTCGGCCTTCGTACCCCAGTCGGTCGCCGAGAAAAGTCCTGTCGGACCGAGAATCAGAATCGGGTGCACGAGCAGCGCGATCATCGCCAGCTTCATTTCGCGCGCGCCGACCTTGCGCCCGAGATACTCGGGCGTGCGCCCCACCATCTGGCCGGCCAGGAACACGCCGACGATCAGGAACAGCAGCAGATTGATCATGCCGACGCCTTTGCCGCCGAACACGCAGTTCAGCCACATACCGATTAGCGGCGACAGCCCGGCGAGCGGATTCAGGCTGTCATGCTCGGCGTTGACCGCGCCGCAGGTCACATCCGTCGTGATCGCCGCGAACGTCGCCCCCGCCGAGGTGCCGAAGCGCAGTTCCTTGCCTTCGAGGTTGCCGAGATGCTGCTCGACGGGCAGCCCCGCGACGGGCGGTATCGTCAGCGTCCGGTTCGTGCCTGCCAGCGTGTAGGTTCGCGCAACCGGATGCGCCGTGAAGGCGGGATTGGGCTTTAGCGTGTCCCAGTAGATCGCCCAGCCAATCAGGCCGATCATCATCGACAGCATCACGCAGTAGATCACGACCGCGTGCCGCAGACGCGCAAGCATCCGTCCGTACATCAGCACCAGCGAGAACGGGAAGATCATCATCGCGAGCGTCGTCACGACGTTCGCCAGCGCAGACGGGTTTTCATAGGGATGGGCACTATTCATGCCGTAGAAACCGCCGCCGTTTGTGCCGAGCATCTTAATCGGAATCACGGCCGCCACGGGACCGACGATCAGCGTCTGCTGCTTCGCCTGGCCATTGTCCGCCGTGCCCATTGCAGCGGGCTCAAGCGTTGTCACCTGCTCGGCACTGGCGAACGTCATCGGCATGCCTTCATGAATGAAGATCGTCCCCACGACGAGCGCAATCGGTACGAACATGTAGACCACCACGCGCCACATGTCGACGAAGAAATTACCCAACAGATGTTCTCCGCGCAGTGCACGGATGATCGCCGCCAGTGCGCAAAGTCCCACGGCAGCCGACAGGAACATGTTCGGCAGGATGAAGAAGATCTGGCTGAAGTTCGAGAAATGCTGATCGCCCGAATAGTGCTGCAGATTCGTGTTGGTCATGAACGAGATGACCGTGTTGAAGATCGTCGACGGTGCAAGCATGCCGCGCCCAAGCGGATTGAGCGGCATCAGCGGTTGCAGCGACAGCACCACGAAGCCGAACACGAAGAGCGCAACGTTGAAAATCAGTAGCGCAATCGTGTACTGCTTCCAGTCCTGCGCGCCGCTGTCGAGCTTCGCTTCGAACCAGCGCAAAAAGCGCGGCGCCCGGTAGTGGCCGTCCATGATCCACGACATGTAACGGCTAAGCGGTATCGATACGGCAATCGCAATGACGAGAATAAGCAGCGGCAGGGTCCACATGGGCCACCCCCACGGAAGAGGTATAAAAGGCGTGCGCGTTCTGTCTGCCGGTCAGAACCACTCGGGCCGGATCAGCGCAACGAACAGATACACGAACGTCAATGCGGATATCGCAGCAGCAAGCCAGGCCATGACGATCTCCTCAGATGCGCTCGCACGCGTCGACAAACAGCAGGCACAGCACGAGGCCTACGAGCCCGAGCCCGAACATGAGCGGCAGCCAGACCAGCAGGTTCATGGCATGACTCCTTGTCAGAATTTTCATTGCAACACCGATCCTCACCGTGTCACGCACAGTGTGCCCGCCTGTCCCAGCGGGTTCGCTACAGGTATAGAACGGCGAGAATAAAAATGGTGTAAATCCGGGGGACTGCAAACGTATAGAAAGTATCGACGTGGCGCCTCACCACACTCTTTACGACATTTTTTCTTGTGGCACGTATAGGCCAACCCTAGACTGCGGATAAGTCACAAATCACCAAGTCTGGAGAGATGTCATGTCGAGGCCACGTACAACAAGCGATAGACACCTACCCCTCGCTCACATCAAACGCGGTATTCGCAATGTGGTACTGAGGCGCTTCGATCCGTCACGCGACTCGTACGTGCAGCTCACCACCATGCTGCATCTTGCGTTCGCGCGTCTCGGCATGATGGGGCTGAATTGCACCTGTGTGGATCAGGATGTGGCGGTCACGACGAGGCGCGCGCAGGCGGGGGACTGCTTTGTGGTGGTCAGCGGCGAGAAGATAATCGGCACGATGACGTTGTATGCAACCGACGGCGCATCGGCCTGCGAACACTACCATCGGCACGACGTCGCGACGATCCGGCAACTGGCCGTCGATCCGTCGTGGCACAACCGCGGCATCGGCAAATCTCTTCTGGCATTCGCCGAACACTGGGCCGCGACGCGCGGCTACTCGGAACTCGCCCTCGATACACCGTACCCGGCTGCGCATCTCGTCGCCTTCTATCGCGGACAGGGATTTCGCGTTGTCGACGCGGTGCGTTTCGCCGGAAAGGTCTACGAGAGCGCGATTCTCAGCAAGGCGCCCGTGGTTGCCCGGACCCTGGCCGCGTGGACACATCAGATTGCGCTCCCAAGCGCTCGCTTCGTCCGCTTTGCGGCCTGAAGTGCATCCGTATGCATGAACCCCCGCGGCGCGACGGCAATCGAGGGCCGAACGACCCGCAGAACAGCGCTCGCCTGAAGACGGCGATGCGTGCGCGCGGCTGGCGCAAGCTCGTGCTCCTGACCGTCGCGGCCAATCAGGTGTTGACCAGCGCCTTCGTGTACGTCGCGCAGCAGGTCGATCCCGGCCTGACGATGATGGACACGCTGATCTTCAGCTGTGTGACGTGCGGGCTTGTCAGCTACTGGCTTCGGACTGACGCGCATCGTGCGTGGTGCAACGCTGTGGAGAGAGGCTATGTCGGGCCGCGCCATGGCACCAACGACGAGGACGTGCTGAAGATCGCCGAGAAATGTCCTCGACGCTGGCTCGTTGTGCTGCACATCGAACTGAATCCAGAACTTGCAGGAACCGCCTGACTCAACAAACAGCGCTCTCCCGATCCCGCATTGACGAGATTTTTACGCGGTGTATCGCAGTCTTTCCATCGAATTGACATTTCACGAGCTGAAATACAGATGGAACACCGCTTTTCGATGTGCGGTGACTGCGGGAGGGGGCATGATTGCAAGTGCCAGCTTTCAGATCGGTCTGTTCCTGGTCGTCCTGATCGCACTCGTTAAACCGCTCGGGCTTTACATGGCGCGCGCCGCCGACGGCGAGGCACCGTTGCTTTCCCGGCTTGGGCGGCCGGTCGAGCAGCTGATCTATCGCGCCGCCGGCATCGATCCGCGCGCCGAGATGGGCTGGAAGACCTACGCGGTTGCGCTGCTTCTCGTGAACGCCGTGGGCCTGCTCTTCCTGTATGCGCTGCAACGCGTGCAGCAGTGGCTGCCGCTCAATCCCCAAGGGCTGCCGGCCGTGAGCCCGGATTCCGCATTCAACACGGCTGTGAGCTTCGTGACGAATACGAGCTGGCAGGGCTACTCCGGTGAAGCAACGCTGAGCTACCTGAGCCAGATGCTCGGCATTACCGTGCAAAGCTTCCTCTCCGCCGCAAGCGGCATGGCCGTGATGTTCGCACTGATGCGGGGGCTCGCGCGGCGTGGCGCGCAGACGGTCGGCAACCTGTGGGTCGATCTGACGCGCTCCACACTCTATGTCCTGCTGCCGCTTTCGGCCGCGTTTGCGCTGGCCTTCATGGGGCAAGGCGTGATCCAGAACTTCGACACGTATCGCGAAGTTCACACGCTTCAGGTCGTCACGTGGCAGCAGCCAAAGCTGGATGCTCAGGGGCAGCCGATGCACGACGCCGCGGGCAACGTGATACAACAGTCCATGAGTTCGCAACAGCAGATGCTGCCCATGGGCCCCGTCGCCTCACAGGAGTCGATCAAGCTATTGAGCGGCGATGGCGGCGGCTTCTTCAACGCAAATTCCGCGCATCCGTACGAAAACCCCACGCCGCTCAGCAACTTTCTGCAAATGCTTGCGATCCTGCTGATACCGGCTGCGCTGTGCTACACGTTTGGTGTGGTCGTCGGTGACCGCCGGCAAGGCTGGGCACTGCTTGCCGCGATGAGCGCAATGTTCGTCGCCGCCGCTGCGATCACGATTCGTGCGGAACAGCATGGCATCACGCCCCTTTCCGCGGCGGGAGCCGGTGCGACACAAAGTGCCGTCATTCAGGACGGCAATATGGAAGGCAAGGAGCAACGTTTCGGCGTCGTGACGTCAGCGCTTTACGCAACCGTGACGACCAGCGGAGGTGACGGCGCCGTCAATGCGATGCACGACTCATTCACGCCCGTTGGCGGACTCGTGCCCATGGTGCTGATGCAGACGGGCGAAGTCGTATTCGGCGGACCGGGCTCGGGCCTCTTCAGCATGGTCGTCTATGCGATCCTGGCCGTCTTCGTTGCTGGGCTGATGATTGGGCGTGCACCGGAATATCTCGGCAAGAAAATCGACGCATTCGAGATGAAGATGGTCGCCGTGGCGCTTCTGGCGACGCCGCTGCTTGTGCTCGTCGGCACGGCGATTTCCGTGCTGGTGCCTGCTGGAGTCGCAGGTATTGCAAACCCCGGTCCGCATGGATTCAGCGAAATTCTCTATGCGTTTTCTTCAGCGGCGAACAATAACGGTAGCGCGTTCGCGGGTCTGTCCGCCAATACGCCGTACTACAACTGGATGCTCGCCATCGCGATGTGGTTTGGCCGGTTCGCCGTGATCGTCCCGGTGTTGGCGATTGCCGGATCGCTCGCGGGCAAACTGCGGCGCGCGGCGGGTCCGGGCACGCTGCCGACGCACACTGGCCTCTTCGTCGGGCTGCTGGTCGGCACGGTCGTCATGGTCGCTTCGCTGACCTACTTGCCAGCGCTCGCGCTGGGACCCATCGCGGAACAGCTGAATACGGTGCTCAGCCACTAGCCGAAAGAAAGCCGATTGCCCGGCGTTTGCCAGGTGCACATTAAGCGATTTACGTACTCGTGCCCCAAGCTGCTTGCAACCAGAAAAATGCCGGTGTCCGAACTCCGGTTTGATCATTCTTTCGAATTTACACATTTTTTACTTCGCCTCGCCTAGTTTTGACAGTGGCAATTCTCGCTGCCTTCCGGCTGTGCCGGGTCAACAACGGAGAACGAAGATGGACGTGATCTACATCGCCGGTATCGTCGTCTTTTGCGGACTTTGCCTCGGGCTTGCCAACGGCTGCGAAAAGCTGCACCGCCGCGCACCAGGAGGCCGGCCATGAACGCATGGATGATCTGGCTCGCCTCTGCTGCGACGCTTCTATTGCTCGTCTACCTCGTGTACGCACTGCTGCGTGCGGAGGATCTCGAATGAACGCTCATAACACCCTCTATCTGGCACTCTTCGTCGTGGTGCTGATCGCGGTCTCGATACCGCTTGGCCACTACATGAGCGCCGTGCTCGACGGCTCATCGGTTGTCGTACGCAGAATTGGGCGACCCGTTGAACAACTTCTTTACCGGCTTGCAGGCGTCGATCCCGACGCTGAGATGTCGTGGAAAGAGTACGCGTTCGCAGTCCTGATTTTCAATGCGCTTGGAGCGCTCGTCGTGTACGGTTTTCTGAGGCTGCAACAATGGCTGCCCGCCAACCCGCAGGGTTTTGGCCCGATGACGCCAGACGCCGCCTTCAACACCGCAGTGAGTTTCACGACCAATACGAACTGGCAAAACTACACGCCGGAATCGACGGTCAGCTACCTCACCCAGATGGCGGCGCTCACCGTGCAGAACTTCCTGTCCGCAGCGACGGGAATCGCAGTGGCCATTGCGCTGATACGGGGTTTTGCCCGTCACACGATGAAGACGATCGGCAATTTCTGGGTCGATCTGACGCGGAGCACGCTTTTCATCCTCATACCGATTTCATTCGTGATGGCGCTGGTGTTCATCAGTCAGGGGGCGATCCAGAATTTCAGGTCTTACGTCGATGTGCCGACAGTTCAGGTCACGACCTATCAGGCGCCGAAGACCGACGCGCAGGGCAATGCCGTCAAGGACGCGAAGGGCAACCCCGTCATGCAGGACGTGAAGGCCGACAAACAGACCATTGCCATGGGTCCGCTCGCGTCGCAGGAAGCGATCAAGATGCTTGGCACCAACGGTGGCGGGTTCTTCAACGCAAATTCCGCTCATCCGTATGAGAATCCGACGCCGCTGGCCAATTTTGTTCAGATGATAGGGATGCTGTGCATCGGCGCGGCCTTATGCATTGTTTTTGGCAGAACAGTGGGTGACGGGCGCCAGGGCTATGCGGTACTCGCCGCGATGACGATCGCGTTTGTGATCGCGTGCTGGGGCGAAATCACTTTTGAACAGTCCGGCAATCCCCTGTTCACGTCATTGCACGTCGATCAGAGCTCGTCCGCGATGCAGCCAGGTGGAAACATGGAGGGCAAGGAAACGCGCTTTGGCATTGCCGATTCCGGCATCTTCACGGTTGCGACCACCTCCGCATCGTGCGGCGCGGTCAACACCGCGCACGACTCGCTGACACCAATGGGCGGTTTCGTGCCACTCCTGATGATGCAACTAGGCGAAGTGGTTTTTGGTGGCGTGGGGTCGGGCCTCTACGGGATGCTCGTCTTTGCCCTGCTCGGGGTATTCATCGCCGGGCTGATGATCGGGAGAACGCCCGAATACATCGGCAAGAAGATCGAGTCCTATGAGATGAAGATGGTGTCGATCGCGGTACTCGTCATGCCGATGATCGTGCTGGTTGGTACGTCGATCGGCGTGCTGTCGCCGCTCGGCACTGCCGGCATCGCCAACCCTGGTGCACACGGATTCTCGGAGATCCTCTACGCATTCACGTCGGCCACCAACAACAACGGTAGCGCGTTCGCGGGACTCTCCGTCAATACGCCGTTCTATAACGTCTTGCTGGCTATCGCGATGTGGTTGGGCCGGTTCGTTCCGGTCGTCGCAGTGCTCGCGATCGCCGGATCGCTTGCGGCAAAGAAGCGCATTGCGACCACCGAGGGCACGCTGCCCACGCATGGACCGCTGTTCGTCGTGCTGCTGCTCGGCGCCGTGTTGCTCATCGGTGCGCTGACATTCGTACCCGCGCTTGCGCTGGGCCCGGTCGTCGAACATCTGTCGATGATTTCAGGTCACTGAATTCGAGGAAAGCATGACCACTTCCATTGAACCGCCGGTCCATCGTCCCGACAACCTCGGCCAGGCACGTACCGCAGCACGCTCGATGTTCGATCCGACGCTCGTGAAACCCGCGATCGTCGATTCGTTCAAAAAACTAACGCCACGTACGCAGTTGCGAAATCCCGTGATGTTCTGCGTGTATGTGGGCAGCATTCTTACGACCATCCTCTGGATTGCTGCGCTCGCCGGGCAGGCCGAAGCACCGGCCGGATTTATCCTCGCCATTACGTTGTGGCTGTGGTTCACCGTGCTGTTTGCAAACTTCGCCGAGGCACTTGCGGAGGGGCGCTCGAAAGCGCAGGCGGCATCGCTGCGAAGTGCAAAGCACAACGTGGTGGCCAAGAAGCTGAACGAGCCGCATCCAAAAGCAGCCGTGCGCATCATGGCATCGACCGATCTGCGCAAGGACGATGTCGTGCTGGTCGAGACCGGAGACGTAATTCCGGCTGACGGCGAAGTCATCGAGGGTGTCGCCTCAGTCGACGAGTCGGCTATCACGGGCGAATCCGCGCCCGTCATCCGCGAGTCAGGCGGCGACTTTTCATCGGTGACGGGTGGCACGCGCGTGCTGTCGGACTGGATCGTGGTGCGCGTCACGGTCAACCCAGGTGAAGCCTTCCTCGACCGGATGATCGCCATGGTCGAAGGAGCCAAGCGGCAAAAGACTCCGAACGAGATCGCGCTGACGATCCTGCTGGTTGCGCTGACGCTCGTGCTGTTGTTCGCGACCGCGACGCTGCTGCCATTTTCGATTTTCTCGGTCGAAGCCGCGAAAGCGGGTCATGTGGTGACGATCACCGCACTTGTCGCCCTGCTTGTCTGCCTGATCCCAACCACGATTGGCGGTTTGTTGTCGGCAATCGGCGTGGCGGGTATGAGCCGGATGATGCAGGCAAATGTGATCGCAACGTCGGGGCGTGCGGTGGAGGCCGCCGGCGACGTCGACGTCCTGCTGCTCGACAAGACGGGCACGATCACGCTCGGCAATCGCCAGGCGTCTGCCTTCATACCGGCACCCGGTGTGTCGGAGCACGATCTCGCTGATGCGTCGCAACTCGCCTCGCTCGCGGACGAAACGCCGGAAGGCCGTAGCATCTCCGTGCTGGCGAAGCAACGCTTCAATATCCGCGAACGCGACATGACGTCGCTGCACGCGACGTTCCTCGCATTTACCGCGCAAACGCGGATGAGCGGGGTGGATCTGCCAAACCGGGAAATTCGCAAGGGCGCATCCGAAGCAGTCAAACAGTATGTCGAGACGCACGGTGGCCGTTATCCCGCGGAAGTCAACAACGCGGTGACCGACGTTGCACGGCGCGGCAGTACGCCGCTGGTCGTAGCCGAGAAGCCCGGTGGTCACGACAGCGAGGATAGCGGTCCGGCACGCGTTCTTGGCGTGATCGAACTGAAGGATATCGTCAAGGGCGGTATCAAGGAGCGCTTTGCGGAACTGCGCAAGATGGGCATCAAGACCGTGATGATCACGGGTGACAACCGGCTGACGGCTGCGGCGATTGCAGCTGAAGCCGGTGTTGATGACTTCCTCGCCGAAGCGACGCCCGAGGCCAAGCTAAAGATGATTCGGGAGCATCAGGGCGAAGGACGGCTCGTTGCGATGACCGGTGACGGCACCAACGATGCCCCCGCGCTCGCGCAGGCCGATGTCGCGGTGGCGATGAACTCGGGCACCCAGGCAGCCAAGGAAGCCGGCAACATGGTCGACCTCGACTCGAATCCAACCAAGCTGATCGAGATCGTCGAGATCGGCAAACAGATGCTGATGACGCGTGGATCGCTAACGACGTTCTCGATCGCCAATGACGTTGCGAAGTACTTTGCGATCATTCCGGCGGCGTTCGCTTCGACGTACCCGCAACTGCGCGTACTGGATGTCATGCATCTTACGTCTCCGTCGTCGGCGATCCTGTCAGCGGTGATTTTCAACGCGCTGATCATCGTGTTCCTGATCCCGCTTGCGCTCAAGGGCGTCAGATATCGAGCGCTGGGTGCCGCCGCGCTGCTACGGCGCAACCTGCTGATCTATGGCCTGGGCGGTATTTTGCTGCCCTTCCCGTTCATCAAGCTGATCGACATGGTGCTGACTGCGTTTGGATGGGTCTGAAGCGTCTGGAAAACCTTGACTGAAAGAACCGTTGAGTACACGACCATGAAGAATTCATTGCGCCCCGTGCTGGTTCTCTTTGTGTTCCTGACGGTGATCACGGGCATCGTCTATCCGCTTGTCGTAACAGCGGTCGGCCATGTGCTGTTTCCGCATCAGGCCAGCGGCAGCTTCATCGAGAAAGACGGCAAGACCGTCGGCTCGGAAATCATCGGCCAGCAGTTCGATGCGCCCTATTACTTCTGGGGACGGTTGTCAGCCACGACACCGAACCCGTACAACGCCCAAAACTCGGGCGGCTCGAACCTCAGCGCCACCAACCCGGCGCTCGCCGATGAAGTGAAGGGGCGCCTAACAGCGCTTCACGACGCCGATCCGTCGAACACCGCGCCCGTGCCTGTCGATCTGGTCACGTCATCGGGCAGCGGCCTTGATCCGGATATCTCACCGGCTGCTGCCGCGTATCAGGCGGCTCGCGTTGCAAAGGCGCGCGGGCTGTCTGAGCAACAGGTCAACGAGCTGATCACACAGAACACGTCGGGGCGGCAACTCGGCGTATTCGGCGAGCGTCGCGTGAACGTGCTGAAACTCAACCTCGCGCTCGACCAGCTCAAGCCGATGCATTGAGTTTCCCCAAAGCAAACTGCGCACGGCACATAGCCAACGCGTGAGCCTCGACGACATGGTGACGGGATGACCCGCAGGGGGTGCGATGAACCGGCCCGATCCCGACGAACTGCTGGACCGCATCCAGCGCGATGAAGAAAAGAGCCAGCGCGGCCGGCTCAAGGTGTTCTTTGGCGCATCGGCCGGAGTCGGCAAGACGTTTGCGATGTTGCAGGCCGCCAGATACCGCAAGGAGGAAGGCGTCGATGTCGTCGTCGGAATCGTCGAGACACATGGACGCAAGGAGACGGTCGCACTGATCGAGGGGCTGGAGGTCATTGCGCCAGCGCGGATCGAATATCGCGGACGGCTGCTTGCCGAGTTCGATCTCGATGCAGCACTCGCGCGCAAGCCGCAACTGGTTCTCGTCGACGAGCTGGCGCATTCGAACGTCCAGGGTAGCCGGCATCTGAAGCGCTGGCAGGATGTGCATGAGCTGCTCGACGCCGGCATCGACGTATACACGACCGTCAACGTCCAGCATCTCGAAAGCCTGAACGACGTCGTCGGGCAGATCACCGGCATCCGCGTCTGGGAAACGGTACCCGACCGCGTGTTCGATCTCGCTGACGAGGTGACGCTGGTCGACCTGCCGCCAGAGGAACTGCTCGATCGCATGCGCGATGGCAAGGTCTATATGCCGCAGCAGGCGGAGCATGCCGTCCGCAACTTCTTCCGCAAGGGCAATCTGATCGCGCTACGCGAACTGGCGTTGCGTCGCACCGCTGACCGTGTGGATGCGCAGATGCGCGAGTATCGTGCTGATCAGTCGATCGAGCGTATCTGGCAAGCGCGCGAGCGCATTATCGTGTGCGTCGGTGCCGGTCCGGAGAGCAGCAATCTCGTACGTGCGGCGGCCCGCCTGGCATCGAACCTCCGGGCTGACTGGCTGGCAGTGTATGTCGAAACGCCGAAACTTCAGCGGCTCCCCGACGCAATACGCGGGCGCACGCTCGACGCACTCAAGATTGCCGCTGATCTGGGTGCTGAAACCGTTACGTTGCAGGGTGAGCAGGTCGCTCAGACGCTGATTGCCTATGCGCGTATGCGCAATGTGTCGAAGCTCGTCGTGGGCGCAGCCGTGTTGCGCGGATGGCGCGGATGGCTGGGACGCTCCACTGCCGAGCGTCTGATCCGCGCCGCCGGGGATATTGATATCTCGCTGATCAATTCAGGTGCAGTGCGTGAATCCGCCGCCCCTCGAGGCGCGGCAGGCAGCTTTGTTGCACCGGCTGAGGATCAACGCGGTTTCCCGTTGGTTTCCTATGGGTATGCGGTCGCGATCTGCGCGGTGATTACGGCTCTCGCCACTCTGCTGGTGGACAGGATCGCTCTGGCAAATCTCGTCATGCTGTACCTGCTTGGCACGATCTTTACGGCAGTACGCCTGGGCCGTGGACCAGGCGTGCTGCTTTCGTTTCTTGGCGTGGCCGCTTTTGACTTCTTTTTCGTGCCACCCCGGCTTTCGTTTTCCGTATCGGACACACAGTATCTGTTGACGTTCGCGGTGATGCTTCTGACATCGCTGACGATCAGCCACCTGACGTCCAGTCTGCGGCGACAGGCTCATGTCGCAACGATACGCGAGCGCCGGACCGACGCGATGTTCGCGATGACGCGCGAGCTTGGCGCAGCCCTCACCACCGCCCTGATCCTGGAGATCGGCACGCGCCATGTCGCCGAGGTTTTTCAGGCGCGCATCGCGATCCTCTTGCCCGATAGCGCCGAAAAGGTGCGGCAGAAGGTCGAAAATCCGGACCCCGCTGTTACGCTGGCCGAAGGGGAACTCGATTGTGATATCGCGCAGTGGGTTTATGACCAGCAGAAGCCGGCCGGCCACGGAACAGAGACTTTGCCGGCAGCCGCAGCGCTCTACCTGCCGCTGCGCGCGCCGATGCGTACACGCGGCGTCCTCGCACTGCTATCTACGGGGACAGGAGAGTTTGCAACACCGGAACAGCGCCGCATGCTCGACACGTTTGCGGCCCAGATCGCGCTCGCGCTCGAGCGCGTTCACTATGTCGAGATCGCGCAGGACGCGCTGATCAGCATGGAGTCAGAACGTCTGCGCAATTCACTGCTGTCCGCGATCTCGCACGATTTGCGTACGCCGTTGACCGCGATCGTGGGATTCGCCTCTTTGCTGGCGCAACCGGGGCACGGTGAGAAGGCAGGGCAGCCGGCTGCCAATGAACTCGGCGAGGAGATC
The DNA here is from genome assembly GCA_000173575.1 of Burkholderia sp. H160. GTDB lineage: Bacteria > Pseudomonadota > Gammaproteobacteria > Burkholderiales > Burkholderiaceae > Paraburkholderia. The sequence continues at coordinate 41,710 of ABYL01000012.1, read as the reverse complement.
TATGACGAGGCGATGCGGATGACGGCGATTGTGACCAACCTGCTCGACATGGTCCGTCTGCAGGAAGGCAGCATGCGCTTGAATCGCCAATGGTCGTCGCTCGAAGAAGTGATCGGCGCCGCGCTGGCAGCTTCGCGCCGTCTGCTCTCCGGACGCACGCTATATACCCATGTGCCGACCGATCTGCCGCTGGTCCAGCTCGATGCCGTGCTGATGGAACGACTCCTCGCCAACCTGCTCGACAATGCCGCGAAGTACACACCCGCCGGGTCACCCGTCACCATCAATGCAGCCGCCGTCGAGGAGAATGGCCGTCGATATGTGAGAGTCAATGTGGAAGACAACGGGCCGGGGCTTTCCCCAGGCATGGAATCCCGCGTATTCGACAAGTTCACCCGCGGTGAAAAAGAATCGGCCTTGCCCGGCATAGGACTGGGGCTTGCCATTTGCCGCGCGATCGTCGAGGCGCATGGAGGAAAAATTAGCGCAGCAAACCGCACCGGCCCGAACGGAACCCTGCTGGGCGCCTGTTTCTGGTTCATGTTGCCGGCTGACGAGACGCCGCCGGCAGAAACCGGGGCCGCCGATGTACTCAGTGAAGGCACGTCACAGGAGCAGTCGAAGAACGTATCCGGCGATGACATGAATCGCACGCAGGCGTCATGAGCGATCCGTTGGCGACGGTTGTGCTGATCGAGGACGACAGCCATATTTGCCGGTACGTGCGGATGTCGCTGCAGGAAGAGGCAATGCGCGTCCTCGATGTCAATACAGGACGGGACGGCATTGCCATGACGGCGAGCGCAAGGCCAGATCTCGTGATTGTCGATCTCGGACTACCGGATATCGACGGTCTCGACGTGATCCAGCAACTGCGCGGATGGTCCGACGTGCCGATCATCGTCCTGTCGGGACGTACCCGCGATGAGGAAAAGGTCGCGGCACTCAACGCTGGCGCGGACGATTATCTGACGAAGCCGTTCAGTATTGCCGAGTTGGAGGCACGGATCCGCGCGCTGCTACGTAGGCAGAATCGCTGTGTTATCGCGGAGTCGGCCAAGGTGTCCTTCGGTTCAATCACTGTCGACCTTGTAGCGAGGTCGGTGCAGTGCGACTATCAAGCTGTTCATCTGACGCCGATCGAGTACCGGCTGCTCGTTGCGCTCGTGCGTCGCGCTGGCTGCGTGGTGACGCATCACCAGCTTCTGCAGGAGGTCTGGGGACCTTCTCATGCGGAAAACGCACATTATCTTCGGATCTATATGGGTCACCTGCGGCAGAAGCTCGAGCGCGATCCGGCGCAGCCCGAGCACATCGTGACCGAGACAGGCGTGGGATATCGGCTGGTGGGCGTCAGGTAGCCAGCAGCCTTGGTCTGGGCAACATAATGGGTCTTCATCCTGGATTCGGATCACGATCCGAATTTGATGCAACTTTTATGCATCGACTTTGTGCTTTTACTTGATCGTGGTGCGGTCCGTGCTTCAATTAAGGTAAAGCCACACCGATATGTGGGTTGGAGAACCGATGTGTTGAAGTTGCTCATTCCAGTGCTGGACGACAAGGGCGCTCTCGAAGCGGCGCGCCACGGAGCGTTCCTCTTTGCCGAGAAATGTGTGTCAGAGGTGGAAGTAATCGAAGTCCTCGACGACCTGGCACAAGGTCGCGTGGCAGCATTTCATTCGCGGTCCGCGCTGCGCAAACTCGAGAAGGAGCGATCAAGAGATGCACTGATGCAAACGTGCGCGATCCTCGACGAGTCTGGCGTACCCTACACCTGGAAGCGTGTCTTCGGGCCGCCGGAGCGAACAATCGCGAAGTACGCGGCTAAAGATCATGCCGACATCGTGGTGCTTGATGCTAGCCACCTTGGGTTTTTTCACAGATGGACAGTGCTTGCAAAGCTATGGCATCTGTCTTCAACGCCCGTCACGATGCTCCACTGACTTCCGCATTACGACGTTGCTTAGACCCGGTTCACGTGGCTCGCCACCAGCGAATTCCGCCGACATGCCTGCCATACTTTCAGCGGATTCGTCGTGATCAGCGGCGTGAAGATCATCGGCAACGTGACACTCTATAGGCGCGACGGCGAATCGGCCTGTGAACACTATCAGAGTGCGCGTTTCGTTCGCTTTGCCGTGTGAAGCATCACGATACGCATGAGCCACCGTGTAAGGCTGAAAATGCTGCACGCAAAGACAAGCAGGATGACGCCCGCTCACGCGAGCCTTCTGGCATTGGACTTTTAAGCTAGCCAGGCCACCCGGCCCATCTGTGCTTCCTGCCACTCGTAACCCTGCGTAATGAAAATTCGCCAGGGACGCCCCCGATGATGCCCACCTGGATGGCCTCTCACCAAGTTGCACGTGCGATACTTCTTCGAAATCGCCGTGTCATGGGCGCATTCAATGCGCCGCGATGATCTCGAACTTTTCGACGTCATCCATCGCCCACGCAAACGTTGGCAACCGAAAAACAAATATTTCTCGCGAGTAACAATGGGCGATTCTCACAAGCGGGGGAAACTCCGGGGACGACTTGGCTTTGTCCTCGTTGTCGCGCTGCTGCGTGTCTTCTCAGTCCTTCCCTACGCGTTGGTCGCGCGGCTAGGCAGCGCTCTTGGCGCGATGTTGTATGCGCTTCCAGGCCCCAGAAAACATATCACTCTCGTCAACCTGCGCCTGTGCTTTCCGGGCAAGAGTGAGCGCGAATACGATGAGCTTGCGAGGAACCACTTTCGACACGTCATTCGAAGCTATGTCGAACGAGGCATTCAATGGTTTGGCAGCGCGGAGTCGATACGGAACCTGGTCGAGATCGAAAGCAGGATCGATCTGGAAGACCGGAACGCTCCACCGACGATCTTTCTGGGCTTTCACTTCGTGAGCATCGAGGTCGGCTGCATACTCTACTCTGCGCGCCTGCCCGCCGCTTCACTCTACACACGCATGTCGAACACGCGCCTGTGCGGCCTGGCCAGGCGGCAACGCGGCAGATTCGGCGCCGAGATGATCGAACGCTCGACCAGTGCCAGAAAAATGGTGGCGTTGCTTCGCTCCGGCGTACCCGTCATGCTCGCAGCGGACATGGATCACGGCGTACAAAACTCGGTTTTCGTACCGTTTTTTGACGTGCCCGCCTGCACGCTCACTTCGGTTTCGCGACTTGCCCGCTTAGCTGGTGCGCGGGTTGTGCCGTTCGTGACCGAAGTGCTGCCCGACTACCGCGGATATAAGCTGACGATCTTCGAGCCCTTCAACGACTTCCCGTCGGAGAGTGACGCGATCGATGCGCGTCGAATGAATGAGTTTCTTGAAACGCAGATCCGCCGGTTTCCGGAGCAATATTACTGGGTCCATCGGCGCTTCAAGCATCGGCCGCCGGGTGTGTCAGGCGTGTATTGAGCCCACAGCCTTACGGCGCCCCTTTCACCTGCTCATGCGGCTTCTCCACTCCCGCCATGGTCAACGCATCATGCAGCGTGCCGAAAATACAGCGCTCCTCGACGATCGGCGTAATTCCATGCCGATCCATATCGGAGCGCAAATAGCGATTCACACGCGCGAAAATGACCTCGACACCACTACGCTTGAGCGCCGCGCACAGCTCGCCCACCGAGCGCGCCGCCGAATAATCGACATCCGTAATCGCGCTCGCATCGACGACGAACCAGCGCACCGCGTTCGGTGCGTGTTCGATCAGGCGGCGCGTATCTTCGACGAAAAAATGATCGTTCGCGTAGAACAGATCGGCGCCGAAGCGATAGACGATCAACCCCGGCGCGGTCTCCATACCTGGCACCGCCGGCACCGGCACCCACAGGCCGTCGCCGTTGGGCGCGAGCATCATCGTGTGCGGGCGGTAGCTGTGTCGAACGTGACGCAGCAGCGACAACGCGACCGCGACCAGAATGCCGTGCTCGACGCCGATCAGCACGACCGCCGCCGCGGTGAACAACGCTAGCGCGAATTCGCCGGGACTTTCACGACGAATCGCAAACAGCGACTGCACGTTGATGAGCCCGACCGCGATCGTAAACACGATGCTCGCGAGAATGCAGTGCGGCAGATACTGCAGATAGCGGCTGAAAAACAGCAGCACGACCACCACGACCGCCGCGAATACCAGCTGCGCGAACTGGCTGCGCGTGCCGGCGCGATCGGCCATCGCGGTCTGCGTCGGGCTGCCGTTGACCACGAACGCGCCGGAAAACGCCGCCGCCGCGTTGGCGGCCGCGATGCCGAGCAGGTCCGCGTTGGTATCGACCTGCTCGTGATAGCGCTCGGCGAATACGCGGCTCGCGGCGGCGCTTTGCGCGACGATCATCACGAAGCACGACGCCGCGACCGGGACCAGGTCGAGCATCTGCTGCCACGTCACCGACGGAATCCGCAGCGGCGGCAGTCCGCCCTCCACCGGTCCGAGGATCGCGATGCCGTGCGCGGCGAAACCGAATACGTCGCTCGCGGCAATGCCCGCGACGACCGCGACCAACGGCACCGGCAAGCGCGGCCAGAAACGTTTGCAGATGAGAATCGCGGCGACCACGAGCACCGAGATCGCCAGCGTCGGCTGATTGATTTGAGCGGCCTCGCGCACGACGAGCAGCAGTTGATTCACGCTGGTCGCCGCATGTCCGGGCACGCCGAGCATGTCGCCAAGCATCGCGATGCCGACCTGTACGCCGACGCCCGCGAGAAAGCCGACCAGCACCGTGCGCGACAGGAAATCGGCGAGAAAACCGAGCTTGAAGATGCGCGCGACGAGCAGCAACGCGGCCGTCAATAGCGCGACCATCGCCGCGAGCGCCGCGTATTCGGCACTCGACGCGGGCGCCATTTTCGACAGACGGCTCGCGAAAATCGTCGCGGTAGCCGAATCGGCGGCGACGACCAGGTGCCGTGACGCGCCGAAAAACGCGAACGCGATGAGCGGCAGAAACACCGTATAGAGCCCGGTGACGGCCGGCATGCCGGCAATGCGCGCATAGCCGAGCACCTGCGGGATATCCATCGACGCAAGCTGCACACCGGCCAGCGCATCGCGCGCCGCCGCTACCCGGCTCAAAGGAAGAATGCCCTTCAGCACGCTGGCACGTGCCGCCGTTTTTTGCGGTAAATCTTGCATACGCGATGCTGCCCCGAAACGAAGGTAATCGCGCATCGTGCCGCGAACCGGCACACAAAGGCAAGACTTGACGAAAACTGGAGCGGGCTATTGACGAAAAGGAAAATATGAAACCAGAGTGAAAGAAGCAAACGATTGCTTATTTCAATATTGACGACAAACTCACGAACCGTTAATCGCGAAGCGAGAAAACGCCCGAAAATTTAACGTTTGAACTGGCCTGTGTGCGGATCCACATGGCGCGCGAAACCGAACAGCGCTGCGATGCAGATGGGACAGGCGATCAGAACGATGGCCAACAACACACTCACCCCGTAACAAATTGTTACCGTGAAGTTTAAAGAAATTTGACGTAAGTTTCATGAGGGAAAACGCAAAGCACTATTGCGAAGAATTACAGCCGTCTTAAATGGACTGTCATCGACGTATCAGGTGAACACCTCTGGCACTCCGCTTAGCGTGCAGTGTTTTTCGCCATCGGCGCCGGCCCGACCGATTCGCGCATCGTCACACTGACCGGAAACTCGCGGAAGATCTCCCACGTCGTGCCGTAACACTGGTTGATGAGCCAGCGCACCGCATTCTGCGTAAGCTCCGCGGTCGGAATATGCACCGAGGTGAGCCCCGGCGCCGCGTACGCGGCCGAGTAGTCGTCGTCGTAGCTGATCACGGAAATATCGTTCGGCACCGAAATGCCAATCTGGTGAAAGCGCGCGAGCACGCTGACCGCCATCGTGTCGTTCGCGCAGAACAAGCCCGTCACGCGCCGCTTTGTATCGAGCAGCTTCTGCGCGGCGGCGTAGCCGCCTTCGGGCGAGAAGTCGGATTCGATCAGCGTGACGTCGTCGCGCGCAATGCCGGCACGCGCGAGTTCGGCGAAAAAGCCGTCGATCCGCATCACGTTGTCCGACGCGGTGAAGGGCCCGGAAATCACCGCGATGTCGCGATGTCCGTGATCGAGCAGCGTGCGCGCCGCCAGTTCGCCGCCGCGCCGATGATCGGCGCTGAACGACGCTTCCGGCAACTGCTCAAACGCGCGATTCAGAAACACCATCTTCGGATGCAAGCCATGCAGCATGATCAGGTCTTCGTCATGCAGATCGTGGCTGATCACGACTACGCCATCGCAGTCGCGGCCGATCAGAAAGCGCACCGCCTCGATCGCCTGCTCGCGCGGCGAAACTTCTCCGCAGCCGGTCGCGACCACGACATGCCGCCCCACCGCGCGCAGCTCGGTGTCGGTCTGCTTCAGGATCGTGCCGTAGTACGAACCAAAAAATGTCGGCACGAAGATGCCGATGATGCCGAGCTGCTGCGTCGCCATCGCCCGGCCGATCGACGACGGGCGGAAGTTCAGCGCCTCGATCGCCGCCTTCACGCGCGCCGCGGCATCGGCGGAAATCGGTCCTTTGCCGGAAATGGCTCGTGAGGCGGTCGACATGCCTACGCCGGCCAGTTCCGCGACGTCCTTGAGTGTTGCCACGCGGTTCTCCATCAAGCCTGTCTCGACGATCCGCTTCGCGCGTGGCGCTCCGCGGCGTTACAAGCGCGCGCCGCTCGCTTCGTCGAACAGCGAGACATGCGCGGCGTCGACCGAGAACGCCACGGTGTCATCCTCCGCAATCGGCGCTTTTGTCTGATCGATCGACGCGATCTGTTCGCCATGATAGTCGAGCCAGATCACGCGGTGGTTGCCCATCGGCTCCATCAGCGAAACTTTTGCGCGCTCGCTCGCGCTTTCTGTGATATGCACGTCTTCGGCGCGCACGCCGAGTACGCAGGGCACGCCGTGCACGGGCGACTCCCTGAACGCGTACGCCGAGACGTCGATCTGCACATGCCCGGTGCAAAAGTGGAGCGCGCCGTCGCGCGTCTCGAGCGTGCCCTTCAGCAGATTCATCGCCGGCGAGCCGAGGAAGGTCGCGACGAACAGATTGTTCGGCCTCGCATAGACCTCGGCCGGCGTGCCGAACTGCTGGATCACGCCGCCGCGCATCACGGCCATGCGCGTGGCGAGCGTCATCGCCTCGACCTGGTCGTGCGTCACGTAGATCATCGTTGCGCCGAGGTTGTGATGCAGCTGCTTCAGTTCACGGCGCAGCTCGGTGCGCAGCTTCGCATCGAGGTTCGACAGCGGTTCGTCGAACAGGAACACGTCGGCTTCGCGCACGATCGCGCGCCCGATCGCGACGCGCTGCCGCTGACCGCCGGACAGCTGCGACGGCTTGCGCTTGAGCAGCGGCCCGAGCTGCAGCATCTCGGACGCGAGCGCAACACGCCGCGCAATTTCCGCCTTCGGCGTGCCATTGATGCGCAACGCGAATGACAGATTGCGTTCGACGCTCATCGTCGGATACAGCGCGTACGACTGGAACACGAGCGCGATGCGGCGATCCTTCGGATCGGCCCACGTCATGTCCTCGCCGGCGATCTCGATGCTGCCGTCGCTGACGTCGATGAGGCCCGCGATGCTGTGCAGCAGCGTGGACTTACCGCAACCCGACGGCCCGAGCAGCACGACGAACTCGCCGGCAAGCACGTCGAGATCGAGGTTTTCGATCACCGTGTTCGAGCCGAGTCGAATCGTCAGATTGCGGATCGCGACATTGGCGGGATGCGTGAGGGCCGCGGCGGCGGAATCAGCGTCTGTGCTTGCACCCGGCACGCCGGCTGCGTCGATCGTATTAGCCATGTTTGCCATGCCCTACCCCTTGACGGCACCCGACGCAATGCCGCGCACGAACCAGCGGCCCGAAATGAAGTAGACCGCGAGCGGCACCATCGACGTCAGAATCGTCGCTGCCATGTTGACGTTGTAGAGCCGCTCGCCGGTCGTCGTGTTGATGATGTTGTTCAGCTGCACCGTCATCGGCAGATTCTTCGTGCCGGCGAACACGAGGCCCAGAATGTAGTCGTTCCAGATGTTCGTGACCTGCATGATCAGCGCGACGACGATGATCGGCGTCGACATCGGCAGCATCAGTTGGAAGAAGATGCGCCAAAAACTGCCGCCGTCGACGCGCGCAGCCTTGAACAGCTCCTGCGGAATCGATGCGTAGTAGTTGCGGAACAGCAGCGTCATGACCGGCATGCCGAACATCGTATGAATCAGTACGATGCCCGGCAGCGAGCTGAACAGGTGCACGCTCGCGAGCACGCGCACGAGCGGATAGATCATCACCTGCACCGGAATGAACGCGCCGACCAGCAGCACGCCGAACAGCAGACCCGCGCCGCGCGGCCGCCAGAACGACAGCGCGTAGCCGTTCACCGCGCCGACCGTGATCGACAGTACCGTGCTTGGCGCGACGATCCTCACCGAGTTCCAGAAGCCGACGCGAATGCCGTTGCAATCGAGCCCGGTGCAGGCCGACTGCCATGCGGCGCTCCACGCGTCGAGCGTGAAATGGATCGGAAAGCCGAGTAGATTGCCGAGGCGGATCTCGCTCATCGGTTTGACCGACGTGACCAGCATCACGTAGAGCGGCAATAGGAAGAACACCGCCGCGGTGAGCAGGAACGCGTAGATGCCGAGACGCGCCGGCGAGAACGCCGAGCGACGCGGCCGCGTACGCACGCGATGTGGCAGGCCGCCTTTTAGCGTGGAATCGAGCGTGTTCATCCCCTCTCTCCGCGCAGCGCCGCGCGGCTGCGTGCATAGAAGAACGGCGCGAGAACCGCGAGCACCGTCGCGAGCAGCACGATCGATGCAGCCGACGCAAGGCCGATGTTCGCTCGCCCGAACAGATAGTCCATGATGAATTTGGCCGGCACTTCGCTCGCGGTGCCGGGGCCGCCCTGCGTCATCGCGACGACCGCGTCGTACAGCTTTACCACCATCACGAACAGCAGCACGAACGCGGTCGAGATCGACGGTCCGAGCATCGGCACCACGATGCTCGCGTACACACGCCAGCGCGGAATGCCGTCGATGCGCGCGGCTTTCCACAATTCTTCGTCGATGCCGCGCAGGCCGGCCAGCATCAGCGCCATCACGAGCCCCGATGCCTGCCACACGGTCGCGATCACGATCGTGTAGATGACCCAGTCCTGATCGACGATCCAGTCGAAGCGCGCATGGGCGAAGCCGATATTGCGCAGCACCTGCTGCGCGCCGAGCGCGGGATTGAGGATCCACTGCCACACGAGCCCGGTCGCGACGAACGACATCGCGTACGGATACAGAAACACCGTGCGCAACGCGCCTTCCGCGACCACGCGCTGATCGATGAAGATCGCCAGCAGCAACCCGATCACCATGCACGCGATGATGAAACACGCGCCGTAGATCACGATGTGCTGCAGCGACACGAGCCAGCGATCGTTCTGGAAGAGCCGCACGTACTGTGTGAGCCCCGCGAAGTCGTTCGACGGAAACGTGTGCGAATTGCTGAGCGACACGCGCGCGGTCCAGACCATCGTGCCCAGGTACGTGAACACGACGGTCAGGAGCATCGGCAGCAAGGCCAGCCAGACCGCGAGCGAAAACCGCCGGTTCAGCGGTTTATGCCGCGGCCTCGGTTGCGACTTGCCGTGTGGTTTCGAACCCTCGGCTGGCAGCTTGAGCGCGTGCATGGCAAGGCCTAGCCCTTCAACGCGCTCGCGAACGCTTTCTGCGCGTCGTCGACGGACTCGTTCTTGTTCCAGAAGTTCGTCACGACGTCAGTCAGCGCACCCTGCGTATCGGGCGACAGCAGCATTTCCGGATTCGGCAACTGGCGCGACTTGTCCTTCATGATCGCGATGCCCTCCTTGGCGCAGACGTCGAGGCTGCTTTCGTCCACGTCGGGCCGGATCGGAATCGAGCCTTTCTTCGCGCTGAACGCGACCTGCGCGGACGGCGAGGTCATCACCGTGGCGAGCAGATTCTGCGCCTTGATCGCCGACGCGTTGTCGGTCTTCGGAAACACGAACACGTCGCCTGCGACCAGATACGGTGAATGCGGACCGAAGCCGGGGAAGCAGCCGAAGTCCTTGCCCGCCGTTTGATTCGCCGCGAGGAACTCGCCCTTCGCCCAGTCGCCCATGATCTGCACGCCGGCCTTGCCCGTGGTCACGAGCGCGGTCGCGTCGTTCCAGTTGCGTCCAGGTGAGCCTGGATCGACGAAATCGTGCAGCCGCTTGAACGACACGAGCACCTTCTTGAACGCATCCGATTTCACCGCGTTCTGATCGTGATCGCGATAGACCTTCATATACAGGTCCGGGCCGCCCACGTCGGCCAGCACCGCGTCGAACGTAATCTTCTCCTGCCACGGCTGGCCGCCGAACGCGAGCGGAATCACGCCCGCGGTCTTCAGCTTGCCGAGATCGGCGATGAACTCGTCGTAGCTTTTCGGCTCGCTCGAGATGCCCGCCTTCTGGAACACCGGCTTCGAGTAGAAGAACCAAGCCGGCATGTGGATGTCGACCGGCGCCGCGTAGTAGTGGCCGTTCACGCGGATACTGTCGAGAATCGACTGCGGGAAAATGGCTTTCCAGTTTTCTTTAGCGGCGACGTCGTCGACGTTGTTCAGGAGTCCCTGGTCAATCAGATCGTGAAACTGCTTCGACGTATTGAACTGGGCGGCAGTGGGTGGATCACCGCCGACAATGCGGTTGATCGCGGTGGCGCGCGCCTGATCCCCGCCCGCGACCGCGTTATCGACCCATTGGCCGCCGGCCTTGTCGTACGCGTCGGCAAACTGGCGAATCGCGGCCGATTCGCCGCCCGAGGTCCACCAGTGAATCACGTTAGCCTTGAGCGGCTCCGCGTGGGCGACGACGCCATACAGCGCCAGTGCCGCAACAACGCCTCGCAAGACCATTCTTTTGCTGTTCATTCCGTCTCCTCCAGGCTCAGTGCCTGTGTGTCAAGTCGAAATACCAACCAGCTCCACCCTGTTTTACATCGCTGTTGCGTCGTTGTGATTGTGCTTATTTCGGCTGTGCTTTGCGATCTTTGAGGAACTTCGACACCAGCTCGGCACTGCGTTTGATCGTACGTTTCTGCGTTTCATAGTCGACATGGACGATGCCGAAGCGCCGCTCATACCCGAACGCCCACTCGAAGTTGTCCATCAGCGACCAGATGAAATAGCCGCGCACATCGACGCCGGCCTTGATCGCCTGATCGACCGCGGCGAGATGGCGCTTCAGGTAAGAGATGCGCTGCGTGTCCTCGACGCGGCCGTCGATCACCTTGTCGTTCGATGCCATGCCATTCTCGGTAATGTAGATCGGCGGCAGATTTGCATAGGTGTCCCTGAAACCGGTCAGCAGATCGCGAAGACCATCCGGGTAAACCTCCCAACCCATCTGCGTGCGCTCGACGCCTTCGAGCGGCACGTCCTTGAAGCCATGCGCCCCGTCGCTCGCGACGTTGGTGCGGAAATAATAGTTGATGCCAAGGAAGTCGAGCGGCGTATTGATCGTCTGCATGTCGCCGTCGAGCACGAGCGGCTCGGCGTGCGGCCACAGCTCGAACAGGTCTTGCGGATACTCGCCTTTGAACAGCGGATCGAGAATCCACGCGTTGTTCTGGACTTCGAACAGCTCGGCCGCGCGGCGATCGGCGGCGCTGTCGCTATTCGGCGTGCCGCGCCCGACGTTCGCGACGATGCCCTTGTGCGAGCGCGGATCGTTCGCGCGCAGCACCGGAATCGCGAGACCGTGCGCGAGCAGCAGATGATGCATCGCCTGCGTCGCGAAACGTATGTTGTTGAGGCCCGGTGCATGGCGGCCGTTGCCGTAGCCGAGGTACGCCGAACACCACGGCTCGTTGAGCGTCGCCCATCCGTCGACGAAGCCGTGCAGTTCACGGCTCATCAGGTCTGCGTAATCGGCGAAACGGTACGCGGTTTCGCGATTGAGCCAGCCGCCGCGATCCTCCAGATGCTGCGGCAGATCCCAGTGATACAGCGTGACTAAGGTCGTGATGTTCTTTTCTTTGAGCCGTCCGAGCAGGCGCTTGTAGAAGTCGAGCCCCTTGCTGTTGGGCGCGCCGTTTTCGTCCATCACGCGCGGCCACGCGGTCGACAGCCGGTACGCTTCGAGGCCGAGCCCCGCGAGCATATCGATGTCCTGCTCCCAGCGATGATAGTGATCGCACGCGACGGCGCCGGTGTCGCCGGCCAGCACCCTGCCCGGCGTGGCCGAGTAGGTGTCCCAGATCGACGGCAGACGGCCGTCTTCGTTGACCGCGCCTTCGATCTGATACGACGCGGTAGCCGCGCCGAGCAGAAAGTCCCGGCGCCACAGCGATGAATCGGCGGGTGGAGTGAAGGGGTCGGTGTGCGGGCCGCCGTGAGCGGGATGGGCGGCGTCGATGACTGCGGATGCGTCGTTTTCCACGGATTCTCTCCTGCCATGAGGTCGTTGAACCGGGTGATGGAACTTGAGGCGCTGACGTTCGCACTTGCCGTGAACGCCCGGTTGGAAGCGCTTCCACACTAGCTGGGAAAGATTGCAGCGGCGCAATCGCAGCAGCAATCCGTGTTTGTCTGGAGAGGTTGCTGGCACGCTTGCGAGAGTGATGCGGGGTGCATCGGCGTATCGGAACCTGACGGAATTCCGGCCAGCGAATCGGTTTGTCAGGCTATCGCAAGGTGCAGGAGAGAGTCAGTTGTAGCGGGCGCATGGACCCGCCGCACTCAAGCGCTCTTCGATGGCATCAGCCCATCGCCACGATTGACGCTGCACTGGACCGCCCAGCGGCCGCCAAGAGCGGGCGCAATGTAGCCGATCTTCTCGACCGGCTGCTTCGTGACCGGATGCCGTCCGTTGAATTCGATCCAGCCTCCGCCTTGATCGACCGCGCGCCAGCTGTTTTCCCGGATCGCCGACTGGTCGTCGCCCGGGAGTGCGTCCTTGCGCAGCTTGCCCGCCTTGCTCGGGTCGGAGCCGAAGGCCCGGAAATAGTCGTCGCGGTCCGCAACGACGATGTAGAGGTCGCGATCGAAAAAGCCGCCCTTCGGATCGTGAAACCGGCGCACCGCGTTCTCGGGCCCCTCGGTGTCGACCAGCCGGGCCGCACGCTCCGCCATGGCCCGGGCTTCCTCGGCGCAGCCTTGCCGCAGGCGGATATATTTAACCCCGTCGCTGAGCCGGTCGGCACGGGACTGCATCAGACTCGCCGTTTCCACCGACCCGCCGACCATCTGGCCATTGCGCTGGGTGATGCCGTCCAGCACCTCGACCGCCTGAGCGATCTCCTGCAATCCGGCGGTCTGCTCGTTGCTCGAGCGTGCGACATCGCCGAGCAACGTGGCCACTGCGCTGACCGCGTCGACCGCACGCGCCAACAGATTCCGGCTGCCTTCGATGGCCTGCACCCCGTCGGTCACCTCGTTGCGAGAATGCTGGATCAGTTTCTTGACCTCCCCTGCCGCTTGCGCGCTGCGCTGCGCCAATGCGCGCACTTCGGCGGCGACCACGGCGAAACCGCGACCGTATTCGCCGGCCCGGGCGGCCTCCACCGCGGCGTTGAGTGCAAGGATGTTGGTCTGGAAGGCAATGCCGTCGATCACACCGAGGATCTCACCCATCTCGCGCGAACGTTGCTCGATGCGCTCGATGCTTTCGACCGATGCGCGCACCGCGGCCTGCCCGGCGACCGCATCGGCATGCGCACGAGTGGACTGCTCATCGGCTTGCCGCGTTTGATCGGTGTTGTAGCGCACAGCTTCCAGCAAGGCATCGAGCGAGGCACGGGTCTGCTCGAGGCTGGCCGCCTGCGATTCGGTACGCTGCGACAGCGAGGTCGCTTGTTGGGTTGCCTGAGCCCCGCCCATCGCGATCAACTCGGCTTCGCTGCGAATGCGCGCCACCATTTGCGACAGCTGGTAGGCAAGCAAACGACCCTGCCCGGACAGCGCCGCCAATTCGTCGTGTCCCGGCAACGACACGTCGAGCACCAGATCGCCGTCGCACAGGGCATTCAACTGGGTCCGCAAGGTCGAGATCGCGTGCGTCTGGCCGGCCCCGAACAGGCCAAATATCACCAGGAACTGCGCCAATCCCAACGCGGCGCCATAGACGCCGAACCAGCAGGCCGCAGCGATGGCGCCGATGGCGCTGAGCGCAGCAATGGTCCACTGCACGCGCAGGCTCCAGCGACGCAATGTCCATTTGAGCGGGAGAGAAGAAGGGGATTGTGCTGCGGCAACGTGTGGCGTCTCTCTATAGGTCGACATGGAATTGCCTCACCTTATTTTTTGTCTTTGATTGCTGGCGTGCATCTCTTTGTGCACGAGGAGACGCCCCGAAAGTGAGGTCGTCGCGGAACGCATCGCTGCGGCAAACCCCCGTCTCCGTTGAGTTCGCTGTGCGTGGCGCTCACCGCCAAACCGAACTCGCGCGCAAATTCTGCCACACGGAGAAATGGCAAGGCAATCGTAAACGCCCGCATTTCCATTCCATTTTATTTATCGGGCGAATGCGCTCCGGGAAAGCGGCCATGCGCTTTTCGCTCACAAGTCGAAGCCCATCTGCGAACGGCCAAGCTCACTGAGATCGTCTGCTGTCGCGCGACCTTCAAAATCCACTTCGAAATGATCGGCCGGAAAATCCGGCGGGCTCCTGCCTTCGAGAAAATTCGGCAGTTGCCGCTTCAAATACGCATCGTTCTTTGCGCAGGCCGGCAGCGAAGCGATATACATCACGTTGCTGTAACCGTTGCCGTGATGCGCGTCCTCGACCGCATGGATGACGTCGCTATGCCAGAACACGGTGTCGCCCGCCTGCATCAGCGGAATCGACGACAGCGCGTGGAACAGCGGTGCGTGATAGTCGGACTTGATCGACAGCGCGCGACCCGGCATGGCTCCGCAGAGATCGTCGTCAGCGACATCATCCTGAAGCGCGCGCAACAGGATGTAGGCCATCGCGTTCGCGATCGGCACCAGTTGCAGCGTGCCGTCGCCGGGGCCTTGCGGCGTCAGCGCGGTCCAGCCTTGAAACGTGCGGAACATCGAGCAGACGGCCGGCGACGCGATTTCCTCGACTTCGGTTCGCCACGCGGCATCGAATGGATCGTAGTCGCGCCAGTGGCCCGAGAACACATGGCGATAGACCTTGCGAAAGTTCGGCTCGATCCAGCGCTCGACCGACCCACCGTCGCAATGCGCCGACAACCCGAGCGATTCCGACCCGGGCGGCCGGCGACGCAGGCGGTCGGCATACACCGGCACATGGTTCGGATCGAAATGCGCGCGCCCTTCGCTTTCGCAGCGCCACAGCCGGTTCAGGAACACGCGGGCCTGCGTGAGCTCGGCCGACTGGCGCGCGAGCACCTGCGGTTTCGACCAGTACACACCGTAGATTTGCGGCTTGCTCGAGGCGAGCTGACCGAAGTATTTATCTTCCGCGCGATTCAGCAGCCTGGCGTCGAGGCTGTTGCGCTCGACGTATTCGGCGATGTCCTGATCCCACTGCTCGACGAGCGAGCGGTCGAACACCTTGCGGATCACACAGGCGCCGCGTGCCTTGACGAACGCGATCTGCTCGTCGGTGATGCGGTTCGCCACGATGTCCGCAAACTGGATTTCCGGAATGACGGACTCGCCGCGCTCACGAAGCGTCGCGATGCGCTCCGCCTCCTTCGTCATCGCCGCTTCGACGTCGGCGAACACTTCACGGTAGTTCGGCAGCAGCTCGCGCAGTTCGCGCTTCGCGTGACGGATCGCTGCCGGAAGATCATCGATTTGCAAGGCCATTGCATCGTCTCCATGGGGTTTCTGATGCATGAAGCGTACGCGAACGATCGACGTCTGCGTGATACTATCCGGTCAAAGATTTGACGATTTCAGACATGAAAGCCGCTTTCGAACATGTGGATTTTGGCCGGGACTGTTCGGTCCGGGTTTATCACCGCCGGCTGCCCCGCATTCCTTTCGAATGGCATCACCATCCCGAGTACGAACTGACGCTGACGATGAACAGTCAGGGCAAGCGCTACATCGGGGACTCCGTCGCGACTTACGGCGCGGACGATCTCGTGCTCGTGCCGCCGAATCTGCCGCACACGTGGGCCTCGAACCGCTCGATCGACGCGGCGCACCCGCAAGTCGCGATCGTCGTCTGGTTCGACGGCGCGTGGGTGCGGCGACTCGCCGATGTCTGCCCCGAATACAACGGACTCTGCGATCTGTTGCGCAGAGCGGCTTGTGGCCTCGCGTTCGAAGACGGTGCCGGGATGCGCATGCGCGAACATCTCGACCGCCTGCTGTCCGACAAACCGCGCGAACGCTTGCAGGCGGCGCTCGATGTGCTGGATTTGCTGTCGGCGGTACCCGCCACCCCGCTCGCGTCGCCAAGCGCATTCGATGCGCGGACCGGCGCGCCGACCGGCCACGAATCCGATCAGATCAATCGCGTGCTCGCGTTGATCGAGACACAGTTCGCGCATCCGCTTCGGCTTTCCGCGCTGGCCAAGGCGTCGGGGCTTTCCGAGCGTTCGTTGACGCGGCATTTCACGCAGCACCTTGGCGAGAGCGTCGGGCGATACGTGACGCGGGTGCGAATCGGACACGCTTGCCGCATGTTGGCGGACACGCAAGCGCCGATTTCCGTCATTGCGACGCGCTCCGGATTTCCGAACGTGGCGAATTTCAATCGGCAGTTCAAGGCCGCCAAGGGCATGACACCGGTTGAATTCAGGCAGCAGTTCGCGGGGGCGCAGCGTGCGCAGGAAGACATGTCGCCTAAACTGACTGAGCGCTCGCCGTCTCTTAAGAGACTTCACAAGAATGGAGATGGCAAGCGGAAGTCTCGGCAACGAGCGCGCACGACTGATCAACTGGAGCACCCGGCCCTGGAGACACGCCATGAACGAAGAAGCCGTACGTGAAGCCTTGAACGCGCACTGGCGGGCCTCGGCGGCCGGCGATCTCGACGCCGAACACGATATCTACGATGACGACGCGATCTGCGACTACCCCCAATCGGGCGAGCGAATCCACGGTCGAACCAATCTGCAGGCATTGCGCAGTCATCATCCCGGCAAGCCATCCGGCTTCGATGTCCGGCGAATTCAAGGCGACGGCAACCTCTGGGTCACCGAGTACACCATCAGCTATCAGGGGCGCATCGCTTACACGGTCAGCATGATGGAGTTCCGCGACGGCAAGGTCGTCCACGAGACGCAGTATTTCGCGGATCCGTTTGAGGCACCGGATTGGCGCAGCCGCTGGGTTGAGCGGATCGCCTGAAAAACGCGTTGCGGCCGTGTAGGACTAAGGTCCGATTGATGGGAAATGCGTGCGTGCGACCATGGCGCCGAGGGCTGAAGCTCGAACTGAGCGAGGTTGCCGATGCGGCAAGCCAAAATCGTTATCGTCGGCGCGGGGCTGGTCGGGGGATCGGCAGCCCTGTTCGTGGCATTGGCCATTCCGAGCGCGAAAGTCGTCATTATCGACATCGCGCGGGTGCGCGCTGAAGGACAGGTTCTGGATCTCGCCCATTCCGCCGCATTCTGGGGGCACAACCGTTTCAAGGCAGGCGATTACGAAGACGCGCGCGACGCCGACATCGTCGTGATCACTGCCGGCGCCGGCGTCAAATCCGGCGAGACTCGCCTGCATCTTGCGAAAACCAACGCCGACATCGCGGCGGGGATCGTCGATCGCATCGCGCCGCTCGCGCCGGAAGCCATCTATCTGATCGCGACCAACCCGTGCGACGTCCTGACCGGCGCGGTTTACGGCCGCCTGCATTGCGCGCGCGAGCGCATCATCAGCACCGGCACCTCGCTCGACACCGGGCGGCTGCGCACCCTGCTGTCCGAGCGGCTCGGCGTGGTGGCGTCCGCGATTCACGCCTATGTGCTCGGCGAGCACGGCGAATCGGCCTTGATCCAGTGGTCCGGCGCGACGGTCTGCGGCATGCCGCTCGAAACCTTCCTGACGAGAAACGGCAAGGAGCTGGGCCCCGCCAGCAGGGATCTGATCCTGCGCTCCGTGCACGAGGCGGCGAAGCTCATCAAGGAAGGCAAGGGCGCGACCCACTACGGCATCGCCAGCGCGATAGGACGGATTTGCGAGGCCATCGTGCATGACACCGATCTGATCCTCACGGTGGGCATCGTCCAGGCTGAAGTGGAAGGCGTGCCGGACGTGTGCGTGTCGCTACCAATGGTCGTCAATGGCGAGGGCGCGCGGTTGATCGCCTATCCGGAACTCGATCCCATCGAGCGCGACGCCCTGCTAGGCAGCGCGCGCATCGTCAAGGAGGCGACGGAAAGCGTGCTCCCCAAGCGATGACCTTTCCCGCGCACTCCGAAAGTACCCGGCAACGCCGGCACACGGAGGTCCATCATGGCTCCATCACCTGCCAAGGCTTCACCGCCCACCCGTTCCCCGCCGACCACGCCGAAGCCGTCGCTCGGTCTGCCGGTGAGCCTCTGGAAATATCTCGTACCGGTCGCGATCGGCGTCGTGCTGTGGTTCCTGCCCGCGCCCGCCGGACTCCAGATGAAGGCATGGCATATGTTCGCCGTGTTCGTCGCCACCATTGCCGGCATCATGACCGCCCCGCTGCCGATGTCGGCGGTTGCCATCATCGGCTCGACCGTGGGCGTGCTCGTCGGCGTTATCACCTTTGCCGACGTCACGAGATCCACGGGCACCGACCTGGTATGGCTCGTGATGCTCGCGTTTTTCATTTCGCGCGGCGTGATCAAGACCGGCCTGGGCCGCCGTATCGCACTGCTCTTCATGCGATCGTTAGGAAAGCGGACGATTGGACTCGGCTACGGACTCGTCATGACCGAACTCGTGATCTCCCCCGCCATGCCGAGCATTACCGCGCGCGCGGGCGGCGTGATGCTACCGATCACCCGGGCGATTTCCGAAGTGCTGGCCAGTCATGCCGATGACCCGCAATCCCGCGCGAAGGTAGGGCGCTATCTGATCCTCTGTGCCTTCCACGCGAACATCATCACGGCGGGGATGTTCATCACGGCAATGGCGGGCAATCCCCTTGCGGTCAAGCTGGCCGCGGACCAGGGCGTCTCGATCAGCTGGCTCGACTGGGCAGTGGCGGCATCCATTCCTGGTCTGCTGTGCCTCGCCGTCATTCCGCTCGCGATGTTGTGGATCTCCCCGCCGCAGATCAGACGAACACCCGATGCCACCGACCTCGCGCAGAGAGAACTCGCAACCATGGGGCCCATCTCGGCAAAAGAGATCATCATGGCAGCGATCTTCGTCGGCTTGCTGGTGCTCTGGGTATTCGGCGACGATCTGGGCGTGGGCGCCACGCTCGCGGCGGCGATCGGTGTTTCGTTGCTGTTCCTCGCCGGGGTGCTAACCTGGCAGGACGCGCTGAGCGAGAAATCCGCGTGGGACACCATGATCTGGATCGGCCTGCTCATCATGCTGGCCTCCAAGCTCAACGAATATGGCATGGTGACCTGGTTCGGCAAGGAGTTCGGCGCGCACCTCGCGGGCTTTCCGATGCTGGCCGTCTACATGCTGGTGGCGCTGATCTATGTCTATATCCACTATTTTTTCGCCAGCGCCACCGCGCATATCAGCGCGCTCTTTCCGCTTTCCATGGCGCTGATGGTCGCCGCCGGCGTCCCGCCCTTCGTCGCTGCCATCGCCCTCGGGATTCTGAGCAATGTGAACGGTTGCCTGACGCATTATGGCATCGGCTCCGGTCCGGTCATGTTCGGCGCGGGCTACGTGACCCAGGGCGAATGGTGGAAGGCGGGCTTTTTGATGAGCCTGTTTTACATGGTCGCCTGGCTGGTCGTTGGTCCGCTCTGGTGGAAGCTGCTGGGGCATGTGTGAGCGGCTGGCGCGGGAACTTTGCCCGCACTGTTGCCAAGGGAAGTTGCGCGAGCAGCTCGTCGAATACGACACGAACTCGCCTCGCTACCGATCCGCGTTGCGGACAGTATACGTAGAGTCTCCAGGGCTCGGGATCAAGTCGAGGCAAAACCCGGACGAGTTAGCCATGGATGTTTCGAGGAGAGCGGCACTTTCGCGTGCGCCCTTCGGTGATACGTTAGATCGATACCTTCGTACCCTTTCCATCTGTGACTTCGAGAAAGTTACGAAGCTCCGGGTATTGTGTAGCAAACCAGAGAAGCGCCGCGCCACCGAAGCGACGGGCGAATTCATCGTCAATCGGGTGGTCTTCACCAACCTCATGCGACATCGACTTATCACACCGCAATATGTCACCCGTGCTTCGTACTTAGTAAGCTGGACGGGTTCGAACGGCTTCGTGCTGACCGGCATCGAGTTCATCGGCGACGTGGCCTATGCCCAGTCGTGGTGGTGCCGGTTCATTGCGTGACATTTCAGCACGGCTCCCGGTTACTTCTCCAGAAATTCGCACGCTGGCACGAAGTGCCACTGCTCCGACTCGGGATCGAACAGTGCCACCTCGTCGCACAACGACGCATCGCATCCTGTGATTTCAATCAACTCCAGCGCGCGATACGCAGCCTGCGCCATCCTGTCCGCCTTCCATGAAAGCACTGCGCGGGCCGTCTCGCGCCAGGCATACAGCCCCGCACGCTCATGGATAGCATCGAGCCACGCGAATGCTTTCTCGTCCACCTCGAACGACAGGGGCATGCCACCGTCTGGCAGCCGTTTACGCAGCCGCTTCGTGACGGAGGCAAACCCCAATGCGGGTCGCAGGATGATCTTCCCCTGTACACCGGCCACCCGACGCGGATGTTCGCGACCAGGCTCTTTCCATCCCGGCTGCGGAACAGGTGCTGGTCGAACGTGCCCGCGTCGCCACACCTGAACCCCGGATGCCCCGCGCGCGCAATCTGCGTGGCATCCACTAGCGCCGTGACAGGATTCACGTAGCAGCCCAGCGTCTCGCCATCGCCAGCCATGTCAACCGACACGTCAAACCCGCCGCCGTCGCGCGGACGGGCCAGCACCTGCAGCGGGAAATCAGAAAAGTAGGGACGTGCTTCATCAGATTGCACGGGCTTCAATTGCAGCACCCTCCTTCCGGGAAATATCACACCTGAGACAATCAAAGGTCAACGAATCGTGGCAACAGGTCCTGATCTGGCACACTGCATTCAGCGCATGCAGGGGTGACTTTAGAAAACGGAAAATAAAGCACGTTAGGCGTGCGACTTCGGAAGTCAGGTTGTCCCACCCACCGGCTTTAGCGGCAGCCAAGGCGGCCGTTAGCGGGCCCGCTTGTCTGATGCATTTCCGCTGGCCGCACTCATGCGCTCGCGCACCTGGGCAGGTGTTTCGGGCGGAAACTTCACCCCGCGCGCGATCATCATGTCGCGAAGCTGCTCGTATTCGCCCAGAAGCTTCTGGCCTTCGGGAGTCAGGCCAGGCGGCGGGGGCGTCGTTTCCGTAACGACAGGCTGCCCCTTGTCGTCCAGCGTGTAGTTCGAAATCTTCGCCTGGGGGGCATTGGGTTGCAGGTGGTTAATCGAGACCTGCACCCCGTATGCCAGCGTCGCACCGTTGACGGCCTGCACGTTCACGTCCGCGCCGTGCTCTATCAGGTACATCGCGATGTCAGGGCGACTGGCGATGATCGCCCCAGTTATAGGCGCGTCGCCAATGTGGTCTCGATGGTTGATATCTGCGCCCCGGCTGAGAAGCAATTTCACGGCGGGAAACGGATCACCTTTCCATTCAATCACCTGCTGGAGAAGTGAGGTTCCGTCCGAGTCCTGAAAATTTGGCGACAATCCGCCATCCAGCATAGCCCTCAGCAAACCGTCGTCCTTTGTCCTTAGCGCCGCAAGGAGCGGGGTGCCAAGTCCTTCAACCACCTGTTGCTCGACGTTTGATCCCATTCTGACTAACGTTGAGACAGCGCCGTATTGCTTCCTGGTGATCGCGTACCACATCAATGTGATGTTGTCCTTCCCGCGTGCGTCAACATCGAGTCCCTTCAGCGCCCGTTCAAGGTCAGCCGTGTCACTACGATCGATCGCATCCGCCGCCGTCAGGTATGCACCGCTGAAATACCACCATGCGTGTTTTTCCGCCATCTTGTATCCTTTGAATCCTGCAATCGGTAGAACGACGAACAGCAAGGCGATAGCAGCAATCCAAAGCCACCGCTTGCCGTTTTTGCTTGCGTCTCGGCTATCCATTCGCAATTGCCCGCGTGAGCGTTGCGTCGTCCTGCCGCTTCTGCTTCTCAATGCCGTCAATCACCTGTGTCATGCTGTGGCGGCTCAAAGTGTTGCCCGACCCAGGGAGAGTGTAGGGCGTACCCACTGCCGCGGGTATCTTCCCTTTCAGGGCGGCGCTCTCCTGCAATGACGTAAGGACTTCGCCATCGACGCGGAAAGCCTGGATCTGCGATGCAATTGGCGTTGCGCCGTATTTCGCCACCGTTCCCGGATTCAGGCCCGCAGCGTTGAAAGTGTCCGTTGGCAGACCGCTCGCCCTTGAGGCCGCAGACGCCATGCCGCCACCAAGTGAATGGCCGGCAATATTGACATCCGCGCCCTTGATTGCGAGGTTTTGACCAATCTTCACTGCTCGTTTGTAGTAGGGCGAATCGGCCCCCATGCCCTGCTCAGCATTGTTAGCCCAGTCAGACCAGCTTGTCGGGTCGGTGCCCTGGAACACAATGGTCGGTTTCATGTCAGTTCCAAACACGGCCGGGTCCGGCTTGTAGACCTGAACCCGGAAGTTGCTCCCGGAAACCGAAAGATCCTTTTGGTTCAGTCCATACTTCGTGAGTGCCGCCGGATCATTGCTGACGTTTTTCCATCCTTCAGGCTCGAACCCATTCGGTTTGGGTGCATACACGTCGTCAGCGAGTCGGGCGTGCTCGACGGCTGAATTGTTGCGCTCGAAGCGGTCGGCCGCGGCTTTAACCTTGTCGCGGTCCGGACCCGGCGGCATCGACGCGGCTTTCCCCCTGCCATTGGCAATCGTCGCCTTGCGGGACTTCCAGCGCCGGGCCTTGGCCTTGGCGGGCGAGTACGATCCGTTCATCGAGAACTGATCGCCGTAGACAGATGACGGGCCTTTTTTCTGTGCGGTATCCGGGGTGCGTCCGCGACAATTGCACGCCGATGCGTAACCCAGCGCTTCGGCCATCGCGTAACCGGTTGGCAGCGAGCGCACCCGATCAAACGGAAAGAACTCACCGGTTTCGACGTTCAGGGCCTGTGCGTGCGGCATCGGCGGGAAGTTGGAATAAATCGAATAGGTAATGCGACAAAGGTCACAGACCTCCTCGTCAGTCGTTCCGCTCCCGGTACTTTTCTGTGTCTGCTTCTCCATTGCACTCCTCAAGAGTTTTAGGCGATACCTCGCGAATTAACCATCGAAACGGACCACGGTCAACGGCTTTAAATCGGGATAAAGCTGTTTTGACAACAATTTACGATGGTTTCGGGCATCTCGATTTCTATTGCATATTCTTGCTGACGCGGACGAAAAAAATGGCGGCACCGAGCCGCCTTCATCGTCAGGGATCGAAACTGGTTAGTGTTGCTTCCATGAAGCGTCCATCGCCGCCAGTTTCGCGTTCACGCCTTCCGTAGCGCCGGCGAGAATCGCTGTCGCGTCCTCCGGTTTCAGTTGGCGCTGGGGAAGCCCCTTGGCGTCGAGGGCAAGCACGGTGAACAGTTCCTGATCGCAACGGTTAGCCTGGTAGTAGTTCTGGCCGGTCTGGATCATGATCTCCAGCAGGTTCCGGTGCTCGCTTCTTTCCTCGAGAGTTGTAGCAGGACTCCTGAGCATCGAGGTCGCAAGAGTAATCAGGTGTTGAAGTTGCTGCCCCTGCCGGTCGCAAGCGTGGTAGGCGGCAAGCGCGAGGCGTTCATACTGGAGGGCGTCTACAGGGGGACGGGAGGGAGATTGCTGCCTTCTGGTGGGGTTGGTCATACGCGGTGCCAGTTGTCGTGAAGGATTGCCCGCACACATCGCGCTGTGGTCCTCATCAACTGTATTCACACATGGCCCTCCGCTGCGCAGATGCGCCCATGCGCTCGGCTCGGCCATGCTGTTGATGACTTCCTCGAGCCGTGGCAGCTTGCCGTTCCAGTCGGCGAGCGCGGTGCGGCACAGCGCGAGCGCCTCCGCGCGGCTCGGCTTCACGCAGAAACCCGAACGGCGAGCCGCGCATGGCTTTGTATTTCATCGCGAGCCGCTCGGGGTCGCGGCCGGCGTCGAAGCTCGTGATGATCCTGGCAATGTCGGACACAGGGGATTCGGTTGTATGAGCGCGAGGTAGAGGTGAGTTCAACGCCTGTTGTGACCTCGGCGCGCCCCGCGAATTCAATGCGGGCTCAACCCGGATGGAGCGAAGTCACCAGCGCCTGCAGATTGAACGGGCGCACATGAATCATGCCGCCACGCGGGCTGTCGATATCGGCGATCAGCGCAAACGCCAGCGCCACCACGAGCGGCACGACCAGCAGCAAGCCCGCGCCGGCCGTCAGCGCCCGCGCGCCATAGCCGACCAGCAGGTTCGCGCAGATCGCCATCACGGCCATCAATCCCCACGCCGCGTACGGGATGCGGTTCCACCACGCGGCCTGCGCGTAGCCCTGCATGTTGAGCACGTCGTTGATCGCAGTGACGACGAGCGCCGCGATCGGCGTCGGCTGCGCGGCCGCCGCATTCCTGACCGCCGTCCACATTTCCTGCTGCAGGCGCGCGGTGTCCGCGTCGACCTGGCTGAGCTCCCGCGTATCGCGCGTCGTGTAGAACAAAACCCGCACATTGAGATACTCGATGAGCAATGCGCGGAGCGTGGCCGCATCGGCGGCGGGCAGCAGGTCGGCGCGCACGTAGGCGGTACTGATCGCGCTCGCCTCCTCTTCCTCGTAATGTTCGCGAAGATCATAGCGGCCTACCGCCATCGAAAACGTAAAGCCGATGATCAGCGCGAGCAGCGTCAGCGTCGCGGTCTGGATCACGCTGAACTCGTCGCGGGCATCGTCGGCGATTGTCCCGAAGCGCCGCAGCATCGTCGCGCCGATGCGCGCCGCCAGCCACATCAATACGAACGACAGGAGGAACACGAGCTCGGCATGATTCAGAATGTTTGGCATGGCGCGCGCTATTTTGTGGCGATGGTCTGCATGATAAGCGTCGGGGGCCGCTGAAAGTAATGTTCCTCGGCACTAACGTTGTGGCCGAAGCCGCAGACCTGCGGCGAGCCGTGCGTGCGCACGTCAAGCGTGTATCGCGAGACGCAAGGACTCCGCCGCCGGTTTGTAAAATTTTTGTAAGACCATGCGGATTGAACCGGCAGTGCATTACCATGCGCAAACCCATCCCCGCCCCTAGGTGTATTTCCATCCTCCTGTGGTGCTGTTAACTCGATAGAGGGGATAACTAACTAATATTCAGGACGAATACGTGCTGCAATGTACTTTTGAGCTGAACGACAAGCCCCTTAGCAATATTAAGATCGGCGCGCTCTCGGTTCCCGCATTTTCGGGAATGGATGGATACGTCAACAAACGCTCGTGCGTCCCTAAGAGAGGAGCGATCCCTCCCGGCAGGTATTACATCTTTGACCGGCAGTCCGGGGGACGACTCGGTGCGGTCAGGGACTGGATCGGCGGTCAGCTGCGCGGCAGCGGAATCAATGAATGGTATGCGCTTTATTCGATCGACGGGAAGATCGATGACATCACTATTTGCGACGGGATCCAGCGCGGCGCATTCCGATTGCATCCCAAAGGGCATGGCATCAGTCAAGGCTGCATTGCCATCGAGTCCCTTAACGACTGGCATCATATCCGGGCCATCTTCGGCGGCACAGCGCGCAACCCGGTCCAAGGAACTTCGCTATCGGCTTACGGCGTGTTAACGGTTCAATGAAAAAAGCCGCCCTCGTTCTATCCGGCATTGTGGCGCTGATTGCCTTCGCGGGTGCCAGCGCCACATGGTGGGCATGGTTCGGAGCGTCGATTCTCACCATCGCGAACCCTGTCTGGCAATTCCTGCTTGATGCCTACGGCGCCGGTACAGTCGACGAACGGCTCGATCTTGCCTTCGGGCTGTCGTTGCTTGTCGCAGCGGTGGCCATCAGTGGACTGCTTGCCTACGGGTACCGCCAGTGGGCGCGCTCGACAGGCTCGAACTTCGAGTTTTATGCATCATTGTTGGCGTTTAACGCGGCCGCCCTCCTGTTGCTGACGAATGCGCTGTGGTGTTTCGCATACATGCCGGGCGTCATCAATGCGTGGCATCCGTTCTGGACGTGGCTCAAAGCAACCCACGGGGTCGATCGTGCATACCATCTGCTGGACTGGGCTTTTCCAGCGACCTCCATCGCCATTCTCGCCTTCGTGATGAGCGTGACGCGCTATGCGATAGCAAGCCATCGGCGCACGCTCGTCTAACCGGGTCGTCGTCGCTGCGAGAACCTTCATGGCATCACCCGGCCCCACTCACCCCTCGCCCCCAAACCTACGCCGATAAGCCCCCGGACTCGTCAACGCGACGCGGCGAAAATGCCGCCGCAACGACTCTTCCGACCCGAACCCCGCCAGCTCGGCGACGCGCGTCATCGGCAGCGGCGGCGTGGCTTCGAGCAACTCACGCGCAATCGCGACGCGTTCCCTGACGAGCCATTCATAAGGCGCCATGCCGGTCGCGTCGCGGAACTGTCGTTGCAGCGTGCGCGGGCTCATCGCCGCGCGCCCGGCGAGCGAGCTCAGCGTATGCGGCTCGGCCGCGTGGCTGCGCACCCAGTCCATCAGCTTCGCGATTCGTCCGCTCTCGTCGTGCGGCATCGGGCGCGGCACGAACTGCGCCTGGCCGCCCTCGCGATGCGGCGGCACCACGAGCCGTTGCGCGACGAGATTCGCGACCGCACTGCCATGATCGCGCCGCACCAGATGCAGCAGCATATCGAGCCCGGCCGCCGATCCGGCCGATGTAATCACCTGCCCTTCGTCGACATACAGCGCGTCGGGCTGCACGCGCAGCAGCGGATAGCGCTGCTGCAACTTCTCAGCGTAGCGCCAGTGCGTGGTCACGTTCTTGCCATCGAGCACGCCGGCCGCGGCAAGCACGAACACGCCCGAGCAGATCGAGCAGAGCCGCGCGCCGCGCTCGTAGGCCGCGCGAATCCGGCGCAGCAGCGCGGCAGGCGGCACTTCGTCGGCGTCACGCCAGCCCGGAATCACGATCGTGTCGGCGCTCGCGAGCAGCTTCAGTGTGTACGGCGCGGCGAGCGTGATGCCGCCCGCCGCGCGAATCGGACCGGGCTCGCCTGCGCAGACCGCGAAGCGATACCACGGCACGCCGAGCTCGGGACGCTCGAGCGCGAACAGTTCGGTCACGCAGCCGAATTCGAAGGTGCAGAGCCGGTCGTAGGCCAGCGCGACGACGAGATGGTTATGCATGGCGCGATGTTACCGGAGATTGACGATCACGCCACTTATCCGGCGACCGGCCGCCCGGCACACTGACCGGGTCTGAAACTCGCGCGACAGACCTTCCGATCAACTCGTCCCCTTGCTTACCATGACTCACGACAACTCCACCGCCTCCGCTCCGAACGCCGTCACGGCGATCCCCGCCGCCGACAGCGCCACCGCGCTCGCGCATTTTCAAGCGTCGCTGCGCTTCGAAACCGATTGTGCCGACGTCCACGCCGCGCTCGCGAGCGGCGCGCCAGGCTTCGTGCTACTCGACGTGCGCAGTCCCGCGCTGTTCGCGCAGGGCCACGTGCCAGGCGCGCTGAATCTGCCGCACGGCAAGATCGTCGCGTCGAAGCTGGCCGCCTATGCACCGGACACGCTGTTCGTCACCTACTGCGCTGGCCCGCACTGCAACGGCGCCGCGCGCGGCGCATTGCGGCTCGCCCAGCTCGGGCGGCCCGTCAAGCTGATGGCGGGCGGCGTCACCGGCTGGCTCGACGAGGGTTTCGCGCTGAGCCGCGATGACACTTCGGCCCCGGTTGGCGAATCGCGAATAAGTTAAACAAAAATACGCAAACTGCCGATAACATGTCCTGCCGCATTCCATCCGGCGGACCCAATATGCATAGTTCTTACAATCTATGGCTGGTCGCGATTTCGTTCGCGGTCGCGACGCTCGCGTCGTACACCGCGCTCGATCTGACTGGCCGCATCTTCCTGCTCGCCTCGGCGCGCGGGCGGCATGCGTGGCGGCTCGGCGGTGCGCTGGCGCTCGGCGTCGGCATCTGGTCGATGCACTTCGTTGCGATGCTCGCGTTCTCGCTGCCGATCCCGCTCGGCTATGACCTCACGTTGACCGCCTGCTCGCTCGCGCTCGCGATCGGCGCCTCGTACCTGGCGCTCTGCATGACGACCCGCGCGCGCCTGACGCCGGGCCGGCTGCTGGCGGGCGGCGTGCTGATGGGGATCGGTATCGCCGGCATGCATTACACCGGGATGGCGGCGCTGCGCATGGCGCCCGCGATCGAGTACCAGCCGGCATGGTTCGTGGCCTCGATCGCGATCGCGATCGGCGCATCGAGCGCCGCGCTGTGGATGGCACGCGCGCTCAGCAACGAAGACGAGCGCCATATCGCACTCAAACGTCTGGCCGCGGCGCTGGTGATGGGCGTCGCAATTAGTGGGATGCACTACGCGGGCATGGCCGCCGCCCGCTTCGCGCCCGACGCGATCTGCGGCGCGGCCAACGACATCAATTCGACATGGCTCGCCACCTCGGTGATCCTGCTGACTCTCGCGGTCCTCACGGTCACGCTGATGCTGTCGCGCTTCGACGTGCGCACTACGTTCCTGCTCGGCGCGATGTCGAAGCTGAACGGCCAGGTCGTGCGGCTCGCAACGCTCGACGCGCTGACCGGTCTGCCGAACCGCGCGACGTTGACCGAGCGGATCGAACGCGCGATCAGCGTCGCGCGCCGCCAGCACTCGTCGTTCGCGGTGCTGTTCATGGATCTCGACGGCTTCAAGACGATCAACGATTCGCTCGGCCACTCGACCGGCGATGCGGTGCTGTCCGCGTTCGCGCGGCGCCTCCTGCAATGCGTGCGTTCGACCGACACGGTCGCGCGGCTCGGCGGCGACGAGTTCGTCGTGCTCGCGGAACACCTCGCGTCCGGCAACGACGCGGCCGAGCTCGCCGACGGCGTGCTCGACCGGATGCGCCAGGGCACGTGGAGCGACGAGCAACCGCTGCAGGTGATGCCGAGCATCGGCATCGCGCTCTTTCCGCGCGACGGCGACACCGTCGACACGCTGCTCAAGCACGCGGACGCCGCGATGTACGAAGCGAAGCGCGCGGGTCGCGGCACCTACCGCTTTTTCGAGCGCAGCATGAACGAGGCCGCCATGCGCACGCTGCAGATCCAGCAAGCGCTGCACGAAGCCTTGCTGAACGATCGTTTCTCGCTCCAGTTCCAGCCGAAGTTTCATGGCGACGGCGACGCGCTCACCGGTGCCGAGGCGCTGATCCGTCTGTACGATCCGAAGATGGGCACGCTAGCGCCGCTCGAATTCATCCCGGTCGCCGAGCGCTCGGGACAGATCGTGCAGATCGGCTACTGGGTCGTCGGCGAAACCTGCCGACGCATTCGCGGCTGGATCGAACAGGGTCTGCCGGCGATGAAGGTGGCGATCAACCTGTCGCCGCGTCAGCTGCTGCAGCCGGACCTCGTCGAGACGATGCTCGACATCGTCAGGAGCGAGGGCGTCGCGTGCGAGCAGATCATGTTCGAGATCACCGAGAGCGTCGCGATGCATGACGCCGCGCGCACGGTCGAAGTGATCCGCGCATTTCAGGCGAGCGGCTTCGACATCTCGATCGACGACTTCGGCACCGGTTATTCGAGCCTCGCGTATCTGCAGCGCTTTAAGGCGAAGCAACTGAAGATCGACCGCTTCTTCACCAGCGGTCTCGACACGCACGGCGCCGCGGGCAGCGCGATCGTCTCGGCGATCATCGCGCTGGCCCACTCGCTCGAAATGGACGTGGTCGCCGAGGGCGTCGAAACCCAATCGCAGTTCGACAAGCTGCGCTCGATGATGTGCGACGAAATGCAGGGCTTCCTGCTCGGCAAGCCGATCAATGCCGACGACTTCGGCGAATTGCTCAGAGCGCGCATGACGATGACAGTTCGTGAGCAAAGCGCGCTCTGAAGGGTTCGCCTAACGCCTCTCCCCTAGGGCCGCCAGCCGTTCGGTCAACGCCTCGCTTGCACGCGTCATTGGTAGACGCAATTCGTTGCGCACCCACCCGCTGGCCGCGAGCAACGCCTTGATCGGCGCGGGATTCGGTTCGGCGAACGCGAGCTCGATATGCGGCACGAGCGCGTGAAAAATGCGCCGTCCTTCGTCGAGCTTTCCCTCCGTCAACGCGCGATACAGCGCGACGAAACGCTCGGGCCGCCAATGCGCCGACGCCGCGATCGCCCCGCTCCCACCCGCGCACAGCGTCGTGAAGACCTCGAGGTCGTTTCCCGCGAGAACCTGCAGGCGGCCGTCACGAATCAGCGCGAGCGTCGTGTCGAGCGAACCGGCGCAATCCTTGATCGCCTGAATCCGCGGATGCGCGGCGAGCGTCAGCAGCGTGTCGAGTTCGAGCCGCACGCCGGTGCGCTGCGGAATGTCGTAAAGCACGACCGGATGCGCGCTCGCGTCGGCCAGCGCGCTGAAGTGCGCGACGATGCCGTCCTGCGCGGGCCGCGTGTAATACGGCGCGGCGATCAACACACCGGCAATCGGTAACGGATTGAGCTGCTCGATCCGCTCGCGCATGCTCGCCGTGTGATTGCCCGAGACGCCCACCAGCACCGGCAACGTGCGCCGCTGCATGTTGTCGGTGGCGTTGGCGTCGGCCCGCGCGGCTTCGAGAATCGTCGCGAGCACGGCGTCCTGTTCGGCGGCGTCGAGCGTGGCCGGCTCGCCGGTCGTGCCGAGCGCGACCAACCCGGCCACGCCGGCGTTCGCATAACGGCGCACCAGCGCACGCAAGGCGGCGTGATCGACGGCGCCGTCGGTGAACGGCGTGATCAGCGGAATCCAGATACCCGAGAAATCAGACATGTTGTTCTACCTCGATGACGACCGTATCGAATCCGGGTCAGCGGTGCGAGGGAGAACACAGGAGAAAGCCGCAGGCGGGCGGTTGACCGGTCGTTCCGTCGCACATCCGACGACGGAACTGCGCGCTCCGGTCAGATGAGCGGCTGTTTTTTGGCTTTGGCGCCGACGTTGCGCGAACCACCGTTCGGACGTGCCACTACCGCGCTCACCAGAGCGGCGCGGGCGAAGGTCGACGAACGGAGTGGGAACGTGGGGCCAGAGTGCATGGATCGCAGTGTAACCGCGAAACCCGCGCGGCGGACAGTCTTGCGCTTCACGAAGCCGGTCGCGGAGAAAAACGCTTGACTTCTGCGCGCGGGAAACTAATATACGCACCGCGTACATCTACGCGTTTTGCTGCCTCACTTCCGGCCGACCCCATTTTGCGACAGGTGCCCTCATGAGCGTTCCGCAACAAGCTTTCCTACGCGATGCGATGCGTCGCCTGAACATGACGCGCGACACGTTCGCGAACCGCATCGGCGTGTCGCGCCGGGCGCTGGACACGTGGCTGCTGCCGGACGACTCGCAGGAATCGCGGGCGATGCCGGAAATTGTCGAGCGTTTCGTGTCGGAGATCGTCGCGAACACCGAGCCAGGCGAAGGATATACGCAAAGCGTAGACTCGCAATCGCTCGCGAGCCAAATGCTGTTCGAGGGCAAGCCGCAGCTCCTGTCGGTCGATCAGTTTTCGCGCGACTCGGTCGAAGCGCTCTTTCGCGTCGCCGACATCATGCAGCCGATCGCACGGCGCCGCAAAATCTCGCGTGTGCTCGAAGGCGCGGTGCTCGGCAATCTGTTCTTCGAGGCGAGCACGCGTACCCGCGTGAGCTTCGGCGCAG
This sequence comes from Burkholderia sp. H160, assembly GCA_000173575.1. Lineage (GTDB taxonomy): Bacteria > Pseudomonadota > Gammaproteobacteria > Burkholderiales > Burkholderiaceae > Paraburkholderia. The sequence continues at coordinate 9,748 of ABYL01000012.1, read as the reverse complement.
CGTTCTGCCGGCTCGGCGGCTCGGTGTGCGACACGACCGGCTTCACGTTCTCGTCGATGGCAAAGGGCGAATCGATCTACGACACGAGCCGCGTGATGAGCGGCTATGTCGACGCGCTGGTGATCCGCCATCCGGAGCAAGGCTCGGTGGCAGAATTCGCGCGCGCGACCAACGTGCCGGTGATCAACGGCGGCGACGGCCCCGGCGAGCATCCGAGCCAGGCGCTGCTGGACCTCTACACGATCCAGCGCGAGTTCTCGCGACTGGGCAAGATCGTCGATGGCGCGCATATCGCGCTGGTCGGCGACCTCAAGTACGGGCGTACCGTGCACTCGCTCGTGAAGCTGCTTGCGCTGTATCGCGGCATCAAGTTCACGCTGATTTCGCCGCCGATGCTCGAAATGCCGGGCTATATCATCGAGCAGATTTCGCGCAATGGTCACGTGATCGAGCAGACGCACGACCTGCGCACCGGCCTGCGCGGTGCCGACGTCGTGTACGCAACGCGCATCCAGAAGGAACGCTTCGCCGACGAATCGTTCGAGGGCTACACGCCGGACTTCCAGATCAACCAGGCGCTAGTCGATAGCGTGTGCGGCACCGACACGCTGATCATGCACCCGCTGCCGCGTGACAGCCGGCCCGGCGCGAACGATCTGAGCACCGACCTCAACCACGATTCGCGGCTCGCGATCTTCCGCCAAACGGACAACGGTATTCCGGTGCGGATGGCGATTTTCGCGGTACTGCTCGGCGTCGACAAACTGGTCCAGCATTCGATGCGCGATGCCGCGTGGCGCCCGCCCGTCTACCTCGGCCCGGACGACGCGGTGTTTCACGGGATCGATTGAGGCTGACAACCGTCGGCCAGTCAGGCCGCGGCCGCGGCCGCGGCGTGCGCCTCACGCATTTCGCGCGCCGCCTGCCTGAACGTGCCGGCAAAGAACAGCACCTGATAATTGACCGCGTTCGACCAGTACTTCCATGTATGGCCGCCGGGCCGCTCGGCGTAGTCGTGCGGCACTCCGAGTTCGACGAGGCGCTCGTGCAACAGACGGTTCGACTGCACCAGCGAGTCGTTCACGCCGCAATCGATCGTCAGCGCGATATGGTGGCGGCTGAAATCCTCCGCACTCGCGACGATCGCTTCGCTATTCCAGAAGTCCGCATGTTGCGACGGGTCGCCGAACACGCGCTCGATGCCCGGCTCGTCCTCGCTGCCGCGCGGGTCCACCGCGCCGCTGATGCTGCCCGCTGCGCCGAACACGTCGGGCAGGTCAAGCGCGATGCGTAGTGCACCAAATCCGCCCATGCTCAAGCCCGTGATCGCGCGCGCCTGCTTCGTCGCGATCGTACGGAAACGACTGTCGATATAGGCCACCACTTCGGTGCCCACATAGGTTTCGTAGCGGCTGCGCGGATCGAAGGGGCTGTCGATGTACCAGCTCTCGTGGCCGCCGTCGGGCATCACGAGGATCACGTGATAGCGATCGGCGAGCTTGCCGATCCGCGAATTCGCGGTCCAGTCCGTGTAGTCGCCGCCCGAGCCGTGCAGTACATAGACGACCGGAAAGCGCGCAGCCTGGCTGCCACGCGAGTATTGATCAGGGAGCACGACGGTTGCATCGAACGAGCGATGCATCGCCGCGCTCGGAATCGTGACGACGCGTGACTGGAACGCCCACGCCGGCGATGCAATCAGCATCAGAATGAGCCAGAACGTACGGACTGGATTCATGGTGGGTCGCCCTCACGGTTGCTTCCGGCTGCTTATCTTCGTCAGGCATCCGAATGAAACCGCCACGGCATGCCTCCGCCTACGTCTGTTGACGACTCTAGCAACGGCGACTTACAACCAAATTTCAGTCAAAAATACAATCGAGTCAGGCTTCAGCCGCTTCATCCGCTTCAGTTGCTGCCTCTACGCCCGCGTCTTCGAGGTGCGCGGCAAAACCCACCCGGCCCGGCGCGAGATCGTCCCGCAATGTGAGCGCTGGAATCGTATACGCGCCGCCATTCTGCGGCCGGAACGCGATCGGCGCAGTAGTCCAAAGAGCGTCGAGCCGTCGCCCGAGCGCCTCGCTGACCTCCGCATACTTCGCCTCGTCGACGCGGCTCGTACGATAGACGATGAACGGCGGCAACACCTCGAAGCCGGGGTAATACAGCACACCGTGCTGGATCGGGAACAGCACGTCGTCGATCGGACCGTTGATGCCGCGTGCGCTGTAGTGCGACTCCCACCCGCCCGTCGTCACGACCAGCATCGCGCGCTTGCCCGCGAAACGGCCCTCGCCGTAACGCTCGCCCCAGCGCGCGTCGGAATGCTCGCCGACCCCATAGGCGAGACCGTAGGCATAGACGCGCTCCACCCAGCCCTTCATGATCGCTGGCATCGAGAACCACCAGAGCGGAAACTGCAGGATCACCGCATCGGCCCACTTCAGCTTGTCCTGCTCGCGCGCGATGTCGTCGCTCTGCAAGCCGTTTTCGAACGCATGCTTCGATTCGCTCGACGGAAAAAAGCGCTCTTTGCTGTGGCGCTCACTGCTGTCGTTTGCATCGAGCGACGCTTTCCAGTTCATCGCGTACAGATCGGACACCTGCACCGTATGGCCGGCGCGTTCGAGATGCCGGACCGTAAAGTCCTTCAGCGAACCGTTCAACGATTTCGGTTCGGGATGCGCATAGACGATAAGAACGTTCATGATGGGACCTTCGTGGCTGAAAGCAGTCAAGATAGGTGACATCAAGGTATATTGGAAATGAATTCCCAATATGTCAGGTATTGCCGTGGTTAATCTCAGAAGGCTCGACCTCAACCTGCTGGTCACGCTCGACGTGCTGCTCGAAGAGCACAACGTGACCCGCGCCGCCGAAAGGCTGAACTTCTCGCAGCCGTCAGTCAGCGTGCATCTGGCGAAACTGCGCGACGTATTCGGCGATCCGCTGTTGTTGCCCGGACCGCGCGGCATGCGACCCACCGCGAAAGCGCAGGCACTACGCGAACCATTGCGCGAAGCGCTCGACGCGCTGCAGCGCGCGGTGGCGCCCGCGAGCCCGTTTGATCCGGCCTTGGCGACGCAAACCTGGCGCATCGCCGCAACGGACTACGCGGAATCGACGATCATCCTGCCGATGCTCGCCGGCCTGCGCGCGGCGGCGCCCGGCACGCGTCTCGCGATCGTCGAGGCGGTGCCGCCGCGGCTCGCCCGCCAGGCCGAACAGGGCGACATCGATCTCGGCTTTCATACGAGCGAAGGCGCGCCCGAAGGGTTGCGCCGCCGCGTGCTGTTTGCCGAGCGTTATGTGCTGGTCGGCCGCGCGGGTCATCCCAGGCTCAAGCGTCGCCCCACACTCGCGCAGTTCTGCAAGCTCGAACACGTGATCGTATCGCCCGATGGCGGCGGCTTTTTCGGCGTCACCGACGAAACCCTCGCGAAGGTAGGGCTCGCGCGCAAGGTCGTGTTGTCGGTGCCGCACTTTCTGTTCATGCAATCGGTGCTCGCGAGCACCGACCTCGTGGGGATGCTGCCCGCGCGTCTGGTGCGCGGCTCGGACGCACTGCGGATGGTCGAGCCGCCCGTCGAAGTGCCCGGCTACGAAATGGCGATGCTATGGCACGAGCGCCTGCATCGCGATCCCGCGCATCAATGGTTGCGGGAGTTCATTGCGGCATCGGTGTAATCAACGCTTCTCGGCGCCGATCGCATTCAGTTGATCGAGCACCTCGTCGCTCAGTTTCAACTGCGCGGCCTGCAGGTTTTCGCGCAGATGCCCGACCGATGACGTGCCCGGAATCAGCAGAATGTTCGGTGCCCGATGCAATAGCCACGCGAGCGCGACCTGCATCGGCGTCGCACCGAGCTTGCCCGCAAGGTCCGACAACTCCGACGATTGAATCGGCGTGAAGCCACCCAACGGGAAAAACGGCACATAGGCAATGCCCTGCTCCGCGAGCGCATCGATCAGCGCATCGTCGTCGCGATGCACGAGGTTGTAATGGTTTTGCACGCACACGACCTTCGTGATGCGCTGCGCCTCGGCAACCTGCGCGGCCGTCACGTTGCTCAGGCCGACATGACGCACGAGCCCGCGCTGCTGCAGCTCGGCGAGCACCGTGACCTGCTTTTCGATCGAGCCTTCGCTCGGCTCGTGCACGTTGCCCATCACCCGCATGTTGACCACCTCGAGCGCTTCGAGCCCGAGGTTGCGCAGATTGTCGTGTACCGCGCGCTCGAGGTCGGCGGGTTCCTGCGCGGGCAGCCACGCGCCGGCGCTGTCGCGCACCGCGCCCACCTTCGTGACGATCGTCAGATCGCGCGGATACGGATGCAGCGCCTCACGGATCACCTCGTTGGTCACGTGCGGCCCGTAAAAATCACTGGTATCGATGTGGTCGACGCCCGATGCGACCGCTTCGCGCAGCACGGCGAGCGCGGCGTCGCGGTCTTTCGGCGGCCCGAACACGCCGGAGCCGGCCAGTTGCATCGCGCCGTAGCCCATGCGCCGCACCGGGCGGCCGGCGAGCGCGTAAGTGTCGATAGAACTGAAGTTCGGCATGACGATCTCCGTGGAAGTGATGAGCGGCAGTATCGCTGCAATTGCGTTGTTGAATAAGCCGGTCTAATGTGTACGGGTCGTTCAAAAATCTGCACAATCAATCGCCATGGAACTGAATGATCTGGCCGCCTTCGTTTCGGTTGCCCGCGCGGGCGGCTTTCGCGACGCGGCGCGCGTGAGCGGCGTATCGGCGTCGAGTCTGAGCGTCGCGGTGCGCCGCCTCGAAACGAAGCTCGGTCTGCGCCTGCTGAACCGCACCACGCGCAGCGTTGCGCCGACCGAAGCCGGGCTGCGTCTGATCGAGAAACTGACACCGCTGTTCGGCGAAATGGAAGCGGCGCTCGACGTGCTGAACGGCTTTCGCGACAAGCCGACCGGTACGCTGAGGCTCAACGTGCCGTCGAGCGTCGCGCGCATCGTACTGCCGGACGTGCTCGCGCGCTTTCTGAAGCAATACCCCGATATTCGCGTCGAAGTGGTGGTCGAGGATGGTTTCGTCGATGTGCTGTCGATCGGCTGCGACGCGGGGATTCGCTACGACGAACGCCTCGAGCAGGACATGATCGCGGTGCCGATCGGCGCGCGCGTGCAGCGTTTCGCGACCGCCGCGTCGCCCGCTTATCTCGACGCGCACGGCCGCCCCGGGCATCCCAGCGAACTGCTTGCGCATGCCTGCCTGCGCGGGCAATTCGCGAGCGGCGCGCTGCCGACGTGGTACTTCGAGCGCGATGGCGAGCTGCTGCAACTGAATCCGAGTGGACCACTGCTGGTGCGGCCCAGCGCCGCGATCGATCTCGCGGTCAGCGGCGCGATCGCGGGCCTCGGCATCATTCATCTGTTCGAAGACATGCTGCGCCCGCATCTGGACAGCGGCGCACTGGAAGCGATTCTGGAACCGTGGTGGCAGCGCTTTTCAGGGCCGTTCCTCTACTATCCAGGGCATCGTCATGTGCCCGCGCCGTTGCGCGCCTTCGTCGATTTCTTGAAGGCCGATTCAGAGGGTGTACTGAGTAATGACGTGACGAACGACTGATGGGGCAACGATGACGCGTGCCACCTCAGCACCTTACCCCTCCACCGCACAATTGCGCGATCGTCTCCAGGAAGAGATTGGTGCCGCTTGGCTTCAACAGACACGCGTTCCAGTACTGCGCGTCGCTGCTCGAGGGCGGCACCGCAGTGTGGACCAGAATTGGTACGTCTGCGGATTGAGGCATCGATTTCAAACGGCGGCACAGCTCGGCGCCGTCCATGATCGGCATCATCCAGTCCGTAACAATCAGGTCGGGAACGTGAGCGACGACGCAAACGAGTGCTTCGGCGCCGTTGCTCGCGCAACTCACCTCGTACTCTTCGCTTTCCAGAATCAGCCGCGACGCGGCTAGAATTTCCGGCTCGTCGTCCACCAGTAATATCGAAGACATCATGAATTGCAGACGAAATATGTATCTTTGTATGAGGAGAGTCCCGCAAGACCTGTTCCACCACCAGCGATTGCGCGGATAATGACGCGGATGACCGGTGCGCACCGGCTCGCATGGCCGAGCGGCAGAAAAACAGGCCCGCGCATATCGAGGCGATCGGGACCCTTCGCACGTTTGCATGTTGTAGAAATTTCATTCCGGTATCCACCATGACCGACCGAGGCGCGAGCCCGCTGCGTAACTTTGCCAACTTCATCCGCGCGGAACGGGACCACCTGACGCGGCAATGGATGCATGCCGTCTCCATCGACCCTGATCTCGTGGAAGCGGACCAGCTCACCTATCAGCAACTGACCGAACATCTGCCGGAGATTCTCGACGAGGTGTGCGTCGCGCTCGACGCGGAAGATCTGGAACGCGTCGAAACGTCGATCGAACGCGACGCGAAGCGGCACGGTAAGGTCCGTTGGCGTCAGGGCTACCGGATCGAAGAGCTGGTGCGCGAACTGGACCTCTTTCAGCAGGTGCTCGTCGAAGCGCTCGAAGAATTCATCGAGCGCGACAAGACATGCACGCGCCGCCACGAGAGCCGCGCGCGGCGGCTGATCGCCGAAGCATTCAGCATGGTCACCTATGCGTCGATCAAGGAAGTGGTCAGCGAACGCGATCGCATGATCAACGAATACACGGGACAGCTCGAACGCGCGAATCACGAATTGACGCGGGGGCAACGGCTGGTCGGCAATCTTCACGAATCGCGGATGCAGATCACGCGCAGCGTCGTGCACGATCTGCGCAATTTCCTCAATGCGTTTTCGGTTGCGCTGCAAGTGATCGAGCGAGCGCCGTCGAAAGCCGATACCGCGTTGGCGCTCGCGAACCGCCAGGCCGCCGACATGAAGCAACTGGTCGACCAGATGATCGAGTACTCAGTCGTGCTCGGCGACTCGGCGCCGCTCGTGCTCGAACCCGTCGATTTGCGCGAACTCTTCGACGAACTCGTCGCGTCGACGCGGCCGTGGATCGACGCGAAGGGGCTCGCGCTACGCAGCGCGTTCGATGCCGCGCTGCCGGTCGTCTCGTCGAATCGGCTCAAGCTCAAGCAGATCGCGGTCAATCTGCTGTCCAACGCGATCAAGTACACGAAGTCGGGGCAAGTCGAATTCCGCTTCGCGATGCATGGCGCCGAGCACTGGACGATTCGCGTGTCCGATACCGGCGTCGGCATCGCGCCCGCCGACGCGGATCGCGTGTTCGACGAATTCGAGCGCGCGGCCGGCGAGGAGATTCCAGGCACGGGGCTTGGGCTCGCAATCGTCAAGGAGCTATGTCACGTGCTCGATGGGCAGATCGAATTAGCCTCGTATGAGGGCGTGGGGACCACGTTCGAGATCCGGTTTCCGCTGCGCGTTCAATGACCCGAATCATCAGATGATCCATCTGCACACCGCGCGCTTCCCCGAGCAACTCGAGGTCGTACGGGGCATCTTCCGCGAATATGCGGAGAGTCTCGGCATCGATCTCGGCGTGTTCAATCCTTTCCCCGACGCGATTTTTCTGGAATGCGATCTGACGCGGCGGTCCTCAATGTAATTGCGCTGCCGGCCTGCCACGATCTACCGGTAGGCATGCGCTCAGCGCACCGTTCTGTTGGCTCAACCCACGCACGACCACCTCTGATGATTTGCCGTCACGCCGCGCGAGTTCGGCCAGGTCAAGCAAGGCGGCGTAGCGCGCGGAACAGTCTCTCGCTGCGCTGACGGCGGGGTTCGCGTGATGGTCGTCGCTGGCGTCGCTGGCGTCCATCAAGGCATTGATGGTCAGCAACGTCACCACGACGATGGTCGCGAGCGCTGCTGTTTTGCACCGCGCGGCACGACGCGACCGCCAGGATTCGACGCAGGCTCTGATTCGCATTGCCGTGCTCATCGTCAGGCCCAATGCGCCGGTACCCATACGCGCCCGACCCAATGGCCCGGCACCCAAACGACAGGCGGCGGCGCGACATACACGGGACGCGGTGCGACGTACACGGCCGGCGGCGGGGGCGGGGGCGGCGGCACGTACACCACCGGCGGCGGCGGAACGTACGCGGGCGGCGGCGGCACGTAGACGACCGGCGGCGGAGGCGCGACCACCACCGGCTTCGGCGCGACCACCACGGCCGTGCCGGTGGTAGTCGTCCCGTCCGCGACCACCACGCCGCCGGTTACCACCGTGCCGCTCGTCGTCACCACGTGGCCCTGCGTGCCGGTCACGCTCGTCGACGTCGTCACGACCCCAGGCGCGACCCGCGTCGCGGTGCCCGAGTGATAGACGCTGTTGTTGTCCGGACCCGTCACCGTGCCCGAGCGCGCGCAGGTCGAACCCGCACAATTCGTCGACGCCGAATGATTGACCGTATTGCCGTTCGAACCCGTGATCGAGCCTGACGACGAATACTGTCCCGGCGCGGTGCGTGTCACGTCGCCGGAGGTCGTCGCGGTTTTGCCGTCCGGGCCGGTCAGCGTGCCGGTATGCGAGCAGGAACCGCCGGCGCAACTGGTGTCGCCCGAGTGCTGCACCGAATTGCCGTAGCGGCCGGTCGCTGTACCCGAGTTCGAGAACTGGCCGGGCGCGGTGCGCGTGACCGTGCCGGTGTTGCTCGCGACGCCGCCATACGGGCCGGCGACGCTGCCCGTGTGCGAGCAGCTATTGCCACCGCACGAGCCATAGTGCGCGCCGTTATAGACTCCGCGCGACGTGTACGCGGTGCCGTGCCCCGACCACGCGAACGCCGATGCGCTGCCGAGCGCGAAGACGGCGGCGGCCGCGCCGAGCACCACGTTGCGCAGCGCGCTGCGCGCAACATTGGCGGAGACCTTGTCGGAATCTGCGAATGAACGATTTTTCACGGAGTGTCCTTGCTGGATTCGGGCCACTTGCGTCACTGCCGCGTGGCGACGAACGGACTATAGGAGGACACACCGCGGAAATCATCACGGAAGATATGTCGCGCTGTTTCACCGCGACGACGGCCCGTCTAGCAAGGGTTTGCGGGCATCAGGCGGCCAGCGCGACATAATTCGACATAGTTTGCGAAGCCAACGCGGCTACGGGGATGGCCTGCGAACTCGGCCGCTCACTGCCCCACCGGCGTCACCTGCACCGCAGCGGCCGAGACGAACACCGCACGCAAGGTATCGCCGACCTTGACGTCGCTCAGGTCGACAGCGGGCGCGGCTTCGAACGTTTGCGTCTGATACGCGCCGCGCAGCGTCACGAGGCGCTGCTTGCGATCGATCTTCGTTACAGTCGCGAGCACCTCGGTCTGCCGCGCCGACTCGTAGCCGCCCGACGCCGGTGTATAGCTCTGCCTGTCGGTCCGCTCGCGAATCCCCTTGCCCGCGCCGCTGACCTTTTCGGCCTTCGTGAGCAGCGCATTCTTGTAGAGCACGTCGACGCGATCGCCGATCTTCAGCTGATCGAAGACGGCGGCCTGCTGGCTAACGAGCACGATGGCGACGTTGCCGCCCGGGCCCTTCAGCGTCAGCGCGCGGTCGCCCGCATCGATGCCGACGATCTCCGCGGTCATATGCACCGGCTGCGCGGCGCCGAGCACCGCTTGCGCGGTGCTCGCCATGTCGTCCTGCGCGCGCGCCGGCTGGAACGTGGCCACTGCCGCGAGCATCAACGCCGCGCCTGTCGTCGCCGTCTTCATTCGCGCTCTCCTCTTCAGGACAACTACTTCAAACGATACGACGCAAACGATTCTACGCGCG
>ABYL01000013.1 GCA_000173575.1 Burkholderia sp. H160 | reverse complement strand
CCCTCGCACCAGCGGAAGCCGGCCAGCGCGTCGCCGACGCCGGCGACCACCAGACGGCGCCGCCCGACATGAAGCGCCCACCCGGCCGACCAAGCTATTCCGGCTGGCTCGACATGGCCAGCGCGCCCCTGCAGCGTCTGCCTGACAGTGCTGACGCGGCGCTCGCCTATGTCGCCAACGCCCTGGGCCACCCGGTCTACACGCGCTGGACTCTCCCGTTACTCAAGCGGGGATGTCCGTCACTGGCGGACGCGAAACGCGACCATCCCCTCGTGTTCGCGCTGCTGCTCGATCACGACGCGGCGGTTGAGTACTGGGAGCGCGGGCGGCTCCGGGTCACCGCCGGCGATACCGTACCTGCGCCCGACACCGTGCTGCTGCGGCAGCTCAGGCAGCACCGGCGGTTCCGGTTCGCACCCGACGTAGACCGCATTGATTTTGTCAATACTGCGACAGTAAATGTGTAACTGCGCGGCGCCGACATCTTCAGCAAGCTGTGAAGCCCCGCCCGACACGGGTTGGCCGGCCGCGAATTAAATGTGTCACCGGAGAGGACCGACATCCCGTCGGGCGCCGTTCGGCCATCAAAAGTCATTCGCCCGCAGCGTCGATCGAACATTAGGGCGACCGCTCTGCGCCAGCAACCGGCCGTCCAACCGGTATTGATGAAACACTCGGACCAACTATGCGCGCTTCCACCGGCTCGCGCCAGCTGGACAGCATCTCCTCGACCTCCGTCGCGATCCAGACTCGGAAAAGCCGATACTCCGTTCGTTCCAGTGCGCTCTTATGTTTGACCAGGTGTTGGTGCCTATCATGGAAGACCAGACATTCTTCAACGGGTCTTACGAGACGGCCTTCTTCGACTTGACGGTGAACCGGATTGTGCCGAGACACCTGGTCACTCTCGTCACGACATGGTTGGGTCCGTGGACCGCGAGTTTGCTCGGACACTTCAGCGTCCGCTTTGGCAAACGTAGGCCCATCTTCACCTCGGTGGGCGGGAGCCCGTCGGAGAGGTCGGCGACGTCTGCGTCTAGCAGGGCGACCCTATTCTTTTTCACGAGACGAATCACCGTCAGGGCGACGACCATGTTCAAAGTTCGGACACTCTCGTTACCGTCATAGAAGGACGAAAGTCAGGGTGCCGGTACTTTGAATCGGAACGTAGTGCCAAAAGGGATGCGGGGCGAAGCAGTCAAGGTCCCACCGTGAGTCTCGACAATCGAACGGCAAATCGACAGCCCCAACCCCATTCCACTTGGCTTTGTCGTAACGAACGACTCAAAGACGCGGTCTGCGATGGCTGGATCCAGTCCCGGTCCCGTGTCTTCGACAGCAACGTCCACCCAGCCGGCCGTGTTTGTTTCCACAGTGACGAGTAGCCGCCTCTCGCGACCTGTGATTTCAGCCATTGCATCGACCGCGTTGATCACCAGATTCAGTACAACCTGTTGCAACTGGATGCGATCCCCTCTAACGAGGACGCGTCCGTCAAGTGCATCTCCAGAGAGTACGATCTGTCTGTCTTCGAGACGATCCCTTGTTAGCAGGAGCACTTCACGAATCGCTTCATTGATATCAAACGTCGCAATTTCAGGCGCCGCCTTCTTCGCGAGCGAATGAATGCCCCGGATAACCTCTCCTGCCCTCGTGCTCTCAGACACTACCAATTCCAGCATTTCACGTGCTCGGCTAATTTCCGGCCGCTCCCGGACTAGCCAGCGCAGCGCAGCAGCGCCGGATGCATTGATGGCAGCGAGCGGTTGCTTGACTTCATGAATGATCGACGTGACAAGTTCGCCCATTGTCGTAAGCCGCGTCACGTGTGCCAGATCCGCTTGCATATGTCGCAACGAATTCTCGGCGCGCTCGCGTTGAAGACTCTCCTCAAGGAGTTGCGCATAGAGCCGCGCATTCTCGATCGAAATCGCCGCCTGTGAAGCAAGGACTTCGGTAACCGTCTCCCGTTCGGATGTGAAAAACCCAGTCGTCAGGTTGTTTTCCATATAGAGAAGCCCAACGATCTTGGTCTGCTTTAGAAGCGGCATGCAAAGCACAGAACGCGGCCGTGTCTCCTGAACATACTGGTCGCGAGAAAACGTGTTGTCTTGAACGGCATCGTCCAACGCAATACGAGTGCGCGTTCGCAATACGGTTTGGAGTAGTTGAATCGGTACCTGTGCTTGCGCAAGCAGCATTCTGCCGAGCGTGACGTTGACAGTCGCGTCCTCAACACTTGCTTGCGCTTCAATGTGCAACGTCTCGCGGCAGCATAGTGCAAGAACACATCGTTGTGCGCCCGCGTACTCAAGGACCGTACGGAGCATAACTTCGATCAGTCGCTCCAGCACGATCTCGCTCGACAGCGCACGAGCGGCGCTGACCACAGCCCCTATGTCTATTTGATGCGCCAGAGTTCCGCCTGTTGCAGCAGGCACATGGCTATCTCTGACCAGCGGCCCCGGCGTATGGAGCACCTCTGCCTTGACGTTGGCGCCCCAGCGAAGATAGGCTTGACGTGCGTTGCGCAGGTAACTCTCTGCAATCGTCTCAAGCCCACGATCACTATGGAACTGCGCGGCGAGTTCATTTGCAAGGGCCTCAACCTGGAGGAAACCTTGCGCGCGAGCATGGCGAATCGCTTCGTCGTAAGATCGCTCCGCTTCAATCTCATTGCCAAGGATCCTGGCCATCTCGGCACTGATCAGCGCGCGACGCCCCGAAAAATTTTCGCCACAAGCCTGCGCCCAGCTTTCCACTTTCGCATGGTGCGCACGCAATGCGACCATGTGACCTTCAAATTCACTGGCCGCTGAGTTTCGACAAGCCGCCGCGCGAGCCAGAGCCCCATAGATATGATATTCGGCTACCTCGATATGGCTGCGTGACGACCATAACAACGGTGCCGCATATTGTTCGGCTTCGATAGCGGCAGCCAAATCGCCCACGATGAAACTGACCTGAAGCCTATGCGCCCAGTACGAAAACACCGCGATCGGCCTCGCCGACGGGTCGCATAAATGCCTTTCGCTAATCAGATCCTCTTCGCACGTGTTCGCCCCTTGGTGACCGTGCGCCGGCCTATGCAGCGCGTCAACCACCATGAGTTGAGCTAGCAGCGCGTCGACCACCATGCCAAATTTTGCCGCGCGCGCAAAAGCGAGACTCTCTTCTGCGAACTTTTTGACCTCACTCAGCGGCTGACCGGAAAAGAGCAGGTTCGAGACAAAGTTTCTTCGCGAGTAGACGGCAAACGTAATGTCGCCGCTTTCGAGCGCCGCTTGGAATGCATTCTTGACGACTGCCTGAGCGGTCGCAATGGGCCGGGTCCACGGCAGCACGAGGGTGCCAAAGCACATGTGCACACGCGCCTTCATGCGAGTGAGCCCTTTTTCGTCGACGAGGCGCATTGCAAGTTCACCAAATTCCAGCCCTGTCTGGTAGTCCCCAAAACGCGGTCCAAAAATGGTCATTAGACACACGTAGGCGTAGCATGACGCGTCGGCATGACCATGCTCGATGCTCAGATTGGCCATCTTGAGCAGGATGAGATCAAGCAGATTCCCGTCCGTGAAGAGCGCAGGCGGGACAAGATCCCCGAGTACATCAAGCGCTCCCCGCCACGTTGGATTGTCCAGCAGGGGACCATTCACGAGGTCTGCAATGGCGCGTCCTTCGAGCAGTTTCGTCAGCCGCTGACATTCACGTTCGACCTGCGCATCCGTGGGGCGCAGGGGAACGTCGATGCCACACCGCCGCAAGAAGTCAGTTGCAACGGAGACGGCAACGTCGAGCTGATCCAGCGTCGTATACAGCGCAGCTCTCAGCCGGGCAACCTCCGCTCTGCTCGCCAGATCGATATCGCGTGCCGCCAACGCGGAAAGGCGCGTTTCGGCCTCCGCCATTGCACCTGTAACGAACTCGCATTCCGCACGTCGTAGCTCGATTTCGTGAGCAAGGTCACTCTCCGTTTCAGGACCAAGTAGCTCTGAGGCGGCAGCAAAGTAACCGAGTGCGAGCGCATATGCTGCAGAAGATTTGGCCTTATCACCCGCTGCGAGATTGAGCGCCGCAAACCGCTCGCGCTCGGCGCGCATCGTAATAAGCGAGGCACCCCGGTCGATCTGGCTCGCGATTTCGAAGACTGAATCTCCTTCTCCCCATGCCGCCGAATCAGCCGCAAGACGTCTGCCGATATCGAGGTGCATTGCGCGACGTTCCGCGCTCGGAATTGCTGCGTAAGCGGCCTCCTGAACGCGGTCGTGGCCAAATGAGTAGGTTTCGCCAACCTGATAAACGAGACCGGTTGCAAGGGTTTCCTCAATAGCGTCCTGAACGGCGTCTTCAGACATTCCGGCAGCGACAGCGAGCTTTCGAAGCGTCGCGCCATTACCCACACACGCGAGTTTCTTCACTATCGAGAGTGCCAGGGGCGAAAGTGTGCGTAACTTCTGAAGCAGCAAATCGACAACGTTATCGGTGTACGCCTTTGCCCGAATTCGAGCGGTGTCCCAGATCCATTCGGAGCGTTCGTAAGCGAACGAAAGCAGGTCTTCATCGACAAGCGCGATGACGAACTGGGTCGCGAAAAATGGATTCCCGCGCGTTCTTTCGTAAACGAGGTTTGCCAATGGCGTGACATGATCCCGAGAACTGCATAGGGCGTTAGACAGCAGTTCGCCAACATCTTCCTCCGCTAACGGCTGAAGTGCCATGACTTCAGGGCGGGTTGCCTGCGTTCTCACCACACGTTGAAGCGCATGCGACGCCGGCACCTCACTGCTCCTGAAGGCGCCTAACAGGAGCAGCCCCTGCAGGGCCGGCAGGGTCCTCAAATGCTCGAGCAAGTCGAGCGTCCCGCTGTCTACCCACTGAAGGTCGTCCAGGAAGAGAACAAGCGGATTTTCCCTCGTTGCGAACGCGCTGACGAGATTGCCTGCGACCTGGAGAAAGCGTGTTCTCTCTGCATACCCATCAAGGCGCACAATGGGCGGTTGCATTCCAACAATCAACTCCAGCTCGGGAAGCATCGCAGTGAGAAGCGCTCCGTTCGCACCCAGCGCGGCCCGGAGCCGTGCACGCCATCCAGCGAAATCGGCTTCATCCAGGCCGAGGATGGGTTTGATCAGTCCGCGCAACGCTTGCAGAAAGCTCGCGTATGGCATGGAGTCTTTCGCCGGCTCGCATTTTCCTGAGGAATACAGATGGGGCTGGCCGGCCAGCCGATTGCGGAACTCACGAACCAGCGACGACTTGCCGACTCCCGAGTGTCCCGAAACGAACATGAACTTCGCGGTCCCGCTAGCCATGACCGCCTCGAACACGGCAAGCAACTCAGCTAATTCCCTCTCTCTCCCGTACAACGCTTCAGATGATCTGATGCGACCCGAGATGCCAAGCATGTCCAGGACGAACCTCTGGATTTGACTGCCGCTGCGGAACATCGTCAGACATCGCCTGACATCGACAAGCAGGCTTGCCGCCGTCTCGTAGCGCAACTCGGGTGCTTTGGCAAGCAGCTTCATCACGATCGCTGAGATCTGATCGGGGATTTCGGCGACGCGCTCCCTCGGCGGCTGGGGCAAGCGGGCCACGTGCGCATGTACCCAGCCCATCGGATCGGTAGCAGTCAACGGAGGCGCGCCAGTCAACATCTCGTAAAACGTGCACCCGAGCGAATAAAGATCTGATCGCGCATCCACCGGCCGCTTGCCGCTGCCCGTCTGCTCGGGTGCCATGTATGGAAAACGTTCGGGCATGACATCCGCAACGCCCATCTCGAGCGCGTTTTCGTCCAATCGCACAGCACCGCAAAATCCCGTCAGCCTCACCTCGTCGCTTGCTGGGTTCACCAGCACGTTGTCGGGGCTTATGCCGCCGTGAATCAATCCTCTCGCATGAGCATCCTTGACGGCTTGCGTTAGCGCGGCGGCCAGCACCAGGAAAGTTCCGGTGTCCATTGGTGTGCCGCAAAGACCACGCAGCAGCTGCCCGCCTGTATCGTTCAGCAACAGCGCACGCTTGCCGTGTTGATAGGTCAACGCAATCGGCAAGACTGACCATTGCGCGTCGAGGTCATCCCTCAGTGCGTATTCGTGCTGGAGCCGTGAATCCACGTCCGCGGAGGTCTCGTCGGATGACGAGATCGCCATAAGGATGGTTCCGCCGACGTCGTCCGTCCCGCGGTAAAGCGCGATCGCGCCTGTCCGTAGAAGCGAAAAACGGTATTTCGCCAGTATCGTCATTGCTTGTGCCGGTGAGCGCAGATCAATAATTAAATAATCACTGAGCTATTTTCTTCAACCGCGACGTGGCGGGCAGCATACGCGTATGGAAGTGTCGACGTGCTTTCAGTGGCAACGCACGCGACTATCGCCGACAGCTAGGACCAACCAAAGCTAGCTGATGTTTTGCCTCTGGCCACATCTCATATCGAAGCGCCGTGAGCCCTTCAAAAGTGTATATACACATGCTAAACTCGCGATACAGCGCAATTTGCCTAGGGGGTCCTATGTCCGTTGCCAAGCCTACCACTGTTTCAAGCGAAGCGGCCGAATGCCTTCCAGAATCGATGGTGTATATCGTCGACGACGAAGACGCGGTGCGTAGAGGACTTAGCGGACTGCTTGAATCTGTCGGGCTGACAGTCGAAACATTTGCTTCATCACAGGACTTTATGGCGTCCCCGAAGCAGAACGCTCCGAGCTGCCTGATCCTCGATATCAGATTGCGAGGCGAAAATGGACTGGAGTTTCAAGACGCGATGGGCCGCATCGGCTTGCGAATCCCCGTTGTGTTTGTCACTGGTCACGGTGATATTGAAATGTCCGTGAAAGCGATGAAGGCTGGTGCCATGGACTTCCTGACCAAGCCTTTCCGCGAGCAGGACGTGCTTGACGCGGTATCGCGCGCGCTGGCGAAGGATCGGGAACGGCTGTGCGCCGAGCAGTCCATCGGCTCGCTGCGGGCAACCTACGAAAGCCTGACACCTCGCGAGCGGGAAGTTGCCGGGCTCGTGCTCGCCGGGCTCCTGAACAAGCAGATTGCGGCAGAAATGAACGTGAGCGAAATCACCGTAAAAATGCATCGCGGACAGGTAATGAAAAAATTGTCTGCGCGTTCAGTTGTCGAGCTTGTCGACAAGCTCCGGTCGTTGGGCATCGGCCCGCGTAGAAAAAATGGCCAGTAATCTATGTGAAGTCGTGGCGTTGCTCGTCCATCGGTTGTTTCCTCGACCGGCGCGGGTTCAGGAGCATTCAGCCGTGCTGCCGCCGGGTTTTGTCGTTCGATATCGCCCCATACGTGCGTGTAAGTCACCCACCCCAATGCATTAGCGTTCCCACCCGTTCGTAGAATGGTTTTACGTCTCCAGAGCGCGTACCTTGATTTCATGGCGAAGGCCTGGCCCAGTCGCTCATGTTTCAGGGACAGCCCGATCACGTTGCGACAAAGCGGTTCGCGGAGACGACGATGTTCAGCGCTTTACACCACTGGATTTACGTCGGCAGCAATGCCTATGACGAATACACGTTCGTACCGTGGCTCAACAAGAACCTGTATCGGCGGACAGTCGATTTAAGTCAAATCTACCTCCTGTGAGCCACCAGGCACCCGTATCTGGCCGAGCGGTACGAGAAACAGCTCGTGTCCGTCATGAAGAGGCGCGGGTTGCCACGCGAGCGAGGTGCAGTGCCCAAGTCACGCCGAATATTGAGCTTACCAAAGGGCTACACCACCCCGTACCTTCGTACTATTCCTGGACTGGTTTCTGAGGGCTAGGCTAATCACCAGGTCCTTGCGCTTTACCGATTCAGCGCAAGGTGTAAGAGCTAACTTGTCCGAGATTCGTGTGCACACTCAACCTAACAGGATTATCGCGGTCGTCGACGATGACGCAGCTGTCAGGACAGCGGTCGCCGGTCTGCTGAATTCGATGGGCTGGGATGTGCGTCTGTTCGCCTCCGGCTCGGAAGTCTTGCGGTCGAACATCATCAGCGACGTGGCCTGCCTGATTACAGACGTCAGAATGCCGGATGTAACTGGCGTGGAGCTGCATGACAGAATCGTAAGGCAGGGCTACGCTGTGCCCACAATCTTTATCACCGCATTCCTGACGCCCGATCTCCGCGCGAACCTGAACAAGGATGGCGTCATCGCGATCTTTGAAAAGCCTGTCGACGCAAACGAGCTGGCGGATTGCATCGATCAGATTCTAGGCAAGCCGTAGCGGACGGTGATCGGCTAGTGCTTGCGTCCGCCGTGCAGTGCTGTGTAGTGAAATGCGAACCGTCGCCGCAAGCCTCGTTTCCAGGTCCAGGTGAACTGTCCCAGAAATAACATTGCATAAACGCCTGGGCATCACAATATGCATTGCAATCCTTACTGCTTTTCTGTCTTCTCTTCGGACAACGGAGCGGGCTATTTCTCGCAAACGACGGCGGACATGACGAGCGGCATGACTTCGTTCACCGTCGCCGGGCTGCCCATTTCGTGAATGCGTTCGCTAACCGCCTCTTTCCCTGCTATTACGACAACACCGTAGACCTGGTGGAGCGCTTCACCTCCGCCGCTCTTCTGGGTGAACATGTCATCATTCGGGGCGAAGCCAAAGACAGCCCGCACATTAAATCCTAGTGCAGTCAAATTCCGATTCGGCCTCAGTCGATACGCGTTGACCGAATTCTCCGACACTTTCATCGGCACCGGATCGATCTCCCTTTCTTCGACCAACTGTTCAATGAACTCGTGGGGACCCGAAATGACAATCGAGGCCAGCACCAATCTCGTGTGCGTGGATCTCGTTCGAGACGACGGCTGCGCCGACAGCGGCACGTCGAAGCAAAAGAGAGATTTTCTTGGGTAGCATTGCGAGTTACCAAGGAACGACGCCGCAATACAGCGTCGATTATCTGGAGGTAAATCCGGACTACACGCGAAGTCCCGATCTCGTTGCGTTGACTCCTGCGCTGCGACGTCTCGCAACGACTACCTGCGTTTGATGAATTTTTCCTCGCCCGACGCGGCCTCACCCTCAGGTTGATGAGTCAATCCTCTGAGTTCGTGTGGCTACCGGAATTCTCTGGAGACTATATTGAGTAGCCTGCACGCTTCCACAGAGATCATCGCCGATGCGTTCCCTGGGGCGGGGCGTTCGGCGGGGCGAAATACGTCTTCACCGCGTCGAATTGCACGTTGCGACACCACGCACACTCCCGCCGCTCTCGCGGCACGACGGCGCCAGCGCTGCTCGCCATAGTGGCATCGTCCGGGCTCCACCCAGCGGATGATAAGTGTGTTCTCAGATTGTTCGAGAATCTCGACCTGGACTCGTGCGACCTCTGCTGCAGCGTACTCTCTCGTGCCCATTAGCTGCTCCTGGAATCAAGCCGGTTTAACTAATCCGCGTGCCCCAGCGCAGGTCTTGCCGATCAGCCTGCAGCGGAAAATCGTGTACCGGTACAGGTTGTAGCCGATCGCAAACGGAAATAAGAGGCCAATTTGGGGCAGCATGAACGCGACGGTCAGGCATCCGATACCGTTAGCGAACAGCGTGGCGTGACACCAACTCTACGTTGCAAAAGCTGCTCCGGTCCACTGCACAATGGTGGGGGATTCGCGTGCACACTCAACCAATAACAAACCCGGAAGCACATCCACGGCGCCACCAGGCTCGTTCTCCATCGCACTCCTTTGCTACCGGTACCCTATGCAACAACGATCTCCGTTTGCGGACCGGTTCACATACCTTGGTTGGGTATAGCCAACACCATCGCCCATTTGAGGCCTCAGTGCTTTTCATGTAATTTGCATCGTGCAGGGCCACCGTCAGGAATCTTCCATGACAAGCGAGCACAACCTCTTGTCATCATTTACTGCACCGCTCTGCTCGTGGCGATCCAGGCCGCGCTCCACTTCAAATGATTCACCCAGGTGCCTACGAATGGAGTTCGAAATGACACCAGCCCTAGCAGTTACACATGAATCGCAATCGTCGTGGGCGCACGCCACGCCGGTGGTCTTTGTCGTCGACGACGACGTTTCGGTGCGTGAGTCGCTCGAAACCGTGATCGACTTTGCCGGCCTCAAGGCAGAGACGTATGCATGCGCGCAAGACTTTCTCATGCGCTCACGCGATAGGGTCCCGAGCTGCCTGGTGCTGGACGTCATGCTTCCCGATCTTAGCGGCCTAGATCTGCAGAATCTCATTGCATCCGAGCGTACCGACACGCCGGTCATCTTCATCACCAGCCACGCCGACGTGGCGACGACGGTGCGGGCCATGAAAGCTGGAGCGGTTGAGTTTCTTACCAAGCCCTTTGACGACCAGGTGATACTCGAAGCCATCCGGCACGCCCTCGAACGCAGCCGCGTGGCACTACGCGAGGAAGCCGGGATGCAATCGATCCGTGATCGCTACGCGTTCCTCACCTGTCGCGAGCGCGAGGTCATGACGCTGATAGTGACCGGTCTTCTGAACAAGCAGGTGGGAGGCGAGTTGGGCATCTCCGAGCTCACGGTGAAGATGCACCGCAGGCAGGTCATGCGAAAGATGAAAGCCCGCTCGCTCGCCGAACTGATAGGCATGGCGTGGAGACTTCATCCTGACCGCGTGCCAGGGGCAGCGCTGCAAAGCGTTGCGTGAAGACCAGACAGCCATGGTGTTGCCCAACCCACTGGACTTCGTGTGGCACCAACATGTGAGCGACGCATGAATCAACTCGACCTGGCTCCCTCGATATTCTCATTGCGCACATTCACCGCTGCGATGATCGCCTATTGGGTCGCTTTGGAAATTGGGCTTCCGCGTCCTTTCTGGGCAGTGACCACCGTTTATCTCGTTTCTCAACCACTCGCGGGTGCCGTTCTTTCAAAGTCTGCATATCGGTTGGCAGGGACGATTCTTGGTGCTGCCGCCGCCGTAACGCTTGTACCAAACTTCGTCAATGAGCCAGCAGTGCTCAGTTTTGTGATGGCGATCTGGCTTGGCTTGTGTATGTTCACCTCAGTGCACGACCACACGCCTCGCGCGTACACGTTTCTGCTCGCCGGATATACGACAAGTATCGTCGGCTTTCCAAGCGTCAATGCGCCCGGTGCAATGTTTGACATAGCGATTCTGCGCGTTCAGGAAATTGTCATCGGTATTTTAGCGGCTGCTTTCATTCACGGATTGGTGTTACCGGCCACCGTTACGCGACAACTTACCTCACGCGCTCGTCAGATAAGAGCGTCCGCAGAAAACTGGACGCAGCGTGCGCTGGCTGGTGATCAGACAGCTGAGTTCCGTCGGGAACGACAGCGGCTAGTTGTCGACATCAACGATTTGCAGGAGTTGTCTTATCACTTGCCTTTTGATACCGGTCGCCTCGTACCGCGACGCGAAGTTATAAGAGCACTTCAGCATGAGTTGTCGTTCATGGTCGGCGAGGCGCGCGCGACCGAGGATCGCATCAGCTACCTCAAGGAACAGCCAGGAGGTCTGCCGCAAGAGTGGCAGGACATTGTCAAACGGATCCAGGAGTGGGTAGTTAGCGACCACGACCCGGCTTATGGGCAGCGAGCAGACGAACTCATTCAGATCATTCACGCCCTTGAGCCCAATGCATCGCCTGCATGGACGTGGCGCGAGATGGTAGTGGCCAACCTCGCGGGACAACTTGCTGCGTTAGTGACAGGACATCGCAACGCGTTCTATCTGGTCAACGTTATCGATAATTCTGGACCACGCGACAGCGCAGTAGTTGAAGCGCTACTAGATCGCACTGGGTCACGCTCGTTCCACACCGATTCCGGGCTTGCGGCAAGATCGGCACTTGGAGCAGTCATGACCGTGCTGCTTGTTTGCAGCTTCTGGATAGCAACGGCATGGCGCGATGGATCGGGGGCGGCACTTATCGCAGGCGTCACTTGCGCCCTCTTCGGGTCCCTGGACAATCCGGCCGTTCCCGCACGGAAGTTTCTGATAGGTTCCATCGTGGGATGCTGCCTTGCTGCGATTTATGGCTTTGTGGTTCTTCCACGCGTTACCGACTTTATTTTGCTTGGGGCCGTGCTGGCACCAACACTGTTGCTATTTGGGAGCGCGCTTGCTCGTCCTCAGACGGCGACGTTAGCGCGTGGGGTGCTGCTTGGGTTTGTCAATGCTGTTGGCCTGAACGCAACCTATAGCCGCGACTTCCTGGGCTTCGTCAATGGCGCGATCGCTCAGAACGTCGCGATAGCGTTTGCAATTGTGATGTTTGTCGTCTTCAGAACGCTAGGTGGTGAAGAGGTCATTAGACGTCTGCGCCGCGCTGGGTTTCGGGATGTCATTGGCAGAATACAGGATGACAATTCTGAGGAAGCGCGGTGGACGAGCAAGATGTTGGATCGTATTAGCATCCTCATCACTCGGACAACAGTGCAATCGCCCAAACCTGGCGATGAGGTGACGGAGGCACTGCAAGACCTCCGAGTGGGCGTTGTAGCAGGAGACTTGAAGGCGCTGTCTGCCTCGTCAACAAAGCGACAGCAGGAGATCATCGACGGCGTTTTGCGCTCATTAGCCGGATTTTTTTCCAGGAGAATTCGGAACGCCAGTGAGAGGCCCGCGCCTGTATTACTGGCGCAAATCGAAGAGCTCGCAACCGAGTTTCGGGCTGATCCTCAGGTGCCCAGGCGTAGAGCGGCAGTAGCTCTCGCGGTTAGCCTGCGCCGGGATCTGTTTCCAGCGGCTGAATTGCCCGGATGGACGTCATGACTGGTGAGGTTTCGATAGGCGGTGTGTATCTGCCATCTCTCGTATTCCTGGGGATCATTGCGCTGGTGCTTTTTGGATTTCTCTCGTCGCTGCTGTCGATTCTTGGCATCTATCGGATTTTCGTCCACAAGCCTTTGGTCGATGTCGCGTTAATCATAGTTTTAATGGGCGTTGTTGTAGCTTGCAGCGCAAACTTCCAATTACTAAGCCTATGAAAAGGACACTGACGGCCCTCGGTCGATGGTTCTTCACTTTGGTCCTGGCCGGAGTAGCGGTCGCCGTAGCGGTAGCAATCTGGCGGCGTTATGAAACAGATCCCTGGACCAGAGACGGGCACGTGCGCGCGGATATTGTGCGAGTGGCGCCCGATGTTGGCGGGTTAGTCACTTCAGTTGCAGTTCATGACAATGAGGAAGTTAAGGCGGGGCAGTTACTTTTCGTGGTTGACCGTCCGCGCTATTCCGACGCTCTCGCCGAGTCAGGTGCGGCGATCGACAGTGCAGAGGCTGTTTTAAATCAGGCTCGTCGAGAAGCAAAGCGAGACCTCGCACTCGGCGACCTGGTTGCTACAGAGACACATGAAGAAAACAATGCGAAGGTCGAGACGGCTCTTTCCACACTCAACCGGGCGATCGCTTCGAAAAACACCGCGGCACTTAACGTGGCGAGAACCGAGGTTCATGCCAGCGTAAATGGAATTGTGACTAACCTCGACCTTCATCCTGGGGACTACATTGGACCTGGAACGCAGGCACTGGCGATTGTAGACAGCGACTCCATTCGCATAGAGGGATATTTTGAGGAGACGAAGCTTCGGCATATCCATGCGGGTAGTCCTGCGCGCGTGCAGTTGATGGGAGATAACCGCGTTCTAAACGGTCATGTCGACAGCATTTCGGCCGGGATTGCCGATGATCAGCGGTCACTGACGGCCAACTTGCTTCCATCAATCACGCCAACGTTCTCGTGGGTTCGCCTTGCGCAGCGGTTTCCCGTTCGCATAAAGGTTGACAGTGTTCCGGCGGATCTTGCCTTTATACCAGGGCGAACTGCCACAGTATCAATCGACTATTCAGCCGATAAGCGGCGACAGCCTGTTGCGGGAGGCGCGAAGTGAAGTTTGGCGCGGCGCTTCTGGGGTTCGTATGCCTGGCGGCTTGCACTGTCGGACCGGACTATCATGTTCCGAAAGACGCGTTGGCCCTGAATCCTGGTGCGCAAATGCCTTTTGTCAACGCGTCCGATTCGTCGTTATCAGGTGAATCACTTCCCGACCACTGGTGGCGGCTCTACAACGACCAGCGGCTTGACTCGTTTGTCCAGGAAGGCCTTGCAGCGAATCGCGACTTGGGCGCCGCCGAGCAGAACCTGGCGCGAGCAGTTTATGCTGTTTATGAAGCAAAGTCGGCACGATTGCCGCAGACCGAACTCTCGGGTGAAGTCGGGATATCGACACCGCCGCTCCCGCGCGCGTCTGGCTTGCCACTGGGCGGTGTCTATTCGCTGGGAGGAAGTGTCTCCTTGCCTCTAGATCTAGCAGGGGGAATCCGGCGAGAGATTCAGGTAGCGAAATACAACGAGCAGGCGTCGCTGGCGATTCGCGATGAGGTCCGCACTACAGTTGCAGCTGCCATCACGCGTAATTACATTGCCGCCTGTTCGGCCAACCAGACGTTGGCGTCCGCCAGGAGGGTTTTGGATATTGAAACCCAGACCCTTCACGCAACTGAAAGGCTAAAGTCGGGTGGGCGTGCCACCGCGTTCGATGTCACTCGCGCGCATGCTGCAGTGGATACGAGTGCTGCCGCGATTCCGCCGATTATCTCCCAAAGAAATGCGGCTGTTTTTGCACTCACGGCGCTATTGGGTCGGTTGCCGGTCGACTATCCCCGCGATGTGCAAGAGTGCTCCACTCCGCCGCACTTGCTCGCGGTGGTTCCGGTAGGCGATGGCCAGCAGCTTATTCGCAGGCGACCGGACATCCGAGAAGCCGAACGAAAGCTTGCCTCTGCAACGGCTTCAATTGGGGTTGAGGTGGCAACCTTGTACCCAAGCGTAAGCCTTGGCGGAAGCATTGGGATGAGCGGACCGATCTCCGCGTTCAGTAAGCAGTCCCAGATCGCGGTTTCAGTTGGCCCCCTCGTTACATGGACGTTCCCCAACATCGCCACGGCAAGGGCACGAATCGCGGAGGCCGGGGCGGGGGCGCGAGCCGCAGAGAAGAATTTTGACAGCGTCGTTCTCGACGCGCTCCGTGATACAGAGATTAGCCTGGACGCCTACGTACAGGAGATCCAGCATAATCTAAGCGTCCATGCCGCTCGCGATAGCGCGGCCGATGCGAACGACCAGGCTTGGCGTCTGTTCCGCTATGGTCGTACCGACTTCCTCAACGTGTTAAGTGCGCAAGAAAATCTCGCATCAGCTGAGTCTGCACTCGCAGCTTCAAATGCGACGCTGATCGACAAGCAAGTAAGTGTTTTCGTTGCATTGGGTGGTGGCTGGCAGGAAGACAGTGGGTCGGTATCGCGCTCCGGGAATACGTCGATCAATCAACCAGCGACCAGCGTACACAGCAAAATCGCCTCCAACGGATAGTGCGGTCGCGTCAGAACCTTGCAGATGCCCCGCCGGCAACATGGCTGTGTCTTCTTCGTCTTGCCCATCCTGTTCGTCATTCATTATGGAACGCGAATTCTACCCTGCACTCCTTAGCGCGACCGCGCCATTTCGCTTCCACAGTGACGTGGTTGACGGCTATCTGTCTCGCGGACGTTTGAAAGAGCGTATCGATATGCACGGTAGTAGGTAGCGCCTGGCCAGATGCGGTTGTGGAAAGTACTTCGAAGCCAATCATGACACCAACGAGAGCAACGCGCAGTGATCCGATCATTTCGTTTTCCTACGCCTCTCTGACCGCTTCAGTCTTCGTCATTTGATACCTCCACCGAAGTTGAGTCAGTGCTACTGAGGGTTGGCGACGCGCCTGCAACGGCGTGGGGGTACGAGTCCGCGATACGCACAATGCAAGCCCGGTCTCGCGAAAATCTCCCCTCGACGTGGCGGGCAAGCCATACCCATGGCATCGAGGATGCGTTTTGAGCGTCGGCATCGGAGCCAATTTATGGTATGCCCTGCGCAGCCGCTATCACACTTTGGTCGAGGACGGCACGACAGTCGTTCCCAAAGATATGCAGGCTACTACCATCGTGCGCTGGCGCTCGCAGCGCCTTTGGCCTAACCTCGCTTCGTGGACGACAACTTTCAGGAGTTTTCCATGACACGCCACTGTAAGCCCTTGTTATTCCAATTGGAGGGTGCCGTGCGCGCTGTCCCCGTCAAGGTTCGCAGATCAAACGTCCGCATCCCCATCGGGTCAAGAGAATCGTGATCGACGCTGGGTAGCCGCGTCCATCCGGGTCGAATTAAAGACTCGAGAGGCTGGGCTCCGGACAGGGTCGACCACACCCCGATAATTGACGACGGGCGTCCCATTAGTGATTGCGACCACTACGGATATTCGACATGGCTTCTATATTTTTAGGAACTCTTAATGGACACGCTTCAGTGCATACGCATCTTTGTAAAAGTCGCGAGCGACGGAGGCTTTGCCTCGGCGGCCAGGAGGCTGAAATTCAGTGTGGCCGCCGTCTCACGTGCTATCAACCAACTCGAAACGCATCTTGGCAGTCGGCTGTTAAACCGGACGACGAGACAGGTCGCTCTGACGGAGGCGGGTGAGCGGTACCTTCGACGATGCGAGGAGATTCTCTCGAGCCTTGATGACGCGGAAGCCGAGGCGCGATCGGCGACCGCCAATCCCACCGGACGGCTGCGCGTGCATGCGCTTTCTAGCTTCGGCCATCAACTGGTGGTGCCTGCAATACTGAAATATCAGCAGCGGTTCTCCGAACTCAGAGTTGATGTCACGATGAGCGGAACTATTCCCGACATGCTGGAGGACGGCTATGACGCGTCGATCGTTCTCGCGCCAGAACTGCCAAGCTCCGGGTTGGTGAGTCTGAGGCTCGGGAGTATCCCCGGCGTGGTATGCGCGTCGCCGCGGTATCTGGCGAGCCACGGCGTACCCAAAACGCCCGAAGACTTGCGCGAACATCAGTGCCTTCAATTGACCACGTCCGTATTTCCGTTTGATAAATGGGTATTCGGAGGCGCCGGTGAACTGTCTCCGGTGAACATCGGTTCGGCTCGCTTGACGGTCAACGCGATGGAAGCGCTGGAGCCCGCGGTAGCGGGAGGACTGGGCGTCGCGATCCTGCCGGCTGGCATTGCGCTGCCCGGTTTACGCTCGGGTGCATTGGTACGACTTCTTCGGGGATATGAGACGCAGCCCGTGAACGTCTATGCATTGTATCCGTCCCGGCGTTTCCTCGACGCAAAGATACGAACGTTCATTGACCTGCTTCGCGAAGAGGTGCCGTCGATGCTGGAGGCGGACGAGCGTGCGCTAACAGCACTTGACGCAGTGAGGTCATGAGCCGTCCGACAGCCGTGTGCCCATCGTGATGCAGGTTGCGCAGTCTTTCTTTGCCCTTTTCCCTGCCGCTTTTCGCGGGCCTGTCGAGCCTCGGTGGCTGCAACTGGGTCTTGTTCAACTCGAAGGGTAGTGTCGGCCTTCAGGAGCGCGACCTCATCATCCTGTGCACTGGGTTGATGCTGATCGTGGTCTTGCCGGCCATCGCGCTGACCTTTGTCTTTGCAGGGCAGTACCGGGCGTCGAACCACAAGGCCACGTACCTGCTAGAGTGGGCGCATTCCGAAGCAGTGGTATGGGGCATCCCGCTCCTGAACGTCGTCACACTGGCGACCATCGTGTGGAAATCGACGCACGAGCTCGATCCGTACCGGCCGCTCGACGTGTGTCCCGATCAGAATGCATAAGGATGCGCAGAGAACAGGATGATCGGGCGGCGACGCAGCAGGGGGATTGTTGAGTGAGGAGTTTCCAACATCAGGGGCCAGGAACATGTCTGGTTCACTCCACCTGGCGCTTGGCACAGCAACTCAGCCCCGCTAGGGCGGGTCATAGAAATGTTTTCTGGAAGTCACACCCCCCGAGGCTTACGAACGAGGTCGATAGCCTCCCTCAACGTCGTCGCGGTTACACCATTCTTCTTCGTCAAGATGCGGGGCAGTGTGATGTAGGCGCGGCATACCCCACGATAGTATTCGTCATGAGCTTGCTCACTTAACCAGTTGAGCCGTTCGCTGTCCTCATTGCTGGCATGGGCTTCAAATAGGTGCTTGCGAAGCAGTTCGATCTCGTTGGCGGCCTGCTGAAGGGTATCAGCCACCTCGCCCGGCATAATTTCCGCTTGTTTTCTTAACTTTTCAAGATCAACGCACATAATCTGGTTTCGCGAGTATTACAGGACAAGGTCGTCTTTTTATGCCAACCGCAAGACCTATTCGGTCTCCTCACTCAAGTCGCCGCCAAGCATGGCCCAAACTGGACATCATTCATTCCCCTTTAGACCACGCCGGCCGATAGGTAGTTACCGGAACAGATTGACCTTGGCAAGGTCAACGAGCTGCCGCCCCCGGCCGTCCATGACGGCGCAGAGCATGAACAGGTCATATTCGTGGGCCTGGTCGGCGGTGGTCGCAGGCGACATCACCAGCTCCTGACGCGCTCATCTGGGTACGTACGGCCTGCGCGTCGCCGTAAGCCATGTTGCAGTTGTCTCGCAAGGGGCTTGGTATATGCACCGGGCGAGGACATCAATCGTGCCGATGGATGTCGTGCGTAACAAAGCTGAGGTCGTTGGTCGGCATATCCAACCAATCCCGATTCTGCAAGGTGCTCCTGATATCGGACAAGCCGGTTCGCCAATGTTCCCGCATCGTCGAAATACCAAACTGATAGTCCTTGTAGTGGCTTTCGTACTCCTTATCGCGATAGATTAAATGAATGATGTTGTAGCGCTTGTCGCATGATGCTTCCTGAGCGAGTTCGTACCAGCGATCCTTGTCGCTGCCCGCCGGCAACTTCTCGAGCAACTCCCGTACCACGCGCCGAAAATGTTGAGTGCGTTGTAGCAAGTCCGTCACGAGACGGGTGCGACTGGAGTACTGGACATCTTTTACGCGCCCCATGACTTCGCTTAGATCGCTCGGCACCGGCCCGGTCGCGCTCCACAGATCAACCTGAAAAGCGAGCGTATCGCGACGTGGCGTCGCTTGCATAACCTCGTATAGCGGAGTGTTCGACATAAGGCCGCCGTCCCAGTAATACTCGTTCTCGATTTCCACAGCCGCGAAGCCCGGCGGCAAAGCACCGGACGCGATGAAATGCTCGGCACGCAACGGTATGCGCGTATTGTCGAAATAGGCGAAGTTCCCTGTGCGGGCGTTCACCGCGCCCACCGAAACCCGTACCTCCGCTGAATTGATTCGGTCAAAGTCGCACAACCGCTCGAGCGTGGCCTTGAGCGGCCTCGTGTCGTAAAAGCTTGCCGTTTGCGGATTCCCGGTCGAGTGGAAAGCGGGCGGCGGAAACCTGGGTACGAAAAATCCATTTTGGCCATTGACGATCGCACTCGCAGCCTGAAATGCCGTAAAGCTCTTGCGCATACCGTCATACAAGTTGAACAACGTGTCCTCGATCGCCGCCGGTATGGGTATTCCGAACGCAGGCTGACAGATCGTCTCCCAGAATTCAGAGAGCCGTGCCACCCGGTGCTCGGGCGCATTGCCAGCGATGATCGCCGCGTTCAATGCACCGATCGAAATGCCGGCCAGCCAGTTCGGGCGAATACCTGCTTCTTCAAGACCCTGATAGACGCCTGCCTGATAGGCCCCCAGCGCGCCCCCGCCCTGTAACATCAGCGCGATCGTCTCGAACTGGGGCAACTCGATACGCGGACTGGCGCGAACGTCCGCCGCTGCTCGGGCAGGCTCACCTTCCCCATCTCTGGGGGCGCCGACGCCGACCCGCCTGACATTCCTTTGCACCATTACGCCTCTCCTTGCGGGCTTACTGCATATACCAGCCATGGCTCACGATGAACGACTGGCCGGTCAATGCTGCGCTCGAGAACGCGGACAGGAACAGCACCGTCTGTGCGACGTCGTCTACCGTGGTGAACATGCCGTCTACGGTGTTGCCGAGCATCACACGTTTGACCACTTCTTCGTCGCTGATGCCGAGTTCTTTGGCCTGCTCGGGAATCTGCTTGTCGACGAGCGGCGTGCGCACGAACCCCGGGCAAACGACATGGGAGCGCACGTTATGTTTCGCCCCTTCCTTCGCCAGAACGCGCGCGAGGCCGAGCAACGCGTGCTTGGCAGTCACATAAGCGGATTTCAGCGGCGAAGCTTCATGCGAGTGCACGGACCCCATGTAGATCACGACACCACCGCGGTCGTCCTTGTACATGTGCTTCAATGCGGCCTTGGTAGTCAGGAACGCTCCGTCGACGTGAATCGCCTGCATATTTTTCCAGTCGGAAAATGCATAGTTTTCGATCGGATTGACAATCTGGATGCCGGCGTTTGAAATCAGGATGTCGACTGAGCCCAATTCCGCAGCCACCGTGTCGAATCCCTGGTTGACGGCATCTTCCTTCGTGACGTCCATCGCCACACCAATGCTTTTGCCGCCGGCCTGGTTGATTTCTTCGGCCACAGCGTCCGCCCCACCCTGATTCAAATCGGCGATGGCGACCGCCGCACCCGCAGCCGAGAGCGTCAACGCGATTTCTTTGCCGATGCCGCTTGCTGCGCCGGTAACTAGTGCAACTCTTCCAGTGAGACTCTTGTTCAACATAGACATCAACATCTCCCAAATTGACTGTGACGGCTCGAAAGTTCCGCGCACACGCTTTGCACCCAACGCCCGTTGAGATAGTCGAATACAACTTCGCCAAAGCTCCAGCCTGAGGTCCGCCACGGGACGCGCACCTTCACGATCTCAAAGGTCTGGCGCAACGCCCGGCAACACTGCGCCGAACAGTTTCAGCCATCTGCACGGGCAGCCCTACAGGATCGGACTTAGATGTCGGCGTAATCGATACCGGTCAGCACACCCAGATGAGCAACTGTAGTGAAATGCGACTCTTGCTTCGTATCGATGTTCAGCTCGCGAACGTTGCCGCCCAGATCTGTCACAAATGCGCGGCGCCCCCGTGCGTCCAGAGACACGCCAATGCCTTCCTCCAGCTCACGGGCGAGCACCTGGTGATCAGCCAGTCCGGACGCCGTGATTTTTGCGCGATTTAGTGTATTTCCGTCTTGTGTATCGTCACCACGGTCGGTCCAGTACAGTATGCCGTCGCGGTGATCGATATCGAGATCGATCGGCTCGGGCAGATCGGCCAGCAAACATTCGACATCGGGGCGCTGATCGGGTTTCGCGCCAGGCGGCAGTGCAATGCCAGCCCTGAAGATGCGGCCCTCTCCGGCATCGGGCGGTCCTTTTTGAGTCCAATAGACATGTCCGTTCGCCTTATCCAATGCGATGCCTACACAATGGCGGGTCGCGTCGCCCGTATGCTCCGGGAAACTCCCGGTGCGTACGAGTTCCGTCACCTCCGTACCGTCCAGCCGCGCGCGCATGACCCGCATGCCTTCGCGATCGCACCAATAAAGGTGACCGCCCTCCTTGTCCAGCGCCAGTTCCTTTGGCGTTCCGGCCAGACCGGAAGGCACCAGCACACGATGCTCGCTTCCATCGAGCTTCGCGCTTTCGATCGTTCCGTCGTTCGGGGGAACTGCGCCAGAGGCCGGATCGCTGTCGACCAGATGGATGCCGGTTCCCATGTTCGTCCAGTAAACCACCTGGTTTTCAGCGTCGACCTTGATGCCGTCGGGCGTGCGCGTAAGCTTCGCGATAACGACCTCGTGTGAACCGTCCGGCAACAGAGCGATGATCGCTGGTGGACGTGCCTGCAGGACATACAGCGTACCGCCATTCTTCGTAGTCACAGTAAGTACCCTCCATCTGGTCAAAATAACTGTCGCCGAGCAGCTCGGAGTCGGATCTTTAGTCCCACAGCAGGCCGCTTCCCGATGTTCAACGGACATTCGTAATCAATCGTTAAACGTTTTCAACGAGTCGTCTTCTGCCTAACGCATCGCACCGAATCCGCCATTCACCGACCGCGGAACCCAGTGACATCTGGACCGACGCGAGGGCCGAACGACGGCTCGACTGGCTGGCCGGTCGGCATATGACGTTGCGCTTGACCGAAACATTGCATGTCTATGTGATCCAAAATACATGTCGATTCATATACACAGTTAACGCCCAAGCATCGAGAAAAAAGCCCGGCATAGCGGGAAGATCATGCAGGTGACATGAGGGAGTAACCTCATTTTGAGCGTCGGCCTACGAACCAATTTAGGGTATGCCGAGGACAGTCGCAATAACACCTTTGGATTAGGTATGACACGACACTCCTTCCCTTCGATACGAAGGTGTCGCTACACCATCGTGCACGAGTGCCGATTCGTCGAGGCAAGCGGGAATCCAATAGAGGCTGGCTTGAGCGTGCGGAATGCGCACGTATTCAGCTTGTGTGCCGTCGATGCGGTTGCCGAGAATCCAGCCTCTGGCCTTGCAGTGCGAGTACATGCCGCGGCGGTAACAATCGCATTTCCCGCAGTACGAGATGCACGACACCAGCAGATGATCCCCGACATTCTCTGACGCCACGAGGTGGGTAGCGACCGCTGCCTCCTACGGCGCAAGTAGCCACCCAGCAGGCTGAGCACCTCGCACGCCACCCGCCAGAATGGGTCCGTTACCAAGAACCTCGATAACTGTTCGTATCGTAACCGCCCGATTTCCTGCCTAAACTGGCAGGCGTGAAAACGCGTCAGCCTCCGGCGCCAGCGCTCGCCGCACCCGCATAGCCGCAATCCCCGGATGTTGCGTCGCTCGCCGCGCTGTACGTCTCGTACGCGGGCCTGACGGCCTGCGCGGCTTCTTCGGCTGAATCCTACGACTTTATTTAGTTTGCAGTACAGACAAAATTGTTAGTGTCACGGCACGTAGGCCGGAAATTTCGAGGTTCCGTCGGTGACAGATTGAATGCGGTCAACGCGAGTGACGCTTGACCTGTCGGCACTAGACCAGCGGAAACGAGCGCATTCCGCTACGTCGAGTGCGCCAGCATCTTTTTGCGGCAGTTTTCCGTCGTGGCGATAAGCTCGTCAAGCTCCTGTTCAAGATCAGCGTCTGCGGCGCAAGAACTCCACCATGCGGCGCCTGCTTCGATCACGTCAAGCGCGCCAGAACGAGCTCCCGCTTCGCCAGCTTCGCGCACCGGAGGTGTCACGTCGTCACAGACGTCCGGGGCAAGTGCGTATTCCCACGTCGAACTGACATCCGTACGCTCATAGTGGACTGTCGCCGGGAACCCAAGCCGCCGAGGCGCTGATGGTTCGTGACAACGCCAGTCCGACGCGAGTCCCTGTTCGATATGAATGTCGTGCGCGACATCATCAACGGCGAGCCGTGGTTCGTTGCACAGGAAGTGGCCGAAATGCTCGGCTATGCCGTACAGACCTGGCTATTCGCGCGGATGCAGAAGGATAGGAAACCACAAGCGCCCCGCCGTGGGTGCTTTTTTGTTGCCCGCTCGATCCGCGAGTTTCAGATTTTTCGGACACCGTTCGGACACGATGGCCGGAAATGAAAAAGCCTTACGGACATGCATCCATAAGGCCTTGATTTCTTTGGTCGGGGCGAGAGGATTTGAACCTCCGACCACCTGCACCCCATGAAAGGAACGAAATTTTGTTTAATCGCCCGGCCAAACATGGCGATCCGAATGCAAACGGGTACGTTATTGAGCACATAAATGTTCGCGCTCAAGAAAAATACTCACGAGTCTCGGCTCGCTGCGCCGGCGCTGTGACTCTCACCTTTGGATTCGTAGCGATCCAGCTGTCCAGCATATCGGCCCACGCCTGGAGCATCTCCCTCCTCTGCCCTGCATACTCGGCCTTGTTGTAGACCGCGCGCACGCCACGTTGTTCGTGAGCGAGGCATTTCTCGATCCAGTCAGTGTTGAACCCTGCTTCGTGCAACAACGTGCTGGCTGTCCGACGCAGATCGTGCACCGTGAAAGGATCAAAATCTGCTCCCTCGTCATGTATAAGCTTGACCGTGCTGTCGATGACGCGGTTCAGGGTCGCTGCACTTATTGGGGAGGCGGTCTCATATCTGCCAGGATGCACGTATGAACTCGCTCCAAAGCACGTCTTGAATGCGACCAGAATGTCCAGAGCCTGTTGACTCAGATAGACATTGTGGGGCCGACCGGCCTTCATCCGCTCCTTTGGAATTGTCCAGACTGCGGCGTCGAAATCTACCTCACCCCACATCGCCAATATGAACTCAGACTTGCGCACCAGCGTGAGCAGCATGAATCTGATAGCGAGACGCAGCGTAGGCATCGTCGGCGTCCGCTCCAGTGCACTGAAAAACACATGGATTTCAGCGGGCGTCAGTGTCCGATCACGCGGCTTGAACGTAGCAATGGCAGACGGGCGGATGGCCTCTGCCGGATTGTCCACCTTTAGTCCTCGAGCCTGCACGAAACGGTAGACCTGCAGAACGATATCGCGCGCCTGTACGGCAGGGGCCGCCGCGCCCCTCTCCCTGATCTTCTCGCACCGCGCCATCAGTCGCGCGGGCGTGATCTCATCCAACTTCAGCCGGCCAAATTCCGACGCAAGGTTACGCTCGTACACCGATTTGCGCATCGATCGTGTGGACTCGGCAAGAGCGGAATCCACGAAGTACTTCTCCGCCCATTTACCAAACGTTAGCGCCTCGGACACCTCGACCCGTTTCTCGACTTTCGCCCGTGAGGGACTTTCTCCGCGTTGGATTGCTCCGTAGGCCTGATCACGCAGAAGCCGGGCTTCCGGGAGGCTGATAGCCATTCCGAATCCGAGTTCGTCCGGTTTGCGTGGCTTCCGTGCAGAAAGTGATGGATCGTACCGGCCGATAACCAGGGTTTCCCGGCGACTGTTCACCCGGTAGTCGTACCGGAAGCTCACCACGCCTGACGGCGTGACTGCCGCATATAGCCCCCACTGATCGGCAACCTTGTAGATCTTCTTGGCCGGTTTCAGCGCTCGCAATTGCATGTCGGTGAGCATAAGAACTCCTCGAACGTATACCGTCAACCGATACCGTCAGCCTGACTTGACGGTATCGGACACGGCCGTCCGAGAAGGAAACGTCGATACCGTCAGCGATACCGACTTTTCCATCAGGCATTGGCCGGATCACAACAGAACACACCGGACAATAACCTCATGTTTTTTAAGGGAAAAACAGGAAAAACCGGAGCTCCCGGAACGACTTGGGAGCAGTCTAAATCATTCCCACTCCATTGTGTTCCGCTGTCGTTCGTTATACGTTTTCGCTCCGCCCAACAACGCTCTAACGAGATGCGCTACCAAGGCGATGATTCCCACAATAGATCTCCGGAACTCAAAGCACGCTCGCGGGCGTCCGAATGGCCGCGTCACTTGTCGCCGCAGTTCTCGTCATGGAGTCCAAATCGTCTTTATTTCGGCCGCTCACGTCTCGAGGGACTTGCCGCTTTTTAGCGCCTGAATTCTCTGGCGGCAGTAGCTTGGCAATCGGGCGTGCGTCAGCCCAGTTCTGAACCTCATGTGCGAGCCATCCCACCCTCCGGCCGGAAAGCAATCGTGGTTCGGGGAACGTTTTCTCGCGTACCAGTTGCTGTACGGTCGTCGCTGACAGAGAGAGTGCCTCTGCCACTTCTTTTAGAGAGAGACAGATCTTCATTGCGACTTTGCCTTCGTCTGTTACCGTTGGTTCCGGACTGCACTGAGGCGTCGTCAACATGAACGAACGGAGGATTGATCTGCGAGCGATTCATCGTTACGGTTGAGCACGTACATCGGAATTTAATTGGCGGCACTAATTGTGGCAAGCGCGCTCAGAGAAAGAAAATTCTGTTTGCCGGCGCAGCCACCAAGCGATGCGCTTCCGGAAAGTTCCGCAGAGAGCCGCTTGCTAGACGACGCTGAGCCGGAAACTTCTCAATGCCTGCTGCTTAGCGTTGATCCTTCTCATTTGAAGTTCGATGGAGATTGGATCCGGCCGGTGTAACGGGAAGTGGAATGCTTCACGCGATGCCCCGTTGATATCTGATCTCGCCCCACTGCCGAACACCCGCGCAATGGTTACATGCGTGTTACTTCTTTGGGGGATATGCCGCCGCAATCGCTTCCAGGCGATGTGACAGTTGCCCCAGCCATTCGCGACGCTCGCTGTCGTAAGTATGGCGGTTATAGACGCCGATGATGCCAGGCTGAACATGCCCGAGGACTGCCTCGGCAATTTCGTTTGGGCATCCAAGGGTCGCAAGCAGCGTCCGGGTTGTGCGTCGAAGATCATGAGCTGACCAATGCGTGACGGGTAAACGAGGCCGATCATGGTTCGGAGCAATCTTGCAGTACGGCTGATGGTAGTAGACGCCGTGCTGGACCACGGTCTGATCCATCGCCACCCCACGCGAGGAAGGAAATAGGACCGTTCCCTTGGCCTGATCGAGGCGTCGCCGCACGATTACTTCGGCGCGGCCTATGAGCGGCACGCGCAGATCCGTTGCTTTCTCGTTATGTAGCACTTTGGTCTTTTGCTTGGGGATCGTCCACCAAAGACCGTCGCCTTCGTCTGCGATCTCCGTGCTCTCCATACTGACGATCTCGCCTCCCCGCGTGCCTGTCCAGAGGTAGAGCGTCAACGCATCAGCGACAGTCAGACTGAAATTCGGCAACCACCGAATCAATGTGCCGAGCTCGTCTACCGATAGCACCCTTTTCTGTGTCCCGGTGTATTTGCCTTCAATCTTGCGCCCTTTGCTCTTCAGTTGCCCTCGTAGAACTTCCTTCCACCAATTCGCGGTGTTTTCAGGAAGACGACCGGCATCTAGCGCGTAACGCCAGGCATTACCGAGCTCCATGCGAAGGCGTGCAGCAAGAACAGGCGTCGAACGATACGACTCCAGGAAATCGAAAGCCTGGGCGCGCGTGACAGCAATTGCACGCGTATCCGCAACCGGCCCTAACATCGCCCTGAATATACGTGCGACCTCGGTCGCGCCCTTTGCCTTTCGATTGAGCTCTACATATCCCTGGAGATAGTCGCGGCACAACTGTCTAACGGTGTAATCACCTGGCGATGGGCGATTGGCCTCATTTTCCTGCTTTCGACGCAGCGCGGAGAGTTCCGCACCGGAGTCCCTCTCGATACGGCTCTTCTCCCACGCAGCGATAGCTGCGGCAAACGACATTGCCGGCCATTCACCAAGCTTCACTTGCCGCATGCGGCTGTCGATTGGCGACTTGTAGCGGTACGTCCACGATTTGCGGCTCGCCGAAGCTTGGAGTCTTAGTCCTGGAAACCCCTCAAAGGTCATGTGCTCGCCACTGGGCAGCTTAGCTGCGACACGTGCATCAAAGCGCATACTTCCCTCGGCGTAGGTTTTTCTGAGAGAAGCATACTCGGCGTAGGTTTGCAGCACAATGCAGCAAAAACCTACGCCAAGGTAGCGAGTTTAGTCGCACACAGAAAAGCGTTGATGTGCCAATTGAGCGAGCTCTTCCGATATTTTTTCTTTTTTATTCAGATACTTGAAGCATCCATTGGCTCACTATGGACGAACCCGGACAGGTCTCGACTTGCTACTATTCGTTCTCGTCGAAGTAATGCCCGAACTTCAGCTGCTTCGTACGGATATAGCGCTCGTTTTCCTCGCGCATCGGAATCGCGAGCGCCACGCGCTCGCACACGGGAATACCGTGCTTCGACAGCGTGTCGAACTTCTCCGGATTGTTGCTCATCAGCCGCACCGACGTGACTTTCAGCGTGCGCAGGATGCCCGCGGCCGAATCATATTCGCGTGAATCGTCGGGCAGGCCGAGATCGAGGTTAGCTTCGACGGTATCGCGTCCCTGCTCCTGCAGCGCATAGGCGCGGATCTTGTTCGACAGGCCGATGCCGCGTCCTTCGTGCCCGCGCAGATACAGCAGCACGCCGCAACCCTCGGCCGCGATATAGCGCAGCGCGAGATCGAGCTGCTCGCCGCAGTCGCAGCGATAGGAGCCGAGCACGTCGCCCGTCAGACATTCCGAATGCAGGCGCGTCAGCACCGACGACTGGTTGGCGACATCGCCCATCACGAGCGCAAGATGTTCGGCGCCGCTCTCGACCACGCGAAACACATAGGAAGTGAACGTGCCGTAGCGTGTGGGCAGCGTTGCTGTGGCGTCGAGAACGACGCATTCGCCGGTGACGGCGCCGTTCGCTGCGGGCGATGGATCCTGAGACGTGAGCATGGCGTTAAACAATGGTGCTGGCATGAACCCGGGTGAGCCGGGGATAAGGTGTGGACTGCGAGTTTACCGCTAATCCGGATGCCGCACGCGGATGCCCCTTCGCGGCCGTAGGACGCTGCCCGCCACGGCAACGCGTGGCGCTCGGCGACGAGACCACCAAAACTGTCCGAACCACGCCGATCCGGCGCCCCTCGACCCGTGCGTCACAGGTATTCCTGGTGTACCGCGGCCGCATGGCGCGCCTATACTGGTATCGCCTGTCCCTCACGATAGTGCGCCATTTCGGCGTGCTGCACTGCGAAACGGAGCCGCTCCATGACAAGCGTTGCACAGCTTCTTAAAACGAAACCGAACTCCTCCGACGTCTACACGATCGGCGCCGACGATTCCGTCTACGAGGCGATCCGGTTGATGGCCGAAAAGGGCATCGGCGCGCTGGTGGTGACGGACGGCGACAGTATCGCCGGCATCGTCACGGAGCGCGACTACGCGCGCAAGATAGTCCTGATGGACCGGTCGTCGAAGGCGACGCCGGTGCGCGACATCATGAGCAAGGCAGTGCGCTTCGTTCGTCCGGATCAGACGACCGAAGAATGCATGGCGCTGATGACCGAACGGCGCATGCGTCACCTGCCGGTCATCCAGAACGACCGGCTGATCGGCATGGTGTCGATCGGGGACCTCGTGAAGGACATCATCGCGGAACAGCAGTTCACGATCCAGCAACTCGAGTTCTACATTCACGGCGAACGGCTCTGAGATCGGGCGCGGCCGGACGCAAAAAAGGCCCAAACCTCGAAGAGCCTGGGCCGAGCTACTTTGCGCCGTATGAAACGCTGTGCGCCGTATGAAACGCTACGCGCCGCCGCAAGCGGCTCACAGCGTTGTGTTATGTGCGTGGCAATCAGTTACCGAAGTACACGCTTTTCGGACCAGTCATCGGCTGCGCCACGCCGCCCGCTTGCGTCCGTCCGCTCATCGGTGCGCCATAACCGCTCGTGTCGGCGGTCGGCTGGGTCTGCGTCTGCGCGACGGCTGGGTTTTGCGCTTGCACGCGTTGCTCGGCGGCCTGGACGTCGGCCGGGTAATTCGAGTCGTTCGTTGTCGACGGGTTATAGCCCGCATGCTCCAGTTGGATTAGTTCGTTGCGGACTTCCGCGCGCGTGACCGGCTGCTGGCTCGCCTGCGCGAACGCCGCGACCGGTGCGGCGAGAACGGCTGCAATAGCGACTGCCTTGATCAGCGATTTCATGGTGACTTCCCTCCAATGTGGTTTTATCTGCATCGCCGCCACCGTGGTGCGCAGCGAACAGATTCAGTCTAGTCACCGCATGAACAAGGGAAAACCCTTAAATTAGAGATAAAAAATTGTTCAGTTCGCAATAATCCCGGGGAAATGGTTGAACCGACTCCGCCAGCTTGATCTTTCGGTTAACAATTATCGGGATCGAAACGTTTGCGTCTAATGTTTCCGAAATACGTCTGATCTGAGAAAAATCCGCCTTGCGCGAAGGCCGAAACATTTGCATCGGCGTACTCGCGCGGCCGCGATGTCATGCGCCCGAATGCGGAATCGTCAATAGCTTGCGCGGCCCGCTGACGAACGCGCTGCCCGGCTCGAAAAATCGCAACGGCCGATGCATTTCGCGCGACAGGCCGATGCGCGTCGTCACGCCGATCAGTGCCGCGCCGGTCTCGATCACGCCGATCCATAGCCCCCGTCCCGTGCACAGATCGTGGCCGTCGAACGCCTTGCCGATGCCGAACGCAACGGTCAGCCGGCCGGGTCCGCGCGCGAGATCGCGCAGCGCCACGCCGGGCCGGCGCGCTTCCATCAGCGCGAGTCCTTCGAGCGGTTCGATCGCGCGCAGCAGAATGCCGGCGCCGACCTCCTCCGCTTCCGCCGACATGTTCAGCATGTACGAAACGCCGTAGGTCAGCCGCACATAGGCGTGACCGCGCGCGAGGAACATCGACCCGTTGTGCGGACGACGGCCGACGAACGCATGGCTCGTCGAATCGCCGAGCGGATACGCCTCGGTCTCGACGATGCGTCCGCTCAGGCGTCCTCGGGCAGATCGTGCACGAGGTATTTGCCGACCATGAAGCGCGCGAGCTCGACGGTGTCGACCGGCAGATCGTCGCGGTGCAACGGGCGGATGGGAAGAGGCTCGTTTCGCATGCGTTGGATGTCCTGAAACCGGTCCGGCAACCTGTCCGGTTGCGCTCGGCCTGTTCGTTGTACCAAAGCCTCACTCTGCCCGCCATTGAGAGCAACATGGCACCAATTGTTGTATTGTGTGCAACGGTCGGTCTCACGGCCGGTTGCATGCTCCATCCGCTTTGAATCCCGCTGCTGTACCCGCTGGTAAAAATATCGTCCCCATCCGGGGACGACGTTCCTACGACAACAGGAGATGGTTGAATGAAAGCATTCCCCTCAGTCAAGATGATCGGCGCCGCGCTGGTCGTTCTCGCTTCCCTCAACGCGTACGCGCAAGACAGCGCCCCAGCCGCGACCGCGGCGCCGGCGGCATCGGGGCCGACCGCCAAGGAGACTCGCGCAGCCAACCGCGCGCTGCAGAAGAAGGTCCGCGCGACGCTCGCGCGTACGAAGGGTCTGACCGTCGGCAACATCACCGTGCGCGCACGCGACGGTGCCGTCACGCTGGCCGGCTCGGTACCGGAACAGGCTCAGATCGAACTCGCGACCACCTCCGCGCAAGGCGTGGCGGGCGTGACGTCGGTGAAAAACGGGCTGACGATCCGCGCGATCGGCCAGTAAGCCGGCCAACCAGCCGATGAAGTTGAAGTAAAAGCAGCAAGCTGGCGTCGACGGCGGAAACCGCGCCGCGACGTCCAGTTCACGTTCCAATCCCGCGCCTGAAACGCATGACCTCACCCGCGACCGTCTTACCCCGCTGGACCCTCGTCGTGCCGATCATTGCCTGGATCGTGCTCGGCGCCGCGGTCGCGATACCGGGCAACGCGCTGCTGCTCGCGGTGGTCGGTGTGTCGCTGTGCGCGGCCGTATTTGCCGCCGTGCATCATGCTGAAGTGGTCGCGCATCGGGTCGGCGAGCCTTTTGGCACCCTGGTGCTCGCAGTCGCCGTCACGGTGATCGAGGTGGCGCTGATCGTATCGGTGATGCTGAGCTCGGGTCCCGAGAAAGCCGGCCTCGCGCGCGACACCGTGTTCGCGGCCGTGATGATCGTCTGCAACGGGCTCGTCGGGCTGTGTCTGCTAGTGGGCGGCATCCGCCATCGCGAGCAGGACTTTCAGAGCCGCGGCGCGGCGGCCGCGCTGGCGGTACTCGCGTCGCTCTCGGTGCTGACGCTCGTGATGCCGAACTTCACGACCACTAGCGCCGGGCCGGTCCTGTCGCCGTCGCAGCTCGCGTTTGCCGGCGTGTCGTCGCTGGTGCTGTACTGCGTGTTCGTGTTCGTGCAGACCGTGCGCCATCGCGATTACTTCCTCGCCGGTGTGCCCGACGAAGATGTCCATGCCGAGCCGCCGAGCCCGCGACTCGCGGCCATCAGCGGCGCGCTGCTGCTCGTGAGTCTCGTCGCGGTGGTGCTGCTCGCGAAACTGCTGTCGCCGACGATCGAATCCGCGGTGCTGGGCGCGGGCGCGCCGCCGGCGGTGGTCGGTATCGTGATTGCGTCACTGGTGCTGTTGCCGGAAGGGCTCGCGGCGCTGCGCGCGGCGCGTGGCGATCGTCTGCAGACGAGCCTGAACCTCGCGCTGGGCTCGGCACTGGCCAGTATCGGCCTGACTATTCCTACCGTCGCCGGCGTGTTCCTCTACATCGGCCAGCCTATCGTGCTCGGCATCAACGGCAAGGACATGGTGCTGCTCGCGCTGACGCTCGTGGTCTGCACGCTGACGCTCAGCACCGGACGCACGACGATCCTGCAAGGTGCCGTGCATCTGTCGCTGTTCGCGGCGTATCTGTTTCTGTCGTTCGCGCCGTGACGTGATGCGTGATGCGTTATCCGCTCAGGCGGGCGGCCGCCTCATTCTTCCCAATGCTCGACGATCCAGTCGCGGAACAGGTTCAGCTTCTGTTGTTGCGCGACTGAGTCCGGATAGACGAAGTAATAGCGCCAGCCGGTCTTCAGCACCGTATCGAACGGCCGCACGAGGCGCCGCGCCGCGACGTCCTCGTCGATCAGCGCGAGGTCGCTGATCGCGACGCCGAAGCCCTGCGCGGCGGCGTTGGTCGCCATGTCGAGCGTATCGAAGCTCGGGCCGAGTTCCGCGTCGATCGTGGCGGCGCCCGCCGCGTCGGTTTCCGCCGCTTTCGCGAGCCACATCTTCCAGTCACGGTGATCGCGTGTCGGGTGCAGCAGCGTGTGGCGCGTGAGATCGGCCACCTGCGCGAGCGGCTTGTCCTTCAGCAGTTCGGGCGTGCAGACCGGCGTCAGACGCTCCTCGAACAGCGACACGGCCTGCACGTCCGCACCCGGCGACGAGCCGTAGATGATCGCCGCGTCGAACGGCTCGCTCTGGAAATCGACGTCGTGCTGCCACGTCGTCGTGATCTGCACGTGCAGATCGGGATATTCGGACTGGAAGCGCATGATCTTCGGCAGCATCCAGCGCATCACGCAGGTCGGCACTTTCAGCGCGAGATCGGTGCGCTGTCGCGTCAGGCGCAGCGACATTTCCTCGATGCGCGCGAAGCTCTCCTTGACGGCCGGCAGCAACATTTCACCCTCGGCGGTCAGCGTGAGCCCCTTGGCGTGACGCTTGAACAGCGGGAACTTGTAGTACTCCTCGAGCGCGATGATCTGCCGGCTGACCGCGCCTTGTGTCAGGCACAGATGGTTGGCGGCACGCGTGAAGCTGCGATGGCGCGCGACCGTTTCGAAGATCTGCAGCGCGTTGAGTGGCGGGAGACGTCTCATCGAAGGTCCAGGATCAGAAAAAATCATTGCGCGGCGCTGGCGGCGCCCGCCGCCGCCCTGCCCGTCACGCCCACAGCATACGCGATTGGCCGCGCGCGGACGAGCCGGTGCGCGGGCCAACCCGCATGCATTCAGCTCATGGCGCGCGAGCAAACGCGCGTCCGGACCGACGTCGCACCGCCGTGGTGCGAAAAGGCCGGCAACGATCGCACCAGAACCGAGCTTTCCTCATACCTCGACGCACCCGATATTCATCGGTCAGATATGGACGTTAACCCGCATGCGCCATTACCCGTTGCTTCCCGCCGCTTCGCCGAACCGCGCGCCGCCGCGTCCGGGCACCGCGAGCCATGAGCGTACGTCATGCCACCCATGCGCATATGTCGATTGTTGCGTGATTTTGGCAAACCTACAGTGCCTCCACGCACGGTTCATCCGGCAGCGGTCATAGCGATTCATGGGCAACGGGCGTTCAACACA
This sequence comes from Burkholderia sp. H160, assembly GCA_000173575.1. Classification (GTDB taxonomy): domain Bacteria; phylum Pseudomonadota; class Gammaproteobacteria; order Burkholderiales; family Burkholderiaceae; genus Paraburkholderia. The sequence goes on along the minus strand of ABYL01000013.1, from coordinate 56,392 downwards.
GGAGAGACCGCCATGCAGCAGATCAAACGGGGTAGAAGGCAGGCCATCAAGACGATCGGCACGGCGCTCGCGGCATCCGCACTGCCGATGCCGTTCCTCAATCTGCGCGCGCAGGAGCACAACTTCAGCGGCAAGACGCTGCGCATCCTGACGTGGTCCGACGATACCGGCACGGCCGCGCTGCGCAACATCGCCGCGACCTTCACCGCGAAGACCGGCGCGAAGGTGATCGCCGATCGCGCCGACGGCACCTCCGGCATGGTCGCCAAAGTCAAGGCGTCGGGCGAGCGCCCGACCTACGACGTGATCACGCTCGCCGGCGTCGGCGCATCCGGCCTCGCCGACGCGGGCCTGCTGATGAAGCCCGACCTCGACAAGCTGCCGAACCTGAAAGAAGTCGCGCCGCAATACCGCACCGGCGCGAATGGCTTCGGCGTCGGCTATCTGCTGTGGTCCGACGGGCTCATCTACAACACCGCGACGGTCAAGACGCCGCCTTCGTCGTACGAGGCGCTGTGGGATCCGAAGTACGCCGGCCGCGTGTTCCTGCCGCCGCCCGAGTGGGCCGAGGCGGTCGATCTCGCGATCATCGCCGCGAAGATGAACGGCGGCTCGCAGCAGAACATCGAGCCCGGCTTCAAGAAGCTCGCGCAACTGAAAGACCACGTGATGACGCTCGGCGAGAACCCGAACCAGGTGGCCGACCTGTTCCGCACCGGCTCGCTCGACATCGGCGGCATCTACTCGCCGGCGTTTTTCCCGGATCAGATCCGCAAGCCCGAGTACAAGATGGGCGTGACCTACGGCATGAAGGAAGGCTTCGCGACGCAGCTGATGTTCACGGTGATCCCGAAAGCACATCCGGGCGACAGCGACCTGATCCACGCGTTCATCAATCATTCGCTCGACGCTGGCGTGCAAGGCCGCATGGCCGCCGACGTACTGAACGGCCCGGTCAATTCGAAAGCGCTGATTCCGGCAGAAAGCCGCGCGTTCGTGCCGAGCCCGCAGCAGATCGCCGAGAAAGCCGTGCTGCATGACGACAAGGCGCTTGCCGTCGTGCAGCCGGCGTGGATCAAGCGCTACACCGAAATCTTCTCGGCGTAATCACGATGCTCGCGCGCTTCCCGCGGCGTGCCGCGATGATGCCGGACGAAGCGGCGCCGGGTCCGACACCCGGCGCCGCTGGCGACGTTGCCGCTGCGTCGGCCGAAGCTGTCGCGGCGACATCGGCGCTCGCGAAAGCGCGGCCCTGGCTGCTGCTCGCGCCGATCCTGCTGTTTCTGGCCATCCTCGGCGCGGCCGCGCTGGTCGTGCTGCGCATGAGCTTCGGCACGTCCGGCAACGAATGGCGCAGCTTCACGCTGCAGAACTACGCGGACCTGCTCGACGGCTACTTCATCAGATCGTTGTGGCTGACGCTGCGGCTCGCGTTCCAGAGCATGCTTTGCGCGGTCGTGCTCGCGATTCCGGTCGCGCTCGCGATGGCGCGCACGAAATCGCGGCTCACGCGCCGGCTGCTGCTCGCCGGTGTGCTGCTGCCGCTGCTCGTCAATCTGCTGCTGCAGGGCTATGGCTGGCTCGTGATCCTCGGCCCGGCGGGTCTGCTCAATCACGCGCTGCTGGCGAGCGGCCTCGTCGAGCGTCCGGTGATGTGGCTGTATCGCGAGCATGGGGTGCTGCTCGGGTTGATCCAGACCGCGTTTCCGCTTGCGGTGCTGCCGCTCTCCAGCGCGATGCGCGCGGTGTCGATCTCCTACGAGGAAGCCGCCGCGACGCTCGGCGCAACGCGTTGGCAAACGCTGCGCCACGTGCTGTTGCCGCTCGCGATGCCGGGCCTCGTGTCGGGTGCGCTGCTGGTGTTCGCGTATAACGCGAGCGCGTTCGCGGTGCCGCTGCTGCTCGGCGGCCGGCGCGTGCCGATGCTCGCGGTGCTCGTGCACGATCAGGTCGCGCCGCTGTTGAACTGGCCGGCGGCCTCCGCTTCGGGCGTCGTGCTGATGGTCGCGACGCTCGCCGTGATGGCGCTGTCGCAACGACTCGTGCGCCGCACCCAACGTCTCACCGGGGAGCATCACGCATGAGCACGCCGCTGCCGATCTCGCGCCTGCCGCGCACCGAACCTCGCTCGCCGCGCTTCCCGCGCCTGCCGCACACGATGCCTGGCCAGCTCGGCCGCGCGACCGCGCTCGTGGCCGGCGTCGTGCTGTTTCTCGCCGCGCTGCCGATCCTGACGATGATCGCGATGTCGTTCAGCGCGGCCGACACGCTCGAATTCCCGCCGCACGCGTACAGCCTGCACTGGTATCGCGCGGCGTGGCATAGCTTCGTGTCGCCGGACGCCACCGATACGCTCTCGATGGGCGCCGCGCTGACCACGAGCCTCGTGGTCGCGCTCTCGACGATGCTGATCGCGACGCTGGTCTCCGTGCCCGCCGCCTACGCGTTGTCGCGCTATCGTTTTCGCGGCAAGCCCGTGGTCGAGCAACTGGTCGCGCTGCCGCTCGTCTATCCGCTCGTGATGCTCGGCCTGTCGTTGCTGCTGGTGTTCAACGTGCTGCCGGTCGAGCTTGGCGTCGGCCGGCTGATCATCGCGCATGTGATTCTGGCGCTGCCATTTACGGTGAAGAACTGCGCGGCGTCGGTCGCATCGATCGGCCCCGAATTCGAGGAAGCGGCGCTCGTGATGGGCGCGAGCCCGGGCCGCGCACTGATCGACGTGGTGCTGCCGCTGATGCGCCCCGGCATTCTCGCCGGCATGCTGTTCGCGTTCATCGTCTCGTTCAACGAGTTCACGGTGACGTTCTTCCTCTACAGCATCGACACGATGACCTTGCCGGTGTGGCTCTATAGCCGCACGGTGTCGTCGCTCGATCCGACCGTGTTCTGTTTCGCGGTGGTCATCGTCGCGATCGACTTCGCGCTGATCTGGCTGCTCGAAAAGCTGATCGGCGACGAAGGCGTTGCGCTGTGAACCCGCCACCTTGCTGGAGCCTGCGATGACCCATCTGACCTTGCAAGCCGTCACGCGGCGCTTCGGCGCCGTGCATGCCGTCGACGACGTCGACCTCAGCGTGCCCGACGGCAAGCTCGTCTGCTTTCTCGGCCCGTCCGGCTGCGGCAAGACCACGCTGCTGCGGATGATCGCCGGGCTCGAGACGCCGAGCTCGGGCAGCATTCATTTCGCCGGCCGCGACATCACGTGGCTGCCCGCCAACCGGCGCGACTTCGGCATGGTGTTCCAGTCGCTCGCGCTGTTTCCGCACATGACGGTCGCGCAGAACGTCGCGTATCCGCTGAAACTGCGCAAGGTCGCGAAGGACCGGCAAACGCGCCGCGTCGCCGAACTGCTCGAACTGATCCAGCTGCCGCACATGGCGAACCGGCCGGTCACGCAGTTGTCCGGCGGGCAGCGTCAGCGCGTCGCGATCGCGCGTGCGATTGCTTCGGAGCCGCAACTGCTGCTGCTCGACGAACCGCTCTCCGCGCTCGACGCCAAGCTGCGCGAAGCGATGCAGGTCGAAATCCGCCTGCTGCAGCAACGCCTCGGCATCACGACGATCATGGTCACGCACGACCAGCGCGAAGCGATGACGATGGCCGACGAGATCGTCGTGATGGAGAAAGGCCGCATCGCGCAGGTCGGCAAGCCGCTCGACATCTACCGCGACCCGGTCAGCGAGTTCGTCGCCGATTTCATCGGGCTCGGCAATATCCTGCCGGTTCAGTATGACGGCGCGGGCGTCGTGAGTCTGCCGGGCGGGCGGCGCATCGCGGTCGAGCCGAATCCGAACGCGCCGCTCGCCGAGGCCCGGCAACCGGTTGGGGCCAGCGACGCGCTCCGCCTGTTGATCCGCCCCGAGGACATCTGCGTGAAGGCGGCAACGGAACCCGCGAGCCCGAACCGGCTGCCCGGTACGGTCACATTCATTCGCGACGTCGGGGCCTCGCTCGAAGCGACGATCGATTGCGCGGGCTTCACGCTGACCGCCGCGACCACGCCGCGCGAAACGCCTGGGCTCGTGCTCGGCATGCCCGTGTTCGCCGAGCTGCCACCGCACGCGTGTAAGCTGATCGCCGCGCGCGCCGCCTGATACCCGAACCCATCACGCACGCTTCGCTTCTATAAAACGGCTTTTCGACAGAGGAAGAAATCATGAACCAGCGCCCCGCCCTCCACCCGACCCGCCGCAGGTTCGCGACACTCGCGATGACCGCGCTCAGCGCGCTGTGCGCGCTGCCGTCGGCCGCGCATGCCGACGCACTCGACGACATCGCGAAGTCCGGCACCGTGCGCATTGGCGTGTTCGAGGACTATCCGCCCTTCGGCTCGATCGGACCGGACATGAAGCCGGTCGGCTACGACATCGACGTCGCCAATCTGATCGGCAAGGCGCTCAACGCGAAGGTCGAACTGGTGCCGGTCACCGGCGACAACCGCATGGCCTTCCTCGCCGACCACAAGGCCGACCTGCTGCTGTCGGTGGGCCAGACGCCGGAGCGCGCAAAAGTGATCGATTTCTCGCAGCCCTACGCGCCGTACTACCTCGCGGTATTCGGCCCGAAATCGCTGCCGGTGAAAAGCGCCGCCGACCTCGCCGGCAAGTCGATCTCGGTCGCGCGCGGCACGCTCGAAGACTTGAGCGTGACGAAGATCGCGCCGCCCTCCGCGAACATCAAACGTTTCGACGATCCGAACGGCGCAATTTCGGCGTTTATTTCTGGTCAGGTACAGTTGATGGTGGTCGGCAACGACGTCGGCGCGACGATTCTCGCGCGGCATCCGGCGAACGATCCGGAGCAGAAGTTCGCGCTGTTCAGCTCGCCCGATCACGTCGGTCTGAACAAGAACGAGCCGCGCCTGAAGGCGAAGGTCGACGAAACGATTGCCAAGGCCCGCAAGGACGGCACCATGAACGCGATTTCGCAGAAGTGGCTGCGCGCGCCGCTGCCGGCCGATCTATGAATCCCGCTTTTAAACCCTGCTGTGCGGTGCCTTGAACGCCGCGCCGCAATCTGATCCCGCGATGGGCACGAGGCCATGACTTACGAGTTTGATTTCAGCGGCTTCGGCCTCTATGCGGGGATGCTCGCGCACGGCGCCGCCGTGACGCTCGGGCTCACCGCCGTCTCGACACTGGCGGGCGGGCTCGTCGGTATCGGCGGTGCGAGCATCGCCGCGGGCGGGCCGAAGTGGGCGCGCTGGCTGGTCGCGAGCTACGTCGAGCTGATCCGCAACACACCGTTTCTCGTGCAGTTGTTCTTCGTGTTCTTCGGCCTGCCGAGCCTCGGCATTCATATCGATGAGATCCAGGCTGCGATTCTCGCGATGACCGTCAACCTCGGCGCGTATGCGACCGAAATCGTGCGCTCCGGCATCGATTCGATTTCGCGCGGCCAGGTGCAGGCCGCGCAGGCGCTCGGCCTGCATGGACGCCAGGTGTTCCGCTACGTCGTGCTGCCGCAGGCGCTCGCCAATGTGTTTCCCGCGCTGCTCGGCCAGGTGCTGATCGTGATGCTCGGCTCGGCCGTCGTGTCGCAGATCTCGGTGCCCGACCTGACCTATGCGGCGAACTTCATCCAGTCGCGCAACTTCCGCTCGTTCGAGAGCTACGTGATCATCACGGCGACCTATCTGCTGATGTCGATCGTGCTGCGGCAGTTGTTGAACCGCTTCGGCCGCGGGTTGTTCGCGGGCCGCGCCGCGCGTAGTAGCAACAGCAGTAGCGGCAACGACGGCTTGCCGCGCAACTGGCGCACCCGCCTGATGTGGCGTGGCGCGCGCACCCTGCCGACGGAGCGCTGATCATGGTCGAATTCACGCTGTGGGATATCGCCCGCAATCTGCTGCTCGCCGCGCGCTGGACCGTGCTGCTGTCGCTGATCGCGTTCGGCGGTGGCGGTGTGGTCGGGCTTATGCTGCTCGCGATGCGCGTGTCGCCGATCGCCTGGCTACGGCGCATCGTCGTGCTTTACGTCGAGGTGTTTCAGGGCACGCCGCTCTTGATGCAGCTCTTTCTCGCGTTCTTCGGCTTGCCGCTCATCGGCATCGACGTGTCGCCTTGGGCCGCCGCGACCGTCACGCTGACGCTCTACACGAGCGCCTATCTGGTCGACATCTGGCGCGGCTGCGTCGAAGCGGTGCCGCGCGGCCAGTGGGCGGCGGGCGCGAGCCTCGGCATGACGTTCGGCCAGCAGTTGCGCTATATCGTGTGGCCGCAGGCGCTGAAAATCGCGGTCGCGCCGACCGTCGGTTTTCTCGTGCAGGTCGTCAAGAGCACCGCGCTCGCGTCGATCATCGGCTTCACCGAACTGACGAAGACCGGCACGATGATCACGAATGCCGCGTTCCGGCCTTTTCCGATCTACGGCATGGTCGCGATGATCTACTTCGCGATGTGTTTTCCGCTGACCTGGTATGCGCGCGTGCTCGAGAAGCGGCAGAAGGTGGGACAGCATCGGTGAAGTGATGTGGAGGCTATGGCCTGGCTGGCTGTCGCAGCCGTGCGAGCACAGTTGCGACGATGCGATCGCAACTCCTGCCGCCAAACTCGAATAGCTCCGGGCCCAGCCGCTCGACGTCTTCCGCCAGCGATTCGCGCAGCATCTGTCTTGCCCTGAAATGACGGCTGCGTACCGTGGCCTCGGGAATGGACAGGCTCGCTGCTGTTTCTTCGATGCTCATCTCCTCGACGGATCTCAGCACGAACACCGTACGGAAGTCCACGGGCAGCGCGTCGAGCTTTCGTTCGAGGAGCGCGCGGATCTGCGCACGGGAGGCCGCCTGATCGGGGACGCAGGCGTCCTGGGTGCTCATCGGGTCCATGTCTAAAGACATCTGCTCGTCGTCGGGGCAAACCGGCAGCGTCGGCATCACGTTTTGGCGGCGAGCCTCGCGACGCATCCTGCCGAAACATTCGTTGAGGACGAGGCGTGAGAGCCACGTAGCAAGCGCAGCCTCGCCGCGAAACTGCGGGAGTGCCCTGAAGGCCTTCAAATAGGCGTCCTGCAAGGCGTCTTCCGCGTCGGCGTCATTGCGCAGCGTGGCGCGGGCAAGCCGGTAGAGGCGCCGATTGTGGCGCCGCATCAACAGTTCGAAAGCCGCGAGGTCGCCTGCTACGATGCGGCGCACAATCTCCGCCTCGGCGTCCGTCAGTCCGCTGGAATACACGTTGGCCACGTTACCGCCTCTGGCTCTGTCATGGTGTCGGCTCGACGATCAGTGTGCCATGCATCGTCGGATGAAACAGGCACTTGTACGGATGACGGCCGGTCTGGCCCGCGACGTATCGCCATGACGCCTCGGGCGCGATGCTGCCGGAGTCGAAATTCTTTGCGTCGGCGCTTACCGTATGGGCCACGAGGTCCTTGTTCACCCACACGACGCTGTCTCCGCGATGCACCGTCACGGTCGGCGGATCAAAGCGCATTTGCTCGATCGTTACGGTATAGGTGCTCGCGGCCGCTGGCGAGGCAACGGCCACGGACATCATTGCGCAGACGGCCAGCGCGACACGATGCGCGCGGCTCATTGCGCGTTCGCCAACGACGCCTGCACCTGCTTCGCGTGATCCAGATGCGCGACGAACGCCGGCCTGACTTTCACCAGCAGCGCCTTCAGTTCCGCGTTTTGCGCACTGGGAATCAGCGTCTTGTCGAGTGCGTCGATGACTTGCTCGTGATAGGTGACTTCATGATCAATATAGGCACGATCGAACTTTGCCCCTTGCAGCGACTTCAGGTTCGCGATGTTGGTCTTGCCTCCTTGCTTGAGGCTGTCGCTGGTCGGATTGGTTTCGGGCGTGACGCCGAGCTTGTGCACGAGATCGGCGGCCGCCTTGTTGACGCTGGTATGGTCGGCGACCATGCGCTGCGCGAACGCTTTGACGTCTTTCGAATGGGTCTTCGATTCCGCGAGCTTGCCGGCATCGATATCTGCCTGGTTCGCTGCGACGACGATGGCGGCAATCTGCGGATCGGTCGGGGCCGAGCCTTGCGCCAATACGGTGGCGCTCGCCAATGCAAGCGCGGCGAGCAACAGCCAATGGACGGTTTTCATGTGAGTCTCCTCGACGGGTGGGCGGGGCGCGCTTCCTGGTGAAGGTCTGGCGTTTTCCCTGCGTTCGAGGAAATAGATGTCACGAGCCAGCGGGCTGTTCCCAATCCCGGCCGATCGCCATTCGCTGACGAGCGACGGATGCCTGCCGGCCACCCGAAACAGGCCTACACTCAACCAAACCATGTCCCGCGGCCCCGGAATACTGGCCGCCAGATCAGCTCAATGGGCGTGGGCGGATGTGTTCCGTTCTTCATCGCGCCGCTCTTTCGCGGCAAAGGAGAAGCCATGGAAATGATCCCAAAAGCCAAGGCATTGTTCATCGCAGGCTTTGGCCCGATCGTGATTGACGCCCAGGCAAGCCGCGATCTCTACGGTCGTGCCTTCGGTATCCCCTTCAAGGAAGAGAACGGCGGCTATCTCCATACGGAGAATCTGAACGGCGCAAATTCTTTCGCCTTGTGGCCGCTCTCCCACGCCTCTCAGTCGTGCTTCGGCACGGAATCGTGGCCTCGCGACGTACCCATCCCGCAAGCCTGGATCGAGTTTGATGTCGACAACGTCGAGGCGGCGACGGCAGAACTTGAATCGCAAGGGTATCGGATGCTGGTCAGGAACCGGAATGAGCCGTGGGGCCAGGCTGTCAGCCGCTTCATCGGGCCGGAAGGATTGCTGGTCGGAATCACGTTTACGCCATGGATGCGGAAAGAGTCTTGAACCGGGCAGACTGGTTCCGCGGATGGCTCACCTGGCATCAACCAAGTCGGAACACCGACACTGCGGACCTCAAACGTGCTGCCTGTTCGTCAAGCGAAGACGCAGCCGCCGCGGCCTGCTCCACGAGCGCGGCGTTCTGCTGGGTGACTTCATCCATTTGTGTGACCGCCTTGCTGACCTGCTCGATGCCGGTACTTTGCTCCTCGGAGGCTGCTGAAATCTCGCCCATGATGTCAGCAACCCGTCCGATCGATCGGACGATTTCCGTCATGCGCTCGCCTGCCGTCTCGACGAGCCGGCTGCCACTGCCAACCTTTTCGACCGACACCTCGATCAGCTCCTTGATGTCTTTCGCCGCAGCCGCGCTTCGTTGGGCAAGCGAGCGGACCTCCGAGGCGACGACTGCGAACCCGCGTCCGTCCTCCCCAGCGCGCGCCGCTTCGACTGCCGCGTTGAGCGCAAGAATGTTGGTTTGAAACGCAATGCTCTCGATCACGGCGGTAATGTCCGCGATCCGCACGGACTGATGCGAAATCTGCTGCATCGTCTCGACCACTTCTTGCACGGCTGCGCCACCGAGTTCGGTCGCGTTCTTGGCGGTGCTCACGAGGCCGTTGGCCTGGCGCGCACTCTCGGCGTTCTGTTTCACCGTCGCGGTGATCTGCTCCATGCTCGCGGCGGTTTCCTGCAGCGATGCGGCCTGTTCCTCGGTGCGTTGCGAGAGGTCCAGATTGCCTTGGGCGATCTCGCCGGCGCCGACGGCGATCGAGTTGGTCGCCGACTGGATTTCGCCGATCGTCGCAGTGAGGCGAGTCTTCATCTCACCGAGCACCGCCAGCAAGCTGCCCGGGCCGGCCTTTGCAGCGTCGAACTCTACGTCGAGGTGCCCGGTGGCGATCTGGGCCGCTACGTGCGTCGCATGCTCCGGCTCGCCGCCGAGCGTGCGCCTGACGCTGCGAAGGACGGCCCATGCGATCGTCGTCAGGATCGCGGCGATGACGAGCGCGATGGCGCCCAGCACCATCGCGAGCCGGGCGAAGGCCGCGTTGATGTCGTCGTAGAAGAAGCCGGTGCCGATCCACCAATCCCAGTCCGGAATGGCGACTACGCCCTGGAGCTTCGGCTCCGCATCCGCATCAGGGCTGCGCTTCACCAGCACATCGACGAGCGCGAAATGCGACTGCGCCATCCCGGTTCGATAGGCCTCGCTGTCGGTCAGACCGTCCGTCGTGCGGTTGCCTTTAGCTTTGGTGCCGATGAACTTCGCGTTCGGATGCACGAGGTTGATGCCATCGGAGGTCGTGACCCAGTAGTAGCTCTTCGTATTCGCGTTGAGCTCCGCTAGCGCTGCTTTTGCCTGCTGCTGAGCCTGATCGCGTGTGAGCGTTCCGCGCGCCTGCAGCTCCCTGTATGAATTGACCAGATGTTCGGCCTTCGTCAGAAGAATGACGATCTCTTCACGACGGCTGTCGATCAAAGCGCCGCGCAGCGTCTGCAGCGCCATGGCCGCGAGCAGCACGACGCCGAGCAGCGCGGCGATGACGAGCATCAACAACTTTGTAGACAATTTCATGCGAGCGCCTCGCGACATTAACCATTTGGTACAAATATCGGCATTGGCGGCGCAAACTTGAGCGGTATCGCCTCCGTAAAAACCCTCAATTCGTGCGCTGATCGCTTACAGGGCGATCAACGCGCCGCCTGCGTCGACTGACGCAGCCTGGTCACCTCCGCCGCGCCGACCCCGAACACTTGCCGGTTTTGTTCGGCATGTCGCGCTAATACGCAATTAAAAGCGGCCTATGGTCGAGCGGGTGTCGCCAAAAACCAGCTGGTCGTAGTCGTGACGCAGGAAGTTCGCTGGACGTGCCCGGCGGCATCTGCAGCGTTATGCGCGTTGCATCGCATGTCTCGGTAGAACCGATGCGTTACCATCGACAGATCAACCCGATAGCGTGATCGCATGAGTCGCCGCATCGCACTACGTCGGGTTGCGATGCGCGATACTGTCGAGTCACCTCAGCCGCAGGAGCCGCCGATGAACGACCCGCAATGCACTCAATTCCTCTCGGACATTCGCCGACCGTTGCTCGCGCTGCACAAGGCGATTCTCGATCACGAACGCGCCGCGTACGAAAAAGAGTTCGGCCCGGTGACGCCGGCGGCATTCCTGCAGGTGCTGATCAATGGCTCGGGGTTTCGCTGGCTGACGCCGCTATCGACGGTGATCGCGAGCGTCGACGAAATTCTCGACGACACGGAAGCCGAGGCCGGCGACCGGCGCGCGACCGCCGAGGCCGTGATTGGCCTGTTCTCGTCCGATCAGCCGAACAACGGCTTCCTGCCGCGTTATTTGCCGCTATTGCAGGCCGATCCGGCCATCCTTCATTACCACGGTGAGGTCACGCGCTTGCTGCGCAGTGTGGAATCGATGTAAACGGCGCTTCGCCCGGAGTTCAGCCGCGCCCCCGTGGCAGATAAGACAGCGGATCGACCGGCTTGCCGTCGCGCCGCACTTCGAAGCCGACCGACACACGCGAGTTGTTCTCGTCGCCCATCTCCGCGATCTGCTGTCCCTTGCGGACGATATCGCCCGTCTTGACCAGCAGCTTGCGGTTATGCGAATACGCGGTCAGAAAATCCTTGTTGTGCTGGACGATGATCAGACTGCCATAGCTGTTCAATCCGGTGCCCGCGTACATCACCTTGCCGTCGGCGGCGGCTCGCACCGGATCGCCCGCTTTGCCGCCAATCTCGATGCCGCGCGTTTCACCCGGCTGGAACGCTTCGACGACGCTGCCCGAGGCAGGCCATGCGAGCGTCACGCTGCTCGCATGCCGGCGGGTTTCCTGCGCGACTTCGCGAACTTCGGCGGCATCCGGAGCCGGTGCGGCGGATTGAGCCGAAGCTTGCGGCGACGTCTGCGCCGAAGCTTGTGAAGAAGTCTGCGCCGCGGACTGCGCCGCGGCCTTCGCGGCCGCCGCCGCATTGGCCTGTTTCACTGCGCGCACTGTCTCCGGCGAAGCGACATGAAGCACCTGCCCCGGCTTCAACCGCGCCGACGCCTTCAGCCCGTTCCACGCCTGCAACTGCTTGACGCTCACGTGATGATGCTGCGCGACCCGCGCCAGCGTGTCGCCGCGCCTGACGCGATACACGAGTGGCGGTGATTTTTTGAGCGGCGCGTCGTTATCGCTGGTATCGATCGACTGCGGGGCCGCTGCTGATGGATTGCCGGCCGCCGTTGCCACCGCGTTCGCCGCGGGCACGCCGGACGCCACGGCGGCGCCGGCTGCCATGTCGTTCTGTGCATCCGGCTGCGCGACATTCGCGCAACCGCTGACGGCCAGCGCAACCCACGCGCTGGCGAGACTGGCCAATATCGTTCTGTCGAAACGTGTTCTCAAGTTGTTCGACTCCTGCTGAAATGTGGGGGGAATTGTAAAGTCACAGTTAATAGAAACGACCCGCCCCACACACTCTGATACAGACGTTACGAGCCGCATTTCCGCGTGACGGCGCCACGTCTGTTGGGCCGCCGACGACGCACTCATCGCCGCTTGCCCGCGGCGCGTTGAGATTTATTGACATTTGCCTTATCGGCAAACACGGCGGGAACTTGAATGGCCACCGGCCGCGGCGGCCGGCGCAAAAAAAGCCAGCCTTCGAATCCGAAGGCTGGCCGATTTGCGTTGACGAGCAGGATCTAGAACTTATGCCGGATCGCCGCACGCACGACGACCTGCTTCGACGTCGACGACGGCGACTGCGTGCCGGGGATGAATGCGAAATCGAGGATCGACAGCGTCGAATCGCCGGTGACCTGCTGATACGCGCCCTGCAGATAGACGTCGGTGCGCTTGGACAGGTTGTAGTCCGCCATCAGCCCAAACGTATGGATGCGCGGCTTCACGCCGCCGTTCGACGCGTCGTAGGTTTCCATCGTGTACACGTACTGTGCGCCGACGAACAGCACCGGCGAAATCTGATACTTGCCGTTGACCTCGAAGTTCTGATACTTCAGCTGGTTCAGCAGCACGCCCGGCGGTGTGACGGGCACGAGCGGCACCAGTGGCTCGATGCCGAGAAAGCCGTTCGCGGTCGGCTCCAGATAGTTCGAGTTGCTATAGACGAAGCCCGCCGTCGCCGGTCCGAACGTATAGTTGATGCCGCCGCCGAACACGCGCATGCGCTTCGCGACGAAGCCAGCGTCGTTGGTGGCAACCGCGCCGTTCGCGCTGCTGCCTGGATTGTTGGCCTGCAGATAAGCCGCAGCGACCAGCAGCCCGCCGTACGTGTACTGGCCACCGAAGCTGTATGCCCGATTGTTGGCGAAGCTCGTGTCGTTGCTGAAGCTATAGGTGCCCCCGAACTGGAAGCCCGAGATCGACGGGCTCGTGTACTTGACCGTGTTGTTGAGGCGGAACGTGTTGTCGGTGTTGTCGTTGTCGTACGGATGCGAGAACAGCTCGCCGCCCCAACTGCCGTTGGCCGTGGTCTGTGCCAGATAATCGACAACCGAATCGTATTGCCGGCCGAACGTCAGCGTGCCGTAGGGTTCCGAGCTGAGTCCGACGAAAGCCTGTCGGCCGAACATCCGCCCGCCCTGACCGAGCCGCCCGGAATTCAGGTCGAACCCGTTCTCGAGCTGGAAGACCGCCTTCAGACCGCCGCCCAGATCTTCGGCGCCCTTCAGACCCCAGCGGCTGCCTTGAGCAAAACCGCTCGCGAGTTCATAAACATGGCCGTGGCCAACATTGTTCGTGTAGTTGATGCCTTCGTCGATCACGCCATACAGCGTGACGCTAGTCTGCGCGGAGACAGGCGCGGCAAAAACGGCGGACGCAGTAATGGAGACAGCCAGCGCGAACACTTGCTTGTTCATGATGATCTCCCTGCACCTCGAGTGATAGAACAACTCGATCCGGTCGCTTTGTTCTCAATATTTGTTGTTTTCGTCACTTTCCCAGCAGTTCTGAAGACTGCTCCACGTGGCTGCTCTTTCCGGAAATCGTCACACGACATCAGCTGGCCGTCCATGAGAGGATGCGCCGATACTCAAGAATGTTGCTAATTCTCCACTGGACGTTGCTGCCTCTTTTTTCGAAACGTCGCTTCAGGTAAAAGGCAGCCGCTGCCTCGCTCGCTGCATCATTGTCACGAAAGGAAATATAATCGTGCCCCTTTGCTGCGATGCAACGGAACTCAGCGCCGCAGCCAGGGTCATCTGTACACCCCGCGGACACGGATCGCCTTCCCGCCGCAACACCCAATCCCAAATTTAGAGCCTTGTGAGACGCCCGCCGCGCTAGATCAGCGCGCCGTCGCACGGGGCTGCTTTTGACGCAAACAATGCCCAAGTCATCCTCCCGTCTGATCGAACTCGACTTTTTCCGCGGACTGGTTCTGCTGATCATCGTCGTCGATCACATCGGCGGCAGCATTCTGTCGCGCGTGACGCTGCATGCGTATGCGCTGTGCGATGCCGCCGAAGTGTTCGTGTTCCTCGGCGGCTTCGCGACCGCCACCGCCTATGCGGCGCTCGCTGAGCGGCGCAACGAGACGATCGCGCGCAGCCGCTTCCTGCGCCGCTCATTCGAGATCTATCGCGCGTTTCTCGTCACCGCGGGACTGATGTTGCTGGTCAGCGCGGTGCTCACCGCGTTCAGCATCGACGGACCCAATCTCGCCACGACCGATCTCGACGACCTGATCGACACGCCGCTTGCCGCGTTGCGCGACATCGTGCTGCTGCGCCGCCAGCCGTATCTCGCGTCGGTGCTGCCGATGTACGCGTTCTTCGCGCTGCTGGTCCCGACGATCCTGCCGCTCGCGCGCAGCAAGCCGTGGCTGCTGCTCGCCGGCAGCGTCGCGCTGTGGGCCGGCGCGCCGGTGATCAGCCAGTACCTGCCCGCCGCGCCCGACATGCACTGGGACTTCAACCCGTTCGCGTGGCAGTTGATGTTCGTGCTCGGCGTGCTGGCACGCTGCCAGCCGGTGTATCAGCGGATCAGCGCGCATCGGTGCGGCTGGCTCGTCAGCGTGCTGGCGTTCGCAGTTGTGGTGGGCGCCGCGTACGACAAGCTCTTTCTGCTGCATGCACCGCTTGACGCGAGCCTCAAGCAGAACCTGTCGTACCTGCGCGCGGGCAACTTCCTCGCGATCGCGTGGCTCGTCGCGAATCTGATCGAGCTCGGCTGGGCGAAGAAGGTCGCGCGCCGGCTGCCATGGGTCGGCGTGATCGGACGTCAGGGTTTGTTGTGCTTCATTGCCGGCGCGGTGATCTCGCTGGTGGTCGACTCGGTGCTCTACGATGCAACCGATGGTTACCTGAACTACCCGCTGGGATTGCTCGCGGATGCGGCTGCGGTTGGCGCGCTGTTCGCGGTCGCGCTGGGTGCGGAGCCGCTGAAGCGGTTCGTCGGGCGATTCGTCGCCGGGCGGCTGGGGACGTCGAGCTAAACGTTTCGGCAACGTTCCGGGCGTGCGTATGACGCGTAGAGAGTCCCCGACACTTGACGCACCGGCGGCGCCCCAGGAACTTTGCGCGCATAAAGCGCCGTCTGTTTCCCCGCCCCTTTCCGTCTCAAATTCGGCGCCAATGCTGATAGCATGACGGCCGCGCGCGAATCCCGCGCCGGCCTTCCACACTGACATGCGTCGATTCCTCTCTTTCGCCCTCGCACTGCTCGCCGTCGCCGTCGGCGCGCCCGCGTTTGCGAGCACGATCGCGAGCCGCAGCTTTCATTCCGATGCGCTCGGCCGCGACTGGAACTACACGATCTATCTGCCGGGCGGCTATCGTGCCGACGGTCCGCGCCTGCCCGTGCTCTACCTGTTGCACGGCAATAACGGCGACGCCAACGACTGGATCACGCAAGGCCATCTGCAAAGCGCCGCGGACACGCTGATCGAGCGCAAGGAGATCCCGCCCGTCGTGATCGTGATGCCGCAGGGCGGCACGGACTGGTACGTCGATCGTAAGGAGAAGATGGAGACCGCGTTCTTCGACGATCTGCTGCCCGAGATCGAAACGCACTATGCGGTTGCGAACCAGCGCG
This sequence comes from Burkholderia sp. H160, assembly GCA_000173575.1. Taxonomy (GTDB): domain Bacteria; phylum Pseudomonadota; class Gammaproteobacteria; order Burkholderiales; family Burkholderiaceae; genus Paraburkholderia. Next base: position 40,558 of record ABYL01000013.1, on the reverse strand, counting down.
GCGGCCGGATGATCGGCGGCGTGTCGATGGGCGGCTTCGGCGCGCTGCGCTATGCGCTGACGCAGCCTGAGATGTTTTGCGGCGCCCTGCTGCTGAGTCCCGCGATCTATGCGAACGAGCCGCCACGCGCATCGGCGGCGCGGCGGGTCGGCGTGTTCGGCGAGCACCAGTTCGACCCGCGCGTGTGGCACGAGCTCAACTATCCGGCGCAGTGGGACCGCTACATGAGCCGGCCGTATCGCCTGCCGATGTTCATCGCGTCCGGCGACGACGACCTCGACATCCAGGCCGACGCGTCGTTGCTCTACACGCATCTGCGGCTCGCGGGCAATCCGGCGACGCTGCGGATCATCGACGGCGGCCACACGTGGGACGTGTGGAGCGCTCTCCTGCCCGCCGCGCTCAAATACACGCTTGCCTGCGTGAAGCCGCCGGCGCAGGAGCATCCGTCGTATCAGCGGCCTTGAGCCGGCGAGGCCTCCGGCCACGCACCTATCGACGTACGCGCTACTCGACGAGCGCGGTCCACAGCACCATCAGCACCGTCATCAACGCGGGGCCGATGAAAATCCCGAGCAGCCCGAACGTCTCCGCGCCACCGAGAATGCCGAATAGCACGAGCAGGAACGGCAGGCGCGTCGAGTTGCCGATCAGTACCGGCCGCACGAAGTGCTCGGCGATGAACACGACGATCGCGCCGAACACCGCAAGCCCAGCCGCCGGGACCACCGAGCCCTGTACGAGCAGCCACAGCGCCGCGAGACCGAACGTGATCGGCGCACAGAACGGCAGCATCGCGGCGATCGCCGTGACGAAGCCGAGCAGTGCCGCGTGCGGCACGCCAGTCACCAGATAGGCGAAGCCGAGCAGCACACCCTCGCCGGCGCCGACCACGATCAATCCCGACACGGTGCCGCGCACCGCGGTCGCCATCTGCTCGACGAGGTCCGCGCCGCTATCGCCGAAGCCGCGTCGCGCGGCCTTCAGCAGCGAGCCGGACAGGCGCGGCCCCGCCTGAAAAATCACGAACAGCGTGACCAGCATGAACGCGAACACCATCGCCGCATGCAAGGCGCGCGCGCCGAACTGTCGACCGAGCGTCATCACCGTTTCGCTGTGCAAGCCTTTCATCGCGGCGGAGTCGCGCAGCGGCTGCGCGAGATTGGCCTGCCACCACGCGGTGATCTGGGGCACGCCGAACGGCAGACGGTTGACGAAGTCCGGCACTGCAATGCCGTTTTCCTGCACGCCGCGGAACCACTCGCTCAGTTCATGCGCCTCGCGCAGCGCCTGGGCGAGACCGAGTGCGACCGGCAGCAACACGAGCACCGCGATGACCAGCGTGAAGACCGTCGCGAGCACGGTTGTGCGCCCCCTGAACCAGCGGCTGCCCGCGACCTTGTGCAGCAGCGGCCATAGCGCAATCGAGACGACCCCCGCCCACGCGACCACCACGATGAAATCGCGCACCACCCACAAGGCGAGCAACACGAGCCCGATATAGAGCGCGGCCGATGCAGCCTTCTGCTTTTTCAGGCGCTCGGCGGCGACGGACGACGATTCGGAAGAATTGGGAGGGACTGCGGGAGGGCGTGGAATCATGTGATCTCTAGTGTTTTTTTGAGCAGTGTGCGTGCGAGCCGACCGGAAAAATTCAAACCCGATACACTGACGGCTCGCATCGGTGCCTGACCACACATCTTAAAGGAAGCGCCGTCTTCCTTTTCCGAACGCTCTCCTCGTCGCGCCACAAGCAATACAGCGTTGCAAAAATGCGCATTATTAAAAAATCGCATAAACATGCTTGCAACGGCTGTCATTTCGGTCACTTGCGACTGTCAAATCCGATTATTGCTAATTTCGCAATAGTATTTCGTCCGTGACACAATGGCTCTCGGGCCCGCGCGGGACTAAATTCGGCACTCCACAATATGGAGCCGATGATGACTCTGGAGTCCATCCCCCTCGACGGTACCAATGGCGTACGAATCGAAATTCTCGAGAGCTCCGACACGACGCTGGTGATCCGCTGGGTCGAGCCGGGACGCTGCCACTACGGTGAGCAGCGCTGGCGCCGCCGCTCGGCGCATTCGTCCGGCACCTGCGCCGTGTCACGCCGCAAGATCCGCCGTGGTGACCCCGTGTTCAAGCCGGCCGAGCGCCCGGCGCCGTCGAATGCCTCCGCCATGATCTGCGCGGAAATCCTCGAACCGCTGCTGGAAGCGGCCTGACGTGCGCAACGTCGACGCGTCCCGCAGACGGACCGCGCGGGAATTGACCCCGCTGCCCCAAGCTTGATCTCCCTACTGCCTACGCGCCCTTAGCGCCCAGGTGCCCGGCCGGCGCGGCATCGCACGACGCGCCGCAGCGCCGGCGCCGCTCCCGGTTGCCGCCCCGCCCCCCGTGCGTTAAGGTGGATTCGTTGCGCCCGCTCAAGCGCCGGCTCGCTCTCCGGCGCTGGCGGCGCGCCGTCCACCACCGCGCCGCGCCCGCCGCGACGCCGTTTGAGGGCCGATCATGGCAGAAGACACGCCGCAAACCCGCGCGGCCACCGCCGCTTCCACGCCTCCCGCTTCCTCCGCCCCACCCGCTTCGCTGATTCCGCCGCAGCAGTTCTCGCTCGACGTGCTGCTCGAGAAATATGCGAAAGGCGACGAGCAATCGGCCGACGACGTATTCCGCCGCGTCGCGCGCGGCGTCGCCGAGGCCGAGCCGCCCGAATTGCGCGCGTCGGTCGAAGCGCTGTTCGTCGACAACCTGCGGCATGGCGCGCTCGGCGCGGGCCGCATCATGAGCGCGGCGGGCAGCGGCATCGCCGCGACGCTGATCAACTGCTTCGTGCAGCCGGTCGGCGATTCGATCCAGGGCGTCGACGACCAGGGCTTGCCGGGCATCTACGTGGCCCTGCTGCAGGCCGCCGAAACGATGCGCCGCGGTGGCGGCGTCGGTTACAACTTCTCCGCGATCCGACCCAAAGGCGCGCGGGTTCACACGACGAATTCGGCCGCCTCGGGTCCGTGCAGCTACATGGACGTGTTCGACGCGTCGTGCCGCACCGTCGAAAGCGCGGGCTCGCGACGCGGCGCGCAGATGGCGGTGCTCGACTGCAACCACCCCGACCTCCTCGAATTCATCGAGGCCAAGCATTCGAAGGGACGCTGGAACAACTTCAACGTGTCGGTCGGCGTCACCGACGAATTCATGCGCGCGGTCGAGAATGACGAACCGTGGCAACTGGTCCACCGCGCTGAGCCGTCGCCGGCGCTGCGCTCGGCCGGCGACGTGCGGCAGCGCGAGGACGGCTTGTGGGTCTATAGCGAGCACGAGGCGCGCGCGATCTGGGACCGCATCATGCGCTCGACGTACGACGTCGCCGAGCCCGGCATCGTGTTCATCTCACGGATGAACGAGGACAACAATCTGCGCGCCGTCGAAACGATCCGCGCGACCAATCCGTGCGGCGAGCAGCCGCTGCCCGCGTACGGCTGCTGCAACCTGGGGCCGCTCAACCTGACGCGCTTCGTCGTCGATCCGTTCGCGCAACTGCAGGGCCGCCAGCCGTCATTCGACTGGGACGGCCTCGCGTGGCGCACCCGTACGCAGGTGCGTTTTCTCGACGACGTGCTCGACGTCACGCTGTGGCCGCTGCCGCAGCAATACGACGAATCGCGCGCGAAGCGGCGTATCGGCGTCGGCTTCACCGGCCTCGGCGATACGCTCGTGATGCTCGGGCTGCGCTACAACTCGCAGGAAGGCCGCGATTTCGCGGTGCGCATCGCGCGGCTGATGCGCGACGAGGCTTATCGTGCGTCGGTCGATCTCGCGAAGGAGCGCGGCGCGTTCGAGCTCTTCGACGCCGCGCGCTATCTGGAAACCGGCACGTTCGCGTCGCGCCTGCCCGACGACATCCAGCAGGCGATCCGCCGCGACGGCATCCGCAACAGCCATCTGCTGTCGATCGCGCCGACCGGCACCGTGAGCCTGGCGTTCGCGGACAACGCGTCGAACGGCATCGAGCCGGCGTTCTCGTGGACCTACACGCGCACGAAGATGATGGCCGACGGCGGCCGCGAATCGTTCGACGTCGAAGACTACGCGTACCGGCTCTATCGCGAGCTGGGCGGCGACGTGACCCGGCTGCCCGACTATTTCGTCAATGCGCTAGAGATGTCGGCGCGCGACCATCTCGACATGATGGCGGCCGTGCAGCCGTACGTCGATACGTCGATCTCGAAGACCGTCAACGTGCCCGCCGACTATCCGTTCGATGCGTTCGAAAGCCTCTACTTCGATGCATGGAAAAGCGGCCTGAAGGGGCTTGCCACCTATCGCCCGAACGACACGCTCGGCGCGGTGCTGAGCGTGACGGCCGCGCAGGCCGACGACACGCTCACCGGGCTGGATCAGGATCCGCTGCGTATCGCGATCGATCATCGACCAAGAGGCGAGTTGCCGGCGATCATCGAGAAGGTCGAGTATCTGACCCAGGCGGGCAAGAAATCGCTGTATGTCGCGGTGTCGTTCATCGAGGTGACGGGGCGGCTCGGCGGCGAGGACGTGACGATCGAGCGGCCGATCGAGTTCTTCATTCCGGCCGGGCAGCGCGACGAGTCACAGCAGTGGATCACCGCGACGATGCGTTCACTGTCGCTTGCCGCACGCGGCGGGTTTGTCGCGCGCAATCTGCAGGACATGCGCAAGGTATCGTGGGATCGCGGTCAGGTGCGCCTTGGCGACGTGCAGCGACTCGACGGTCATCGCGCGCCGCGCTGGCATGATTCGGAAGTGGCCGCGCTTGCGTTCGCGATCCAGCAGATCCTGTATCGACGCGGCTTTCTCGACGCCGAAGGCAATGAGGTGCCATCGCGGATGCTCGCGCGCCTGCCGCGCGGGCAAATGAAAACCGACACCGCGCTATCCGCCGATTTCGGCATTCGCCCGAATCCCGTGGATAGTACGGACACGTTCCTGCAGCCAAACGGCACGCAGGGACTACACACGATGCTCGGACGCAAATGCGATTCGTGTGGCGCGAATGCGGTGATTCGCAAGGACGGGTGCGATTTTTGTACCGCATGTGGGGAAGTGGGGGCGTGCGGGTAGTGTGAGGTGGTGGGCGCGCGGCGCACCTGCAGCTTTCCCGCCCGCCGCCCGTCGTCGTCAATCGGCGTTACGTCCTGTTCAGCGAGCGCTATCGTCCCACCGCGCGTCGCGCACCTGCAGGACCCCGCCCTCAATGCGCACCGGAAACACCGCAACGTCCTCGTAAGCCGGTGGCGCCAGCACCTTGCCCGTCCTGATACAAAAACGGGCGCCATGGCGTGGACACACCACCTCATCACCCTCCACGGCACCGCCAGTCAGGATGCCACCGTCGTGCGGGCAGGTATCTTCGATCGCATAACAGACGCCATCGAGGTTGAACACCGCGACCTGCGTGCCGTCCACGTCGACGCTGCGCACCGAGCCCGGCGGGAAATGCGTCATCGCCTCGACATCGACCCAGTCTGTCATGTCAAAGCATCCCCAATTGCAGACGTGCGGCGTCCGACATCCGCGCTTTCGTCCACGGCGGCTCCCACACCAGTTCCACCCGTACGGTGTTGACGCCGGCCACCGAATTCACGGCGTCCTCGACGATCGCGGGAAACGTCTGCGCGACGGGACAGCCCGGCGCGGTCAGCGTCATGCGGACCGCCACGTCACCCGCATCGCCGTCGACGTCCAGGTCATACACCAGCCCCAGATCGTAGATGTTGACGGGAATCTCCGGGTCGTACACGGTACGCAAGGCGTCAATCACACGCGAGCGCAGGTCGCGATTGCCGGGCTCCGGCGCGTCTGCCTGCTTCAGCCAGTCGAATGCGCTCATCCTGTTCACCTCATTTCCCTCGCGACATCATTCCGTCGATATGGTGCCGCTCGCGTCATGCAACGCGGCATGCAACGTATGCCATGCGAGCGTCGCGCACTTCACGCGCGCCGGAAACTCGCGTACACCCGAGAGCACCGCGAGCTTGCCGAGGTCTGCCTGATTTTGCAAAGACGTGCCCGCCGGCGTCGTCACCATGTCGTGGAAGGACCCGAAAAGCGCCTCCACTTCCGGTTCTGTGCGCCCCTTCAGCGCCTCGGTCATCAGCGAAGCCGATGCGATGGCGATTGCACAACCCGTACCATCAAACCCCACGTCCGTCACGACGCCGTCCTCGATGCGCAAATACAGCGTGATGCGATCTCCGCACAACGGGTTATACCCCTCCGCCCTGTGATTGGCATCCGGCAGCCGGCGACAGTTTCTCGGTCGCCGGTAGTGGTCGAAAATCACTTCCTGGTATAGGTCGCGTAGACTGCTCATCAGCCAAACACCTCCTGCACATGCGTCATCGCGTTGACGAGTGCCTCCACGTCGGAGCGGGTGTTGTACAGCGCGAATGACGCGCGCACGGTTGCCGGCACGCCGAAGCGCTGCATGACTGGCATCGCGCAATGATGGCCGGCGCGCACGGCGACGCCGTGATGATCGAGAATCGTACCGACGTCGTGGGCATGCACGTGGTCGAGCACGAAAGACAGAATGCCCGCCTTTTCGCGTGCGGTGCCGATCAGCCGCAGATTCGGCATCGCGGACATCGCGTCTGTCGCGTAGGCGAGTAGCCCGGCCTCATGCGTGCCGATCGTTTCGGCACCGATCGCACTCACATAGTCGAGCGCCACCGCGAGCGCGATCGCACCGCCAATGTCCGGGGTGCCGGCCTCGAACTTCCAGGGAATGGCGTTATAGACGGTCTTGTCGAACGTCACCGAGCGGATCATGTCGCCCCCACCCTGCCACGGCGGCATCGCTTCCAGCCTGTCCGCCTTGGCGTACAGCACGCCGATTCCGGTCGGCCCATATATCTTGTGCCCCGAGAACGCATAGAAATCGCAATCGAGCGCGCGTACGTCGACAGGCAGATGGGCAATCGCTTGCGCACCGTCGACCAGCACGGGCACATCGCGCGCATGCGCGATCTCGATCAGCCGCGCGATCGGGTTGATGGTACCGAGCGCGTTCGACACATGCGTGATTGCCACGATGCGCGTGCGTTCGCCGAGCATCCGCTCGTATGCATCGACGTCGAGCGCACCGCGGTCATCAATCGGGACGACCTTCAGCTTCGCGCCGGTCTGTTCACATACGAGTTGCCACGGCACGATGTTCGAGTGATGCTCCATCGCGCTGATCAGGATTTCGTCGCCGGGTTTCGCGAGAGGACGCACATAGCTCTGCGCGACCAGGTTGATCGCCTCCGTCGTGCCACGGACGTAGACAATTTCCTCCGCGCGCGCCGCGTTGATGAAGTGCGCAACCCGTGCGCGCGCTGCTTCGTAAGCGTCGGTGGCGCGTTGCGACAACTGATGCACGCCGCGATGCACGTTCGCATTCGCATGCTCGTAATAGTCTCGCTGGGCGTCGATCACGACCGAAGGCTTCTGGGTCGTCGCGCCGTTGTCCAGATACACCAGCGGCGTGCCGTGCACGCGTTGGCGCAAGATCGGAAAGTCGCTTCGCCAACGCGCCACCATCTCGTCGTCCGGGATCATCACAGGTTCGATCGGCTTCATAGCAGTCCCCGAATGCGCTCACCTTCTGGCGTGCGTGCGAGCAGCATTTGCTTCAGTGTATTGCGCACGGCCTCGATACCGACGTGCTCCAGGCGCTCGCGCACAAACGCCCAGATGAGCAACGCCCGCGCAACGCGCTCCTCGATGCCGCGCGAGCGCAGATAGAACAGCGGCTCCTCGTCGAGTTGGCCTACGGTTGCGCCATGCGTGCACTTGACGTCATCGGCGTGGATCTCGAGTTGCGGCTTTGTGTCGATCTGCGCGTCGCGCGACAGCAGGAGGTTGTAGTTCGACTGATGCGTGTCGGTCTGCTGCGCATCACGATGCACGATCACCTTGCCGTTGAATACACCATGTGACGCGCCGTCGAGCACCCCGCGGTAGTATTCGCGGCTCGTACCATGCGGCTTGTCGTGATCGATGCGCGTGTGATGATCGACATGCTGCTTCGCGTCTGCGAAATACAGCCCATTCAGTTCGGCGTTGGCATCGACATCCTGCAGCCGCGTATCGATCTGCGTACGCGACAGTGCGCCTCCGAATGCGAACGAGTGCGACGTGAAGCGGCTCGCACGCTCTTGCGTGACGTCGACATGCGCAATATGGAACGCGTTGCGCGCCTCATTTTGAATGCGGCAATGCTGGACATCGGCCTCGTTGCCCGTCACGATCCTCGTCACTGCGTTGATCAGATACGCGCCGTCGGCGATACCGACAAACTGCTCGACGATCGAGCAGCGCGAGCGCGCATCGGCCACTATCGTGTTGAAGGGATGTACTGCGAGGCCCGCTTCGTCCGTCAGGAACAGCATGACGAGCGGCGCGTCGATCGCACAGTCCGGCGGCAGCAAGACCACATAGCCATCACTCAGAAACGCCGTGTTCAGCGCCGCAAAACCGTCATGCGGTGCCTGGTGCGCAATGACGCCCATCAGCCGCTCCGGCATCTCGCGGAGTGCACGCGTCAGGCTGCCGACGAATGCGGCGTCCGGCAAAGCCGGCACGCGTGAGAGCCTCGGTATGTGATGGCCGTTCATGAACACGAGGCGGCCCACCGTCGTGTCGGGCACGAGTTGGTCGACAATGCGCTCAACATCCGGCTCGTCACTGCGTGGCGACGTGAAATGCCACGGACGCTTCGCAATGGTCGCCACATTCGTGTACTTCCAGTCTTCGAGACGAGTTGTCGGAAAACCAAGCGCTTCGAACGTTTCGAACGCGTCGTGCCGTGCGCGACGCAACCAGGGAAGTTCCGCGCCAGGCAGCGTACTCGACACGGTCTGGAATGCCTGATGGAGATAGTCGGGCGTCGCCTCACTCATTTGACCTTTACTCCTTGCGATATCACCTATAGCCGCCTCTCGTCACTACGGATCAGCGGGACCGGAATGTGACTCATCCGGCGCATTCGCACCGAGCCAGCCATAGCCCTTGCGCTCCAGTTCAAGTGCCAGCTCGCGTGTCCCCGATCTCGCAATGTGCCCCTGTGAGAGCACATGCACGTAATCAGGCGCGACGTACTCAAGCAGACGCTGGTAGTGGGTCACCAGCACGATTGCGCGATCCGCGCTGCGCATCTGGTTGACGCCCCGCGCAACGACGCGCAACGCGTCGATATCGAGGCCCGAATCGGTTTCGTCGAGAATCGCGAGGCGCGGCTCCAGCACCGCCATCTGCAGCACTTCGTTGCGCTTCTTCTCGCCCCCCGAAAACCCTTCGTTGACCGCGCGATACAGCAGGCTTTCGTCCATCTGCATGAGCGCCATCTTCTCCTTCACCAGTTCCAGGAATTCCATTGCGTCCAGTTCGGGATCCCCGCGGTGCTTGCGCTGTGCATTCAACGCCGCCTTCAGCAGGTACACGTTGCTGACGCCCGGTATTTCCACGGGGTACTGAAACGCGAGAAAAAGCCCTTCTCTCGCGCGCTCCTCCGGCGCGAGCGAAAACAGATCGTGACCTGCATACCGCACGCTGCCGCCTGTCACGTGATAACGCTCATGGCCGGCCAGCACGTGGGCCAACGTGCTCTTTCCCGAACCGTTCGGGCCCATGATGGCGTGCACCTCGCCCGCCTTCACGCCCAGATCGACCCCGCGCAGAATCGGCTTGCCGTCCACTTCGACGCTCAGGTTGCTGATTTCAAGCATGATGGTTGCTCCTGTCAGCCTGTACTGCCTTCGAGACTCACGCCGAGCAGCTTCTGTGCTTCGACCGCGAACTCCATGGGCAGCTCCTTGAGGACTTCCCGGCAAAATCCATTGACGATCATCGATACCGCATCTTCCTCGGACACGCCACGCTGCCGGCAATAGAAGAGCTGGTCCTCGCCGATGCGCGAGGTCGATGCCTCGTGCTCGACTTTCGCGGTCGGATTCTTGACCTCGATGTACGGGAACGTGAGTGCGCTGCATCGATCGCCGAGCAGCAGCGAATCGCACTGCGTGTAGTTGCGCGCGTCTTCCGCCGCGCGGGCGATTTTCACGAGCCCACGATAGGCGTTGCTGCCGTGGCCCGCGGAAATGCCTTTTGACAGGATCGTACTGCGCGTATTACGGCCAAGATGAGTCATCTTCGTGCCGGTGTCGGCCTGCTGGTAGTTGTTCGTGAGCGCTACCGAATAGAACTCGCCGACCGCATTGTCGCCTTGCAGGATCACGCTCGGATATTTCCACGTAATGGCGGAGCCTGTTTCGACCTGCGTCCATGAGATCTTCGAGTTGGCTTCACGGCAATCGCCACGCTTGGTCACGAAGTTATAGATGCCGCCGCGCCCGTGCGCATCGCCTGGATACCAGTTCTGCACCGTCGAGTAGCGGATCTGCGCCCCCTCCAGCGCGACCAGTTCAACTACCGCGGCGTGCAGCTGGTTTTCGTCGCGCATCGGTGCGGTACACCCCTCCAGATAACTGACGTATGCCCCCTTGTCCGCGATGATCAGCGTGCGCTCGAACTGCCCTGTGTTCTGGGCGTTGATGCGGAAATAGGTGGAGAGCTCGACCGGGCAGCGCACGCCCGGCGGGATGTAGCAGAACGAGCCGTCGCTAAAAACCGCGGAGTTCAGCGCAGCGAAGAAATTGTCAGTATGCGGTACCACAGAGCCGAGGTAACGCCGCACGAGGTCAGGATGGGTTTGCACCGCCTCCGAAAACGAACAGAACACGATGCCGAGCGCGCCGAGCTTCTCACCAAACGTCGTCGCCACCGACACACTGTCGAACACTGCGTCCACCGCGACGCCGGCGAGTATCTCGCGCTCCTTCAACGGGACACCAAGTTTCTCGTACGTGCGCAGCAGTTCCGGATCGACTTCCTCCAGGCTCCTCGGCCGGTTCTTCTGGGCCATTGGCGCCGAGTAATACGCGATGTCCTGATAGTCGATCGGCGGGTGCTCGACCGTCGCCCAATGCGGCTCGTTCATCGTCAGCCAGTGACGGTAAGCCGCGAGGCGCCATTCGAGCATGAAATCGGGTTCATTCTTCTTTGCTGAAATCAGGCGGATGACGTCTTCGGACACGCCACGCGGCAACGTATCTGACTTCACATTGGTCACGAACCCGTGCTGGTATTCGCGCTGGATCAGTTCGTCGATCCTCGATACGCTTGAACTCATGCTGACCTCCGGCTTTCAGCGTTGCGGCGGCGGGATACCGGTGGCTTCGGCGAGGCTGCGAGCAGTCTTCACGGCGTTCGGACCGCGTGCCAATGTGATCGAGATCACCGTCGCATAGTCGGCAAGCTTGCTCATGCGCAACATGGCTGAACCTCCTCGAATCCGTACCTGTTTAGTCTTACTTCATATTCAACCCTAGCACTCCGTTGTCGCCGATAAAAGAAAGACATCACTGCGCGTGCACGTTCTTGCTCCCGTTGCGCATTGCGTTGCATCTCCCGGATCCGACGCGCGCATTCGCGCAAGGTTTAACCGAATTGGCTGACATGGTTCTGGCCCATCTGGCGCCCCGCGCGCGGTGCATTCAACCTTTCCGGTGCCCAATTTGCGCAGCATCCGGAATCCGAACGTGCGCAAGACACGTTCCTGAAAACCGGATCCAACACACACTTCAACTGGCCCGCTGCGGCGCTCAGGCCGCCCGCGTCAGGCGCTTTCGAACAGACGCGTCAGGACGAACTCGCGATGAACGAGCGCTTCGGCCGCCGTGAAACGGCCGTTGATCGTCGCCATCATGCACTGGAGCAGCTTGTCGCCGCTCTGGTCGAGGTTCTGCTCGCGCTGCAGAATGCCGCTCACGTCCACGTCGATATGCTCGCCCATCGTGCGGACCGTGCGCGGATTCGCGCAGATCTTGATGACCGGCACGATCGGATTGCCAATCACGTTGCCCTGACCGGTCGGGAAGAAATGCACGACGAAGCCCGATGCCGCGCACAAGGTCACCATCTCCGCGGCCGCCGACGATGAGTCCATGAACCACAAACCCGAGTGCGTCGGCTCCTCGGCTTTATCGAGCACGCCGTCGACCATGCACTTCTTGCCGATCTTCTGGATGTTGCCGAGCGCCTTTTCCTCGATCGTCGTCAGGCCGCCCGCGATATTGCCCTTGGTCGGCTGTGACTCGGACAGGTCGTCGGTCTTCCAGCGGTTGATCATGCCCTGATAGCGGTCGAACATGAACTGGAAGCGCTCGCGTACGCTGTCGTTCGCGCAGCGCGCGGCGACGATCTGCTCGCCGCCCGTGAGTTCCGAGGTTTCGCCGAACACGAGCGTGGTGCCGAGGCCATAGAGTTTGTCGAAGGCGTTTCCGACGGTCGGATTCGCGCCGCAGCCCGACGTGGTGTCCGACTCGCCGCACTTGGTCGATACCCACAGCTCCGAGATCGCGCACGCCTCGCGATCGAGCGAGGTCGCGTACTGCACCATTTCCTTCGCGGCTTTCGAGGCCCGCATGATCGTGTCGTGATCGCCATGCAGCTCGATGCCGAAGCCCATCACCGGCTTGCCGGTTTTCGCAATGCCGTCGACGACGCGCTTGGTCCAGCCCTCCTCGATGCCGATCACGACCACCGCCGCGACGTTCGGGTTGCTGCCCGCGCCGATTAGCGTGCGGAAATGCAGTTCGAGGTCGGCGCCGAACTGCAGCCGCCCATACGGATGCGGCAGCGCCATGGTCCCCTTGATGTTGTGCTCGACAGCCTGCGCCGCGGCATTGGACAGATCGTCGACCGGCAGGATGATCACGTGGTTGCGTACGCCCACGCGGCCGTTGTCGCGACGATAGCCGCGGAAAGTCGTATCCAGGTCAATCGCGCTCATGGTGTCTCTCTCGTTCGGGTTGATGCCAGTGAGGGGCGGCTCGATGCCGCGCCACGTTACTTACCAGCGCTTCGTCTTGATGTTGTGCACGTGCGCGTGCTCGCCGGCCTTGATCGGCGCGACCACCTTGCCGATATCGACGCCGTACTTGAACACCGTGTCGCCGACGGCCATGTCCTTCAGCGCGACCTTGTGACCGATCGGAATGTCCTGCTTCGCCGCCACGGTGACGATTGCATCGTCGTCCATGATCCAGGCGTTGAGCAGCATGCCCGCCTTGACGCCCTCGACCACCACCACGCCGACCGTGTCTTTCGCCTCGTGCAGCACGATGTGGATCGTTCTGCGCGGCGCCGACGCGCCCGCTGCGGTGTCGTCGATGTCTTCCGTCGGATGGCTCATGAGCGTCTCCATTCATAGGTTGAATGCGGTGTGAGGGTGCCGCCGGGGCAGCGCAGCCAAATGCGCCGCCGTGAAGTTTCACCTCGCACATCTGCGCAAAAACGCCAAGACAATCGTCTTCCATTTTCGGCCCGGCACCAACCCGTCTAGAATAGCCGCACATCCGACCCCGAGAACCCCATGCTGGATACCCTGCAGAGCGGCTCCGCGCCCATCAACGACGACTCCGAGATGTTCGAACTGGCGCCCGTGTCGCTTTGGCTCGAAGATTTCAGCGGCGTGCGCGCGCTATTCGATGAATGGCGAGCCGCGGGCGTGACCGACCTGCGCGCCCATTTCGCGGAAGACCCGCGCCGCGTCGCCGAATGCGCGCACCGCATCCGTGTGATCAAGGTCAATCGTCAGACGCTCACGCAGTTCGAGGCCGCCGATTTCGACACGCTGACGAGCAAGCTCGCATCGGTGTTCCGCGACGACATGCTGAAAACGCACCTCGAAGAGCTGTGCCAGCTCTGGGCCGGGCAATTGAACTTCACGAGCCACACGGTCAACTACACGCTCGGCGGACGGCGCCTCGACGTGCTGCTCAAGGGCGCGGTGCTGCCGGGTCACGAGGAGCGCTGGGACCGCGTGCTGGTGTCGACCGAAGACATCACCGAGCTCGAAGGCTCGCGGCGCCGCGTCGCGCTTGCGGAGCAGTACGCGCGCGGGCTCTTCGAATATTCGCCGGTCTCGCTGTGGGTCGAGGATTTCAGCGCGGTCAAACGCCTGCTCGACGGCGCGCGTGCGGCCGGCATCAACGATTTCCGCGTGTTTACCGACGTCCATCCGGAGTTCGTCGAACGCTGCATGGCGGAGATTCACGTACTCGACGTCAACCATCACACGCTCGGGATGTTCGCCGCGAAGGACAAGAGTACCCTGCTTGCGCGCCTCGCCGACGTGTTCCGCGACGACATGCGTCCGCACTTCCGCGAACAGCTGATCGACCTGTGGGACAACAAGCTGTTCCAGCAGCGCGAGGTGCTCAACTACTCGCTCGACGGCAGCGAGGTGCACGTGCACCTGCAATTCTCGGTGCTGCCCGGCCACGAGCAGAACTGGGATCTCGTGCTGGTCGCGCTGACCGACATTACCGCGCGAAAGAAGGCCGAGGCGTACCTCGAATTCCTCGGCAAACACGACGTATTGACCAAGCTGCGCAACCGCTCGTTCTACGTCGATGAGCTGAACCGGCTCGAACGCAAGGGACCGTGGCCGGTGACGATCATCATGGCCGATCTGAACGGCCTGAAGCGCGTGAACGATCAGCTTGGCCACGCGGCCGGCGATGCGCTGCTGCGGCGTGCCGGCGAAGTGCTCGCGAAGGCGATGGAGTCGCCGTTCCATGCGGCGCGGATCGGCGGCGACGAGTTCGCGATCCTGATGCCCGATACCGACGAACGCGGCGGCGCGGCGATGATCGACGCGATCCGTCAGCTCGTTGAGATGAACAACCAGTTCTATCCGGGCTCACCGCTGAGCTTCTCGATGGGCGCGGCGACCTGCGAGCGCGGCGACCGACTCGAAGCGGGCGTGCAGCGCGCCGATCTGCTGATGTACGAGGAAAAGCGCGCGCACTACGAGGAGCAGCGGGGGACGGACGCCTCGGTTAAGTAAAGGCCGACTGCGTTGGGCGCTCGTGGCGCCCCGTGCGACGCTCAGCCCGGCAGCTTGGCCGCCAGCACGTCCACCCTGACGATGGCCGGTGGTGTCGCCAACAGCTCGCCCGCCTTCTCCATCAACGCGGCCGCGACCTTGCCATTCAGATGCGCGTCGCGGCCGGCTTCGTCTTCGAACACATCGAAAATGGCGAACGTCGACGGGCCATGCTGCAGAGCGAACCACGCGGTGGTCGCCGGTTCCTGCTCGACGAGCGGCAGGCCGCCGAGCAGAAACGCCTCGACTTCCTTTTCCTTACCGGGCTTGGCTTCCAGACGGACATACAGAGCGAGTTTGACCATGATGCGACTCCTGGTGAGTGCGGCAGACAGCGGTCCTTGTTACGCGCCTTGAAAAGTATAGGCGGCGCCCGCCGAAGCGCGGTGGCAGCCAAGCCGCGAGCAAGTCACGCGCCCGGGAAGCGCAACTCGAAACGCACGACGCCCGGCAGCGGACACACCACCTGTGCGCTGCCGCCATGCAGATGCATGATCGCCTTGACGATCGCGAGCCCAAGTCCGTTCGATTCGGTGAACGCGCTGCGCGCCGCGTCGCCGCGATAGAAGCGGTCGAATAGCCGGTCCAGCTGCGCGGTGGGAATCGGATCACCCTCGTTTTCGACCGTCACGAGCGCGCCCGCTTCGTCCTGCGCGCCGCGCAGGCGCACGATCGAATCGCCCGCACCGTAACGCACCGCGTTAGCGACCAGATTGTTGATTGCGCGGCGCCACAACATCGGATTGGCCGACACCACGCCAGTCGCGTCGACTTCGAAGCGCATCCCGCGTTCGTCGGCAAGGCCTTCGAAATAGTCAGCGATTCTGACGAGCTCGCCCTGCAGATCGACCGGTTGCCGCTCGATCGACAACGCCGCATGATCCGCATGGGCGAGAAACAGGATGTTCTCCGCGATATGGCTCAGACGGCTCAACTCCTCGAGATTCGATTCGAGCAGTTGCTGATATTCGTCGGGTTCGCGCGGCTGCGCGAGCGCCACCTGGGTCTGGCCGACCAGCGCGCCGACCGGCGTGCGAATCTCATGCGCGAGATCGGCGGAAAACTGCTGCAGGCGTTGATAGCCGTCGGCGAGACGGTCGAGCATCGCATTGAAGGCCTGCGTGAGCTGGCGCAGCTCCACCGGCGCGGCCTCGTCGTCGAGCCGCACCGCCAGATTCGCCGGGCTGATTTGCGCGGCACGTGTCGCGATCTCGCGCACCGGTCGCAGCGCGCGGCGCAGCACGAAATAAGCGAGCAGCGTCGCGGCCAGCATGCCGGTCAGCGTCGCCAGCACGATACGGTTGCGGTACGCGGCCAGCATGCGCATTTCCTGGGTCATCGGGTGACCGGCGATCACCTCGACTTCGGTGCCGTCCTCGCGCGACCTCGCGGTCGCAATCGCCCAATGGACCGGGACGCCGTCGGGCAAGCGCGTCTGACGGATGTCGGCGGCACGTGGCAGGTTGCCCGCCGCGGCATCCTGCAGATCAGGTACCGCGAGCCTGGCCGGATTCACGTCGACGAACGGCGCCTCGCCGGGCCGGCGGAAGATCAGCACGTCCTCTTCCGCGCCGAGCATCGTCTCGAACAGCAGCGGGCGTTTTTTCAGTTCGCTAACCGAGTAGAGGTCGTGCACGATGCGGCTGAAATGCCCGACGCGCCCGCTCAGCACGACGTCGGCGCGACGTTGCAGCGAGACTTCGGCGGAATGATAGAAATACGCACCGAGCGAACCGATCACCACGCAGGCGATCAGCGCAAACAGCAAGGTGGTGCGCGCGATCAGCGAGCGTTCGGTCCAGAGTTTCATACACCGTCGCCGAACGTGTAGCCGATGCTGCGCACCGTGTGAATCAGCTTCTTCTCGAACGGGTGATCGACCTTTGCGCGCAAGCGCTTGATCGCCACGTCGACCACGTTGGTGTCGCTATCGAAATTCATGTCCCACACTTCCGACGCGATCTGCGAGCGCGACAGCGCCTCGCCCTCGCGGCGCACCAGCAGATGCAGCAGCATGAACTCCTTGTTGGTCAGCGGAATGTCGACGCCTTCGCGCGTGACCCGGCGGCGCAGCACGTCGAGCTTGAGGTCGGCCACTTCGAACACGTCGCTCTCGCGGATCACGCCACGGCGCAGCAGCGTGCGAATTCGCAGCACCAGCTCGGTGAACGAAAACGGTTTGACGAGATAGTCGTCGGCGCCGAGTTCGAGACCGCGAATGCGGTCGCTGACCTGATCGCGCGCGGTCAGGAAGATGACCCGCAGATCGCGTCGCGCCCGCAACGCCCGCATGATCTCCCAACCGTCGATACCGGGCAGCATCACGTCGAGCACCACGAGCTCGTAGTCGTGCTCGAGCGCCAGATGCAGGCCGTCCGTGCCGGTGCGCGCGAGATCGACCGCGTAGCCGTTCTCGCGCAGGCCTTTCTTCAGATAGTCGCCGGTTTTCGGGTCGTCTTCGATGACGAGAATACTCATGATGCTCGCTGCTCCTGCGCGCTATTCGCCCCGAAGGCCCGCCGTCGCGCGCACAAAAAACACCTGATGAAAGCGACTGGAAAAAACCTGCAGTGCTCTCGGCGGCCATTCTACGTGGCCACCGTCGGCCGTTCATGACGTTTTTGTCATCCTCCCGTCACCCTGATGAGCCGATCCGGGGAATAGTCTGACCACACCGTTCACCACGCTGTATCCCCTTCCTGGAGTTGCCTCATGAAGACCCTATCTGCGCGAGTGCTGCGCGCCCTCGCCGTCCCCGCCCTCGCCGCCGCGCTGTTCGCGACGATGTCCCCGGCTTCGGCACAAAACGCCACGCCCACCGGCGTGCGCGGCACGGTGACGTCGCTGTCGGGCGATCTGCTCAAAGTCCACACCCGCGATGGCCAGGACGTCGACGTCAAGCTCGCCGCCGACACGCCGATTCGCGGCGTCACGCTCGCCAACGTCACCGACATCAAGCCCGACAGCTACGTGGGCACCGCTGCGATTCCGCAGTCCGACGGCACGCTGAAGGCGCTCGAAGTGCACGTGTTTCCGCCGAGCATGCGCGGCATGGGCGAAGGTCATCGCCCGTGGGATCTCGGCGCGAACAGCACGATGACGAACGGCACGGTCGGCTCGCTCGTGGTCAGCAACGGCCGCACGATTACCGTTAAGTACAAGGATGGCGAAAAGAAAATCGTGATTCCGCAGGATGTACCGATCGTCAGTCTGGAGCCGGGCAGCCGTGCGTTGCTCACGCCCGGCGCGAAGGTCGTGCTGTTCGCGCACAAGGATGCGGACGGCTCGATGGCGGCGAATTTCATTTCGGCCGGCGAGCATGGGGTGACGCCGCCGATGTAAAGCGGCACATCGTTTCCACTCCGCCTTCTCGCCTTTCAAGCCAATGCTCGAATCTCCAGCATTTCCGATCGTCCATCCGCTCGTCGTTCGCGTGACGCACTGGATCAACGCATTCGCGATGGTCTGCATGGTGATGAGCGGTTGGGCGATCTACAACGCGTCGCCGATCTTTCCGTTCCGCTTTCCCGTCTGGGCGACGCTCGGCGGATGGCTGGGCGGCTCGATTGCGTGGCACTTCGCGGCGATGTGGCTGCTGTGTGCGAACGGTCTGCTGTATCTCGCGTATGGCATGGCGAGCGGCCATTTGCAGCACAAGCTTTTGCCGGTTCGTGCCCGCGACATGGCCCGCGATGCGGCGCTTGCGTTGCGCTTCAGACTGCCGCACGAGAGCGGCAAGTACAACGCAGTCCAGCGGGCGCTGTATCTGCTGGTGCTGCTGCTCGGCGTGCTGCTCGTCGCGTCGGGGCTGTCGATCTGGAAGCCCGTGCAATTCTCGTGGTTGACCGCGCTGTTCGGCGGCTTCGATTTTGCGCGGCGCGTTCATTTCATCGCGATGGCCGGCGTGGTCGGCTTTGTCGTCGTGCATCTGATGCTGGTGCTGCTGGTGCCGCGTACGTTGCCGCCGATGTTCACCGGACGCGCCCGGCGCGGCACGCATCGCATCGATCCAGCACACCAGAGGACTCGCGCATGAGCGCCCCGCAACGCACCGATAAGGCGAACGATACGCACGCCAATGCAGAAGACACGCGCCGCTCACGCATCGTGCTCGCCGAGCACCGGCCACAGATCGAGCGGTTGCAACGCCGATTATTCCTGCGCTCGTCGTTGTCGATCGGCGCGCTCGCGATGCTGTCCGGCTGCAATATGCAGGACAACGATACCGTCGACAAAGTGCTGTGGGCGATGTCGCGCTGGAACGATCGCGTGCAGGCATGGCTGTTCGATCGCAACAAACTCGCGCCAACCTATTCGGCGCGCGATATCACCGATCCGTTTCCGTTCAACGCGTTCTATCCCGAGTTCAATGCGCCGGATATCGACGGCTCGACCTATCGGCTCGAAGTGTCGGGGCTCGTTGCTGACAAACGCAGCTGGAGTCTCGAGCAGTTGCGCGCGCTGCCGCAGGTCTCGCAGATCACGCGTCACGTGTGCATCGAAGGCTGGAGCGCGATCGGACAATGGCGCGGCGTGCCGTTTCGCACGTTTCTCGAACGGATCGGCGCCGATTTGAATGCGCGCTATGTGGGCTTCAAATGCGCGGACCGCTACTACTCGAGCCTCGACATGGCGACCGCGCTGCATCCGCAAACGCAATTGACGCTCGATTTCCGCAACGCGCCGCTGCCGGCCCGATACGGCTATCCGCTGAAGCTGCGCGTGCCGACCAAGCTCGGCTTCAAGAACCCGAAGCACATCGCGGCGATCTTCGTGACCAATACGAATCCGGGCGGCTACTGGGAGGATCAGGGGTACAACTGGTTCAGCGGGCTTTAGACCGCGGTAACGTAGCGCGGCACCGGCTTCTGCGGGCGCGGCGGCGGCGCATCGGCAGCGACGCGCATGCGCTTGACCTCGTCCATGGGACTCAGGCCGAACAGCCGCTTGAACTCGCGGCTGAACTGCGACGCGCTTTCATAACCGACACGCGCTGCG
Organism: Burkholderia sp. H160; assembly: GCA_000173575.1. Classification (GTDB taxonomy): domain Bacteria; phylum Pseudomonadota; class Gammaproteobacteria; order Burkholderiales; family Burkholderiaceae; genus Paraburkholderia. The sequence continues at coordinate 20,583 of ABYL01000013.1, read as the reverse complement.
GCCGCTCCCGCATTCAAACCGTCCTGCACCATCAACAAACGCGCGTGGTGCAGACGCGTAGTCTTCACGTACTGCATCGGCGAGGTCGCGGTGACCGCCTTGAACTGCGCATGAAACACCGCGAGGCTCATGCCGGCTTCGGCGGCGAGCGTATCGACATCGAGCGAGCCGTGATAGTCCGCGTGAATGCGCCGCAGCGCCTTCGCGATGCGGCCGAAGTGATTCTGATGCGTGAGCGCCGCACGAATCGCGCCGCCCTGCTCGCCAGTCAACACCCGATAGCAGATTTCACGCACGATGCCAGGGGCGAGGATGCGCGCATCGAGCGGCGCTGCGAGTGCTTCCATCAAACGCTTCACTGCGCCGCTCAGCGCGGGATCGAGCGGCGTCGAGTAGATGCCGGCCGGTTCGTGCTGCGCGATACCCTGGGTCTCGTTGAGCGCCATCAGCAACTCGGCGACCATAGTCAGATCGACGCGCACGGAGATGCCGAGAAACGGCTCCTGTTCGCTTGCCTCGGTCTCGCATTCGAACGGCAACGGCACCGACAACACCAGGTACTGCTGCGCGTCGTACTGGAACACCTGATCGCCGACAAAGCCGCGCTTGCGTCCCTGGCAGACGATCACGATGCTCGGCTCGTACATCACCGGCCTGCGCGGCATCGGACGATTCGCGCGCAGCAGGTCGACGCCTTCGAGGCTCGAATGCGTAATGCCGGCATTCGGCGCGAGCAGATTGAACAGTTCGAGCACGCGGCGTTGCGCGGGATTGTCCGTAACGGAACCAGCAGCTTGAGTGGACATGACGATATGGTGACAGCCAGGAGAATAGTGCTTGAAATTTAGCACCAAACAATCTATCGCGCTGCCCTTCCAGAGTTTTAGGCAAATCTTCAAGACGATCAGGTATTCCGCGAGTGGTGTCGGACTCCTAAGATGGGAACCCTGCCGGATCACCTTTTTCGCCGCGCGCAGCGTGCGCGGTCATTGGCCGCCATCAGCCGACTGATTGCGAATGTTGGCCACCGACGCACGCTCCCCGATCCCGGTTCATGCTGGGGACCGCCGCATCCGCAACCCGTCTTGCGCATCGCCGGCGCGTCGCATGTTGCACCATCACCCTCTTTGCTGGAGCTATCCATGAGCACGACGTATGCCTATGCAGCGACGGACGCCACCGCGCCGCTCGCCCCTTTCGAATTTCAGCGCCGCGCACCGCGCGCCCATGACGTGCAGATGGAAGTGCTGTACTGCGGCGTGTGTCATTCCGACCTGCATCAGGCGCGCAACGAATGGAAGAACACGATTTACCCAGTCGTGCCGGGCCACGAGATCGTGGGCCGGGTGACCGCGGTCGGCCCGAGCGTGACGAAGTTCAAGGTTGGCGAGCTCGTCGCGGTTGGCTGTCTGGTCGATTCGTGCCGCACTTGCGCGAGCTGCGCGGAAGGTCTCGAGCAGTATTGCGAGAACGGTTGGGTGGGCACGTATAACGGTGTCGATCGCGTCGACGGACAAGTCACGTATGGTGGCTATTCGACGCAACTGGTCGTCGATGAGGCGTTTACGCTGCGCGTGCCCAAGAATCTCGATCCTGCGGGTGTCGCGCCGCTGCTGTGTGCTGGAATCACCACGTATTCGCCGTTGCGCACGTGGGGCGCGGGTCCGGGCAAGAAGGTCGGGATTGTCGGCCTCGGCGGTCTCGGCCATATGGGCGTCAAGCTCGCGCGGGCAATGGGCGCGCATGTCGTGCTGTTTACGACGTCGCCGTCGAAGGTCGAGGATGCGAAGCGGCTTGGGGCGCATGAAGTCGTGGTGTCGAAGAATCCACAGGAGATGGAAGCGCATGTGAATAGCTTCGATTTCATTCTCAATACAGTGGCTGCGCAGCATGATTTGAATCCGTTTTTGAATCTGCTCAAGCGGGATGCGACGATGACTCTCGTCGGTGCTCCGGAGCACGATCATCCGTCGCCGCAAGTGTTCAATCTGATTTTTAAGCGCCGCAGGCTGGCTGGTTCGCTGATTGGCGGTATTGCCGAGACGCAGGAGATGCTCGATTTTTGCGGTGAGCATGGGATTACTTCTGATATTGAAATGATTCCGATGCAGAAGATTAATCAAGCTTATGAGCGCATGCTCAAGAGCGATGTGAAGTATCGGTTTGTGGTTGATATGGATTCGTTACGGAAGTAAGCGCAATTCTTGGCCGCGCTGCGGGTGTTTTTTCGCACCTGCGGCGCGGGGTTCTGTTTTGTTGTTGTGTTTTTTTGCCTTCGCTTTTTTCTGTGTTCTTAGGGCGTTGGCCTTTCCTTGATTTCGTGTCGGTCTATTGGCGTTGCCCCTGTGCGGGGCGGCACCTACTTTCTTTGCTGCTGCAAAGAAAGTAGGCAAAGAAGACAGCTCAAACCGCTAACTCTTAAGCGGGTCCCTTTGTTTACCGCGGGTAGTGGTGCATCTGGAATCTGGGTTTTCGCACACTCCGCGTTAGTGACAAGGCAGTCATACCTCCGGCGGCGCTTCGCGCGCCGAAGCATCGTTCCAAAACCATCGGTTGGTTTCCCGTGCATACCCGTCCGCGACGCACGTAGTGCGGAGTGGGAAGGATGACGGCTTTGTCACTGACGTGGAATGTGCGGGAACACGGATTCCAGATGCACCACTGCCGTTTGCGGAGCACGGTGCCCGCTTAAGAATTAGCGGTTTGAGCTGTCTTCTTTGCCTACTTTCTTTGCAGCAGCAAAGAAAGTAGGTGCCGCCCCGCACAGGGGCAACGCTAATAGACCGACGCGAAATCAAGGAAAGGCCAACACCACAAGAACAAAGACAGCCTGCCGCAGGCAAAAAAGAAACCATTTGGAGCAAACCAGTGATCGACCGAATAACTGCAATGCGCACATTCATCCGAATTGTGGACACCAACAGCTTCACCCGCGCAGCGGAGTCATTGAACATTCCGCGCGCAACGGCGACGACGATCGTCCAGAACCTGGAAGCCCTGCTAGGCACAGCGCTATTAGTCCGCACGACGCGCCGCCTAAGCATCACCCCAGAAGGCGCAGCCTATTACGAACGCTGCGCGCAAATCCTCGCCGACCTCGACGAAATGGAAGCCAGCATCCGCAATTCGACCGACAACCTGACCGGCCGCCTCCGCATCGAAATGCCCAGCGCAGTCGCCAGCGCAATCGTGCTCCCGTCGCTAGACGACTTCCACACCCGTTACCCAAACCTCGATCTCGCGATCGGCGTCAGCAACCGCACCGTCGATATGGTCTCCGAAGCAATCGACTGCAGCATCCAGCTCGGTGAATTGCCCGATTCCAATCTCGTCGCGCGGCAACTCGGCTCGCTCGATCAGATCACCTGCGCGAGTCCGGCCTATCTGGATCGCTACGGCTCGCCCGCCGATCTCGACGAGCTGCGCGCGCACGTCGCGGTCAACTGCGTGTCGCCGCATAGCGGCCGCGAATGCGATTTCGACTTCGAAGTGGATGGCGAAGCGCGCAAGGTCAAGCTCAACGGCTTCGTCCAGGTCAGCGACGAACAGGCGTACCTGACCTGCGGACTGCAAGGCCTCGGCATGATCCAGCCCGCGCGGATCGCCGCGCAGCCTTACCTCGATTCGGGCCTGCTGCGTGAAGTGCTGCCGCAATGGAAACCCGTGCCGATGCCGGTCTCGGTCGCGTATGTGAAAAATCGCCGCGTGTCGCCGCGCGTGCGCGCGTTCGTCGATTGGCTCGCGGAGCTGTTCGAGAACGCCGGGCACGTCGAGCAGGATCTGTCGCGTGTGCATCAGTTGCTGCGTGGCCTGCATCCCGCGTGAAGCGGGTGCGGGCGCGCGGCGCTCGCACGTTTATTGGTCCGGCAGCCGCACCGGCACCGGCCGCGTCAACAGATCGACATAGAAATTAAAAAACGCCGGATTATCAAATCGTTTGACGACCGTCATCTTCTGCAACCCCGGCGGCGGCGAAATCGTGTAGCCCCTTGCCTTGCCATCGTCGGCACCGAAGCCCGTATCTACATCCACCCACTCCTCGACAGTCTGCGTCGCGAACGACGGATGCATCAGATACGCAAGCGTCAACGTGTCCCAGATGCTCGTCGTGTAGTTCGGATTGGTCTCGAAGCCGTTCTTGCCGTCGAATCCGTAGCCGTTCAGCGTCTTGAACAGTTGCGTGATGATGGTCTGCTTCGCCGGATCGTGCGCGATACGATCATAAATCGCCTTGTCCATTTGCACGGTATTCGTCACGTCGAGCGGAATCACCGTCTGTCTGATCGGCAGACGCAGGACCGTTTTCGCCGCTTCGGGATCGAACCACCAGTTGAACTCGGCGGTTCGCGTGGTATTGCCCGGCACGTCGATCGCGCCGCCCATGTAGATGATCTGCCTGATCAGCGGCACGATCTCGGGATGCTCGCGCGTGGCCACAGCGATGTTGGTCAGCGGGCCGATCGCAAGGATCGTCACCTCGCCCGGATAACGCTTGACTGATTCGACGATGAAGTCAATCGCGCTCTGGCTCCGCGCCTTCGTGTGCGTCGCGAAGCCGTCCGGCGGCGCGACGAGGTCGTTATCCGTTTTCGGCTCGGGCTTGCTCCATGCGCCGATATAACCATCGCCGCCGGGGTATTCCTTCAGTTCCCGCTGGACGGTTCTGGCGTCGTGCGACAGTGCGTAATTGGCGCCCGCATACACGCCGATCTGTTTTTCGACGCCGAGTCGTTCGACCGATTTCAGCGCGTCCGCAACGCCCTGCTTCAGCCATTGATTGCCCGACACCACGGTAATGCCGAGCACGTTCAGCGATCCTTGCGCCTGCAATTGCGCAGCCATCACGCCGAGCTGGCCGTCGTCGCCGAGCGTGTTGTAGTCGCTGTCGATGATCACCTTCGGCGGATCGCTCCGGGCATCGAGACCGCTGCTGGCGCAAGCCGTGAGATTGAGTGTGCTTGCCACGCTTGCCGCCCAGGTCAATGCCAGGAGAAATCGCCTCATCGATGCCTCATTCGGAATGCCGCTGGGTGCGACGGACAAGGACAGCAAAAGCAAAAACGGCTCGCGACGCCACTACAACGTCACGAGCCGCGTTAATCGCGCGCAATCGAAAGCCCGTTACTGCGACTCCTCCGCCCACACCGCATTCTCCCGCGTCATCAACGAGGTCGATGCGGCCGGCCCGAACGTGCCCGCCGAATACGAGCGCGGCCGCTCGCCGGATTTCGCCCAGCCGTCGAGAATCGGCTCGGCCCACGCCCATGCCGCTTCGAGTTCGTCGCGCCGCATGAAGTGAGTCAGACGTCCGCGGATCACGTCGATCAGCAGCCGCTCATAGGCTTCCGCGCGACGCTCGGTGAACGCCTGCTGCAGGTCCAGGTTCAGGTTCACCGGCAGCATGTGCATGCCGCTGCCGGGTTCTTTCGCGAGCACCTGCAGCTGGATCGACTCTTCCGGCTGCAACTGGATCACCAGACGATTGCCGTAGGAGCGCCCATTGCTCGGAATGATCGAGAACGGCAGCTCCGAGAATTCGATAACGATTTCCGACAGCTTCTTCTGCATCCGCTTGCCGGTGCGCAGGAAGAACGGCACGTTGGCCCAGCGCCAGTTGTTGATCCGCGCGCGCAATGCGACGAAGGTTTCGGCGCGGCTGCCCGCCGGCACGTTGTCTTCCTCGAGGTAGCCCTTGACCGCCTCGCCGTCGACGGCGCCGGCCGTGTACTGGCCGCGCACCGTGTCGCGCGCGATGTCCTCGGGCGTCATCGGCCGCAGCGAGCGCAGCACCTTCAGCTTTTCGTCGCGCACCGCGTCGGGATCGAGCGACACCGGCGGCTCCATCGCGACGATGCACAGCAGTTGCAGCAGGTGGTTCTGCACCATGTCGCGCAGCGCGCCGGTCTTGTCGTAGAACCCGGCGCGACTCCCCACGCCGACCGTTTCGGCCACCGTGATCTGCACGCTCTTGATGTACGGCGCCTGCCACAGCGGCCCGAAAATCGGATTGCCGAAGCGCAGCACCATCAGGTTCTGGACGGTTTCCTTGCCGAGGTAGTGGTCGATCCGGTAGATCTGCGCTTCGTCGAAATGCTTGCCGACCGCGATGTTGATCTCCCGTGCGGAGGCCAGATCGTGACCGAGCGGCTTTTCGAGCACGACGCGAGAATTGGCATCGACGAGCCCGGCCGACGACAGGTTGTCGCAGATATGGGTGAACAGATCCGGCGACGTCGCCAGATAGAACACACGGTGCGCGCCCTCGCGCGAGGCTTCCTTCAGGCGCTGGTAGTCCTCGGACGAGTCGACGTCCATCCGCACGTATTCGAAAATCGCGAGGAATTTGTCCCACGCGGACGCATCGAATGCCTTCTTGTCGATGAAGGGCTTCGCCTTCTGCTCCATGAATTCGCGGATGTATTCGTCGCGCGACCAGGGTTTGCGGCCGATCGTCAGAATGCGGGTGTCCGGCGGCAGGTTGCAGTGCAGATGCGCCATGTAAAGCGCAGGCAGCAGCTTGCGGAACGACAGATCGCCGGTGCCGCCGAAGATGATCATGTCGAGCGGCTGGTCGGGTGTGGCGGAAGCTTGTTGGGTCGTCATGGCACGGTCGCAGCGTCTAGGGGGAAGGCATCGATCAGGAATCGGCGGCTGCGGACGGGCTACGGCTCCTGTCCGCGATGGCGCCTTTTCCGGCGAACGCCTATGGTGCAACGTTTCGAGATAGTTTGCACGGCAGCATCTGCCCCAGGTTGGCGCAAAGTCCCAACCTTGCGCCGCAAACCGTTGTTTTTTCTGGACTTTCTGCAGGTCCGGCCGGTGACACTCAGCCCTGCTCCAACGCGTCGCGCGCGACCCGGCACGCGGCCAAATCCCACGCTGCGCAGCCGACGCTCTTGAACACCACCGGCCCCGTCGGCACTGGCCGCGTCTGATCCAACACCGCGGCGATCCCGCCCACTCGGGCCCAGTCGACACCGGCCTGGATGAAATCACCGGCCTCGTGCCTCGCACCAGCCGGATCGTCGACGAACAGCGCGCTGCCGGCGAGCGTGGTCGCGCCAATCTCGACCATCTGTGGCGTGAAAGCACCGACGCCGATCACTAGCCGCTCGGCACGCGCCGCCTCGTCATAGACCGGCTGCTTGCTCGTGGTCAACGCGATCACGACGTCGACTGAAGCCGGAATCGTTACGCCAGCTTCCGTGAGCGGCAGCAGCTCGCACACCTTGCCGCGCTGCGCGGCGCAGAATGCGTCGGCACGCGCGGGCGCGCTGCCCTTGACCCACACGCGCGCGTCGGGAAACAGCTCGCCGATCGCCTCCAGATGATTGAGCGCCTGCGTGCCGGTGCCGATCAGCAGAAATTCGCGCGGCGCGCGCCCGGCGAACGTCGCGATGCCGAGCATCGACATGGCCGCGGTCCGGCGGCCCGTCACGGTCGGGCCGTCGAGGATGAACAGCGTCTCGCCGGTATCGGCATCGAAGGCCATCACCTGGCCGTGGATCGTCGGCAGATGGCGCGCGCCGTTGCTCGAGCACACGTTGACGAGCTTGTGGATCGCGAGATCAGGCGCGGTGGCGGGCATCGACAGCATCATCCCGCCGGCGTTCAGCGGCACGACGAGCCGCTCGGGACTCACGATGCGCTGTTGCGCGTAATCGACGCTTGCGCGCCGCAGCGCCTCGACAAGCGCTGCGTAAGGCATCAGCCGCGCGGTGGCGGCGGCGTCGAAGATCTGCGTGGTCGGGCGGGTCATGGGCGGGAAGGTCCAATGCTGGATCGAGTGGGCATGGTGTCACCGTAACCGAGCGCGAAAGAATTGACCAGATCACCTCCTTCACACAGTGCGCAGCGGCGCCAGCTAGCAGGTGCGGCGGCTCAGCGTCATCCCGCGCCCCGCATAGAAACGCGACATGGTCGCGAACGGCAGGTACACGTCGGCCTGATGCGGCGCGACACCCGACGGGTTGTGAAACCACACGCCGTCGCGATCCCGGCCGTGCAGCAGGATCAGATGACCGCCCCGCTGCTGGTTCGGCCGCTCGGGATAGCGGATCTCGGGACTCACCGACACGATCGCGAGCGTATCGGCGTCGAGCCGCGCCGCGATCTCCTCGAGCGACGCCTGCGGCAACACGTCGATCGTGAGGCCGAACGCGGCGCCCGCCCAGTCGGCGAACGGCCGGTAGATCAGGCCGTCGACGCCGCCATCGTCGCGCAGCCGGTACACGCCGTGCCGCAGCGCGTCGTCGAGCAATGCGGCGCGCGGCGCGTGCTCGATGCGCCAGTAGTCGAGCGCCGATTCGAGGCACGTGAGCCCGCACAGGCGCTGCGCCCAGAAGCGATAGCGCTCGGGGTCGGCGAAACCGCTGCGCTGCCAGTGCGGATCGTCGCACGGGTCGCGCTGCTGTTCGACGATGTCGCGGATCCACTCGGGGCTGCCCCACTGCGTGTAGTACGGGACGTCGGTGTGGCGGACAGCGGGTTCGGTCATCAATGGCATCGGTTGGGTCGGGTTGAGTTGCATTGGGCGGGATTACAGCATGCTTCGCGGCCCGCTCCAGCAGAAATCTCCAATTATCCGCCACACGAATATTCTTCAATTATCTGCCACACGAATATTTGACAAATATTCGTGCGACGCATAAATTGCGTTTATTCGTCTAGCAGATAATCCGCCATGCTCCACCTGATCGCCACATCGGACCAGCTCGCCCAGCTTCTTGCGGCCAGCCGCCGCCAGGCCGGTCTCACGCAGACCGAGGCGGCCGCGCGCATCGGCGTGAGCCAGAGCCGCATTTCCGCGCTCGAAACCGACGCGAGCGCGCTCACCCTCACACAGTTGCTGGCGATGTGCGGCGCCTATGGCCTGCAATTGCAGTTGCGCGACAAGCACGAGCCGATCCCCGGACCGGCGCCGATCGTCGAGTGGTGAGATGGCACGGCAAACCGCTTCGAAGGCATTGTCGGTGTGGGCGAACGGCGAGCGCGTCGGCATCTGGCGCCTGCCCGCGCGCGGCCCAATGGAATTCGCCTACGACGCCGCCTGGCTCGCCTCACCCGCGGGCCGTCCGCTGTCGCTGTCGCTGCCGTTCACGCCCGGCAACATGACGCACAAAGGGCCGCGGGTGCTCAACTTCTTCGACAACCTGCTGCCCGACAGCGACGTCATCCGCAAACGCATCGCGCAGCGCTACCGGACCGAAACGCTCGACGCGTTCGACCTGCTGCAGGCAATCGGCCGCGACTGCGTCGGCGCGGTCCAACTGCTTGCCGAAGACGACGCGCCGGCCGGGGTTCAGCGGATCGACGGCACGCCGCTCTGCGACGACGACATCGAGGCGCTGCTCGCGCAAACGGTCGGCAAGCCGACGCTCGGCGCGCCCGATGAAAGTGACGACTTCCGCATCTCGCTCGCTGGCGCGCAGGAAAAAACCGCGCTGCTGTGGCATGACGGCCAATGGCAGCGGCCGCACGGCGCGACACCGACCACGCATATCTTCAAGCTGCCACTCGGGCTGGTCGGCAACCGGCTTGCCGATCTCAGCACGTCGGTCGAAAACGAGTGGCTGTGTCTGCGGATTCTGCGCGCGTTCGGCCTGCCGGTCGCGAACACCGAGATGCTCAGGTTCGGCAAGCAGCGCGTGCTCGCCGTGGAACGCTTCGACCGGCAGATGCATTCGAGCGGCACATGGCTGCTGCGTCTGCCGCAGGAAGATTTCTGCCAGGTGTACGGCGTGCCGTCGCATCGCAAATACGAAAACGAGGGCGGCCCCGGCGTGCTCGATCCCGCGCGGATTCTGCAGCAATCGGTCGAGGCGCGGCAGGACATCGAAACGCTGCTGGCTAGCCAGATCCTGTTCTGGATGCTCGCCGCGCCGGACGGCCACGCGAAGAACTTCAGCATCCGTCTGCTCGCGGGCGGCCAGTACCGTCTGACGCCGCTCTACGACGTGATGTCGATCTGGCCGGTCGAAGGCAATGGCCCGAACCAGTGGTCGTGGTACAAGGCGCGGCTCGCGATGGGTCTGTGGTCGCGCAGCAAGCACGATGCGTTTCGCGACGTGCAGCGGCGCCACTTCAACGCGATGGCGTTGAAGTGCTCATACGGCGCCAACGCCGAGCCGCTGATCCAGCGCTTGATCGAACAGACGCCCGGCGTGATCGAGCGGGTCTCGGCGGAGTTGCCGGAGCACTTTCCGGGCAAGGTCGCCGAGCGGATTTTTAAAGAACTTCAAAACTCGGCGGCCCGGCTCGACACAATGCCGGCAAGCTGAACGCGCGCCACGCGAGCGCGCCTTCGGCTGTCCGCACAGGGGGTTTGCCCTCGCGCAATGCTTCATTCGCGCATTCCCTACGGTTTCGTCATCGTTTCACCGGTAAAATGCTTTTTGATGCGTATCGCATCAAAAGTCGTCGGTACGGCTGTTGCGTCGCGTTCATCAGCGACATCCGTCGCCGGTCAGACAGAATCATAAATCGCGAATTTTTTTGCGGTACATTGGCTGTCCCCGCGTGGCCGATTCATGCGCGTTGCATGCGCAAGGTCAGCTTGCGCCTGTCGAACGCGCTCCCCTTATACCTTTTAACCGGGCGGAATTTTCACGCAGCATGGCCAACGAAACACACTCACCCGACTCCATAGCGGTTGCCGAGCGCGTGCGCGAGTTGATGAGCCGGCATGGAATCGGCAAGCGCCAGCAAACCACGGAGCTCTGCCGCATCCTCGATCTGAGTTTTTCCCAGGGGCACCGCAAACTGCGCGGCAATAGTCCGTGGACCCTGTCGCAGATCAAGAAAGTCGCCGAGGTATTCGACGAACCCGCGGCGCAGCTGTTCGGCGCGCAGTCGCTCGATCCTGGCGTCGTCGGCGCGATCGCCCAGGAGGCGGTGTTCTGCATCGGCGCGACCGAAATCGCCTGCACCGCCTGGGTCGGTGCCGCGCTCGAACCGGGTAGCCGCCCGGAGTTCGTCGCCTATTCGCGGCTCGGTCAATGGCGCGTCGCGCGTCACGATGGCGCGCTGTATCAGAGCGCCTATGAAGTTCACAAGATCGAGATCTATCCGCGCCGCGCCGAAACCGACAAGCCGACCATCGCGGTCGTCGACGACGATCGCGCGAGCGCCGACAACCTGCGCGACTATCTGGAACGCAGCGGCTTCGCGGCGGTCGCCATCTATGGGCTCGCGGCCTTCAGCGAGCAGTTGCAGTCGCAGGTGTTCGACGGCGTGATCATCGACTGGCTGTTCGGCGCGCAGACCTCGACCGCGGCGATTCGCGCGGTGCGCGCGTCGGAGAACCCGGACGCGCCGATCTTCGTGCTGACCGGCGAGCTGCTGACCGGCAAGGCCAGCGAATCGGAGATCAGCGAGGTGATCCGCGATTATGACGTCGCGTGCTACGAGAAGCCCGCGCGCATGGCGATTCTCGTCGCCGATCTGTCCAAGCGGCTGAACCGGCCTTGAACGGCGGATGCCGATGCGCGTCGAACGCGCCGCGCGGCAGGCCTCACCCCTGATGCCGAGCCGCCAGCGCCCGCTGCAGCGCCTGCTTCAGATCCTCGTAATGTACTGGCTTTAACAACGCCTCGAAGATCGACGGCACGCCACCCTCGCCATTCCTCACGACCTCCGGCGCATACGCGCTGACCACGATCACCGGCACACCCGCCGATGGTCCGCCGCGCGTCCCGAAGTCCGCGAGAAACGTGTAGCCGTCGCGCTCCGGCATGTACAGATCGAGCAGCACCACGTCGCAGCGGTGCGTATCGAGCCACGCGAGCGCCTCGTTGGCATTGCCGAGTGCGTGCGCGTTGTAGCCCATGTACGCGACCATTTCGCTGAGCGACTCGCGGATCAGCCGGTTGTCGTCGACGATCAGCACGCACGGACGCGCGCCGCCCGGCTCGGCGTGCGCCTCGACGCCGGCAGGCTCGACGGTCGCGACCGGGACGACCGGAATTGTCACCGTGAAGGTGGTGCCCTCGCCGACCGTGCTCGCGACATCGACCGTGCCGCCGAACAGTTTCACGAGCCCCTGCACGATCGTGAGCCCCATGCCCGCGCCTTCGAAGCGGCGCGTGCGCGACGCGTCGAGCTGCGTGAACTCCTCGAAGATCAGCGGAATCTGCTCATTCGGCACACCCGGGCCCGTATCGCTGACGACAAACATCAGCAGCGCCGGCTGCTGCCGCAACTCGACGCGCACCGTGCCGGTTTCGGTGTAGCGGATCGCGTTCGTGACGAGGTTGTTGACGATCTGCCGGATCCGGTGCGGGTCCGACTCGACGAGCCCGCTCGCGCCGCTCGCCTCGCTTTCGAGCTTGAGCCCGCGCGCCTGGGCGGACATCGTGTGTTCGTCGACGATCGACGCCAGCAGCTCGCGCGGCTCGAAATGCTCATGCCGCAATTCGAGCTTGCCGGCGCCGAGGCGCGCGTAATCGGTCAGATCCTTCATCTGCGCTTCGAGATGGCGCGCCGCGGTTTCGAGCCGCTGGATCACCTTACGGTCGGCCTCCGTGTGATAGTTGAAGCCGAGCAGTTCGACCGACGATACGATCGCGTGCAACGGCGTGCGCAGCTCATGGCTGATCATGCCGAGAAACGCATCCTTCGCGAGGCTCGCCTCGCGGGCCGCGCGGCTCGCCTGATGCTCGGCTTCGAGCGCCGCGCGCTGCTGATGCATGAGACGCGTGCGGCGCCGGCCGTTGAGCACGAGCAGCAGCGTCGCCGCCGCCGACAGCAACAGCAGCAACATGCCGCCCGCGAACAGCATGCGGCGCTTGTCGATGAAATCGCGGTTCATCGCCTCGCGGTCGGCGACATCGGCGAAACGGCGCGACAGCGCGAGATCGTTGACCTCGTCCCAGTGCTGGCGCAGCTGCGCGTCGATTCGCGCGGCACCGGCGCGGTCGTGCGGCAGCACGTCGATCTCCGGCTGGATCTCGTCGAGCACATGCTCGAGCGCCTTGATTTCCTCGAACTGCCGTTGCAGCAGCGCGAGCTGCGCGGAGAGGCGCTGCGTCGAGCCGGCCAGTACGCGCAGCTTCGATTGCAGCAGCTGGAAGCGCAGCAGCAGCCGTTGATAGTCGTCGTCGGCACCGGATTCATATAGCAGCAGCTGGTTTTCGAAGCGTGTGTAGGCGATCTGCAGTTGCGCGGCGTCCCAATAGAAACCGTCGTAGGTGCCGGTCAGCTGCTCGGTCGCGCGCGGGTTCAACAGGCTCGCATAGAGCAGATAGCCGATCGCGCCGGCGGGCGCCGCGAGCGCCATCAGCCAGATCAGCACATGCAGCACGCGCCGCCATGAATGGCGCGCTATTTGATGATGAGTGCCTTGATCTGCCATACGAATTTCGAGTCGCCGACCGCGCCCGTCAGTTCACCCGGGAAAGCATCGCGCGGGTAGATCAGGAACAGCGGCCCGAAGTCGCTGAGTTTCAGGCGCTGGCCGTTCATGCTGTACGCGACGATCACGCCGTAGCGTGCGCAGTCCGTCACCGGCACGGTGTATGTGTAGTCGTCGAACGTGTGGAACTCGATCTGGGTGCCGTACGAGCCGACGATCTTCAGGATGTCGGCGAGCCTGGGCCCGGTGAACGTCGAGCGCGGCGTCCAGGTAGTCGAGGTCGTGATCGCATGCACGGGCAGCGCGAGCAGTTGGGCCTCGCTGAAGTGATACGTGTGATGCGCGGCATCGTTGGTGTTGGCGATCTTGCCTTGCACGTCGAGCGACAGCGCCGGTGACTGCTGCCCGGCCTGCTGCGCGTACGCGCAACAGACGGTCAGCCCAACAATCAGCCCAGTCAGCCAGCGCGCCCACCGGCGAACCACAGTTCCGCCCGTAGCATTACGCAGCGTTGCAATCACGTTGGCCATTGCCTTTTTTATCCGTTTTTCCGTTGATGCGCTGGACTGCGGGCGGCGGCACGGCCAGCCGATCTCATTACGCGAAGTATTTCGCCGCGCCATGCCTTGCCTTCAAACACGCGTCACCCCGACACGCGACCTTTGATCCGCATGCATAATATCGCCAAAATCCACTATCTCAAAAACGGGGAACCCGGGTAGTCATGAACAAGCCGGTCCTGCCTCTGACGTACGAACAGCTCGATCACTGGATCGAATCGCTGCAACCCGCCTTGCTCGCCGAGCGTTTCACCATGGCGCTCGGGATTCTGCGCGGCGGCGCGCCGCTCGCGCTGATGGTGTCGCACGCGGTCGGCACGCCGGTCGCATTTCTGCGCTACGACCGCCAGGCCCGCGCGGTCGCATGGGATTCGACGCTGCCGATCCCGCCCGCGGGCTCGAAAGTGCTGTTGTGCGAGGACATCGCCGGGCGTGGTTTTACGCTCGTCGATTGCATCGCGTTTCTGCAAGCGCACGGGCTCGAAATCAAAACGCTGACCGGCGCGGTCGATGATCTGAGCCGCGCGCAGCCCGACTACGCGATCGATGCGCGCGGTTACTTCGCCCTCTTTCCGTGGGAGCGCCAGGCGTACACCGAGCGCTACCGCGACGACTGGGCGCGGGTCGAAGCCGGCGCCGCGCCGGCGATGGCCAACGATCACGAATACGCGGCGTACGCGATCGACCTCGACGGCATCCTGCTGCCCGACGTGCCGCTCGCGCGCTACGACGAAGACCTCGCCGCCGCGCTCGCCGAACGTGACGCGCTGCTGCCGTTCGAGGTGTTGCCCGGCGTCGACCTGCAGCACGTGCGCACGATCATCACGGGTCGCCCGGAGATGGATCGCGCGCGCACCGAAGCGTGGCTCGCGCGACACGGATTCGCGCACATGCAACTGGTGATGCGAGCGCCCGGCATGCACGACGACAGCCCTGCCGGTGCGGCCGCACACAAGGCGAGCGCGGCGCTGCGCGCGGGCGTCACGCACTTCGTCGAAAGCGATCCGGTGCAGGCGCTGCTGATCGCGCAGCAGGCGCCGCTGCTGCGCGTGATCTGGTGGGATGCGCTGACGCACACGGGGATGCTGGTGGGCGCAAGGGCGTGGAGTTGAGCGCAATGCTCTGAGTGGGCGCGGCGTATCGCGGCCCCCTATTTCTCCTTCCCCTCGCGCGGCTGCAAATGCCGTGCGGCCCGCTGCGACGCGACGACGATCAGCTTCATCGTCGCGCGCGTCGCCCCCACGAACAGCTTGCGTGCGCTGCGTTCGTCGAACGCGTCGAAATCGATCTCGGTGAAGATCACGCACGGCGCCGCCTGCCCCTTGAAGCGGTAGATCGACTCGAACAGCACGTCGCCTTCGCGATACTCCGGGTTGCCGAACAGATCGTATTTGCCGGTGAAACTGCGCAGCCGATGCGGTCCGAGATGATCGAGCGCGCTCATCGCCGAGCCCTCGCGACCGCGAAACGACAGCACCGCAATGTCCTGCTTGCGAAAGCCGAGCGATAGCGCCTGGGTGATCGCGCGCTTGGTCGCGTCGATACTGCTTTCAGTGGCCTGCGCTTCGTCGTAGACCGACACCGAAACCTCGGAGCCGTCGAACGGACTGCCCGACGCGAGCGTCGCGGCGAGCGGCACCGACGTGCCCAGCACGTCGCGCAGATAGTCGAGAATGTCGCGCGGACTACGGTAATTGGTGGTTTCCTTGAGCGTGGTCCAGCCGGGCAGCGCGACCGGCTCGCGCATATACAGATTCTGCAGAGGGTCTTCGAGCCACCACCACGCGCCGCCCGGCCGCAGCAGCCGCTCGAGCGCGGCAATCCACGGCTGCTGGAAATCCTGCCCTTCGTCGACGATCAGCACGTCGAACTGCCAGCGCGGTTCGATCGGCGTGTCGGCGAATACCGCCTCCAGTTGATCGAACACCTGCGCGGACTGGAAATCGGGCGCGCGGCCCGCATCGCGCGCGATCCAGTCGCACAGCTGGTGATAGTTCGCGACCTTCGCCTCCGGCGGCGCGACCCGCGCGATGTGATCGGCGAGCGGCCGGTTGAAGCACACGTACAACGGCCGCTCGCCTCGCGCGACCGCGTCCTTCATCACCTGCACCGCGAGTTGCGTCTTGCCCGAGCCCGCCGTGCCGATCACGCGCAAACGGAACGGCGCGAATTCGAGCCGCCGGGCCCATGTCGCGAGTCCGCCCGCGAGGCGCGTGACGAGCGTGCCCGCCTGCCCCACGAGCGCGCTCGTGTCGGGCGTCAACGCGAGTTCGTCGGCAAGGAAGTGGTGGATTTTGGACGCACAGGGAAGCCGCGGTTCGTCGGCCGGCAGCGCTTCGCGGATCGTCGCCGCGAGCCGCTCTCGCCGCGTCGCGTCGACGATGCGCGCGGGATTCACGCCGGCGATCGCCGCATCCTTGACGACGTGATCAGGACAGTACAGCAGCTCCTCAATGAAATACGTGCCCGCGCCGAACGCCGCGGTAAAACGCCGGTGCAGACTCTCGATCGTATGCGCGAGCGCGATCGCGACGTTGCGCTCGGTCTGCAGATACACCTTGACGAGCCCCTTCGGTGTTTCGCGCAGAAAGCCGGTTTTCTGCTCGATGATCATCACGCGCCCCGCCGGACTGACGATCACGAAGTCGGCCTCGCCGAACACGGAGAAATTCTGGTTCAGGCGCGTCCAATGCACGCCGTGATAGACGGTGTAGTCAGCGGGCAGTGCCTTTTCGAGCAGCGCGAGCGTTTCACGTTCGCGCGCCGCCGCGCCGGTCGCTTCGAGGCTCTTCCAGTCGTCGGGAACAATGCGGGCCATGCGGTGCCTCAATGAGTTGGGATGCGAGTGTTCAGCGCGCGATTTTGAGTTCGGACATTGTACGCAACGCAATATCGGCCGGGCGGCCTGTCGCGCAAAGGCGCGCGCATCGTGTATCGTTACTGGCTGAACGCCGCGCACGCCGCGCGGCTTGCCAACTGTAAGAAAAAGGATTTACCGGATGATTACGATCTGGGGACGCACCAATTCGGTCAACGTCCAGAAGGTCTTGTGGTGCTGCGACGAACTCGTGCTGCCGTTCGACCGCATCGATGCGGGTCTGCAATTCGGCCGCAACAACGAACCCGACTATCTCGCGATGAATCCGACCGGCAAGGTTCCAACGCTGGTCGACGACGACTTCGTGCTGTGGGAATCCAACTCGATCCTGCGCTATCTGGCGATGCAATACGGCGAATCGAGCCTGCTGTATCCGGCCGAGCCGAAACTGCGCGCGAGCATCGACCGCTGGCTGGACTGGTCGCTGTCGACGTTGCAGCCTGTGGAACGTCCCGTGTTCTGGACGCTCGTGCGCACGCCCGAGGCCCAGCGCGACACCGTGAAACTCGCCGCTGACGTGCAGGCGGTCACCGTGCTGTGGCGCCTGCTCGATACGCATCTACAAGGCCGCTTCTTTCTCGAAGGCGACAAGTTCACGCTCGCCGACATCGTGATCGGCGCGTACGCGAAGCGCTGGTTCGGCGTCGACGGTTTGCAGCGGCCTTCGCTGCCGAATCTGGAGCGCTGGTATTCGCGTCTCGCGACGCGCTCGGGGTTCAAGAAGTACGTGGATTTTCCGTTGACCTGAGCGGCCAATTCATTCGCGGCTGCGTGATCGCATCCCGCGTGCCTCTATAATCGACGCATGAAAACCGCCAAGTCCGCCGCGACCGGCCATCCGGTCGCTCCCACGCCTGCCGCCGATGCACACGATCAGCATGCTCATCACGACATGCATGAGCCGTCGCACGCACACGGCCCGTCGCAGGAAGCGGCTCTCGCACTCGCCGAGGAATACTGCCGCGAACGCGGCGAAAAGTTCACGCCGATCCGGCGCAAGGTGCTCGAGTTGCTGCTGAACTCGGGACGCGCGACCAAGGCCTATTCGCTGCTCGACGAAATGCGCCAGATCCACCCGGGCTCGGCGCCGCCGACCGTCTATCGCGCGTTGGATTTTTTGCTGTCGGCGGGGCTCGTGCATCGGATCGAATCGATCAATGCGTTCACTGTCTGTCATGATCTGACGCAATGCCAGCACGGCATTCTCGTCGTATGTCAGCAATGCGGCAGCGTCACCGAATTGCATCAACCTAAGCTGCGTCAGGCGCTCGTCGCGCAGATCGAGGACGCGGGCTATCGGCTCGCGAGCGACGAAATCGAGTTGAAAGGACTGTGTTCGGCCTGTCAGGCGGCCCAGGCGGCCGGTGAGGCCGCTCCGGTGGCTGCGGCGAGATAGGGGCGCGCCGGCCTGCACCGTCCACTGCCCGCACCCACGACAACCGCTGCGAAGCGCCAATCAGCCCGCGGCGCGCGCGTCGATCGCGTCGTGCAGCAGCGTCACGAGAGCTTCGGGCAACGCGGGTTTGGTCATGAAATGCTGGAAGCCTTCGCCGATACTGCGCAGGCGGTAAGCGTCGTCAGTATGGCCAGTGAGGGCTACCGCCACCGCCGGCGAATGACCACCGCAAATCTCGTGGTCGCGCAGCCGCTGGATCAGATAGAAACCATCCATGGCCGGCAAGTCGAGGTCGCAGACGACCGCGTCGGGAAGCAACCGCGTCGCCGCTACGACGCCCTCTTCCGCATCGGCGACCGCGCAAACCTTCGCGCCTTCCGCCTCGAGTAGCAAGGTCAACGATTCCCGGCTGTCCGGGTCGTCCTCCACCAGCACGATCGTGCACTGATCGAGCCTCATTGCTGCGTTCATCGTATGTTGTTGCTCTGAAAAACCGGTTAGGCCATCGGAGACGGCCAATGTTTCACTTTGTTCAATGCCGCCGATTTGCTCGGCCGGGGTGTTGCTGTCCATGATTCCGACTCGATTTCGCACGCCGAGTTGCAGACAGGTCCGCGATTGTAAAGCATCGCTCAGCACCTTCCCGAGTACAACGCGTGCGCACGGTAACGCGCCAAAATTGCACGCCGATGAAAAATACGGCTCTCGACCCTTACCGCGCTTTACCTGCAAACTGTCCGCAGTTTTCCGCGGCTCGCCGATTGCCAGCACCCGACGTTCCGGCGCGGTTCGCGCGATCCTCGTTCGCACGGCCTTTCGCCGCCCGGTATCGATTCTGTCCTTCGTATTGTTCGCGCGACGCGACGCAATCCTTCCCATTGCATCGCTCGCATCCCATGTCACTGATAGCATGTCGCGTGCCTCGTTCCGGCCGTTCGTGTGGCGCTGCGGCGCTATCATCATGCGCGCGCATGTCCCTATCGATGTCCCCGCATTCCAACCCGAGGCCGCCCGACACCATGTCCGCTCCATCGCCCGCACTTTCCGCCAAGACACTCGATATCCTCCGTCACGTGAGCACCGCCACGCTGACCACGCAGCTATTCAAGCGCGGTCTGCGCAACACCTTCATGCAGGGCGTCGCGCCGTTGGGTCCGCAGCGCGGCGTCAATCTGGTCGGGCCGGCGTTCACGCTGCGCAACATCCCGTCGCGCGAAGACATCGACGTGCTCGAGTTGTTCGCGGACCCCGAGTACGCGCAGCGCAAATGCGTCGAGACTATTCCGCCGGGCCATGTGCTCGTGCAGGATTGCCGCGGCGAGCGCGCCAGCGCGTCGTTCGGATCGATTCTGTCGCTGCGTTTACAGGTGCGCGGCGTTGCCGGCATGGTGTCCGACGGCCCGGTACGCGACAGCGCGACGATCGCCGCGCTCGACATGCCGGTGTTCTGCGCGGGCGCCAGTGCGCCGCCCAATCTGATCCGCCATCACGCGGTCGATATCAATGTGCCGATCGGCTGTGGCGGCGTTGCGGTGTTTCCGGGCGACGTGATCGTCGGCGATGTGGACGGGGTCGTCGTGATTCCGTTGAAGATGGCCGACGAGGTCGCGGAAGCCGCCGCCGGTCAGGAACAACTCGAAGCGTTCCTGACCGAAAGGATTGGTGCTGGCGCGGCGCTTCCCGGCACGTATCCGCCGAACGATGCGACGAAGGCGGCGTTCGAGGAGTGGAAGAAAACCCGCAAAATCTAGGGTCTTCTGAAAGGACACGACGACCGGCGCGCCACACCGGCCGCCAGTTCAAGCGCCCTTGCCGGGCCCAATCCCCTGCACCAGCAACGCCACCGCATGCCGTGCGATCTCCGCGCCGCCGATACTGCGGCGCAATGGATCGTTGCGCCACAGTTTCGAAGTGGCGAGCGGCAGAATCGTCATACCGAGCAGCGTGACGAACACGAGCGCGGGTTCGAGCGATGCGTTCAGGCGCCCCTCCTTCTGCCACCGCGCGATCGCCAACAACGACGCTTTCTGATGCGCGAAACCAAAACGCTCATGCATGCGCTGGCGCAATAGTCCGCCGTCGCTGATCACTTCCCGTACCCACAGTGACGCGAACCACGGGTTATCGCTCGCGATCTGCACGAGCCGCTCGGTCAGCTGCGTGATTGCTGCAACCGGATCGTCGGGATTCTCCTGAAACGGCAGGCCAACGCTCGCGCGCAACGGTTCGAAACACTCGTCGATCAGCACGTCGAGCAGTTGATCGCGGGTCTTGAAGTAGTAGTGCACCATGGCGGGCGTGAAGCCGGCCTCGCGGGCGATCTCACCTAGCGATGTCTCGACGATGCCCTGCCTCGCGAACAGCGTGAGCGCGGCGTCGAGCAAACGCGCGCGCTGCT
>ABYL01000014.1 GCA_000173575.1 Burkholderia sp. H160 | reverse complement strand
GGAGATGACGTGATCGACCGAACACGGACCAAAGTCGTGGCCGTGAACCGTTGTCGGCCACTCTCCAAAATTCGCCGGATTATCAACGCTTGTTTGCGCATACGATCTGCGCTTAAACAAGCGTCGAGCCCCTTCGGACCGCTACTCCGTAGCACCCCCAAGTCCAAAGCTAACCTCGACCTGCACCGGACTATCTACCGATCCCATTCGCCCGACCTCAGCAAGCAATGCTTCGTCGCGCGCAATAACCTCCGGCAGATGTGAGCGCAGGAATTCAACCCAGGTACGCGTCTTTGCATCGATGAACTTGCGCGACGGATATAGCGCATAAACAGTCGTCCTCTGCAGCGTATAGTCCGGCAACACGCGCACCAGCGTGCCATCGCGCAGTCCAGAAATGGCCGCATAAAGCGGCACCATGCCGATGCCCATACCCTCGCGGATTGCCACGATCAATGATTCCGCGATGTTCACATGCACCGGCCCGTCGACTTCCATCAGCTCACTGCCGTTCGGGCCGTCGAGCGTCCATTCGTGTGGCGGGAACGCCGGCGTATGCAGGATCAGACATTCGTGATGCGCGAGGTCAGCCGGTTTTTTCGGCGCGCCATGCGCGCGCACGTAGGCCGGCGATGCGCACAGGATGCTGAACGTCGTCCCCAGCGGAAACGATATAAGGTCCGAATTCGGCAGCATCGACGCGCCGATCACCGCCACATCGGCACTGCCCTCGAACAGATCGGGCATACGCTGCGACAGCGTCAATTCGATGGTCACATCCGGATAGAGCGCGCGATAACGCGAAATGGCTGGCAGAACGTAGTGCTGGCCGATGCTCGCAAAGCTGTGCATGCGCAGCGCGCCCGTCGGCCGTTCGTGCGCGCAACTGGCTTCTTCTTCCGCAATATCGACATCCGCGAGGATCTGCTGCGATCGCTTCAGATAGCGCTCGCCGGCGGTGGTCAGCGCCAGCCGCCGCGTCGAGCGATTCAGCAGGCGTGTGCGCAGATGCGCTTCGAGTTCCGAAACCGCGCGAGACATCGCGCCGGTCGTTGAATTGAGCGATTGCGCCGCCGCAGTGAAGCTACCAGCTTCAACCACACGCACGAACACTCGCATATTTTGTAGCGTGTCCATCAAACCTTCTGTTTCATGACCGAGGGCATATTTTCCGCCCGTCTGAGAAACCTATTGTTGTCCGTTCTGGAACAGATGTTCTGCACCCATCGTCTTAATGCGCGTATCGCTGACTCCTACAATCGGCGCCTCGCCTGCCGGTGTCACCGACTATGCCCGGAGGCTCTTTCAGCGACCAACCGGGGCGCCCTGTTTTCAGATGAAACGCGATCAAGCGATCAAGCCGTCGGCGGAGTTCTGCAGTCCACGCGGTTTTATGCGGCGGCGACTCAGTCGACCGGTGCTCAATCGGGCCGTGCGCGACTGGGCCGGCAGCGACGGGCTCATCTGGCTGCATCTGCTGAAAACGGTCACCGCGGGTCTGCTGGCGCTGGGAATCGCGATGCTGCTCGATCTTGCGCAGCCGCGCATTGCGGTGACCACGGTCTTCGTGTTGATGCAACCGTTCAGCGGCATGGTGCTCGCGAAGAGCTTCTACCGGATTCTCGGAACGGCAGTTGGGACCGTGACCGCACTCGTGCTCGGCGGGCTGTTCGCTCAGCAGCCCGAACTGTACATGCTCGGTATGATCGTCTGGGTGAGCGCCTGTATTGCTGCGGCGGTCCGGTATCGGCATTTCAGGTGGTACGGTTTTGTGCTCGCGGGTTACACCGCCGCGCTGATCGGCATTCCGAACGTGATGGCGCCTCAAGGGCTGTTCCTCGCGGCGCTCACGCGCGCGGCGGAAGTGGCGGTCGGTATCGTGTGTTCGAGCGCCATCAGCGCGTTGCTGCTGCCGCAGCGCTCGAGTCTTGCGCTACGACGTAGCCTTGAGATTAGGTACGCGAATTTTACTGCATTCGCTGTCGACGTGCTCTCACGCGAGCTCGAACGCAATCAGTTCGAGCGACGTTTCGCGGAATTCGTCGATGAAATCGCCGGCTTCGAAGCAACGCGTACGTTTGTTGCATTCGAAGATCCGGTGATGCGTTCGCGCAGTGCGCATCTTGCTCGTCTGAACAGCGAATTCATGGATGCGTGCGCGCGTCTGCATGCGCTGCATCAGTTGCTCAAACGGTTGCGCGCGAGTCGTGCTGCATCGATACTCGCGGCGATCGCGCCGTACTTCGACCAACTGGGAGCCCTGTTCGAAGTGCAAGCAGGAGCAGCTGTCGACGCATCGCGCGTAGCCGCCGACTTGCGCCTCTTTCAAGCGAACCTGCCACGCCGAGTGCGCGAGACCAGGCGGCCGCTCGAAGCCGCGTCCGCGGAATCGCTTGCAGACTTCGACACGGCAGCCGAATTGCTGTATCGCTTTCTCGGCGAATGGATCAAGTATTCGGATACCTATGCATCACTGTGGCGAAGAAGAGAAAGCCGTCAGCAAAGCGTACGACGCAGCTCAAGTCCGCATAAAAGCCACCGCATACGCAGACCGGTAAGCCGCACAAACCACTTCGTCGTATTGTTCACGTTCCTTCGCTCGGCGGTCGTCATCGGGATCGCCGCTTCGTTCTGGATCGCGACCAACTGGCCGAGCGGCGGCCTCGCCGTGATTGGCGCGACGCTGGTCTGCGCGTTGACGTCCACCGCTCCAAGCGCCGCCAGAATGGCCATCCAGATGGCGCTCGGCGCCGTGCTCGCGACGCTGACCGGCTACGTGTTCATGTGCTACGTGTATCCGACCATCGATGGCTTCCCGTTGCTCTGCACGGCACTCGCTCCGGTACTCGCGCTCGGCGCATTCATCGCGACGCGTCGCGGCGCGGCAGGCTATGGCATCGGCTTTTCGGTGTTCTTTTGTCTGCTTGCGGGGCCGGACAACGTCATCAGTTATGTGCCCGATCTGCTGATCAACAACGGCATCGCGCTGACTGCGGCGATGCTGCTCGCGGCCCTTGTTTTCGCGGTGGTCTTTCCCGCTGATATGCGCTGGCTCATCGCTCGGATCATGGTCGACCTGCGAGCGCAAGCGGTGTCGGCATGCAAGGACGAGCTGCCTGGTCTCAATCGACGTTTCCAGTCGAGCACGCACGATCTCACTTCGCAACTGCGCGTGCTGTTAACGCACCGTTCACGACGACGGCGCGACGCACTACGCTGGATGCTCGCGACGATCGAAGTAGGTCACGCAGTCATAGATCTGCGCAACGAAGCGGCACGCGCCGACTATGCGGACAACCTTCAGCCGCGTTGGCGCAGCGCGCTCGAACACACCTGCGACGATCTCGCGCGGCTCTTCGAACGCCCTGATCCGCGTGCGCTCGAACGCGCACTCGTCGCCGTGCGCTCGGCAACCTGGATCGCGCAAGACATGCTGCAAGCGGTGTATGCGGATCGCGATCGACATCACGATCTACAGCGCATCCTGAGCAGTCTGCACTTCATTCGTACCGCGTTGCTGGACAAGGACGCGCCGTTCAATCCGCGCTGAGCAATGCTTCGCGGATCTTTCTGCCGGATGGAAAGATCCCTTCCAGGCGGCCCCGTATATCCACGTAGGTGGCGGTCATATAGTTTCGTCACTGCCTCGCAGTCATCGTCGCAGTAGTCGTAAGTCCTGGAGAATGTGATGAAAGTGTTGAAGATGGTCCTGATTGCCTGTTCTTTGTCCACCGCTGCCGCCTCCCATGCACAAACGGCGCCGGCCGCGCTCGAGCAACAGGTTGCGCAAGCAGATAGCCAGCGCGCCGATAACGTTGCCGCGCGCAAGCATGTGGAAGCACCGAAAGCGAAAGCCGCCGACTGCGTTGGTCCGATGAGCTTCTGCAACATCTTTTTCGGCAGCTAAGCTGCAACACGCGCAAAACCTGTCGCTGACCACGTCAAGCGACCCAACACCTGCTCGCGACGCCGTCCGATCGAGACGCCGCGACGGGTGCGGCACCCGCCTATTGAGCGAAGCACACCGCAGACGTGCGCACCAGTAGACGGAGCTGGCGACAATGGAGAGACTCCCTTTCATGTACGAAGACCGCATTTGCTGCGCCGCGCTGCGCGGAAAAATCACCACGGCCGCCGACGCGGCGCTCCTGATTCACGACGGCATGCGCATTGGCGCAAGCGGCTTTACGCGCGCGGGCGACGCGAAGGCCGTACCGGTCGCGCTCGCCGAGCGTGCTCGCCAGCAGGGAGAGCCGCTGCGCATCACGTTGATGACAGGCGCCTCGCTCGGCCATGACGTTGATCGCATGCTGACCGAAGCGCATGTGCTCGCGCGTCGTCTGCCGTTTCAGGTGGACAAGACGCTGCGCGACGCAATCAATCGAGGCGAAGTGATGTTCGTCGATCAGCATCTGTCCGAGACGGTCGAGATGCTACGCGCGAACCAGCTCGGCAAGCTCGATGTCGCGATCATCGAAGCGGCTGCGATCACGGAGAGCGGTGGCATCGTGCCGACAACGTCGGTCGGCAATTCGGCGAGCTTCGCGATTCTCGCGGACAAGGTCATCGTCGAAATCAACCTTGCGCAGCCGCTCGCGCTCGAAGGCTTGCACGACATCTGGATTCCGGGTCGCCGGCCGCATCGCAAGCCATTGCCGATCGTGCGGGCGCAGGACCGCGTCGGTACGCCCGCTATCGAGATTTCGCCGGATAAAATCGCCGCGATCGTGATCACCGACATGGCCGACAGCCCGTCAACAGCGCTGCCCTCGGATCGCGAAACCGCAGCGATTGCCGCTCATCTGATCGAGTTCTTTCAGCATGAAGTGACGCGCGGCCGCATGCCGAAGCAGTTGCCGCCGCTGCAGGCGGGCATCGGCACGATCGCCAACGCGGTGCTGGCAGGCTTCGTCGATTCACCTTTCGATGTGTTCGAGATTTATTCAGAAGTCCTGCAGGATTCGACGTTCGATCTGATGGATGCCGGTAAGGTCGCGTTCGCGTCCGGGGCGTCGATCACGTTGTCGGCCGCGCGGCAGGCACAGGTATTCGGCGAAATCGAGCGATATCGCGACCGGCTCGTGCTGCGTCCGCAGGAAGTCAGCAACCATCCCGAGGTGATTCGCCGGCTCGGTCTGATCGCACTCAATACCGCGCTCGAATTCGATATCTACGGCAACGTCAATTCGACGCATGTGGGCGGCACGCATATGATGAATGGGATCGGCGGCTCGGGTGACTTTGCGCGCAATGCGTCGTGCGCGGTGTTCGCGAGCAAGTCGACAGCGAAGGACGGCCGCATTTCGAGCATCGTGCCGATGGTGCCGCATTGCGATCACAACGAACACGACGTGGATGTCGTCGTGACCGAGCAGGGTCTCGCCGATCTGCGCGGCCTCGCGCCGCGCGAACGTGCCACGCTGATCATCGAGCATTGCGCGCATCCGCGGTTTCGCGAACTGCTGCGCGACTACTACCGGGATGCGTTGCGCTGGGGAGGGCAGACGCCGCACTGCATCGAGCAGGCATTCGCATGGCACACGCGGCTGCGCGATACTGGGTCGATGCTGCCCGCCTGATCCGCCAGGGCCGCAACTGCCGCGATAAAAGCAGAAGAAACAGGCAAGAAAAAAGCGCCAGCGGCACAAGCCTGCTGGCGCTTCACGACATCGGATGCCGTGCTCAGGAACCTCGTCGCACGAGCCGGATAACAAACAGCAGAATGACCGCGCCGATCACCGCGGTGATGATCGAGCCGATAAAGCCGCTGCCGAGCGAGATATGCAGTAGGCCGGCGAGCCAGCCGCCAATGAACGCGCCGACGATCCCGACGATGATGTCGACGATCAGGCCGAAGCCGCCGCCCTTGACCAGGACGCCCGCGAGCCAGCCCGCAATCGCGCCGATGATGATCCATGCAATGATGCCGTGTTCCATATTCGAGACTCCCTGGTTGAGTGTGAAAAAATCACGGTGACAGAGCTTAGTCGAAGCTTATGGGACAGTCCATGTTCAGGACGCGGAATTAACATTATCTGAATCTGCTGCAAGCTAAGTGTAGACGATGCGCCCGGATAAAGGGAACTTGCGCGCCGCGCTTCACTCGGGCGTCGGCTCGACTTCTCGCGCGGTCCAACTGACGCTGGACACGCTTTTTTCCATGCTCAGGCGACTCGCCATCTGTTCGAGCTTCGATTGATCCTTCGGATGCATCTTCAGCGTCGCCGTTACGCGAATGCGCGCCGGGTCGTCCTCGACATCTTCGCTCGTCAGGCTCTGGAACGACAGCGGCGCCGAGTACATCGAGTTCGAAATCGCGGTGCGAATGTGGATCTCGTCGGCTTCGCGGCAGACGATCATCAGCACGTATTCGCGGACGATGTCGGCGTTTGAAACCGGCGTCGAATTGATCATCTGGCTCACTTCGCGCAGCACGGTGTTGGTCAGCAGCACGACCGCGGTGCCCGCGAACGCCGGTCCGTAATGTCCCGCGCCGCTCAACACGCCGACGGCCGCCGAGCACCACAGCGTCGCCGCGGTGTTGATCCCCTGAATCGAACCTTTGTCGCGCATGATGACGCCGCCGCCGAGAAAGCCGACGCCGGACACCACATACGCGGCGATCTGCGTGATGCCGCTGATGCCGTTGCCGGTCAGCACGCCAAGCGTGACGAACAGGCAGGCGCCACTCGCGACAAGCGTGATGGTCCGCAGGCCGGCAGTACGCTGGCGCATTTGCCGTTCGAGGCCGATTGCGACGCCGCAGCCAAAAGCGGTGAGAAGCCGCAGGAAGAATTCGAGTGTCATCGTTCAGAAAGGTTGGGGTGCGTGCTGCCGCAGTGTGAAGCCTACGCGTGACAACGCCACGCCGTCTACCTCGTGCACGGCAAAAAGCGTGCGCGCGGGCGTGAGCGGATAAATACGCGCGCGCACCTGTGCCCGGAGCGTGCGGCATCGGCATGGCATCGAGCCACGCTGCGCTTCACCGACAGTACGCGAATGAGAATGAAATGAGAACGACGTGCGCCATCGAGCCCGAGGGCAGGACGGCGACAGGGAAGACTGACGCGGAGATCCTGCCGCTCAGACGAGCGGGCAAATCGATTCTCGGCTGGTACAACAGCTACTGTCCAAGATCGTGATTCCGGTTAAAAGAATTGCGCGAATTTTAGGGGGGTGCGCAAAGATTAGTCAAGCCGCAGCGAGTTAATGCGGACTCCGAACGTAGAGTTCAATCCGGCTCTCCAGGAACAAGTCTCAACCGCGTGATTTCCGAAGGCGCACCGAGTCGCTTCGGCGGTCCCCAATAGCCTGTGCCCCGACTCGTATAAACCCATAACCCGTTAAGGCGCGCGAGCCCTGCCGTAAACGGCTGTTGCAGGCGCACGAAGAAATTCCACGGAAAGAACTGGCCGCCGTGCGTATGACCCGACAGTTGCAGCGTGAACCCGGCCGCCGCAGCCGCTTCGGCCGAGCGTGGCTGGTGCGCGAGCAGCACCCTGATCAGCACGTCGCCCGGCGCGCCCGCGAGCGCCGCGACCGGGTCGCTGCGATGCGCTGGGTCGTGATGACCGGCCGAGTAGTCGGTGACGCCGGCGATCACCGCACGCGCGCCGTCATGATCGACGATGACGTGTTCATTGAGCAGCACCCGCAAGCCGAGTCGGCGGAATTCGGCAATCCACGAGTTCGCTCCGGAGTAGTACTCGTGGTTGCCGGTCACGAGAAACGCGCCGTGCCGCGCGGCGAGTCGCGATAGCGGCTGCGTGTGCCGGCTTAGCTGCGGCACGCTGCCATCGACGACATCGCCCGTCACCGCGATCAGATCCGGCTTCAGCCGGTTCACCGCGTCGACGATCGCATCGACGTAGCGGCCCTTGATCGTTGGGCCGACGTGGATGTCGCTGATCTGCACGATCGTGAAGCCTTCGAGGGCGGCAGGCAGATCGTCGATCGGCACTTCGATCGTGACGACGCGCGCGCGACGGCGCGCGTTGAACAGACCGATCAGCGTAGACAGCAGCGCGAGCAGCGGCACCGCGGCCGCCGAGCCAGTGCGCCAATGTGCGATCGTGAGCGTGTTCGGCCAGATCGCGTCGATCGTCAGCAGCGACGCCAGCACGAGGTCGCGCGCGAACGTCAGCACCAGCAGCGAAGAGAAGAAGCCCAACGCGAGCAGGCCGACCCACGCGAGCCGGTCACCGAGCGGCTGACGCTTGAAGCTGCGCGCCATCATGCCGACCGGGATCAGGTAGACCGACAGCACGAGCCACAGCACGCACAGCCCGCGGCCAGCGGCGTCGATCGGCATGTCGGGAATCAGGCGCAAGCCGACATAGACATGCAGCAGGATGCCAATCAGGATGAAGCGGACAAAAAACGATGAGCGACGCATAAGGAGGAGCGGGGCGGGAAGGGGGCCGAAGGGCCGACATCGGCGACAGCGCGGCGATTCATTCTACCGACATGTTCGTTCACCTGCTGTGACCGCAAAATTCGTGCTCCCGCACCGCACACCACGTCGCCAGAAGACATCCGAACTTGTCACGACGGGGTTCGCGGACGCAGGCGCGATCTGTGCTTAAAGCATGGTTACAGCAGCCCCGCGCCACGCACTTCAATGCCTATGCAAGCGAATTAAATGGGCTTTGAGTTGTTTTCGTGTCTGGAGTATGCTTAAAACAGACCAGATCGTTGCCGGGGCCAGCGCAGCGGCGGTTCGGCCAGAACGGGTTCTGTCGCCGGGAAACATCGGGCGGGGGAGGCACATCATGAAATTGCTCAAATCGGGCCACCTGTGGCATCACGCACACGACGTGAATCATGTTCATCATGAGCATCACGTCGGGTACGAGGGCAGCCATGTGATGTTGCCGCTCGTCGGTATCTCGCTGATGGCGATTGCGCTCTACGTCGGCGTGCGCGGTGTCGATTTTTCCGAACTCGGCAAAAGCGCGCTCTTCGACGTCGTCATGGTGAGCGTCGCGCTCGGCATCGCGGGCCTGTTCGGCGCGGTCGGCGCGTGGTTGCGCTCCAATGGCGACGATGCCGACGAGGGTTTCTGCTTCATCGGCGCGCTGATCGGCACTGTGGTGTTTTATATCGCGGTGCTGACCTGACGCGATTTCATCGAACGCGTCGCGCGACATCCGCCGCGCCATCCATCATCAACGCACCGTCACACTATGCGCGCCGCTTCGTCGAACGAAAAACGCGGGCTGCGCGCAAACAGCTTCGACGGATCGCCGTAACCAAGATTGATCAGGAAGTTCGACTTCACCGTCGTGCCCGCAAAGAACGCTTCGTCGACCTTGGCCTGATCGAAGCCCGACATCGGGCCGGTGTCGAGACCGAGTGCACGCGCGGCAAGAATCAGATAGCCGCCTTGCAGCGTCGAATTGCGAAACGCCGTGTCCGCGATGAACCGCTCGTTGCCGACGAACCAGCTGCGCGCATCGACATGGGGAAAGAGTTTCGGCAGATGCTCATAGAACGCCATGTCCATGCCGACGATCACCGTCACCGGCGCCGCCATCGTTTTCTCGAGATTGCCTGGCGACATCGCCGGGCGCAGCTTTTCCTTGCCCTCCGGCGTCTTGACGAACACGAAGCGCCCCGGGCTCGAATTGGCCGAGGTCGGGCCGAGCAGGACGAGCTCCATCAGCTCGCGCAGCACGGTGTCGTCGATCGGCTTGTTTTGCCAGCCGTTGTGTGTGCGCGCGTCGCGAAAGAGCTGCGCGAGCGCCTGGTCGGAAAGTGTCATGGAATTCCTCCGTGCGAAAGAACAGAGGGAACGCGCAAGGCCGCGTCGAATGAAAGAGCAACGCGCGTGAATCGGCGGGTGCGCCGTTGTCGCCATAATAGCCAGGGGTTTTACTCGCCAGCTCGCATCCGAACAGTCCGATGACCACCGATCTTTTCAACGACCTGCCCACGCCCGACGTCGACTGGTACCCCGACTGGCTCGCACCGGCCGCGGCCGAACGCCTGCTTGCCCGCCTGATCGACGAAGTGCAATGGCGCCAGGACATGATGGGCACACCAGCCGGCCGTGTTGCACTGCCGCGTCTGACTGCATGGCAGGGCGAGCCGGACGCGGTGTACGTCTACTCGGGCATCCGCAATGTGCCGCAAGCGTGGACGCCGGCAGTCGCGGAACTGAAGGCCGCCGTCGAGACGACCAGTGGCGCGCGATTTAACAGCGTGCTGCTGAATCGTTACCGCAGCGGCGCCGACAGCATGGGCTGGCACGCGGACCGCGAGCCCGAGCTCGGCAGGCAGCCGGTGATCGCGTCGGTGAGCCTCGGCGTCGCGCGCACGTTCGATCTGCGGCACAACCGCAGCGGCGTCGTGCAATCGTTCTCGCTGAAGGGCGGCAGCCTGCTCGTGATGAAGGGCGACACCCAGGCGCAGTGGCGTCACCGGGTGCCGAAGGAGCCGCGCGTGAGCGGCGAGCGCATCAATCTGACGTTTCGCTGGGTCACCCCGAGAGTCACGCCAGCGTGAGACAGCGCGCGGCAATGCTCTGACAGGCGCGCTATATCAAAATTGGTATCGACGGCGCGAATCATATGATTGGACGGTTAACGCGTCGCACAGTACGCTACATCTCGATCCATGCGCCGTGAGGGCCCAGAGGGCCGGGTAGATCGCTGGGTCGTCTACACAACAACGATTGGAGACTGTCATGGCGAATACACGACGTGCAGCGTGTCGCGCTCTGGGCGCGCTCGCGCTTTCCGCGAGTCTTGGAGTGCTGACGCTGGCCACGCCCGGCGCGCATGCCGAGGACAAGAAGATTACGCTCGGTTTTGCGCAAGTTGGTGCGGAAAGCGCATGGCGTACCGCGAATACCGAATCGGTGAAGTCAGCGGCGGCGGATGCCGGTATCAACCTCAAATTCTCAGACGCACAGCAGAAGCAGGAAAACCAGATCAAGGCGATCCGCTCGTATATCGCGCAGAAGGTCGACGTGATCGCGTTCTCGCCGGTCGTCGAATCGGGCTGGGAACCGGTGCTGCTCGAAGCCAAAGCCGCGAAGATTCCGGTGATCCTGACCGACCGCAACATCGACGTGAAGGACACGTCTCTGTACGTGACGATGATCGGCTCGGACTTCCTCGAAGAAGGACGGCGCGGCGGCCACTGGCTCGCGGATCACTACAAGGACGATAAAGGTCCGATCAACATCGCCGAGCTGCAAGGCACGGTCGGCTCCGCGCCGGCCAACGACCGCCACTCGGGTCTGATCGAAGTGATCAAGAGCGATCCGAAGTTCAAGATCATCGCGTCGCAAAGCGGCGACTTCACGCTCGCCGGCGGCAAGCAGGTGATGGAGGCGTTCATCAAGACCTACGGCAACAAGATCAACGTGGTCTATGCTCATAACGACGACATGGCGCTCGGCGCGATCCAGGCGATGGAAGAAGCCGGCATGCATCCGGGCAAGGACCCCATCGTGGTTTCGTTCGACGCGACGAGAGGCGGCTTCCAGGCGATGGCCGCGGGCAAGATGAACGTCGACGTGGAATGCAGCCCGCTGCTCGGACCGCAGCTGATGTCGGCGGTGAAGGACGTGGTGGCTGGCAAGCCGCTGCCGAAGCGGATCCTGACTCAAGAGACCGTCTTCCCGATGAGCGTGGCTACGCAAACACTGCCGACGCGTAAGTACTAAGACTAAGGCGGCGCGTCCGGTGTTCAGGCGCCGGGGCCAATGGGGCTCGCGGCGCGGGAGATGTGCAGTACGGACGCATCTTACGGGTTTCTCCAGTGGTGCCTGACCGCCCAGGCTGCTTCGGCAGCGGGCGGTCTCTTTTCAGGAGCATGCCGCTGGAGCCCGCCGAACCACGCATAGCCGATCGAGCGAGGTCCATGACCCAATCCGCAACCGAACCAAATCAGCCGGAGCGCGGCGCACCGGGCGCACCAAGCCCACAGGGTGGCGTGAGCGCGCGCGAACCGATTCTGGAGACCTCCGGCGTCAGCAAGACATTTCCGGGCGTGAAGGCGCTGCAGCGCGTCGACTTCCGCCTGTTTCCCGGCGAGGTCCATACGCTGATGGGCCAGAACGGCGCCGGCAAATCCACGTTGATCAACGTGCTCACCGGCGTGTTCGCACCCGATGCAGGCACGATCCGCCTCGGCGGCGAGGTAGTTGCCTTCGCGTCGCCACAGGAAGCCGAGGCGGCCGGCGTGCGCACGCTATACCAGGAAGTGAACCTGTGCCCGAATCTGTCGGTCGCGGAGAACATCTTCGCGGGCCGGCATCCGCTTCGCTTCGGCAAGATCGACTGGCCCGACATCAAGCGGCGTGCGCAGGAAGCGCTCGCACGCCTCGACGTGTCGCTCGACGTCACGCGCTCGCTCGACGCCTATCCGATCGCCGTGCAACAGATGGTCGCGATCGCGCGAGCGTTGTCCGTTGACGCACGCGTATTGATTCTCGACGAACCGACCTCGAGCCTCGACGACAGCGAAGTCGCGCAGCTTTTCAAAATCCTTCGGCATCTTAAGCAATCGGGCATCGCGATCCTGTTCGTCACGCACTTCATCGAGCAGACCTATGCGATCTCCGATCGCATCACGGTGATGCGCAACGGCGAGCGCGAAGGCGAATATCTCGCGCGTGATCTGCCCGCCGATCAACTGGTCGCGAAGATGGTCGGCCACGAGCGCATGAGTGCGCGTCTGCGCGAAGCGGCGCATGAGGGGCAGGCCGCCGACGACCTGCAGGAGAGCGCGCAGGACGAGACCGGCGCGAAGCCATTCATCGAACTGCGAGGCGTCGGCCGGCGCGGCACGTTGCAGCCGATCGATCTCGAAGTTCAGTCCGGCAAGATTCTCGGCCTCGCGGGTCTGCTCGGCTCGGGCCGCACCGAAACCGCGCGACTGTTGTTCGGCGCCGATCGCGCGGACAGCGGCACGATCCTCGTCGATGGGCGGCCCGTGCGGCTGCGCACGCCGCACGATGCGGTGCGCCACGGTATCGGCTATTGCGCGGAAGACCGCAAGAAGGAAGGCATCGTCGCCGAGCTGTCGATCCGCGAGAACATCGTGCTCGCGTTGCAGGCGCGGCGCGGCTGGTGGCGCAAGATCAGCCGGCAACGCGCGCGTGAGCTCGCCGATGTGTGGATCGAGCGGCTCGGCATCAAGGCGTCCGACGCCGATCAGCCGATCGCGCTGCTATCCGGCGGCAACCAGCAGAAGGCGCTGCTCGCGCGCTGGCTCGCGACTGATCCGAAACTGCTGATTCTCGACGAGCCGACCCGCGGCATCGACGTCGCTGCGAAGTTCGACATCATGGACCGGCTGCTCGCGCTGTGCGCGAACGGCCTTTCCATCCTGTTCATCTCGTCGGAGATCGGCGAGGTGCTGCGCGTGAGCCACCGCGTCGCGGTGCTGCGCGATCGCCGCAAGATCGCGGAGGTGGCCGGCAAGGCATCGAACGAAGACAACATCTACCGACTCATCGCAGGGAGCGGCGAATGAAGCTATCGAACTGGTTCGCGCGCGACGGCGCCGAGCGTCCGCTGCTGTGGCCGTGCGTGACGCTCGTGTTGCTGTGCGGACTGAACCTGCTGGTCAATCCGCATTTTCTGGCGCTGCGCGTGCTCGACGGCCACCTGTTCGGCGCGCCGATCGACATCCTGAATCGCGCGGCGCCGCTCGTGCTCGTCGCGATCGGCATGACGCTCGTGATCGCGACGCGCGGCATCGATATTTCGGTCGGCGCGGTGGTCGCGATCGCGGGTGCCGCGGCCGCGACGATTCTCGCGACGCAGGCCGTGCCGAGCGGCGGGCTGATCGCGCAGGCACTGCTGGCGGCGCTCGTCGTCGGCGTCTTGAGCGGCATGTGGAACGGGCTGCTGGTGGCGTTCGTCGGCATGCAGCCGATCATCGCGACGCTGATTCTAATGGTCGCGGGCCGCGGCATCGCGCAACTGCTGACCGCCGGCCAGATCATCCCGATCGGCGCGCCCGGCTATCTGTTCGTCGGCGGCGGCTACTTGCTCGGCGTGCCGTTCTCGGTGTGGATCGCGACGGTGGCCGTGCTGGCGACCGCGGCATTGGTGGAGGGAACGGCGCTCGGGCTCTTCATCCGTGCGATCGGCGTGAACCCGGTTGCGACGCGGCTCGTCGGCCTGCGCTCGAAGGCGATCGTGTTCGCGGTGTACAGCTTCTCGGGCTTGACCGCGGCACTGGCCGGCATCCTGATCAGTTCGAACGTGCGGAGCGCGGACGGCAACAACGCGGGTCTGCTGCTCGAACTCGACGCGATTCTCGCCGTGACGCTCGGCGGCACGTCACTGCTCGGCGGGCGCTTCAGTTTCGCGGGCACGATACTCGGCGCATTGATCATCCAGACGCTCACGTACACGACGTATTCGATCGGCGTGCCGCCGGAAGCGACGCTCGTCGTCAAGGCGGCCGTCGTGCTCGCGGTCAGCGTGATCCAGTCGCCGGCGGCGCGCGCGCTCGCGGTGTCGTTTGGCGCGTCGCTCGTCAAATCGCGTGGGGTGGCACGATGACGCGCGTTCTCGAAGCACTCGCGCGCGTGGTCGACCCGCGCACGCTGCCGATCGCGGTGACGATCCTGCTGTTCTGCGCGCTGTTCGGCTTTGGCTCGGTGATGTACACCGGTTTCTTCTCGTGGCAGGTATTGCTCGATCTGCTCGTCGACAACGCGTTCCTGCTGATCGTCGCGATCGGGATGACGTTCGTGATCGTGTCGGGCGGCATCGATCTTTCGGTGGGCTCGATCGTCGCGCTGACGACGATCGTCGAGGCGGTGCTATCGGAGCACATGCATGTGTCGGTATGGCTCGTCATTCCGATCGTGCTGCTGATGGGCACCGTGTTCGGCGCGGTGCAGGGCGCGCTGATCCATTACTTCCGCTTGCAGGCGTTCATCGTGACGCTGGCGGGGATGTTCTTCGCGCGTGGCCTGTGCTTTCTGATCACGACGCAGTCGATCACGATCACCGATCCGACGTTCAAGGCGATCTCCGCGTATCGTCTCAGTCTCGGCGTCGGTTCGGTATCGGCGAACGTGCTGATCGCGCTCGCGACCCTCGCCGCCGCGATCTACGTCGCGCATTTCACGCGCTTCGGACGCAACGTGTATGCGGTCGGCGGCAACCCGCGCTCGGCGCTGCTGATGGGGTTGCCGGTCGCGCAGACTCGGATCGGCGTGTATGCGCTGAGCGGCTTCTGTTCGGCGCTCGGCGGCGCGGTGTTCACGTTCTATGTGCTGTCGGGTTATGGACTGCAAGGACAGGGCATGGAGCTCGATGCGATCGCGGCGACGGTGATCGGCGGCACGCTGCTGACCGGCGGCGTCGGTTATGTGGTCGGCTCGCTGTTCGGCGTCGGCATTCTCGGCACGATTCAGACGCTGATCACGTTCGACGGCACGCTCAGTTCGTGGTGGACGCGGATCGTGATCGGGGCACTGCTATGCGCGTTCTGTTTGCTGCAGCGGTTGATCGAGCGGCATGCGAAGTCGATGGGGCGGCTCGGTGGCAACGGTACGGTCGCGACGACGGCGCATGCGCAGGGGCATAAGGAGACGTCGACGGCGTCGTCGTCGGATTCGCAGGTGTTGGGCAGGGCGCCGGGCTAAGGCGCGGTCTTCCGGCCGCTTCGAAGCGCGTGGCTGTGAACGATCGCGCGCACGTCCGATCGCAGGCGATAGATCTCCGCGTGGATATACACCTCCAGATACGGCTTTGCCGCTTCGCCTTCGGCGATCGAACCATCGAGCCGCATCGTGATGATGTCGTCGATGTCGACGAGTTCGGGCGCGCACGAGCGCGAGATCAGGAATTCGCCGTCGCCCTCGGGGCGGCGCACGCTCACGTGGCCGAATGCATCGAGCACGCCCTGATGCGCGAGGATGCGGTTCGCCGCAACGAGTTCGCGTTTCAGGGGGAGAAGTTTTGTGCAAGAATCGGCCGCGCGCCATCTGAGCTTTCGCAAGGCCGCGCAGGAGCTGCATGTGACGCCCGCCGCGGTCAGCCATCAGGTCAACGCGCTCGAGGCGTTTCTCGGCGTGCTGCTGTTCGAACGCACGAAGAAGGGCCTCGTGCTGACGCAGGCCGGACGGCTGTGGCTGCCGAAACTGAGCGAGAGTTTTCGCACGATGCGAGAGTCGATCGATCTGCTGGCGCGCTTCAAGGACAAGGAAACGCTGACCGTCAGTTGCCCGCCTTCGTTCTCGAACCGTTGGCTGATGCCGCGCCTGCACCGCTTCCTGATGCAGCACACCGAGCTCGACGTGCACGTCGTCTCGTGGATGCTCGGCTTTGGCCACTCGTGGACCGGTCAGGAGTTCGAGGCGGACGCGGTACGCCAACGGCTCGACGAGGTCGACGTCGTGATCGTGCTCGGTGATGGCCAGTACGATCCGTTGCACGTCGATGCGCTGTTGCCGCTGGCGCTGACCCCGCTGCTGGCGCCTTCGCTCGCGGCAACTCTGCCGGACGAACGGCTCGTTTCGCTCGCATCGTTGCCGCTGTTGCACGACGATCGCGGCATTGTTCACGGCGGTCTATCGTATTGGCGCAAGTGGGCCGAATTCGCGGGCATGCCGGTCCCCGACGAATCGCGCGGCCACCATTTCTCGCACGCGATGACCGCGCTCGAGGCGGCCGCCGACGGCGTCGGCGTCGTCGTCAGTTCGCCGGCGCTCGCATTGGCGGAATTGCAGAGTGGTCGGCTCGTCGCGCCGTATCCGGTGCTCGAGGATTGCGGTGCGGCCTATCACGCGGTGGTCACCGAGCCGCGTCGTTGCACGTAGATGTTCATCGATTGGCTGAAGGCGGAAGCGGACGTGACCGTCGATGCGTTGCGCGCGCTGCCTGGCTATGCGCTTCGGGGCAGCGAATCGTTAGGCGCGACGCTGGAATAGACGCCACGCTCAGCGGCGCGAACGCGGCGGGACACGAAACCAGGTAATTGCCACGACCAGCAGGAACGCTGCATAGGCCGTCGCGAAAACCCAGCCTGGCAAGTCGTAGTAGAGCAAGTAGCTTACCCAGCGCTGAATGAAACCTTGCGGCGCTGCGTGCCCGGTACGTAGCCAGTCCTCGAGGACCGTCAGCGGACATGGTATGTCAAGGACAGCGAGAAGCGCGACGACGCCTATCGCACCGAGATGCGCGAGCCGGAACACGCGGTTGCGTATCCAGCCGCGCTTTAACCACGCACCTGCCCAGATTGCGAGTAGTCCGCCGACGATGAAGAGTACGACCAGCGCGTGCAACACGAGAACGGTATTGGCCAGCCAGTTCATGACGGTCCTCGCAGTGGCGGTCGCGCCGCGTTCCTGGTTGTCACTGCTCGATTGTCGACGATTTCGCGCATCTGAGTCGAACAGCCGAAACCGGATTGCGCAACGAATCCAGGCGCACGCTCCGGGTTTCGGCGGTGCCGATCACGCTAACGCGAAGAGTTCAGGGTGCGTATCGCGATGCGTAACTCGCAGCACGCGCAGCCAGCTGTGCTTGTCGTTCCGTGGCAGTAACGTACTTCGTTGTCGTCGGGAGAACGGTCTGAAGGTCGCCAAGCTTCACAAGCTTGACCGTCGCAGACGGACCCACCGAAGCAGGTGTCGTCGGCAACCCTTGCCAGCGTGGGTTGAGGAAGCCCTGGTGCAGACCTGCCGTGTCCACCCAGTTGTAGACGCCCGGGTCTTTCGGCGATATCACGAACGTGTACGTGCCATCGGGGTTGGGTACTGCTTGCGCGTTGTTTAGCGTCTGGGTGTGGTTGATGTAGTCGGTCGTGATCGTCCATCGGCCATAGGCCGGCGCGATGAAGTATTTTGCCCCGCCGAGGTTGACGTTGAGGACCAGTGCTTCGTCATCGGCAAGCTGGAATGCGGCATATGACGCGGCCTGGTTGGCGAGGCGCCCCCCGGTGCCGCCAAGCGACGGCGCAGGAAGCGTGTTGACCGGCTGAGCGTACCCAAGGGCATTGTAGGCAATGAACGGTCCAGCCGCAGCCGGAGTTTTTAACGTCGCTGCCAGGGTCGTAGCGAGCGCGTCAGCGGTCTGTGCTTGCGTCGAGACGGACGGGGTCCGCTTTATCGCCAGGCTGTTGAATTGTTGTACTCCCCAGTCGTTGATCGTATCGCGCACGAAGATGGACGCGGCTCCCGAGACGAGCTGGATTTGATTGCTGCCCCCGCTCGATGACGAACTGGCGTTGATGACGAAACTGCCATCGGCCTGCGTGGCGAGAGCGTCGCCGGCGAGGTTGGAAAGCGTGGCGCTGGTGCTGCTGTAGAGGCTGAAGTTGAAATCGACAGGCTTTTGCGCGTGGACCGTTCCGGTCAAGACGTAGCTCGACGCAGCGTCAACCGGGATCTTGCGGTATATGGTGTCCGGGTTATCAAAGGTTGTCCGCGAACCCGGCACGTTCATTCCGTACCAATTGTGCGGGGCTGCCAGAAACGAAACCACCTTCGGGGCGCTGGCATCGCCGGAAGCAAGCGATAGCGCGAAGGCGAACACACTTTCATCCACAGCCTCATCGAGGTTCGTCAACGCCTCATCCGATACACCGCCGGTTGCTTGAGCCGCCGCCAGCCAGTTGGCTTTGAGCGTAGCTTTTGCCGCGATAACGGCAGGCTCCTGAACAACAGTGATTGCAAGTTGCTCGGCTGCCAGCTGATCCGAGGTCGCCAAAGGGTTTGGGCTATCCGAAATACTGCCTCCTCCGCAGGCCTCCAGGATGAATGGGAGTGCGGCCAAAGCTATCAAACGTCTATTGATCATGTC
The DNA here is from genome assembly GCA_000173575.1 of Burkholderia sp. H160. GTDB lineage: Bacteria > Pseudomonadota > Gammaproteobacteria > Burkholderiales > Burkholderiaceae > Paraburkholderia. The sequence goes on along the minus strand of ABYL01000014.1, from coordinate 69,912 downwards.
GAGCGTGTCTAAGTTATTGGAATTTTCGAACGCACAATCTATTGGACGTTGAGGAGCAGCGGAACCAAGAAAAACGAATATGGAAAGTCATTCGTCGGCTATGCGGCGTGCATTTGGGCAGATAGCTCGGCGCCGGTGCCATTGCCCGGTCGATGTCTCCGGGGGATGACCGAACTACCCCCGGGAGCTGACTCTCGGGCAATCAGATCAGCGCGCCGAGGCCCATGAGCATTTTTTCACTGCGTTCCCAAAGCTGACGCGCAATGCGCCCGCCGTCATCTCTAAACTTGACGGGCATCAGCTTGTCCTTGTCGTAAACCTCCCCGGCCAGCCAATCAATCCCCGGCTGACCTTCCGCCAGTGTTGTGAGCCGACGCCCGCCCGATTCGGGGCTGATGGTGATCAGGTACTTCAAAGGTGTGTGATACAGGTACCGCATGATGTGCGTGGTGTCGCTCGCGAAACTGCTGCGCACGACGCCTGGATGGAAGGCAACCGCAGCTATGCCATCCGCGTAGTACCGTCGGTGCAGCTCCCGCGTGAACAGGATGTTCGCGAGCTTCCCGTTTCCGTAGGCCAGGTGTGGCTGGTAGCCGCGCTCATTGTTGAGGTCCGTAATGTCGAACTTGCCGCCATACATATTGGCGGCGATGCTTGCGGTCTGAATGACCTTCGCCCGACTGGCAATGAGCCGCTTCAGCAGGAGCCTGGTCAGCAGGAACGGTGCCAGATGGTTGACCTGGAACGTCTTCTCAAATCCATCCCCGGTCACCTCACGCTCGCCCATGATGCCGCCAGCATTGTTCGCGAGGACGTCGATTCGATCGTATCGTTCAAGCTCTGAAGCGAGCCGTTGCACGTCGGTCAACCTGGCGTAGTCGGCTACGTGAAACGGTGCACCGAGCTCGCGTGCGAGCGCCTCGGTTTTGGTTCGCGAGCGGCCGACGATGACCACCCTGTGTCCCTTGGCCTTCAACTGACGCGCGCTCGCTGCGCCGATGCCATCGCTCGCGCCAGTAATGATGATCGTATCCAAGTGCGTCCTGTCCCTTGTGGTGATGGAACACGCCCGAAACACCCGGGCGAATCCTCTGATTCAACGAAGCTTTGAACCCATTGCAGTCTATGCCTTCCATGCCATCATCTGGGCACTAGCCCGTTTGACCGCTACACCCATCTTGGCATCATTCCTTCGGGGTAGCGCTCGCCGAAACCGCCATCAGGCAGGCACTACCGCGGACAACACCCGGAGACGTGATAGAGGCTCGGCAGTGAAAGGCCTCATCGCAAACGGACTGGATCACCCCCTTTGGAGCAACCCAACATCGGCATTGGGCTGGCAGATTGAACCGGTCGATGCAACTCAATGAACGTCGCATGAGCGACGCTCGGGTGCCACCAAATATCTGCAGCGGTACATCATGCGTGACCTATTATCAGGAAAGGTATGAGTAGGGCGACTGCGGTTGCGAGGCTGCAACTGATTGCAGATGTCGTGGAGAAAGGGCGATGGTTCGCACAGAAATACTCGACGCGCTGCGGATGTACACCGATCCGTTCCGCATCACGAGGGGCGACGACTTCTTCCTGAAGAATTTCGATCCCGGCGAGACGCTGGGACTCACAATGGATAAGGAAGCGGCGCAGCAACTTCTCCAGCGCGGTTCGAAATGGCTCGCGATGGAGCAGGAGATCCTCTACGCGCAGGATTCCTGGTCCGTGCTGCTGGTGTTCCAGGCCATGGACGCCGCGGGAAAGGACGGCACGATCAAGCACGTGATGTCGCGGGTCAATCCGCAAGGGTGCGATGTCTTCTCGTTCAAGCAGCCGTCGGATGAGGAGCTCTCCCACGACTTCCTTTGGCGCTATGCGACGAAAGTGCCCAAGCGCGGGCAAATCGTTATTTTCAACCGCTCGTACTATGAAGAGGTGCTGGTGGTGCGCGTGCATCAGCATCTGCTCCGTGCGCAGAAGATCCCGCCGGCATGGGTCGGCAAGAACATCTGGGACGAGCGGCTCGCCGACATCGCACGGTTCGAGGACTATCTCGCGCGCCAGGGCGTGGTCATCCTGAAGTTTTATCTGAACCTGTCGTTCGGGGAGCAGAAGAAGCGCTTCATGGACCGCCTCGACAATCCCGACAAGCACTGGAAGTTTTCCGCAGCCGACATTCGCGAGCGTCGATACTGGAACGACTACATGCACGCCTATGAAGAGGCCATCCGTGCGACGGCCTCCGAAGCCGCTCCGTGGTACGTGGTGCCCGCCGACAACAAACCTTTCTCGCGCCTCATCGTCGCGGCTGCAATCGTCGAGGCCGTCGAGAAGCTCGACCTCGAATATCCGAAACCCACGCACGCGCAGATGAAGGATCTCGACGCGGCGAGGCAGGAACTCGACGCTGAAGCGGCAGACGCGACGAGACGCGAACAACCAGGGGGCGATCCAGACCATTGAGAGCGGCCCCTGACCCGAAATCACAGGAACCGGGAGAGACGAGGATGAGCTCAGTTGAGAGTGCGACGCCGTGGCATGCGTTACCGGCCGGCGAAATCGAGCAGCAGTTCAACGTGGATCCCGCGCGGGGCCTCGATGCAGCCGATGCGACCGGACGGCTGGCCAACTATGGGCCGAACCGCTTGCCCCAAGGCAAGAAGAAGGGGCCGGTCGCACGCTTCCTCGCGCAGCTCAACAACATCCTGATCTACGTCCTGCTCGCGGCGGGTTTCGTCAAGTTCATGCTGGGCCTTTGGCTCGACGGTTCGGTCATTCTGGCCGTCGTCATCCTCAACTCGCTGCTCGGCTTTTTGCAGGAAGGACGGGCCGAGAAGGCGCTCGACTCGATTCGCAACATGCTGTCCGCCGAGGCACGGGTTCTGCGTGGCGCAGCGGTTCGCCTCATCCCGGCCGAGGAGCTGGTTCCTGGCGACATCGTGCTACTGGAGTCTGGCGACAGAATCCCGGCGGACATGCGTCTCGTCGACACCAGGAACCTGCGTACGGAGGAGGCGGCCCTCACGGGCGAATCCGTCCCGGCTGAGAAGGGCACCGCGCCGGTTCCGGCCAAAGCCACGGTCGGCGACCGCGAGAACATGGCGTTCTGCGGCACGATGGTGCTGTCCGGCCGGGCCACCGGCGTCGTCGTGGCGACGGGGAGCCAGACGGAACTCGGCCGGATCAACCAGATGCTCGCTGAGGTCAGCGCGCTCGAGACGCCGCTGCTGCGCCAGATCAAGAAGTTCGGCTACGTCATCACGGCCGTGATCGGCTGTGTCAGCGTACTGCTGTTCTCCTGGGGCCACTGGCTCGGACACATGAGCTTCGTCGAGCTGTTCCAGGCCATCGTGGGGATTGCGGTATCGGTGATCCCCGAAGGCCTGCCGGCGCTCATCACCATCACGCTCGCCATCGGCGTGCAGCGCATGGCCCAGCGCAACGCCATCATCCGCCGCCTGCCGGCGGTCGAGACGCTGGGCGCCGTCTCGCGCATCTGCTCGGACAAGACGGGCACCTTGACCCTGATGGAGATGATGGTCACCTCCGTCGTGACGGCTGACGCGGCCTATGCCGTGACCGGTGACGGCTACGCCCTGGAGGGAGAGGTCAGGGCCGATGGCAAGCCGATCGTCGCCGCGCCTGAGGTGCTCAAGCTGATGGGCCGCGTGTCACTGTTGTGCAACGACGCCGAGCTCTTCGAGGCAGACGGGAAATGGAAAGTGGAGGGTGACCCGACCGAGGGCGCGCTCTATCCGTTCGCCGCCAAGCTGGGCATGGACCGTGCCGCCGAGGCGGCCGCCGCACCGAGGATCGACGCGATTCCGTTCGAGTCCGAGCACAAGTTCATGGCGACGCTGAATCGTGCGCCGGACGGCGAGATGCTGTTGGTCAAGGGCGCACCCGAAGTGATCCTCGAGCACTGCGACCGGCAGCAGACGGCGCAAGGCCCGGCGCCGCTCGATCGCGACCATTTCGCGAGGGAGGGCGACCGGCTCGCCGCGCAAGGCGAGCGCGTGCTCGGGTTGGCATGGCTGTCGGACCCGGGCCTGCGTACGGGTGGTCTGGGCCCTCAGGACTTGCCGCGTACCCTCGTACTTCTCGGCCTCGTGGGTCTCATGGACCCACCTCGCAAAGAGGCCATCGACGCCGTGCGTGAATGCCACGGCGGAGGCATCCGCGTCACGATGATCACAGGCGACCACAAGATCACGGCGGCGGCCATCGCAAGAATGCTGGGCATCGGCGACGGCAAGACGGCCGTGTCCGGCACTGAGATCGAGGCGATGAACGATGCGGCGCTGCAGGAATGCGTGCGCGGCGTCGACGTCTTCGCCCGCGCGAGCCCCGAGCACAAGCTGCGGCTCGTCAAGGCGATCCAGGCGAACCGGCAGATCGTCGCGATGACGGGCGACGGCGTCAACGATGCGCCGGCGCTCAAGAAGGCGGACATCGGCGTGGCGATGGGTATCAAGGGCACCGAGGTGACGAAGGAGGCGGCCGGGATGATCCTCGCCGACGACAATTTTGCCTCGATCTCCGCGGCGGTGAAGGAAGGGCGCACGGTCTACAACAACATCGAGAAGGCGATGCTCTTCATGCTGCCGACCAATGTCGCCCAGGGCGCGGTGATCGCGGTGGCGATCCTGTTCGCCTTCACGCTGCCGATCACGGCACCGCAGATCCTGTGGGTCAACATGATTACTTCTGTCGCGCTCGGCCTGACCATTTCGTTCGAGCCACACGAGGCAGACGTCATGCGCCGGTCGCCACGTGCGATCGACCGGCCGATCGTCACGCGCTTCGGTATCTGGCGGATTCTCTTCGTGGGCGCGGCGCTCGTGCTCTATACGCTGTCGACCTTCTTCTGGATGAAGGGGCAGGGAGCGTCGGATCAGATGGCGCGTACGGCTGCCGTCAACGCCATTACGCTGGGCCAAGTGTTCTATCTCCTGAACATCCGGTATCTGCTCGATTCGTCGCTGTCCGTGCGCGCCCATATGGGAAATCGTTATCTCTGGTACGGCATAGCCGGTGTCGTGGTCCTGCAGCTTCTGTTCACCTATACGCTGCCGTTCCATGCCATCTTCGAGACCGAGTCTCTGCCCCTGGCGGCATGGGTGTGGCTCGTCGTTGGCGGATGCGTGTTTTTCCTCGTGGTGGAGATGGAGAAGCTCGTGATTCGACTCATCCCTGCATTGAGAGGGTTGGCGACTTCGCAGCAGCAGCGCGCGGACTTGCGCAATGATCCGGTCAGCTAGGCCGGTTGAGGACGGACGTCGTCGCAGGACACGGGTTTGTGGGTATCGAGACCGAGGTGCTCGGCGACGTTCATGGTTGGCTGGACGGTCAGACGCCACGGGCGCAGTAATTTTTTCCTGCAGTGGCTGAACTGAGTCGCCAGCCGCCATGACGCTTGTTGCGATTGCGCTTATTGGCGGCTGGTTGTCATCTTTGACAGCTGTTATTGGCCGGCGGCCGGCGACACTACGCTCGGGGTCGCCAGCGAGTTGTTGACCCCGTAAGCGGGGGTCTTGGTCGTCGGGCTTTTGTTCATGCTATCCGGCTGGCCCGGGTTCGGAGACATGGCGCCCTTGCCGCTGTCCGTGGTGGTGTCGCCCGGTGTGCCATAGCCGCTCGTTGCTTTGGCTGGCGACGTGACGCTCGGGGTCGCCAGCGTGTTGTTGGCCTGCGCAAAAGCACCGCCGGACAGCGTGAGTGCGGCGACGGCCGCGATTAAAGTGCTCGTTGTCTTGTTCATGACCCGTTTCTCCTTGATCGAACTGGAATATCCATGCAAACGATCCGTTCGCAGTGGTGCACGTGAGCAGTGTTGACGTCATGCAGTGCGCCGACAGCGCGGGATCGAGTCCGTAGCAGGAGTTAAAGAGTTTAGGAAAGCGTCGCTGATAGTTAAATGCTTTGTACGCAAGGGTGAATTGCGATTTTTGGCCTTATCACTGATGGGCCCTGGCCCCTAATCTAACCAGCGAACGCGTCTGAACGTAGGTGTAGGGCTCATAGCGGCCGAATTAGGTTAAGCCAAGCGCTTTCAGCCGACGGTAGAGCGTCCGCTCGCTCCACCCAAGATGTGCTGCGAGTGCTTTACGCGTGCCGGGGAACGCTTTCGCCAGGTTCATCAGTTCTTCATCGGACATTGAAGGCGAAGAACGCGCCGGCGAAGATCGCTCGATCATGCCCGCACGTTCCATAGCGGCTTCCCGTATGTACTCCGGCAAATGCTCGGGTCGGATCACACCGTCATCGGAAAGAAGACATGCGCGCTCGAGCACTTTGCGCATTTCACGGATATTGCCCGGCCACGCATAAGCTTCCAGTCTCGCCAGTGCCTCGGGACTGGCCATGAACTTGTGGCCTGACGCGCGGCCGCCTGCAGCACCTGCGTTGCCGATGCGCCGGAGAATCGAATCGACGAGAAGTGCAATGTCGCCACGCCGCTCGCGCAAGGGAGGTAGCGGGATCGGGAACGCACTGATCCGGTAATACAGGTCCTGCCGGAATCGCCCATCACGCGTCATGTCGAGCAAAGGCTTATGCGTTGCCGCAACAAGACGAAAGTCGGCGTGCAATGTCTCGGTGCCGCCTACCCGGCGAAACGTCCCCGTCTCGATGAGGCGCAAGAGCTTCACCTGCATCGATAACGGCACGTCACCGATTTCATCGAGGAACAGCGTACCGCCCTGTGCCGTTTCCAGAAGCCCGGGCTTTCTCGTTATGGCGCCCGTAAACGCGCCTTTCTCGTAGCCGAAGAACTCGCTCTCGAACAACCACTCCGTGATGCCGGAGCAATCGACGACGACAAACGGACTCTGCGCGCGCGTGCTCGCCTCGTGTAGCGCGGTTGCGAAGAGTTCCTTGCCGGTCCCGGATTCGCCCAGCAGCAGCACCGGCAACTTCGACGGCGCGACGCGATGTAGCGCGGAGATCGCGTCATTGAAAGCGGCCGACCGTCCGACCAGCCCCTCCTCGCTCGGTTTGGCCGACGCACTGCGAACCGTCACGAGGCGCTCGACGTAGGCAATGACGGCATGCTGCGCGCCGAATATCGGACGCAGTTCGACATCGACGTGCTCGGGGCCGCGCGGCGTGTAGTGAATGTGAAGCACACGGTCCGGGCCGCGCTGCTCCAGAGCGCGCTTCATCGGGCAGTGCTCTCCGGCCTGGTCGCAGGGAACGTCGTAGTGGTGTGAGATCTGATAGCACTTGTGCCCGCTCACGGTCGAGCGCGGCAAGATCGTGCTCGCGGAGTTTTTGTATGGGGGCAAGGTTGCACCGTCATTCCCCGCCTGGCTCATTGACGGGAAACGCCCGTCACGACTGGCGTGGCTGCTGAAGGAGCGGATGCTGCCGCCGCTCTACTGGCGCGCGATGCTCAAGGGCCGTGAATGGCTGGCCAAGCCGGAAATCGTCGGCTGAGCACTGCGCAAGCATCCTGATAGTGCCGCGTAGCGCCGGTCACAGCCGACGTCGCGGCCAATACCTCCTGTCGAACGACTCATGCTGACTTCACTGATACTTGGAATTCTCGTCGGGGCTGTATTGGGGCTGACGGGCGCCGGCGGCGGCATTCTTGCCGTTCCCGCACTCGTCGTGGGGATGGGCTGGCCGATGCAGCAGGCGTCGCCCGTCGCGCTGATCGCTGTCGCCGGAAGTGCGGCGATCGGCGCCATCGAGGCTTTCCGGAGCGGACTTGTGCGCTATCGCGCGGCGCTGCTCATGACGATTGCTGGCGCGCCCGTGACTGCCCTGGGCGCACAGCTGGCTCACAAGTTGCCGCAACGATTGCTGGTTGCGCTTTTTGCCGGTCTGATGCTGCTCGTCGCACTTCGTCTGCTCACTCAGGCGATCGGCCAGAAGACATCGGAGGAGACGATGTCACCATTGTGCGTAGGCCGGATGGACCCACGCACGGGACGTCTCTCGTGGACCTGGACCTCGGGCGCCGCGCTCGCGGGGACTGGCGCACTGACTGGCTTGATGACGGGGCTACTCGGTGTGGGCGGCGGCTTCGTCATCGTGCCGATGTTGCGCAAGCTCACGAATGTGTCGATGCACGGCATCGTTGCCACTTCGCTGATGGTCGTCGCCCTGGTCGGCAGCAGCGGCGTCATCTCGACGATTCGGGCCGGCGTGTTGCCACCGCTCACGCTGACGGTCCTGTTCAGCGTCGCGACAGCGCTCGGGATGGTCGTCGGGCGCGGCGCATCGCGTCATCTGTCCGCGCGACATGTGCAGATAGGCTTTGCCGGCGTACTGGTCTGCGTTTCGTTGGGCATGGCGGGGAAAGCCTTGCTCGGCGCTTGAGCAGTGCGTTAGCCACGCGCGAGGCGCCTGCGCACCGTCCCCACCAGTTTGTCGATTGACAACGCACCGGCAGCCAGCGCAATCACCTCGGGAAAATGCTCCTTCACGATGTCCGTCAACACCTGACCCGGGGGCGCCTCGACCAGCACATGCGCGCCCATTTCCTGCATCGCCGTAAGCGCATCGAACCAGCGCACCGTGTAGCGCATGTTGGTCGCGAGATCCTCGCGAATCGCCTCGGCCGTATATAGCGGACGTCCGCCGCGATTGCCGATATAGACGCCGCGCGGTCTTTCAAACGGCAACTCGCGCGCGTACTCGAGCAGTTCGTCGCTCGCATGCGCGAGCAATTCGCAATGCGAGGGCACGCTGACCGCGAGCCGCGTGGCCTTGCGCGCGCCAGCCGCGAGCGCGCGTTCGACGAACGCGTCGAGCGCATCGTCTGCACCGGCCATCACGATCTGGCGCGGCGCATTGACGTTGCCGATATATACGCGTTGTCGTTGCTCTGCGGCCTCCTGTGCAACGATCGTTTCGACCTGCTGCTCGCTCAAGCCGGATACAGCCGCGAGACCGTAGCCCGACGGATAAGCGGTTTCCATCAGCTCGGCGCGTCGCCGTACCATCTTCAACGCGTCACGAAACGCCACTGCGCCGCAACTGACCGCTGCCGGATAAGCGCCAACCGACAGCCCCGCGCTGATTTCCGCATTGAGTCCCGCATCGGCGAGCGCGCGCGTGAGCGCGACGCCAGCGATGGTCAAGCCGAGTTGCACGGCGACCGTCGAATTCAACGCGTTGGGTGAGTCGAGCGTCAGTACGTCGATGTCGAGCGTGTCGGATGCTTCAGCAAGCGTGTCGTGTACCGCGCGATGCTGCGGTAGCCGATGCAGAAAGCCTTCGCTTTGCGCACCCTGGCCGGGGAAGAGAAGCGCGAGCATCAGGCGATGCCATCGTGAGCAACAGCGGCCCACGGATCGACGACCAATCGCGGACCGCTCGCGTGCCGGGCCAGCACGCGCACCTTGTCAGCGGCCCATTCCGCGAGCGCCACGCCTCCCGCGGGCGTTTCGAGCTGCGCATCGATTCGCACGCCGATACGCGCCGCTAGCGTCTGCAATTGCTCCAGCAATGCACGCGCGACATCCGATGCCAGCGGTTCCGGTGCGCGGATCAACAGATCGAGATCGCTGGCTTCGTTGACAGTCGGCACGTGTGTCGCCAGTTCAAAACCCGCACTGCCCGTAGGACCCCAAACGAATCGCGAGAGTGGACCGCACGGATCACCTTGCAAGAAAGTCAGCGCAATGAAAGATGGCAATGCATTGCGTCCGGCATCGGGTTGCATCTGCGCCAGGGATTCCGGCGACACGGTACCGACGATATCGTCCGCATGCACCCACGTTCCGTAACGTTGCGCGCGCTGCACACCCCGCACGCCGATCGCGACGAACCCATCAGCGGCAAACGCGCGTCGAACGACCGCATACGGTGCGCGCTCGAACGCGTCGCTAACCCACGCAGGTTCGTCGGCGAGCGCATCCAGCCGGCGCAAGCGCAGCAGATCATGCGGCCGCCACCGCGCGTCGCACGACGTGGCGAGCGCGGTGGGGAAGGGTGCAATCGCGCAAACCGGCATCACACGGCATCCCATTGTTCAGCAAGGCGCCGCCGCACCTCGATCGATGCCGCGCGATTCTGCCGCGCGGCCGTCGATTCCAGCCGACGCGCGAGCGTACGATCCCCCTCGCGCGCACTGCGAATCTGCTCGACCAGCACCGTGCGCACGCGCTCGATCTGCGCCGCGTCGGGCGCATCCGCGTCGATGCCTTCGATCAACTGATCGAGCAGCCCCAACTTCGCGAACGAAGCCATCGAATACGACATCGGCACGATCGTCTCGCCGAGTTCGTCGAGTTCTTCGACCGTGCGGCGCGTGACGCGCGCGGCCGCTTCCTTGCCCATCGCGTGGACCATCGTGCCGGGCGCGTCGAGCGCGACGATGCGGTTCGCCTGATAGCCGTGCGCGAGGAACGCGCCCGACATCGCCGGACCGACGATCAGCGCGATCACCGGATGTCCCGCGTCGCGCGCGCTCGCGTAGGCATCGACGGCGGCCGCGCAGGCGAGGTGAATGCCGAGCATTTCCTCGCGGTAGCCGTAGGCCTGGCTTTTCACGTCGACGATCGCGACGATCGGGCGGCGCGTGCCGGCGCCCTTATCCGCTTCCATCGCTTGACGCACCGCGCGCGCGAGTTGCCAACCCTGTTCGAGCCCGACCACGTTGCTGGTCGCCCGCGGAAAGCGATTCGCGGGATCGGGCACGACCGTGATGAAGTGCGCGGTCTCGCCGCCGAGCGTCGCATCACCGCTCCAGACCGGCGCCGCGCTCGACGGTTCGCCTGCCAGTGCGTTGAACCAGCGTGCGCCGCGCGTGAGTGTCGTGTCGATCATGCCTGCTCCTTGTTCGCTGCATCGCGGCCCTGCGGGTTGTACACATCGCGCATCGTCTCGGGCGTGACGTTTGCCGGATCGATTTGCGCGAGCCGCTGCAGGAACGTGTCGACCTGCTCGCTGCGATGCGCGGCCGGCACGCCCTGCGTGAACGCGGCGTGCACGGCGGCGCGCACCGCATCGGCATCGTCGTCGACGAGCGTGTCGGCGAGCGCGCTCGCGACGCGCTGCTCGCCGCCGATCAGTTGCCACACCCGGCGGCGATCGCTCGCATCGAGTTCCTCGATTCCGGCTTCCTGCTCGATCACTTCGGGCCCGTTCATGCCGAGCCGTCCCTGCTTCGTCACGACCAGATACGAGCACAACGCGGCCGCGAGCGACATGCCGCCGAAGCAGCCGACCATGCCCGCGATCACGCCGACCACCGGCACGTGCCGGCGCAGCGCGACGATCGCCGCCTGAATCTCGGCGATGACCGCGAGCCCAAGGTTCGCTTCCTGCAGCCGCACGCCGCCGGTTTCGAACAGCACGACGGGGCGCACGGACTTGCCGCGCTCGCAGTCGCGCCGCGCCATTTCGAGCGCCGCGGCGATCTTGCTGCCCGACACTTCGCCGATGCTGCCGCCCTGGAACGCCGATTCGATCGCGGCCACCACGGCGGGCTCGCCGTCGATCGTGCCGCGCGCGATCACGCAGCCGTCGTCGGCCTGGCAGACGATGCCCTGCATGGGCAGCCACGGCGATGAGATGCGATCGAACGGTCCGAGCAGTTCGCGGAAGCTGCCCGCGTCGAGCAGCGACCGCGCGCGCTCGCGCGCGGGCAGTTCGATGAAGCTCTGGCGCAGCAGCGGGGCGCGATGAGCGCTGGCGGTGGTGCTCATACTTTGTCTCCTTCTTCGGACGCTTCGACCGCTTCCGCGAGCCGCAACGCGACCACGCCGGGCGTCGCGCCGAAGTCGTTGATCTCGATGTGCGCGGCGCCGTCGTAGCGCGTGAAGAAGCGGTCGAGCACGCTCTTCCAGATGTGGCTATAGCCGTCGACGCTGGTGCGCACGACCACCTGAGCGGCGAGCGCCGAGCCGCTCGCATCGGCAACGGCGGGCGAGAGCAGCACTTCCAGATCGCCCGAGCCGACCACGCCGACGTGAGCGCGGGTCGTGACGGCGCGTTGCGCCGGATAGTCGAAGGTCAGATGTTCCATGAGGCTCAGCTCCGGCTGGCGTCGCGATGCGCCAGCATGTCGAGAAAGAGGGTGGCGGCGAGCAGATCGGCCGCGCCGCCAGGCGATGCGTTCAGCGCTAGCAGCTCGCGTTCGAGGGCATCGAGCGCGACACGGCCCGCGCGTGTCGAACTGCCGCCCGCGTCGAGCACACGTCGCGCGCCGCGCTGGCCCGCATGCAAACCGGCGAGGCCCGCGCGATGCAGCAGGCAGGTATCGTCGAGCGTGCTCATGATCGCGAGCAGCGCGTCGATGCGCGCGGCGTTTTCGTCGAGGTTGCGTGCGCGCGCCGCATGCAACGCGGGCAGGCCGACGTCGAGCACGTGCGGAAAGCCGTCCTGCGCTTCGCGCCGCGCGCCGCCGACCTGATAGCGTTGACGCGCGCGTTCGCCGTGGCTGTCGGACGCAGCAGCGAAGCGGTCCGGGAAGCAGGCGATCTGCGCGGCCAGCGTGCAGACCCGCGCGGTATCCAGATGGTTGGGATTGCCAGGCAGATGCGCACACGTGGCCGGACTCGACGACGTTTCGAGCGCCACGCCCGCAACGAGCAGGCCAATGATCCAGATCGCGCCGCGGTGCGCATTGCTGCCGTCCGTCGCGTCCATCATGTCCTGTTCGCCCGCGCGGCCGATCTGCGCGAGCTCGGCGCGCAACAGCGCCGAGGGTTCGCCGCGGCGGCGCGCCGTGCGTGCGAGCGTCGCGAACGTCGGTTCGAGCGCGTGCGCGGAGCGCCGCATGATTGCGAGATCGAGGTCGCGATGCGCGCCGCTGCCGCGCCGATCGACGAGCGCGGGCTTCGGTGTGAGCTCGGCTTCGTCGATGAGCGCGGTGATCGCGTCGCGCGCGAGTTGCGCGTCGGAATACCGCGTGATCGGCGAGGTGCCGCACGCATCATCGCGCAAGACTGAAGCAACCGACGCGTCCAACCGTTCAAGAAGAGCAGCCGCGGACGCCATCGTCACCAGCTCCGGAAGCGCGCGGGCGGCGCGTACAGTCCGCCCGACCACGTGACCAGATCATCGATGCTGCGCGCCGCGAGCAGTGAACGCTTCGCTTCGCCGCGCCGGATGCCGAGATCTTCCGGATACGCGACGATGCCGCGCCGGCGCAATTCGGCGGTTTTCTCCGGCTTCGCGCGCAAGCCGATCGGCGTGACACCGGCCACCGCCGCGATCGCCGCGCGCCGCTCGTCGATGCCCTCGGCCTTGTGCAGATGCGCGATGCCTTCCTCGGTGACCACATGGCTCACGTCGTCGCCGTAGATCATCACCGGCGCGATCGGCATGTTGTTTTTCGCGCCGACCGCGACCGCGTCGAGTTCATCGACGAAGGTCGGCTCGCCGCCTTTCTTGTACGTCTCGGCCAACTGCACGACGAGCTTCTGACCACGCGACACGGCGCCGTCGCCCTTCAGCAGCTTCAGCCACGCCTCGCTCGAATGACGCCGGCCGCGCGGATCGTGGCCCATGTTCGGCGCGCCGCCGAAACCGGCGAGCCGCCCGCGCGTGACCGTCGACGAATTCGCGTCCGCATCGATCTGCAACGTCGAGCCGATGAACAGATCGACGCCGTATTGCCCGGCCAACTGACACAGCACGCGGTTCGAGCGCAGGCTGCCGTCGTTGCCGGTGAAGAAGACATCGGGGCGCGCCTCGATATACGCCTCCATGCCGACCTCGCTGCCGAAGCAATGGATGCTGTCGACCCAGCCCGATTCGATCGCGGGGATCATCGTCGGGTGCGGATTGAGCGTCCAGTTGCGGCAGATCTTGCCCTTGAGGCCGAGCGATTCGCCGTACGTGGGCAGCAGCAGTTCGATCGCCGCGGTATCGAAGCCGATGCCGTGATTCAGCGAAGTGACGCCATACGGTTCGTAGATGCCGCGAATCACCATCATCGCGGTCAGTACCTGCAAGTCGCCGATATGACGCGGATCGCGCGTGAACAGCGGCTCGACCGCGAACGGCCGGTCCGCCTGAACGACCACGTCGACCCACGAGCCCGGAATGTCGACGCGCGGCAGTTCGTCGACGATCTCGTTGACCTGCACGATCACGATGCCGTGACGGAACGCGGCGGCCTCGGCGATGGTCGGTGTGTCCTCGGTATTCGGGCCGGTGTACAGATTGCCGTGACGGTCGGCTTGTTCCGCGCACAGCAGCGCGACGTGCGGCGTCAGATCGACGAACATGCGCGCGTACAGCTCGACATAGGTATAGATCGCGCCGATTTCGAGCTGGCCGTCTTCGAGCAGTTGCGCGACGCGCAGACTTTGCGGCCCCGCGAACGAGAAATCGACCTTGTGCGCGATGCCGCGCTCGAACAGCGTCAGATGCTCAGGACGACTGATGCTCGAAATCAGCAGATGCACATCGTGCAGCTTGTGCGGATCGACCTTGGCGAGCGAGCGCGACAGGAAGTCAGCCTGCTTCTGGTTGTCGCCTTCGAGCGCGACGCGCTCGCCGGGCTGGATCAGCGTTTCGAGCGCATCGACGATGCGGTGCGCGGGCAGCACGCCGTCTTCGAGCCAAGGCGCGATGGCCGCGAGGCGGCGGTTCTTTTCGTCGCGACGGGTCGTCCACGAGCGGGCGGTGAACAGCGATGCGGCGGCTTCGGCGGGGTAGTTCATCGGCTCGATCAGCTCCCGGTGGTGACGCGCGGACGTCGGCCGCGCGGCTTCGGTTGATGCGCAAGCGCTTCTTCGCGCGCGCGCTCGGTCAGGAAACGATGCAGCAGCTCTCCGGTGCCGAGCAGATGCGCGACCACCAGCGACTGCGCGGCCGCGATATCGCGGCGCTCGACGGCGTCGAGCAGCGCGGCGTGCTCGGTGTCGGACTCGCCCTTGTACGACGGCAAGCCGAACTTCAGGCGCAGATAGCGTTCGCCGCGCCGGTGCAGCAGCCCGATCATGTCCGCGAGCCGCGGCCGGCCGGCGGGCGCGTAGAGACACATATGGAACGCGGCGTTGCGCGTGACGTAGAGCGACGGGTCCGCTTCGCGCTCGGCGGCGTGGCACAACTCAGTGGCTTCGCGCAGCGTCGCGGCGGTGTGATTCGGGATCGCGAGGCCGAGCGCGAGACTTTCGAGCGCGGAGCGGATCTCGTAGATCTCGCGCGCTTCGTCGGCGGACAGCGGCGCGACGGTCGCGCCTTTATGGACCGACGCGCGCGCCCAGCCCTCGCTTTCGAGCTGGCGCAGCGCCTCGCGCACCGGAATGGCGCTGACCGAGAAGTGCCGGGCGATCGCGTCCTGTCGCAACGGCGCGCCAGGCGCGAGCGTGCCGTCGACGATCGCCGCGCGCAGCGCCTCCGCGATCATGTGCGAGGTGCTCTCGCGCGGCGCCGCCGCCGGAAGAAACGAACCGGGCACGGGGGCGTCCAGGGGAAAACCTTCAGTTGCGTGACTCATGATATCAAATATTATATATGAAAAGACGCGCATTTCAGCGAGGGCAAACCCGGAAAGGTCTTCACTTATCTTGCCGGCAAATGTCCGCACCGTCCTCTGAATCAGTTGTATGAGGACGTCGTCGATCCACCCCAAGCGCGCCCGTCGTTTTTCGTTACGTTCAACCATCGTAGGCTGGAGGAGCAAGATGAATACAGTGACCGACCGACGAGCGGTCGTGCGTCAGCGCACACCGCTCAATCGTTCGCAGATCGCAGGGTTTTGGGGCGCGTGGGCCGGCTGGACGCTCGACGGCATGGACTCGTTCATTTACGCGCTGGTGCTCACGCCCGCGCTGACCGAGCTGCTGCCGCGTTCGGGTTTCGCGGCGACGCCGTCGAACATCGGCCTCGCGGGCTCGATCCTGTTCGCGCTGTTTCTGGTCGGTTGGGGACTGTCGTTCATCTGGGGGCCGCTCGCCGATCGCTTCGGGCGCACCAAGGTGCTTGCCGCGACGATCTTCACGTTCGCGATTTTCACCGGACTGTCCGCGACCGCGAGCAACGTGTGGGAACTGGCGATTTTTCGCTTCATCGCGGGCGTCGGGATCGGCGGGGAATGGGCGCTCGCGGGCACCTACGTGGCCGAGGCATGGCCCGAGGATCGTCGCAAGATGGGCGCCGGGTATCTACAGACCGGCTATTACGCGGGCTTCTTTCTCGCGGCGGCGCTCAATTACACGGTCGGCGTGCATTTCGGCTGGCGCGCGATGTTCCTGACCGGCGCGGTGCCGGTCGTCGTCGCGATTCTGATCCTGCTGCGCGTGAAGGAGCCGGAGAAGTGGCAGAAGGCCGAGGCAAAGACGGTGCGCGCGAAGCCGCTGCGCGAGATCCTTGGGCCGGCTTACCGGCGTCGCACATGGGTCGCGTGCATTCTGCTGACGATCGCGATCATCGGGCTGTGGGCGGGCGCCGTGTACGAGCCGTCTGCGGTGATCCAGCTCGCGACGCGCGCCGGCATGTCGAAGGGCGATTCGATGCGCACGGCGTCGCTTGCTACCGGCCTGCTGTCGATCGGCACGATCCTCGGTTGTCTCGCGTTGCCGCCGCTGGCTGAGCGCATCGGCCGCAGGATGACGCTCGCGGTGTACTTCGCGGGGATGGCAGTGTCGATCGCGGCGAGCTTCGGCTGGGCGTTCTATCTGCCGAATGGCCTCGCGCCGTTTATCGCGTGGCTGTTCGTCTTGGGCTTTTTCGGCGGCAACTTTGCGCTGTTCAGCCTGTGGCTGCCCGAGCAGTTCGAAACCCGCGTGCGCGCGACCGCGTTTGCGTTCTGCACGTCGATTGGGCGCTTCGTCGGCGCGGGCGTCAACTTCCTGCTCGGCGCGGCGGTGCTGCATATGCAGACACTCGGCGTACCGATCGCGTTGACCGCGCTGGCGTTCGTGCTCGGCCTGTTCGTGATTCCGTTCGCGCCGGAGACGCGCGGCGAGGTTCTGCCGCAGTGAGAGAGTGGCCGGGCGCGCTTTACTTCGCGTGACTGCGCGCCCGCCCGTTTGGATTCAGCAGCGTGAGCAACGGCCAGCCGAGATTGACGCCAAGACTCGCGGCAACGATCAGCGCCATGCCCGCGAGTTGCGACAGCGACAGCGCGCGGCCGTACACGAGCGCATCCACGACGATCGCGGTCAGCGGATAAACGAACAGCAGCACCGCGATCACTGGTGTGCTGAGTTTGGGCAACGCACCGTAAATCAGCACGTACGACAGCCCCGTGTGCAGCACGCCCATGCCGATCAGCCAGAACCACTGCATCGGACCGATATGCGTGAGCGTCAAAGGCGCGATCAGCGGCGCAATCAGCGGCAGGCAGGTCACGCCGACCGCGCATTGCATGAGCGTCAGCAGATGCGGGCGCATCTCGCCGAGGCTTTTCGCGATCAGCGTGACGCTCGCATACAGCAGTGAGCCGAGCAGCGCTTCGCTCAAGCCGATCAGATAGCTGGTGTGGCCTTGCAGATTGCCAGCGGCGATTACCCCCGACGCGAGCACGAGCCCGACGAACGCGGTTGCGATCCAGCCGAGCCGGTCCGCACCGAGTCGCTCGTTGAACAGCGCCGCGCCGATCAGCACGACCCAGAACGGCTGCACATGAAACACGACGGTCGCGACCGCGATGCTGGTGCGATGAATCGCATCGAAAAAGCCGACCCATTGCGTGACCATCAGCACGCCGGAAATGAGCGCGAGCGCGACCGTGCGGCGTGTGAATTGCGTGCGCGTGAAAAAGCCCTGCCACGCGCAATAGGCGGCGAGCGACAGAAAGCCGAACAGGCAGCGGAAGAACACGAGCGTCAGCGCATCGAGCCGCGCCTCCTCGACGAAGACGCCGATCGTGCCCATCAGCAGCCCGCCGCTCGCCAGCGTGATCGCGCCTTGTTGACGTGAGGTGAGGGACATGCGCAACGACTCCTTGAGATGATGCCAGCGAGTATTGCGCCGCTTGCGGGCTTATCACAAACGAATTAAATTGAGCAATTCCATAAGCCCGGTTGATAAATCGTGAACCCTGAATTCGACGTCGATCTGTTGCGCAGCTTCGTCGCGGTCGTGGAGGCGGGCAGTTTCACGAAGGCGGCGGCGAGCGTGCATCGCTCGCAAGCGGCGGTCAGCATGCAGATCAAGCGGCTGGAAACGATGCTCGGCACGACGCTGTTCGCCCGCAACACGCGCAATCTGTCGCTGACGCGGCCCGGCAATACGCTGCTCGAATACGCGCGACGCGCGCTCGCGTTGCAGGAGGAGGCGTGGTCGGCGATCGTGCGGCCCGAGGTGACCGGGCGCGTGGTGCTCGGCGCGCCGGACGACTACGTGTCGTCGCTGCTGTCGCCGGTGTTGCGGCGTTTCGCGACGCTGTACCCGCGCGTCGAGATCGAGATCGTCTGCGCGCAAAGCACGGCGCTCGCGCCGATGCTCGCCGACAACAAGATCGACCTCGCGTTCGTCACGCGCGACCGCAAGCTGCGTGGCGAATTTGTGCGCAGCGAGCCGATGGTGTGGGTGGGGGCGTCGGTCGATACGCCAGTGTTGAAGGCCTCGCCGTTGCCGGTGGGTTTGTACGAGCCCGGCTGCGTCGCGCGCCAGCACACGCTGGCTGCGCTGGACGGCGCGCGCATCCGTTATCGCGCGGCATTCAGCAGCGCGAGTCTGATGGGACTCGTCGCAACCGTGGATGCCGGTTTGTCGGTGATTGCGCTGACGCGTTGCAGCGTGCCGCCGCGGCTCGCGATACTCGGCGACGCGCAAGGTCTGCCGAGAATCGCGCCGCTCGAAATCGTGGTCGCGCGCAGCGCGAAATCGGATCGGCCGACCTGCGATTATCTGGCACAGCAGATGGTGCAGGATCTGTCGTTGCGGTAGCTGAGAAGATCAGCCCTGGCCGTTCAAGCGCGCGAATAGGCGGTCACTTCTCCCTCGACCGCGAGCCGCACGCGCTCGCCCGGCCGCGGGCACAGATAACCGGGCACGCGCGCGCGCACCATCGTCCGCGTGGCGGACTGCAATTGCAACCCGACGCTCGCATCCTGCCCCTGGAAGATCACATCGGTGACGAGCGCGTCGTGTGCCTCGCTTGTGCGCGCGGTTTCGTCGGTGCGCAGCAGACGGATCTGCTCGGGGCGCAGCATCACGTCGACCGCGCCGTTGCCCACGGGCGCAACCAGTGTGAGCTCGCCGAGCTCGCAACTCGCGCGATCCTGTTGCGCGACGCCCGGCAACAACACCGCCTCGCCGACGAACGACGCAAGCTCGCGCGTCACCGGCCGGCGGTACAGCGCTTCAGGCGTTGCGGTCTGGATCAGCCGGCCATTCCACAGCACCGCGACTTCATGCCCGAGCGACAACGCCTCGGACTGATCGTGCGTGACCAGCACGGCGGTCGCGCCAGCCGCGGCGAGCGCGCTCGCGACTGCCTGGCGCGTTTCGACGCGCAACGCGGCGTCGAGCGACGAGAACGGCTCGTCGAGCATGACCAGCGTTGGGGCAGGCGCTAGCGCACGCGCGAGCGCGACGCGCTGCTGCTGACCGCCCGACAGTTGCTGCGGCGCGCGCTCGCCAAAATGCGCGGGCAGGCCGACCAGCTCCAGCAATTCGGCGACGCGATGCCGCGCGCGGCGCTGCGTGCGCGGCAGGCCGAACACGATATTGTCCGCCACCGACAGATGCGGAAACAGCGCGCCTTCCTGCGGCACATAGCCGATGCGGCGCTGTTCCGATGGCACGTGCAGGTTGTCGCCGACGACACGCCGTCCATCGATCTCGACGCTGCCGCCGTCCGCGCGCTCGAAGCCGCACAACAGGCGCAACAGCGTGGTCTTGCCGCTGCCCGAGGGCCCAAGCAGCGCGAGCAGAGTGCCGCGCTCGACCGAAAGATCGATGCCGTGCAGCACCGGGTGACCGTCGAACGATTTCTGCAGTCCGCGGATACGAAGTTCGCTCATGAAAATCCGAATCAGGTCGAAGAAAAGCAGCGATAAAAAAAGCCGGCGCGTCGTGTTAGCCGCGCTCGCCGAGCAGCGCCGAGCGGCCGAGCAGCACGAACAGCAGCCCCGAGGCGAACAGCGAGATGCCGGTCAGCAGCGCCGCATACGGCGCGGCGGCGGCGAACGCCATCGTCGAAGTGTCGGCCCATACCTGGGTCGCGAGCGTTTGCGTGTCGAGCGGCGACAGCAGCAGCGTCGCGTTCAGTTCGGTGACGACCGAGATGAACACCATCGCACCGGCCGCGCCGAGCCCGGGGCCGGCGAGCGGCAGGACCACGCGCACGAGCGTCTGCGTCCAGTTTAAGCCGAGCGCGCGCGCGGTCTCCTCGAGGCGCGGCTGCGCCTGCATGAACGCGGCGCGCACGCTGACGAGGGCGACCGGCATGAACAGGATCGCATACGCGACGACCAGCAGCGTCGCGCTCTGATAGAGCGGCTGCAGCGCATGCACCGCGAGCGACACGATCGCGAGCGCAATCACGAGCCCTGGCACGCCCTGGGCGAGAAACACGGTACGCTCGAACAGCGTCGCAAAACGCGTCGGATAACGCACGAGCAGAAACGCGAGCGGCACGACGAGCAGCGTGGTCAGCGCGGCGGCGGCGAGGCCGAAACCGAGCGACGACAACGTCGCGTTCCACAGCAACTCGGGCGATACATCGACGGGCGTCACGGCGGCCGCGCCCGGCTGCGTGAGCCAGAAGCCGATCATGCCGAGCGGCACGCCGAGCGTCGCGAGCGTCAGCAGCGCAAAGCCCGCGACGACGAGCCAGCGCCACGCGCCGAGCTCGTAGCGCAGCACCGCGCGGCGGGTACCGCGATCGACGCGCTCGTAGCGCGCCGCGCCGCGCACGCGAAACTCGAATGCGAGCACGACGAGGCAGATCACGATCAGCAGGCACGCGAGCAGCGATGCGCCGCCGCCGTCGAAACTGGTGCGGAATTCCGCGTAGATCTGCGTGGTGAAGGTGCGGAAGCGCAGCAGCGTGAACGCGCCGAACTCCGAGAGCACGCCGAGCGCGACGAGCAGCATGCCGCCGAGCAGTGCCGGCCGCAGTTGCGGCAGCACGACGCGCACGAAGCTGGTCCAGCGGTTGCAGCCGAGCGCGCGCGCGCTTTCCTCGAGCGCCGGGTCCATGCCGCGCAACGCGGCGGCGACCGGCAGATAGACGAGCGGAAAATAAGCGCAGGTCAAAACAAGCAGCGCTCCATTGAAGTCCTGCAAGTCCTCGCTCAACGACACCCACGCATAGCTCGAAATGAACGCCGGCATCGCGAGCGGTGCGGCGCACAGCACGGCCCACGCGCGCCGTCCCGGCAGATGCGTGCGTTCGACGAACCACGCGGCGGCCGTGCCGATCACGGCACAAACCAGGGTGGTCGTGACGGCGATCAACACCGTGTTGACGAGCAGTTCGCCGACGAGCGGCCGCCAGATCAGATCGAGCGCGTCGCCGATGCCGAAGCTCGCCGCGCGCCAGAACGTAAACGCAATCGGCAGCAGCACCAGCAAAGCGCTGAGTGCTGCCGCCGCGAACAGGCCGCGCGGCGCGCGCGTCCGCACGCGCGCCGGGGCAGGGGGGACAGCCGGCGGACCGGCTGACAGAGCTTCGCTCATTTACAAAAGGCCTGCCTGACGTAGCAGCTTGCCGGCCTGGCTATCGTCGCCGAGCTGCTGGATCGTCAGCGTGGGCGGAGTCAGTTCGGCGAACGGCTTGAGGATCGGATCCGGCGCGACGCCCGCGTGCAGCGGATACTCGAACATCACGTGGCTGTTGGCCATCATCTGCTGTGCGCGTTCGCTGACCAGATAGGCGAGAAACTTCTGCGCGCCGTCCGCGTTGTGCGCCGACTTCAGCGCGGCCGCGCCCGATACGTTGACGAGTGCGCCGGCGTCGCCGTGGCCGAAGTGATAGATCGCGCTGCGGGTTTTCGCGTCGCCGATTTCAGCGTGCAGACGCGTCCAGTAGTAGTTATTGATCAGACCGGTCGCGACCGCACCGCGATTGACCGCGGCGACCACGCCTTCGTCGTCGTCGAAGATCTGCGAGTTGGCTTTCAGGCCCTTCAGCCATGCGAGCGTCTGCTCTTCGCCTTTCAGCGCGAGTACCGCGCTCACGAGCGGCAGGAAGTCGGCGTCGCTCGGCGCGATGCCGACCTTGCCTTTCCATTCCGGCTTGGCGAGGTCGAACACCGATTGCGGCAGTTGCGACGGCTGCAGCTTCGTCGTGTTGTACGCGAGCACGCTCTCGCGCGCGGTCACGGCGACCCACACGCCGCTCGGCGAATTGAAACGCGCCGGCACAGTGCCGAGCGTCGCCGCGTCGACCTTCGCGAGCAGACCCTTTTCCTCGAGCAGCATCAGCTCCGGCGAGTTCTCCGTGAAGTACACGTCGGCGGGCGACGCCGCGCCTTCCGCGACGATCTGCGCGGCGAGCGCCGGGCCTTCGCCGTTGCGGATTTTCACGGAGATGCCCGACTGCTTTTCAAAGTCCTTTGCGAGCAGATTGACGACCTGCTCGTGCTGCGCGTTGTACAGCGTGATCGATGCTGCATGGGCCGCCGACGGCATCGTCGCGAGCGCGGTGAGGGAGAGCGCCGCGACGCTGCCGAGCGCGCGCAGACGGGTGGCAAACCAGGAATAAGCCATGTTGCAGAAGTCCGTTTTGATTGTGTTGAGTGAGCCAGGCGCTGCGCGCCCGGCGTTCTTCATGTGCTTCATCACGTCTCGAACAGCCCCGCGCCGACATACGAACCCGGTTTCGCCCCCGGCGGCACGACGAAGATCGCGCTGCCGATGTGGGTCGTGAACTGGTTCATCATGTCGAACTTCGCGAGCCGGTCGTTGATCGGGATGAAGCCGGTGCGCGGGTCGCTCTGGTGCGCGATGAAAATCAGCCCCGCGTCGTACTCGGTTTCCTGGCGCCACGGCGGCCAGCGCTCGATATAGAAGTTCGTGCCTTCGTTGTACGAATACGAGCGGCGCAGAATCTGCGCGCCGTTGTTGCTCGCCTGATTCGACAGACGCACGTGCGAGTTCTCCGGGATCACTGGGTTGCCGTCCTTGTCCTCGGCCTTCAGGTCCACCGCGTCGAACTCGTTCTTGCTGCCGATCGGCGCGCCGCTGTACTTGTGGCGGCCGAACACCTGTTCCTGAAAGCCCAGTTCGGTGTTGTCCCAGTGTTCGAGCGTGATGCGGATGCGGCGCACGACTGTATAGGTGCCGCCTTCCATCCACGGCGCGTCGTCGGTGGCGCGCGCCCACACGAACTGGTTCATCAGTTCCGGCTTCGCCGTCGACGGATTGTTGGTGCCGTCCTTGAAGCCCATCAGATTGCGCGGCGTCTGACCGCGCGGACCCGACAAAAACCCGGCCTGGCCCCAGCGCATCGTCGCGACGCCGTAGGCGCGGCGCGACAGTTGGCGCACCGCGTGAAACGCGACCTGGGCGTCGTTCGCGCATGCCTGGATGAACAGGTCGCCGCCGGTCTTCTCCTTGATCAGCTGATCGCCGTTGAAGCGCGGCAGATCGACGAGCGCGGCGGGGCGGCGCGAGGCGAGCCCGTAGCGATCCTTGCCGTCCTTCGTGAAGAGGCCGGGACCGAAGCCGAACGTGATCGTCAGACCGTTCGGGCCGAGGCCGAGCACGTCGCCGGAATCGGGGGCGGCCTGGTTGTCGCCGGCGGGCATCGCGAAGGCCGTGCCGCCTTGCGTCATGCGCGCGGCTGCCTCAGTCCACGTGCGCAACAGGGCGATCACGTCGTCGCGCTTGTCGGTGGTCAGATCGAGCGCGGCGACGTAAGTGTGGCTCTGCTGAGGCGTGACGATGCCGCCTTGATGCGGACCGTAGAACGGCTCGACCGCGAGCTGCGGATCGGCGTTCTGCGCGCTATGCGCGGGCGCTTTCGCGAGCGCGGGCTGCGAACTCGCAAGCCCGGCGCCGAGACTCGCGCCGGCGGCAACCGCGGCGCCGCCCGCTTTCAGGAAGCCGCGTCGTGACGGCCGTGGGGGGTGATCGTTTGTCATTGTCACTTCACCTTCTTGAAGCTTGGGGACATGCCGCTTACTTCGCGAGCACCAGCGTATTCACGTCGTCTTCGACGTAGTAAAAGCCGTCGCCTTCCGGCGTCATCGCGATACCGAACAGGTCGCCGTTGCCGGGGGGCGATTGGGCCTTGTCGGTATCGATCCAGCGTGCGTAGAGCTGCTTGCCGGTCGCCGGATCGATCTCGACGACCTGGCCGTTCAGCGCATTGGTTACGAGCAGGTGGCCGTTGGGCGCGGTGACCATCGCGAGCGGACGATGCAGCAGACCGTCGGCGCTCAACTGGCGGCCGACGCCCGCGCTGGTGTCGCGCGTGAGCGGATCGTCGATCTCGGTGATGCGGTTGCCGATCGCGTCGGACACGTACAGCAGTTTCCGGTCGGCCGACAGCGCGAGCCCGGTCGGCCCGACGAGGAACACGCCCTTGTCGGCCTGCGCGCCGAAGCCGCTGCCGATCACGGTTTCCTTCTTCACGACGGGCGGCTTGCCTTGCGGCACGTCGAGGTCGAGGCGCAGCACGGTGGCCTGCTTGAACACGGGCGGATTGCCATCCGCGCCGCCGACGCCGAAGCCCGCGTTGCTGACGAACAGCGTCGCGCTCGTGCCGTTGTCGACGACCGCCATGTTGCCCCACGGGTCGTTGATGTTCGCGGTCGAGATCGTCGACGTGATCTTGCCCTGCGGGTCGATCACGATCAGGCAGCCGGCGCCTTTCGTGCCAGTCGTGCCGTCGTTGCTCGGCGTGCTGCCGACGATCACCCAGCCCGACTTCAGCATCGTCATCGCGGTCGAGAGGCCGATGCCGCCCGGGCATTCCTTCAGGTCACGCGGCACGGTCGCGAACACGGTCATCTGCCTGGTGTCCGGGTGATAGTCGATGATCGTGCTGCCGGTGCCCTGCAGGTTCGTCGAGTTGTTGAAGTTGCCGACCAGCACGTCGCCCTGCTTCACGGTGCCCGCGCTGACCGGCGCGACCACGATCGCGTACGGGTTCTGGTCGCCGTTATCGGGCACGGTGTTGATCAGCGTCGCGTGATGCTTGATGGTTTCAAGGAAGCCTTGCGGCTCGGCCTGCGCGTTCGCGGCCATCGCGAGGGCGACCGTTGCGGCGAGCAGCGCCCGCACGGCGTGCGGCGAAAACTTGCGCGTGAGTTGGTTCACGATTGAGCCTCCGTGCGGGCGCACAAAGCGGGGATGGCGGTGACGATCGAAAGCATGGGAAGTGCGGGTCCGGTTACGTGGGTTTGCGTGTCGATGTGCGGCGAGCGGCATCAGAAGTTGATCACGGTCCGTGCGCCGACGACGAACGTATTGCGCAGCGGCTGCGTCGGGTCGTTCGGGTTCTGGCCCGCACCGGCGTTGAAGGTGTATTGCGCATCGGCCTGCAATTGCCACCACGGATTGATCTGGTACTGGTAGGTCGCCTCGAGCGTGGTTTCGCTAGTGCGCACGCCGTACGGGCTGCCGTTGAATGCCAGGAAGTCCTGATCAAGTCCGTTCACGTGACTGCCGATCTTGATGTAGGTCAGCGCGAGTCCGGCGCTGTCGTTGTCGCGGCCCTTGAACGGCGCCTTCAGCACGACGCCGAGGTTGGCCGCGACGCTCACGAGGTTGCGATCGCCAGGCGCGCCCATCACGCGCGCGAACACGCCGAGGCTGCGCGGTTCATCGGGGTCGGGGCGCCACACCATCTGGTCGGCGACCGCGTAGAAGCTGTAGTTGCCGCTGTGATTCGCGGGAATGCCGGTCGAGGCCGGATTCGCGAGCGACAGCCCCATGTTGTCGTAACGCTGATCGGCGAACCTGTTGGTGTTGTACCAGACGCCGAGCTTGTAGGTGCCCGGCAGACCGCCGCTGCCCACGCCGACCATCTGGCCTTCGGACGGCTGGTTGATCGAGTACTGCAACTCGCCGATCCACAACGCGCCGTTATGCAGGTTGAAGTTCGTGCCGCTCTTGTTGGTCGGGTCGTTGCCGAGCGGGTCGCCGGAGTACACGCCGGCGAGCGCAGTCAGCGACGGCGTGATCTGGCCGCGCACGCGCACGCCGAGACCCGCGAGCGGATAGGCGGGACCGCCCGACGGCATGTCGTACGAGGGTAGCGCGGGCCAGCCGAACATCGTGTTGAGGAACAGCGCCGCATACGTGCTCGTGATGAATTCCTGGTCGAGACTCTGCTGGCCGATCTTCACGTCGACGCGCTTGTTGAGGAACGACTGCTGATACCAGAGCTCCCACAGACGCGTCGCGTCGTCGGCTTCGATGCCGCTTGCCGTGTTCAGAGTGCCGAGCTTGTTCGCGCTCAGGTTCGAACCGTGAATCTGCAGCGCGCTGACGTTGAAGAGACCGCCCGGCAGGCCGAACGCCTTCTGCGTATCCATCTGCAAGGTGGCGGTGGTCAGGCCGTCGTAAGCAGCGCCGAGCTCGAGACCGCCGCGCAGATTGGCCAGCACTTCGCTCGTTTCGGTCAGCGTGAAGGTCATGCCGTACTTGCCGAGCCACGGACGCAGGCCGCCCATGTCGCCGAGCAATTGCTGACGGTTCCAGAGGCCGGTCCATTGGTTAGTCTGCGTCGCCTGAATGTTCAGGTCGGCTTCAGGGGCTTCCGGGGTTGCATCGGGATTGGCTTCGGCCAGCGCCGAGTATGCGGTCAACGAGGCCCACGCGAAGGCCGTGAATACGGCGACGCGCCGCATCGAAGGCAAACGCGTACGATGAGTTGCGCCGGTATGTACAGAAGAGTCGCAAAAAGAACGCGCTTGGGCGCGCGGTCCATTGAGTTGGGCGAACTTCATCGAAATCCTTATTAGTGTTGTTTCGACCGTTGTGATCAATTTGCGACTGCCTGGCGCGATTTCGCGTGATACCCCGGGATGCCAAAGCAGCAGATGGCGTGATCGTACTCAGGCATATTGCGATAGTCAACACAAATGAGAACGATTCGCATCAATATTACTGGTCTGCAATTTCGGGATTGACGGACTGCCCGAAAAGTGCATGAGGACGTATATCGACGTCAATTTGAATGTAATTAACGTGTATTGATTTAGTCAGGCCGAACGTGCGAAAGGGCGAGGTGTCGAAGCGCACGGGTGCCCGAAAAAGTCAAAGTAAGGAGGTCGATATGAGCAAGCGCATTCTTCTGGTTTCGTTGCTGACGAGTGGCGGTCTGTTGCTGGGCGGCGCCGCGCACGCGCAGCTGAATCTGAAGCAGTTCGGCATCGGCGGGGGCGGCGATAGCTCGGCGGGTGGTGGCGCGGCGTCGGGTGCCGTGTCGCAGTTGCTGCAGAACTACGTGGGTGCGAACCAGCAGGTGCTGAGCGGCCAGTCGAGTCTCGCCTCGGCGATGGGCATGACGAGCGCGGCCGGCCAGGCGCAGCAAGCGGCGGGGCTGCTGAGCGGCGGCACGCCGTCGGTCAGTCAGTTGACGCAGGTCGGCAGCACGCAGCAGTCGTTGTCGCAGAAGCTGACCGATGCGTTCGCGGGTCACGCGAGTGGCGGCGCGTCGGCGACGCCGGTCAACAAGGAAGCGTTTACCGAAGGGCTGTCGTCGCTCGGCAAGGGCGTGAGCCAGTATTCGACCTTGCAGTCGGGGCTCGGCAGCATGGGTCAGATGAGTCCGTCGTCGCTGCTGCAATCGGGCCTCAATCCGCAGACCGCGCAAGCCGCTTCGTATATTGCGCAGTCCGCGCCGGGCCAGTTGCAGTCGCTGATGTCGACGCTCGGCTCGGCCGTGCAGTTCGCGTCGAGCCACGGCATTACGGTGCCGTCGATCGCGACGTCGGCATTGAAAGGGTTGTAGGCACCTTTGCGTTTGGCCGCGCGGCCTCGCTCATGAGCGATGTCGTGCCGAAAGCCGCTATGATCGCGTCGAACCCGCAACTCAACCGGAATTCCGCCGATGTCCCATACCATCAATCTGGAAAGCTATTTCGCCCGCATCGGCTATCAAGGCCCGCGCGCCGCTACGCTCGATGTGTTGCGGGCGACTCACCGGCTGCATCCGGGCGCGATCCCGTTCGAGAACCTGAACCCGCTGATGGGCCGGCCGGTCAGGCTCGACCTCGAATCCGTCGAACGCAAGCTCGTGAGCGCAAAGCGCGGCGGCTATTGCTTCGAGCAGAACATGCTGTTTGCCAACGTGCTGATGCAACTCGGCTTCAAGGTGACGCCACTGCTCGCGCGCGTCGTATGGGGCCGCGCGCCCGGTACGATCGCGCCGCGCACGCATATGGTGCTGCGCGTCGATATCGACGGCGAAGCGTGGATCGCCGACGTCGGCTTCGGCGGCGTGACGCTGACCGCGCCGCTGCGGCTGACCGCCGGCCTCGCGCAGCCGGTTCCGCTCGGCACGTTCCGTCTCGCGGATGCTGGGCACGACACCGCCTATCTCGAGGTGCTGGCGCCGGACGAAAGCTGGGCGCGCGTTTATCACGTCGGTCTGCACGCAGTCGAGTGGGTCGACTATGAAACCTCGAACTGGTACACGTCGACGTCGCCGGATTCGATCTTCCTGCACAACCTGATGGTGTGCCGGGTGTTGCCCGAGCTGCGCCTGACGCTGTTCAACGATCAGTTCAACGAGCGCGACGGCGAAGGGCAGATCGTCAATGAACGGCGCCTCGCGAGCGCCGCCGAACTCGCCGACTGTCTGCGTGAGCGCTTCGGTGTGAACCTGGAGGACATCGATATCGCCGACGTATTCGAGCGCGTGCGCACGCGCGACGAGACCGCGTAACGAGACCGCAAAAGGGAGCTGCAATGGTCACCCGTATGATCCTGCAATCGCTGGCGTGGCTGGCGTTCATGGGCGTGCTGCTGTTCGGCGCGGCCGGCACGCTCGCGTGGCCGGCCGCGTGGTGGTATCTGATCGAGCTGGCGGTATTGAGCCTGTGGGTCGGCTTGTGGCTCGCGCGTCACGATCCTGCGCTGCTCGCGGAGCGGCTCGCGCCGCTGGTGCAGGCGCAGCAGAGCCGCTGGGATCGTGTGTTCATGGCCGCGATCGGGGCCGCGTGGTGCGGCTGGCTGATCCTGATGGGTTTCGACGCGATGCGCTTTCGCTGGTCCGCGCCGCTGCCGGTGTGGCTCATGGGCTTCGGCGCGCTGTGCGTGTTTCTGTGCATCTATATTTGCCGCTTGGTGTTTCGCGCGAACAGCTATGCGGCACCGGTGGTCAAGATTCAGACGAGCCGCGGACACAAGGTCGCCGACACCGGTCCCTACGCATTCGTGCGTCATCCGATGTACGCGTGCGCGTTGCTGTTCTTCGTCGGCACGCCGCTGCAACTCGGCTCGTGGTGGGGGTTCGTGGCGCTGCCCGCCATGGCGTACGGCATGGGCTGGCGCGCGGTGCGCGAAGAGCGGCTGCTCGCCGAGCGGCTCGACGGCTACACGGCCTACATGGCACGTGTGCGTTATCGTTTCGTGCCGTATATCTGGTAGCGCATCCTGGTGGTGCCGCCGCCGTCGAAGCGGGTAAGATTGCTCCCGGCCGCCGGAGATCCGGCCACGGTGTACCTGATGTAACACCGGCGAACCACCGATGAGGTTTGGAGTGAAAACAACTACACAGGCGCTTATAGCGCCCGCCGCACAGAACGGGCAGAACCAGGATTCCGCCGAACGCGATCACGATCGCGACGCGCCGGTCAAGGCGATACCCGCCTACAAGCAGATCAAACGCTACGTGGTCCAGCGCATCAGCGAAGGCGCATGGAAGCCTGGCGGACTGATCCCTTCCGAAACGGAGCTGGTCAAGGAGTTCGGCGTCGCACGCATGACGGTGTCGCGTGCGCTGCGCGAGCTGACCGCCGAGCGTGTACTCACGCGCGTGCAGGGCTCGGGCACGTTCGTCGCGCCGCAGCGGTATGAATCGACGGTGCTGGAGATCCGCAATATCGCCGATGAGATCGCCGCGCGCGGTCATCGTCACTCCGCTCGGGTGCTGACGCTCGAATCGAGCGACGATGCCGATGCGCTCGAAGCGCTCGGTCTCGCGAGCGGTCCCGCATTTCATTCGTGCATCGTGCACAGCGAGGAGGGCGAGCCGATCCAGTACGAGGACCGCTTCGTCAATCCGAAGGTGTTTCCTGAATATCTGCGCCAGGACTTCTCGGTCGAAACGCCGAATCACTACATGGTGCGGCTCGCGCCGGTGCAGCGCGCCGAGTTTCGCATCTATGCGCAGAAGCCCGACGCCTATGTGCGGCGTCATCTGATGATGGAAATCGGCGAGCCGTGCCTGCTGCTGTGGCGGCGCACGTGGGTCGGCGAGAACGTCGCGACGTCGGTGCGGCTATGGCATCCGGCCTCGCGCTTTCATCTGTCGGGGACCGTTTAATACGGTCCTTGAAACGCGCTTTATCCCTGCCGCTGCGACGTATTCGGCGAAAAGCGGCAACCGAGCCGATAACGCGAACCCGGATGCACGAAGCGCGCGAACGTCACCGCGACGCCGCTCGTCCATGTGCGGCGCGTCAGCGTCAGGCACGGCTCCTCGGCATGAATTTCGAGCAGCCCGGCTTCGGCGGGCGTCGGCAGCGCCGCGTCGACCACGTGTTCGAGATCGTGCATCGGCACGACCGTCAGCAGATACTCGGACGGCTTGAGCGCCGAAAAATCGTGCTGCAGAAAGTCCGGCGCGACGGCCGGATTCACAAAGCGATCTTCCAGTTGCACCGGCAGGCCGTTCTCGCGATGCACGCAGATCACATGAAACACCGAAGCGCCCGGTGCGAGCCCCAATGCGTTCGATACCGTGACCGACGCGGTCTCGCGCTGCAGCAGCACCATGTCGCAGCGATACGCATGACCGCGCGAGCGAATTTCGTCGCCGATATGGGCGATCATCAGCAGGGTCGATTGCGGCTTGTTCGGTGCGACGAAGGTGCCGACGCCCGATACGCGCGTGACGAGTCCCGCGTCCGCGAGTTCGCGTAGTGCGCGGTTGACCGTCATGCGCGATACGCCGAGCGACGCGACGAGGTCGAGTTCCGACGGCAGACGATCGCCCTCCTGGCGCTCGCCCGAATCGATGATCTGGCGGATGTGCTGCTTGACCTGCTCGTAGCGCGCGGCGGGCGCGTCGTCGGAGCCGTGTACGGTTTTGGCCGCGCTGGCGGAGGTCTTGCCGTGAGGCTTGTTGCGAACGGTGGCGCTCATAGCGGCTCGGTGTCGTCGGGGCCGCGCGTCCAGAACGCATTGCGGTCGAAATAATTTTGCAGAAACTGCCGCAGACGCGGCTGCGCGGCATCGTGAAACACGTCGCGCGGTTTGCCCTGCACGGCGATGCGGCCTTGATCGATGAACACGACCTTGTCGGCGACCTGCGCGGCAAAGCCCATTTCATGCGTGACCACGGCCATCGTCATGCCATCGCGCGCGAGCTGCTTCATCACCTGCAACACTTCGCCGACGAGCTCCGGATCGAGCGCCGAAGTCGGCTCGTCGAACAGCATGATGTGCGGCTCCATCGCGAGCGCGCGCGCAATGGCCACGCGCTGCTGTTGACCACCCGACAGCTTGGCCGGATACGCGTCGCCCTTGTGCGCGAGGCCGACCGTCTCCAGCATCGCGTTCGCGCGGCGGCGCGCTTCGTGGTGCGGCAGGCGCCGCACGCGCAGCAGTGCTTCCATCACGTTGCCGAGCGCGGTCATGTGCGGCCACAAGTTGAACTGCTGGAACACCATGCCGACATTGCGGCGCACGCGGTTGATCTCGCCATGCGATGCGCGCATGCGTTTGCCGTTGCGCTCGGTATAGCCGAGCAGTTCACCTTCGATGCGCACGTCGCCGTGATCGTAGGTTTCGAGCGCGGCGAGGCAGCGCAGCAGTGTGCTCTTGCCCGAGCCCGACGGCCCGATCACGCAGACGACTTCGGAGCGCGCGATCTCGAGATCGACGCCGCGCAGCACCTCGACATCGCCGAAGCGTTTGCGCAGATCGCGCACTTCGATCAGCGGTGCGTTGGCTGATGCGTTCGCCGTAGCGCTGGCGGACGGCGCGGAAGATTGCATGTCGGCGATGGCGTTCATAGGTGTTCCGGAATCATGCCATGAAGCGTGCGAGGCGGGCTTCGGCCCACATGCCCGCGCGCGAGGTCAGCTCGACCAGCGCGAGGTAGCACACGCACAGCACCAGCAGGGTTTCGACGAAAGCGAAAGTGGCCGACCCGATACCCGTAAGCACGAACGTCAGCTCGGGCACGGTGACGATCGACAGCACCGCGGTTTCCTTGCTCAGCACGATGATCAGATTGGTCAGCGCGGGCACGATCAGCACCAGCATCTGCGGCGCCTGAATGCGCACGATTGCCTGCCAGCGTGTGAGTCCGAGACACGACGCCGCTTCGAGATGGCCGCGCGGCACCGACTGGAAGCCGGAGCGGAATGCCTCGGCGAAATACGCGCTGCCATAGAGACCGAGGCCGACGATACCGGCCGTCATCGGTTCGAGCGTGAGGCCGATCGACGGGCCGCCGTAGTACAGCAGAAACAGTTGCACGAGAAACGGCGTGCCGCGCAGCAGTTCGATATAGACGCGCAGCGCGGCGCGCAGCCAGCGTCCGCAGAACAGTTGCAGCACCGCGATCAGGAAGCCGATCACGAGACCGATCGCGACGCCCGCGGCCCACGTGCCGAGCGTCGTCGCGAGGCCGGCCGCGATCGGCTGCAGGTTGTGCGTGATGACGGTCGGGTCGAACGTTTGCATGGCGGATTTCGTCGCGAAAACGTGAGTCGATTCAGGCGTGCTGCAAACGGTGCTCAGCCGCATGTGCGACGAGCGCGAGCGCACCGCAGATCACGAAGTAGATGAGCCCGGCCGCGACATACGCTTCGAGCGGCCGGTAAGTGCTCGCCGCGATGTTCTGCGCGGTGCGCGTCAACTCGGCGACGCCGACCACCGAGATCAGCGAGGAAGCCTTGATCAGCAGCACCATTTCATTGACGAGCGACGGCAGTGTCAAACGGAATGCCTGCGGCACCAGAATGCGCCGCAGCGTATCGAGCGGCGAAAGACCGAGCATGCGCGCGGCTTCGAGATGTCCGGGCGGAATGCTCAGAAAACCGCCGCGCAGAATTTCGGCGATATACGAGGCCGAGCACAGCGACACCGTGCTGATCGCGGCGACGGCCGGCGACACGTTGATGCCGGCGAACGGCAGCAGGTAGTACACGAGCAGCAGCTGCACGAGCATCGGCACGCCGCGAAAGAAGAACACGTAGGCGCCGCCCGCAAGACGCGCGGCGCGATGCCGTGATAGCCGCGCGGTGCAAATGACGATGCCGACGAAAAAGCCGATCAGGAGCCCCGTCAGCGAAATGCCGACGGTGGCGAGCGCCGCATGCAGCAACAGCGGCAGGCCCTGAAGGAAGACGGTCGTGTTGAACATGGATCGCGGCCGGTGGAGCGGCTAGGGCGACGCACGCTGTGCGATGGCGAAACGATCGCGCAACCGGTGACGCCCACAGTAAAGACGCTCAATAGTTCGGCGTGGGCTGCGTGGCCGGCATCTCCATCGCGACACCAAACCACTTCTTCTGCAACGCGGCGAGGCGCCCGTCCTTCTGCATCTTCACGAGCGCGGCGTCGAACGCGTCGGCGAGCGGCTTGCTGTCGGCGTCTTTACGCAATGCATAGGCGAAGTACACTTTCGCGCCGAACGGCGGCTGCACGACCGCGAACATCTCGGGGCGCTGCTTCGCGACATACGCGATATTGGTCATCGAGTTGGCGACGGCGGTGATGCGGCCCGCCGCGAGATCCGCGTAAGCCTGATTGTTGTCGACGTACTCGCGGACTTCAGGCTGTTTCGGCAGCGTGGCCGCATAGCTCTTAAGCTGATCGAGCTGCGCGGAGCCCTTGCCCGCGCCGACCGTTTTGCCCGCGATATCCGCCGATTGCTTGATCGACGTATCGTTCGCGCGCCTGAGCAGCGCGTCGGTCGCATCGGCGACGGGCAGCGTGTACGTGTAGCGCTCCATGCGCGCCTTCGTGACCGTCAGCGGGCCGCCCACCATGTCGAACTTGCCCGCTTCGAGACCGGGCAGCACGCTCGGCCACGGCAGATCGATGAAGCGCACCTTCACGCCGATTTCCTTGCCGATCTCCGCGAACAGGTCCTTGTTGAAGCCGGCCTGCTGACCGTTCTCGAGGAAATCGAACGGCGCGAACTGCATTTCGGTACCGACCACCAGTTCGCCGGCCTTCTTCACTTTGGCGAGCTGGTCTTCGGCGTGGGCGGCGAGGCTCGCCGCGCACAGCGTCAGCATGACGAGACGACATTTCCAGCCTGCAAGGATACGCATGGGGTTCTCCAGGGGCGAAGGTGGGTTGGGTTGCCGGGGGTTGAAGTCGCTGTGCGGAACCCGCCGCGGCGGCTGCGCGTAGCGGTTCATGCAGGGCAGTATATACCGCGATTCCGGCGAAAAATAAATGCTCGTGCGAGTAGAGAAAGCCCTGATATCGAGGTGTGCCAGGCAACTTGCGGCGACGCTTTTGGCG
Organism: Burkholderia sp. H160; assembly: GCA_000173575.1. Classification (GTDB taxonomy): domain Bacteria; phylum Pseudomonadota; class Gammaproteobacteria; order Burkholderiales; family Burkholderiaceae; genus Paraburkholderia. The sequence goes on along the minus strand of ABYL01000014.1, from coordinate 35,445 downwards.
GTATATACAACTGCAATACCGATCCACGAAGGAGCAGCGCGATGTCCGTGACCCGCATTCCGATCATCGATTTCGCCGGCGTGCGCGCGGGCGATTCGCACGCGCTGCAACGCGTCGCGAAGGAGATTCATGAAGCGTGTACGACGATCGGCTTTTTTTACATCGTCAATCACGGCGTTCCGCAAACGACGATCGATGCCGCCGCGCAGGCCGCGCGCACGTTTTTCGCGTTTCCGGTCGAGACGAAGCGCCGCGCGGCGGTCAATCATCGGCATCGCGGCTTCAACGCGCTTGGCGACGCAACGATGTACCAGGCGAAGCGGCCCGATTACAAGGAGTTCTTCAGCATCGGCCTCGAACTGCCGGAAGACGATCCTGACGTGCTGGCCGGGCAAGCACTGCGCGGTCCCAACAACTGGCCGGATTTCATGCCCGGGTTACGGCCGGTGCTGTATGACTATTACGAGGCGGTCGGCGCGTGCGGCGCCGATCTGCTGCGCGCGGTCGCCGTGAGCCTCGGCATCGACGCGGATTTCTTCGCAACACGCTACACCAAGCGCATGCAGCGCACGCAGATGGTCTATTACCCGCCACAGCCGCCGCAATCGGATGAAGATCAGTTCGGCGTCGCGCCGCATACCGACTACGGCTGCATCACTCTGCTGTGGCAGGATCAGGTCGGCGGCCTGCAGGTGCGCGAAATCGCCAACGAAACGTGGGTCGAGGCGCCGCCTGTCGAAGGCAGCTTCGTCGTCAACGTCGGCGATCTGCTCGCGCGCTGGACCAACGACCGCTTTCGCTCGACGCTGCATCGCGTGATCAATGCGTCGGGGCGCGAGCGCTATTCGATCGCGACGTTCTACGATCCGACCTATGGCGCGCTCGTCGATCCGCGCGAGCTTGGCGCGAGTGATGCTCAAAGCAAATATCAGCCGGTCGCCGCAGGCGACTATATCCTCGGGCGCATCAACGATTCGATGGGCTATCGCAAGAAACTTGCCGCTACGGCACCGTAAGGAACGCTTGCATGACAGAGCACGGCATCACTGAAGACAAAACGGCCGCGCCGCTCGCAACGACACTCGACGCGTTGCGCGCCGCACTCGGCGCCGACGCGGTGCGCGTCGGTGAACAGATCGGTGAACACGCGATGACCGACTGGACGCGTCACGAGCCGACGCGCCCGGCCGCGCTGCTGTTGCCGCGCACGACCGACGAAGTATCGCGCGCGCTCGCGATCTGCCATGCCGCGCATCAGCCGGTGGTGCCGCAAGGCGGCATGACCGGACTCGCCGGCGGCGCGATCGCGCGTGCCACCGATATCGCGCTGTCGCTCGAACGCCTGACCGGCGTCGAAGAACTCGACACTGCATCGGCCACGTTAACTGTGCGCGCCGGCACCACGTTGCAGACCGCGCAGGAAGCCGCCGAAGCAGCGGGCTTCGAACTCGCGCTCGATCTCGGCGCGCGCGGCTCTTGTCAGATCGGCGGCAATCTCGCCACCAACGCGGGCGGCAATCGCGTGATTCAGTCCGGCACCGCGCGAGACCAGGTGCTTGGGCTCGAAGTGGTGCTCGCCAATGGCGACGTGCTCAGTTCGCTCGGCAAGATGGTCAAGAACAACACGGGCTACGACCTGAAGCACTGGTTCATCGGTTCGGAAGGGACGCTCGGCGTGATCACGCGCGCAGTGTTGCGGCTGCATCCGCGGCGCGCGTCGCGCCACACGGCGCTCGTCGCGCTCGACGATTACGATGCCGCGGTGAGCCTCTTGCGCCGTCTCGCGACGCGTTTCGGCAACGACATCGGCGCCTTCGAGATCATGTGGCCGGACTTCTACGACTTCGGCGTGAAGCTGACCGGCGCGCGCTCGCCGTTCGGCGCCGCGCATCCACTGTATGCGTTGATCGAGCACGCGGGCTTCGATGCCGACGATGCTGGCGAACGTTTCGCGCAAGCGTTGACCGATGCGCACGAAGCAGGAGCGCTGCGCGACGCGGTGATCGCGCAGTCGGTCGCCGATGCGCGCGCGCTATGGGCGATTCGCGAGTGCACGGCGGAGTTTCCGATCAAGCTCGATCCGATCAACTTCGACGTGAGTCTGCCGATCGGCGAGATCGGCGCGTTCGTCGAGCGTTGCCGCGCGGCGCTCGATCAGCGCTGGCCCGGCAACGAATCGTATTTCTTCGGGCATATCGGCGATTCGAATCTGCATCTGACCGTCGATGGTCATTCGATTCCCGGCGTCGATCATCACGCGGTCTATGCGTTCGTCTACGAGATGCTGGGGCCGCTGCACGGGTCGGTGTCGGCGGAGCATGGCATCGGTTCGCTAAAGCGCGAATTCCTGCCGATTTCTCGCTCGCCTGCGGAGCTTGCGGCGATGGTTGCGATCAAGCATGCGCTCGATCCGCACGGCATTCTGAATCCGGGCAAGCTGTTCTGACTTTCAAAGAGGCGGCGCGGACGCCGCCTCGTTCTTCAGTGCGCGGCGATCGGATCGAGCCCGGTCGCACGAACCGTTTCCTGCGCGGCCGGCGACGTCAGATAGTCGAGCAGCGCCTTCGCTTCCTGCGGATGCGGCGCGTTGGCCGGAATGCCCGCGGCGAAGCGCGTGACCGATTGCACCGACTCCGGAATCCTGCCGACGAAGGTCGCGCCCTTCACCGGCAGCAACTCGCTGACCTGCTGGAAGCCGATTTCATACTCGCCGCTCGCGACGACCGACGCGACCGGAATCTTCGGCACCATCTTCGCTTTCGGGCCGACCTGATCTTCGATGCCGAGCTTCCTGAACATCTCGCGCTGGATATAGACGCCGCTCGCGCTGTCCGAATAGGCGATCGACTTCGCATGCAACAGCACGTCCTTCAGGCCTTCGACGGTGCTGATATCGGGCTTCGGCGCGCCTTCGCGCACCACCATGCCGATGCGCGAATCCGCAAGCTCCACGCGCGAATCGGGAATGACTTTGCCCTGCTTGATCAGATCGTCAAGCGCATAGCCGACCATGATCACGACGTCCGCCGACTCGCCGCGCGCTAGCCGGTTCGGAATCGCTTCAGGCGCTTGACCCATCGACGGGCCGAGGATCGTGTCGAGCGTGTTGCCGGTCGATGCCGCGAACTGCGGACCAAACTGCTTATACGCGGCGGTAAACCCGCCCGAGGTCATCACGCGAAGTTCAGCCGCCTGGACCTGGGTGGCGGCGACGCTGCTGCCGAGCAACCCGGCGGTGAACAAGGCCAGAAAGAATTTTTTCATCGGTATGGGTGTGTGTGCGGGGGGGCAGTGCGCCACCGCAACCATACCGGAATGACGGCGCGACGAGAACCCGTCACGCGCAGATAACGCGTGACGCATCGGCCAGGCCTCGCCGTCAATGCGCGTTCAGATAATCGACGATCACCGGATAGACATCGACCGCCGCGTTCTTGCCGAAGATGCAGTCGATATGCCCATAGCCCGGAATCAGATGCCGCTCGTACGGCTGCTCAGGGAAGTGCTCGCGCAGCAGCGCGTAAGTGAGCGCGGTGCTGACCGGCAAATAGGTTTCGTTCTTCTCGCCATGGATAAAGCCGATCGGCATACGCATGCCTTCGAGTCCCTTCATGCCGTTTGCGCCGGTCAGATACACGTCTTTGCCGTCCGCATCGACGACCTTGCCCGCGCGCACCATCGTGGCCAGATGCTGGAAGACGGCCATGTCGTGAATGCCGAACAGTTCCTGCAGATTTTCATGCAACGTCTCGTTCAGCTTGTCGTGCTCGTAGAGCAGGCCATACAGGAACGTCGCGCGATGACAGATCGGGTTGCCGCAGCCTTCGCCGTGATCGAGCGGATAGAGACGCAGCGCTTCGTCGAACAGGTTTGCGGGCCACGAATCTTCCTGTGTATAGGCAGTGAGGTCGCGTACGCGCAGATGCTGCATCAGGTCGGGAATATGCAAGCCGGCCTTGATGCGTTGCAGCGTGCCCGGTACCGGATGCGCGGACACCTGTGAAATCACCGCCGAGCGCACGCCGTCGAGTCCATTCAGCAGCGACATGCTGAGCGCGAGGCCGCCCAGGCAGTGCCCGAGCACCTGGATCTGCGGCACGCCGGTCACCTCGCGTATCTTCGCGACCGCGGCGGGAATGTCCTCGCGCGCGACCTTGTCGACGTTGGTCGGCACGAGCACGGTCGGCAGTTCGATGCTGACGCGCAGATCGACGAGCCACACGTCATAGCCCGAGGCGTACAGATATTCGACGAGGTTGGTCGGCGTCAGGTCGGTCGAGAAGATGCGGCTCGATACGCCCGAGCCGTGGATCAGCAGGATCGGCTTCGAGTCTTTGCCGGCGCCCGGATCGAAGTAGCGCGTGAGCCTGAGCCGCGTGCGGTCCGGTGTGTCGAAGTAGGTGACCTGCGGCGCCGGCGCGCGCAGCATGCGTTTCGCTCGCGGCGGCGTGTACGGATCGTAGAACTGCAGCGGCGCGGCCACGCCGCCGTATTCGGTGAACAGCACGCCCGCGAAGAACTTGCCGAACTTCAGCGTCCATTCGAGGCGCGTCTTCAGATCGGGCGCGTGCGTGACTTCGAGCGTGCGCTGTTCCTTCAGAAAGTTTTCCGGGGTGACGATCAGCGTCGCGGTGCCGACGACGGGCGCATCATCCTGCGCCGACGCACGAATCTCCGTGTACAGCGTGTTGGTCTGCTCCCACAGGTTGATCGGCGAGGTGCGCGTGATGATCTTCTTGCCGGTCAGATACCAGGTTTTGCCTTCGACCGCGTCGAGCGTCATCCGGTAGTTCATGTTGCGTTCGTCGACGTCCGACTCGTCGACGACGAACAGGTTGAACGTGCCGTCGCTGATCGTCAGCGGTTGCGCGGAGAGGGCGGGGCAGGTCAGCGTGCCGGCGGTGCGCGCGAGATGCTTCGGGTTGCTCAGCATGTCGTCGAGATCGTCGGACTCGACCGTCAGCGTGAATTCGATCGGGCTCTTGTCGGCTTCGCTCGCCCCGGTTGGCGTGTAGGTGCCGACCATCGTCTCCGTGAAGCGCAGGCCGATCTTCTGCGCGGGCGGTGCGGCGGCAGTGCCGTGCGACGCGTAATCGATCGTCCAGCCGTGCGCTTTGGCCAGCAGTGCGCAATTGCGTTCGGCGAGCGCGGAGATCGTCAGCAGCGGATTGACGCCGAGCGACATCGGCATCACCGCGCCGTCCATCACGTAGAGGCCGTCGTGCACTGCGGCACCGGCCTGGCCGCTGAACACGCGGCCTTGATGATCGACCACGCCATGCCCGGCGTCCTCACCCATCCCGCAGCCGCCGAGCGGATGCACGGTCACGGTGCGCCGGCCGGCGATTTTCGTCGAAATGGGGTTGCGCAGATATTTGCCGCCGAGCGGCCCGGTCGCCTTGATCAGCACGTCCTCGATGGACTTGAAGATCGGCTGGCGTCCCGCGTTTTTCCATGCGATGCGCGCGCGGCCTTTGTCACCGACCGTGATGCGGCCGCTTTCGTCGTCGTGCGCCATCACCAGGTAGCTTTGCGTGTGATTGAGCGCGCCGTGATACGGGCCGCGAATCAGGCTGTCGATCGCGCGGGCGTCGTAGGACATCCTGTCGAACAGCGACGGCGGCCCGGCCGCATCGACGCCTTCGAGCGGCGCAACCGCGTCGAGCATGCCGACGAGCGCCTCGCCGACCGGCCCGGCCAGCGAGCCTTCCTCGATCACGTAGCCATCCTTGACGGGTTTGTCTTTGGTGCGGTGGTCGATGAGCCCGGTGATGGTGGGTCCGACCGGCGGAATCTGTCCTTTCTTGTGCTCGCCCCAGCCGACGCCGTTGATCGTGTCCTTCGTGTTGTACGCGAACGCGAGCACGTCGCCGTTGCCGGTGAAATGCTCGCCGAGCATCTCCGACGTGCTCAAGCCCGCGTCGCGCGAGCGCAGCAGCAGCGCGCTCGAGCCGATCGTGCCGGCCGCGACGATGACGATGTCGGCCAGCACGAACAGATCGGGTGCGTCGTAGCTTTCGCGGCCGAGCTTCACGAGCTGGAAGTTGACCTTCCATTGCTGTGTATCGGGATCGCGCAGCACCGAATGCACGGCCGTGCCGGTGAAAATCTGCGCGCCGTGCGCGACTGCGTCGGGCAGATAGTTCATGTGCGTCGAGTTCTTCGCGTCGTAGTTGCAACCCGAGTTGCAGTCGCCGCAACCGACGCAGCGCTGCTGCTCGACGCCCGCCGCGTTCGGGCCGTCCTTGAACGTGACGGTGATCGGCGGACGGCTGAAGTGCTCGGCCATGCCGAGCGCCCGCGCCGATTTTTCGAGCGCCTGCAGCTTCGGCAGCGGCGGGAAATCGTCGGGCACAGGCGAGGGTGACAGCATCTTCCACGCAAGCGCATAGCCGTCGTCGCGTCCGGCTTTGTCGGCGCGCAGCGCGGCCGGCCAGCGCGGGTCGTCCCACAGGCGTGGATCGGCCTCGAGCGCGACGTTGGCATTGATCAGCGAGGTGCCGCCGAGCCCGCAGCCCACCACCGCGTTGACGTCCTCGTTCACGTGCACTTCGAGCAGCGCGAGCGGCGAACCGATCTGCGCCTCGGCCGTGTTGTACTGGATCTGCTCGGCGCCCTGCACGGGCGTGCGCGGAAACTCGCCGGCCATGAATTCGCGCCCACGCTCGAGCACGCACACGCTACGGCCCGCGCGCGCCATGCGGCTCGCGGCAATCGCGCCGCCGTAGCCCGACCCAATCACGACCACCTCGTAGTGCCGTTGCAGCGCCGTCGGCGCGCTCGATAAGCGGTTCATCAGGACCACCTCGTCTGGAATCGGATGCGGGGAACGGAAGCTCGACTTCGGAACAAAGACGGCGTGCAGCGGCAGCTTTTTTATCCTAGGCGGAATCTGCGCGCAAAAAAAGCGCGCCGTGGAAGGCGCGCCGTAGACGTAGCGTGCGACGTTTCGGGCGACATGACCGGCCGGCCGTTACCGGGAGTGCCGGGTCGTCTGGGCATGCGCCGTTACCGCGCTTCTTATGTGGCCTTCTGGTTGTTCGAACTATTACGCGGCCACTTCATTGCATTCACTGTCGCTCGATTCAGCCGCGAGCAGATTCAGCGCAATCAGAATGGCCGCACGATTGTCGACGTCGATCGCGATGCCGAGCACGTCGCTGAGCCAATGGCCGATCTTCGTGTTTGAAAATTCCCCGGCGCCGGCCGTCTTTTTCGTCGTGACGCCGAGTTTGACGGCGCGATAGTGATAAGAGGGGACCCGATGCTGAGCCGCGACCGCCGAGAGCCCGCCTTTGCCTTCCGAGCACCAGCCGATGCTGCCGGCCAGCACGATCCGCTCGGGTTCGTCGAGCCCGTCGATGAACTCGCGCGCCGCGCGCCGCACGCGCTGCTCGTCGAGGCCGTATTGCAGCAGCACGCTTTCCACCGGGTCTTCGAGCGCGTGCGCGTGCAGATCGATCTCCTGCGTGATGCCCTCGGTTTCCATCGACACGTTGCGCTGGTGGCACGCGCTGCGCAGGCAGTCGATCAGATAGCGGCGGAAATACGCGCACACGGCGTAGCTGTTGGATGGCGCGCTGTCGGCGCACGCGTTCGTTTCGCTATGGCCGGGCGCGAGGCGCAGTACCTTCGCGTAGATGAACTGTGCGACCAGTTCTTCCTTGTCCTCGCCGAGCGCCTGCAATTCGAGCGGGTGGTAGGTCCGTAACGCGCGCTTGACCAGTTCGACCATCGACACCATTTCGTCCGCGGACAGCCGGGTGCGCCGGCGCCACAGGTCAGGCAGGATCGCGTCGTCGAGCTGGCGGGCAAACTCGTAGCCGGGGACTGCGCCCATGGAAACCTCCGTCACGGTTGGCGTGGAGCGCGGTGGGCCGCGGCGCGTAAGCCGCGAAGCGAGGGAAACTGCCTGAAATGCCGCGCTGAAATGTGAACGCAGTATGGTTCGCGGCAAGGCCTTCGCCTATATGGATTAAGTGTTAGCTGATGGGTAAACTTCTGGGTAAACCTTCTGACGGATTGCTGTGAGGAGACCGCCCCATGCTGGCCGACCCGATCCAGCGTGCCATCGACGAAGACCTCGTGCGGGTGCTCTACGCGCAGGACCCGATCGCGTTCTTTTCGCACTGGTTTTCGATCGCGGTGCTCGTGGCGATCTACTTTCCGCATGTGCCGTCGCCGCCGTTATTTATCGCGTGCTTCGTTTTTTATGCGCTAGCCAATTGCGCGGGGCTCGCGCTGTGGATCTGCAATCGCCGCTATCCGCATCTGCTCTCGCCGCGCGACTGGATCTATCTGCACGCGCTGCGCGGCGTGCTCCTGTATAGCGGGCCGGGCTTCGCGGTGTGGTTCGCGTTCCAGAGTCCGCAGACCGATCTGCCGCTCCTGCATACCGTGATGCTGGTGACGCTCGCGGCCGGCGTGTTCATGTCGAACGGCTTCGATCTGCTCAATTTTTCGACGTCGATTCCGTTCCTGTTGCTGCCGTCGATCGTGCTGCATTTCGGCTCGCACACGTTCGATCGCACGATTCTTGCGATCGTGCTCGCGTTCTTCTTCTGCGCGATCAACGTCTATGCGATGAGTTATCGCAAGCTGTTTCGCCAGGTCGTGCAGGCGCGTGTCGATCAGCAGTACCTCGCGGAATCGCTGGCCGCGCAAAAGCGCGTCGCCGAAGAAGCGAACCTCGCGAAGACACGCTTTTTCGCGGCGGCCAGCCACGATCTGCGTCAGCCGCTGCACGCGATCGGCCTGCTCGCGGCGTCGCTGAACGATCCGGCCGCGACGCCCGCGCAGCACGCGAAGACCGCCGGGCACATCGTCTACAACGTCGAGGCGCTCAATCAACTGTTCAACCAGGTGCTCGATCTTGCGCGGCTCGAAAGCGGCGTGACCCAGGTGATCAGGTTGCACTTCCGGCTCTCCGAGCTATTCGAGCGGGTCGGCAGCCAGTATCGTCCGCAGGCGGCGGCGAAGGGGCTCGCGCTGCGCATCGCGCCGACCTCGATGGTCGTCTACGACGATCCCGTGCTGCTCGAACGCGTGCTGAGCAATCTGCTGTCGAACTCGGTGCGTTATACCGAGCAAGGCGCGATCTGGCTTGGCTTGCGACGCGCGGGGCGACCGAGCGGCGGCTTTATCGAAGTGCGCGATTCGGGCATCGGCATTGCGGCGGAAGAGCACGGGCGTATTTTCGAGGAGTTTTATCAGGTGGAGAATCCGCAGCGCGACGCGCGCCAGGGGCATGGGCTCGGGCTGCCGACCGTCAAGCGGCTCGTCGCCCTGCTCGGCGGCGAGTTGCAGCTGCGCTCGGCGCCGGGGCGCGGCTCGGTGTTCCGCTTTGCGGTGCAGGCGGGCGATGCGAGCGGCATCGTTGCGAGTCTGAACGACTCGGTCGCGGGTGGTCCGGCGGCGCAGGGGCGGCGCGTGCTGTGCATCGACGACGAGCCGTCGATACTCGAAGGTCTCGCGAGTCTGCTCGCGCGTTGGGGCTGCGACGTGCGCGGTGCGCGCAATGAAGTCGAGGCGCTTGCCGCGCTCGCGGCCGGTTTCGTGCCCGACGCGGTGCTATGTGACTACCAGCTCGCGAATCACCGAACCGGCGCGCAGGCGCTGAGCGCAATGCGGGGCGCGCTCGGGCGCGCGGGGCATGGCAAGGTGGTGACGCTGCTGATCACCGGCGATATGGCATCGCCGGAGCTGGCAGCGCTCGCGTTGCAGGGGATTCCGGTGCTGCACAAGCCGGTGACGCCGGCGCGGTTGCGGCGCACGCTGGAAATGCTGTGGCAGCAGGCGGAACTCGACAACGGGCGACCGGCGGGCGTGATGGTGTTGGGAGATGGGGCGGGAGAGGCTGACCTGCTGCATTCGCCTGCCGCAGCCGGCTCGCGCCAAACCGAAGCGGACTCTCGCGAGCACAGCGCTACAACGTCTTCCCCGCCTCCAGCCATCCGTTGATCACCGCGATCGCGGTCGACCGGTTATGCACGCCGAGCGCCCGAAAGATCACCGACAGATGCACTTTGACGGTCCCTTCGGCGACGCCGAGCTCGCGCGCGATCATCTTGTTGGTCCAGCCGCGATGCACGAGCCGCATGATGTCCTGCTGCCGCGGTGACAGGTTCTCGAGCAGATGCTGCTGATGCGGCTGCAGCGACGGCACCTGCGTGACCGGTTGGGTCTGCGCGACTGCGCCCTGGCCCGGCGCGCGGGCGGCTTGGGCGGTGGCGTTCGGGGCTGACACGGCAGCTGTTCCATCGGCATCGGCTCCCGCGCAACCCGCTGCCTGGGTCTCGCGTGAGCCGAGCAGACTCAACGCCTCCATCGGCACATAAGCACCGCCGGACAGCACCAGCTCGATCGCCTTCAGCATCACGCTGGCGGGCTGGCGCTTCGGCACGAAGCCGAGCGCGCCCGCCGCGAGCACCGCGCGCATCTCGTCGGGTGATTCCTCCGCGGACAGCACCACGACCGGCAGCGCCGGGTTCGCCTTCAGCAGCGTTTCCAGCGACCTCGCGCCGCTCATGCCCGGCATGTGCAGATCGACGATCGCCAGATCGTGATTCGCGTCGGGTCGCGCGGCGGTCGCAAGGGTTTCCCAACTATCGGCTTCGTCGAACTGGGCATCGGGGTCGAAGCCGCGCAGCATGCCTTTGACGCCTTGCCGGATCAGTTCATGGTCGTCGGCTACAAGAAACTTCATGATGTCTCCGTTAGTCGAGCCTGTCCGTTGTGGGCTGCCGCCGTTGCAGGGTGCGCAGTTGCCGGCTTCGTTCGATGCGCTTCGTGATGTTAAGGCAGGTCTCCCGCGCATAGGTTCCGGCTTGCTACGTAGACGAGCCGCGCGTCCCTTTTTTTAAGCGCGTGCGCGCGCCGCTATCTGACCGCAAACAACGTGGCATTCATCAGAAGCTTGAAGGCGAAACCGAGCGACATCGCCGCGGCCACGCCGAAGCACCAGAGCGCGATGAACCAGAACCAGCCCGGCAGTTTGCGGCCGCCTTGGGATTTAGTGATAGTGATGTTGGTCGCCATGACGCACCTTGCCTCGAAAGACCCAGTAACCCATCGTCGTATACGCGACGATGATCGGCAGGATCACCGCCGCGCCGGCCAGCGTGAACGTCTGGCTCGTGCGTGGCGCGGCGGCTTCCCATAGCGTGATGCTCGACGGAATCGCATACGGCCACAGGCTCACGAGCAGCCCGAGATAACCGAGCAGCACCAGCGCCAGCGCGAGCACGAACGGCGTGTTGTGATGGCGCGCACGCACCGCGCGATGCATGAAGAATGCGCAGATCGCGACGAGGAACGGCACCGGCAGCAAGCGGTAGAAGATCCCGTCATGGAACCAGCGTTGCGCGATGCCCGCGTCCATCAGCGGCGTCCACAGACTGACCACGGCGATGAAGCCGAGCAGCACCAAGGTCAGCGGCCAGACGACGCGATGCAGGCGCCGCTGCAGATCGCCCTCGGTCTTCGCGACCAGCCAGCAGCAGCCGAGCAGCGCATAGGTCGCGACGAGTCCGAGGCCCGTCAGCAGGCTGAACGGGGTGAGCCAGCCGAACGCATCGCCGGCATACGCGCCATCGGCGACCGGGATGCCTTGCAGGAACGCGCCGAGCACGATGCCCTGGAAGAACGCCGCGCCGGCCGAGCCGCCGATGAACGCGAGGTCCCACAAATGCCTCGTACGGCGTGCCTTCGCGCGGATCTCGAACGACACGCCGCGAAAGATCAGGCACACGAGCATGAACACGAGCGGCAGATAGAGCGCCGACAGCACGGTCGAGTAGACGACCGGAAACACCGCGAACAGCGCGGCGCCGCCGAGCACAAGCCAGGTTTCGTTGCCGTCCCACACCGGCGCGACCGTGTTCATCATCAGGTCGCGTTCCTTTTCGTCGGGGAAGAACGGAAAGACGATGCCGATGCCGAGGTCGAAGCCGTCAAGCACGACGTAGATGAAAAGTCCCAGCGCGATGATCGCGGCCCATACGACGGTTACGTCCATTTTCTTTCTCTTGAATCGCGGGTTAGACGGCGTCGATCATCTGATCGGCGGCGGAGAGGGGGCGGCGCGCGGTCTGCGCGAGCGCCGGCTGCGGCAGACCGTGGGGCATGTCGTGCGACTTGCCGCCAGGTAGCGCGGGACCCGAGCGCATCAGCTTCAGCATGTAGTAGATGCCGGTGCCGAACACGAGGAAGTAGACGACCACGAACGTCATCAGTGACAGGCCGACCTGCTGCGTGGTCAGCGGCGACACCGCCTGCGACGTGCGCATCACGCCGTACACGACCCACGGCTGACGGCCCGCTTCGGTGGTGACCCAGCCGGCCAGCAGCGTGATGAAGCCGCTCGGCCCCATCGCGACGCACAGGCGCTGGAACCACTTCGCTTCGAACAGGCGTCCACGGCGGTGCAGCACCCAGGCCGCGATCGACATCGCGATCATCAGCACGCCGAGGCCGGCCATGATGCGGAAGCTCCAGAACACCACGGTCGAATCCGGGCGGTCCTGCGGCGGGAATTCCTTCAGGCCGCGAATTTCGCCGTCCCAGCTATGCGTGAGGATCAGGCTGCCGAGGTGCGGCACCGACACCGCATAGCGTGTGGTCTCCGCCTTCATGTCGGGGATGCCGAACAGGTTCAGCGCGGTACCGCCTTTTTCGGTGTCCCACAAGCCTTCGATCGCCGCGATCTTCGCCGGCTGATATTCGCGCGTATTGAGGCCGTGCTGATCGCCGACGAATGCCTGGATCGGCGTGAGGATCAACAGCAGCCACAGGGCCATCGAGAACATCTTCTTGACGGCGGGGTCGCGCCGGCCGCGCAGCAGATGCCAGGCGCCGACCGCCGCGACCACCAGCCCCGCGACGATGAACGCCGCGAGCGCCATATGCGCGAGCCGGTACGGAAAGGAAGGATTGAAGATGATCTTGAACCAGTCGAGCGGCACGACGTGACCGTCGACGACTTCGAAGCCCTGCGGCGTCTGCATCCAGCTATTGGACGCGAGAATCCAGAAGGTCGAGATCAGCGTGCCGATCGCGACCATCAGCGTCGCGCCGAAGTGCGCGCGCGGACTCACGCGCTGCCAGCCGAACAGCATGATGCCGAGGAAGCCCGCTTCGAGAAAGAACGCGGTCATCACCTCGTACATCAACAACGGACCGGTGATGGGCCCGGCGAAACTCGAAAAGCCCGACCAGTTGGTGCCGAACTGATAGCTCATCACGACGCCGGAGACGACGCCCATGCCGAAGGCCACTGCGAAGATCTTCGACCAGAACAGACAAAGATCTTTGTAGTACGCCTTGCCGGTCCGCAGCCAGCGCCATTCGAGAACGGCGATGAAACTGGCGAGACCGATGCTGAGCGCGGGGAAAACGATGTGAAAAGAAACGGTGAACGCGAATTGAATGCGGGCGAGATCGAATGCCGATATTGCGGAGTTCATGATCGTGTTGTGCTTGATGGCCGCTTGAGTGGACTTACGCGCGTCGACCGGTGTCGATGCGCACTGCGCTGGACAGATGGCCGAAGAGTAGGGGATCGAAACAAAATGTGTTGCGACGCGATGTGCGTCAAAGAACCGCGTTGTTTTCTTCGAAAAATGCTTATTGACGGGGTAAGCCGTTGATGAGTATCAAGTTTCTTTTATCGGCTGTTGCGCGGCGGTGCGCGTGTAGCGAAGCGATCTGCGTCAATCGACCGCGCTGCAGCAATGCGCTTCGTCGCGCGCATGCTTCGAGAGCAGCTTTCGCTTCATCCACCTGCCGGCGACGGGACGCTACGCTGAAGGTCTATCCGGGCGGCCAGCCCGGCATGTGCACGGTCGAGGCCGACAAGGTAAATGCTGACCTGCTCGAATTCATCGGCTCCTGAGCGCTCGGGAACGTAGTGGTGTGGTCAGTTGACGGTGCGGGCGGCGTACAGTCGTCGCTCGCGCCGGTCGTCCACTCAACAATCCGCTTTTCGTTATACGATGTCACATGAATGCATCGGACGCATCTCCTTGTTTCTTAATGGGATACGAAATTCAAAGCCAACAATTTAAGGGTAAATGCCGAGTTGAAATCCGCTTGGTCATCACCGATAGTACGTTATCGTACAACCTAAGCGCGCTTTGACGACGCGCGCGGCGCAGTAAAAGGAACCCCTTATGAAGAAAATTGCCCTAAGTGGCGCCGGCGGCCAGCTCGGCTCCGTGGTACGTGCTGAATTCGTCGCGCGCGGCATTCCGTTGCGCTCGGCCGCGGGCTCGAAAGTGCTGACGCCGCTCGTCGACGGCGAAGACGTGATGAACGGCGACCTGCGCGATCCGGCGACCGTCGACCGTCTGTTGAAGGGCGTGGACGTGCTGATCCATTTCGCCGGCACGAGCGTCGAGCGTCCGCTGCCCGAGATCATCGAGAACAATCTGCGCGGCCTCGTCGAAGTCTACGAAGGTGCGCGCCGCAACGGCGTGAAGCGCATCGTGTTCGCTAGCTCGAACCACGCGATCGGCATGTATCCGGTCACGGAGCATCTGAGCCTCGACTGCGAACTGCGCCCCGATGGCTTCTACGGCCTGTCGAAGGTGTGGGGCGAAGCGCTTGCGCGCATGTACTGGGACAAGCATGGCATCGAAAGCGTGTGCGTGCGCATCGGTAGCTGCCTCGAGCGCCCGACCGAGCAGCGCCACCTGAGCACCTGGTTCGGCCATAAGGACCTGATGCATTTCCTCGAGCGCTGCATCGAAGCGGAAGACGTCGGCTTCCTGACCATCTGGGGCGTGTCGGCCAATACGCGCAGTTGGTGGGACAACAGCGGCGCCGCGCGTCTCGGCTACGAGCCGAAGCAGAACGCCGAGGACTACGCGCAAGACATTCTGTCGCGCCCGAATCCGCTCGATGAACTGTGCCAGCGCTACCAGGGCGGTAGCTTTGTCGGCATCGACTATTCGCGCAAGGCTTAAGTCCCGGTCAGTTCGACGGGCATTGCATCACGAGGAATGGCAGCAATGAAGATCAAGGGTATTCGCTGGTGGATGGTCGGTCTGGTCGCGGCCGGCCTGATCATCAACTACCTGGCGCGCAATACGTTGTCGGTCGCGGCACCGACGATGATGAAGGAACTGAACATCACGACCGAGCAGTATGCGCATGTGGTCGTGGCGTGGCAGCTCTGCTATGCGTTCATGCAGCCGGTCGCCGGTTTCGTGCTCGACACGATCGGCACCAAGCTCGGCTTCGCGGTGTTCGCGCTTGCATGGTCGGTGGCTTGCGCGGCCGCTGCATGGGCGACGGGCTGGCGTAGCCTCGCGGTGTTCCGCGGTCTGCTCGGCCTTGCCGAATCGGCCGGCATTCCGGCAGGCGTGAAAGCGACGAGCGAGTGGTTCCCGGCGAAGGAGCGTTCGGTCGCGATCGGCTGGTTCAATATCGGCTCGTCGATCGGCGCGCTGCTCGCGCCGCCGCTCGTCGTGTGGGCGCTGTTTCACGGCAAGTGGCAACTCGCGTTCGTGATCGTCGGCGTCGCGGGCATCGTGTGGAGTGCGCTGTGGATGCTCATCTACAAGCATCCACGTAACCAGAAGTTGCTGGGCAACGCCGAGCGTGACTACATTCTGAGTGGCCAGGAAGCGAAGCATCACGACGACGTCAACACGCCGAAGCGCAACTGGCGCGCGATGCTGGCGAGCCGCGACTTCTGGGCGATCGGAATTCCGCGAATTCTCTCCGAGCCGGCGTGGCAAACGTTCAACGCGTGGATTCCGCTGTACATGATGACCGAGCGTCACATGAACCTGAAGGAAGTCGCGATGTTCGCGTGGATGCCGTTCCTTGCCGCCGATATCGGCTGCGTGCTCGGCGGTTATCTGAGCCCGCTGTTCCACAAATACGCCAAGGTGTCGCTGTTCACGTCGCGCAAGATGGTGTTCGTGGTCGGTGCGCTGTTCATGATCGGGCCGGCGTGCGTCGGTCTCGTCGAGAGCCCGTACATGGCGGTGGCGCTGCTGTGCGTCGGCGGTTTCGCGCACCAGACGCTGTCGGGTGCACTGTACGCGATCACGTCGGACATGTTCGGCAAGCACGAAGTCGCGACCGCGACGGGCATGGGCGGCATGGCCGGCTATCTCGGCGCCGCGGCGTTCACTGCGCTGTTCGGCGTGCTCGTCACGCAGATCGGCTACAGCCCGCTGTTCGTCGTGCTGGCGGTGTTCGATCTGATCGCCGCGGCCGTCGTCTGCCTGATGGCCAGGAGCTCGGAAAAGATGCCGGTGCCGAAGTGGGCGCCCGATGCGGTGACTGCCAGGTAAAACGAATTGCGGTCGGCTCGTGTCGGGTTGATCGGTAGATGAAGTGAGAAGAGGCGGTGCCTGATGTGGGCGCCGCCTCTTTTTTCGGGGCTATCCAAATGGACTCGTTCCCAGCTTCGATGCACTACTCGGCGGATCGCGTCGTTCGTTTCGAGTCCTGAGACGTTTGATGTTCCGATTCTCCCAGGACACTCTCGAGGAAGCGAATTCGGTCTTCATTTGACATCGAAGGGGGGAAGTCGACGCGAAGTGCGTCTCCGCCATCTGCCGTAGGAATCCTTGATGCGAGAACAACCCGTTTGGAGGTGCCATCTTTCTCGACGACCGCCGTATAGGTCGTTTTCGCCTCCTGTTCGGGTCTCAGGTATTGCTTGATGGCGGCCATAAGCAGGCGCGCCGCCCCGGCCGCGAGCAGGGGAGCCAAAGCCAAAACGGTAATACTCTCGCCGACCATGTTCAAACTCTCTTAAGCCAGACCCTAATAAGAGTCAGCGTCATTCCGGCCAGGTAATATGCGACGGCCAGACAGAACGGTGGTTCCTGAGATCCCCACTTGAGCGAGGGTAACCAGTCAGGCAAAGCCCCGTAGAGCGAAGCGTAGAGGATTCCGACCCAGATCCCCACACCAATCGCGGTGGAAACGATGGAAATCCATACGGTGACCCACATTACAAGGTTGCGCCTCGGAGTCGCTGGGTCTAGACCGTCAGGAAGCAAGAGGGGGAGGAACAGGCCGAGACCAGCTGCGGCTAGCGACGGCGGAAAAAATTCTGAGTATGACTCGCCATGTGTATGCCGCATCACTGACTCGAATGCGCCGAGAATGGCTGGCAGCGCCATCACTCCCAGCTGCAGCGCAGTATCGCGCGGCCGGGTGTCCAAGGGTAAGGGCGTGGGCGTCGCCATTTTTTGCCCCTTGTCTCACGGGTAGTTTTTTCGAGGACGCTGTGTGTTTCCGTGGCAATCGCGGTGCGATTGCCACAGCAAAATACACTGTAGGCGATAGGAGGGGGATGTAAAGCTTGTGCCGTCCTCAACTAAGGCGAACGCATAGCAGTGCAAACATGCCGCCGCGATTGATATCCTCAGTGATCCTGACTGCCCATCGGAAAGATTCGGCCTCGCTACAAACCGCCGCTGCGTCCCCTCACTCGACAATCCGGAGCAGACGCAGCGGCGTGACTTCCAGCCGCGTGCGATCGTGCAACAGCGCGCTTACGCCGTCTTCTGCCCAATCTCGTGATTCGCAAGCACTTCGAGCGCCCGCACCATCGCCGAGTGATCCCACGCCTTGCCGCCGTGCGCGACGCACGCGTTGAATAGCGCCTGGCAGGTGGCGGTGTTCGGCAGCGACACGCCGAGCGCCTGCGCGGTCGACAGCGCGAGGTTCAGGTCCTTCTGGTGCAGCTCGATACGGAAGCCCGGATCGAACGCGCGCCTCGTCATGCGCTCGCCGTGCACTTCGAGAATCCGCGATGACGCGAAGCCGCCCATCAGCGCCTCACGCACACGCGCCGCATCCACACCGGCCTTCGATGCGAGCAGCAGCGCTTCGCCGACCGCTTCGATGGTCGCCGCGACGATCACCTGGTTGGCGACCTTGCACACCTGGCCCGCGCCGACCGCGCCGATTAGCGTGATGTTCTTGCCCATCATCTCGAAGAGGGGCTTCACGCTGTCAAACGTGGCCTGTTCGCCACCGACCATGATGGTCAGCGAGCCGGCCTTCGCGCCGACTTCGCCGCCCGACACCGGCGCGTCGAGATAATCGGCGCCGGTTTGGCGCACGCGCGCCGCGAAGTCGCGGGTCGCCATCGGCGAGATCGAGCTCATGTCGACGACGGTCTGGCCAGCGCGCAGCGCGCTCGCGAGGCTGTTTTCGCCGAACAGCACGCGTTCGACGTCGGGCGTGTCCGGCACCATGATGAAGATCACGTCCGCGTGCGCGGCAACGGCGGCGGGGCTGTCGCACGCGACGGCGCCAGCCTGCGTGAGTTCGGCGGGCACGCCGCTACGCGTGAAGGCGGCCAGCGACACGCCGTTTTTCAGAAGGTTGGCGGCCATGGGCTTGCCCATGATGCCGAGTCCGATAAAGCCTGCTTTTTGCATGGAATGCTCCGAAGATGTCGTGGTGGCGGCGTTCAAGCCTCGCCCGCCCGTTTCTGCATGAAGTGCTTCTGCGCCGCCTGCGCGGCGCCCTTGAGCAGCCCGAGATCCGCGCAGACGGCGACGATGCGCGCGCCCATCGACAGATATCGTTCCGCGTCGGCCTGCACTGGCGCGAGAATGCCGCTCGACTTGCCGGCCGCCTGCGCGCGCTCGAACACATGCGCGATCGCCTGCTGCACGTCCGGATGGCTCGCATTGCCGAGGTGCCCATACGAAGCCGCGAGGTCGGACGGACCGATGAAGACCGCGTCGATGCCGTCCACCGCAAGGATGCTGTCGATCGCCTCGACTGCCTTGCGGCTTTCGATCTGCGGGATCACGCAGACGTTGTCGTTGGCGATGGAGAAGTAGTCGGGCACGGTGCCATAGCGGTTGCCGCGATGGCCGACCGACACGCCGCGGATGCCCTGCGGCGGGTAGCGCGTCGACGCGACCGCGCGGGCGGCGTCGTCGGCGCTGTCGACGAAGGGCACGAGGAAGTTCGAGAAGCCGCTGTCGAGAAAACGTTTGATCACGACGCTGTCGTTGGCCGGTGGTCGGACGACTGGCGCGCTGCCGCTGTCCTTGAGCGCCATCAGCTGCGGGATCAACGTGAGCACGTCGTTGGGCGCGTGTTCGGCGTCCAGCAGCATCCAGTCGAAGCCGACCGTGCCCAGCAGTTCAGTGGCGATCGGGCTGGCGAGCGACGCCCAGCAGCCGATCTGGGTTTTTCCTTCGCGCACCGCGCGCCGGAACCGGTTGGGCAAGGATTCGTAAGGCGTGACTGCTAGCATGCGGTGTCTCCTCGAACTTGCGATGGATCGGGAAAAAGCTGCGGCGACAGTAAAAACCACGCATGACGAACAACGCGAAACGCGAGGTTATAAGTCGTCGTATGACCTGCGCCAGATTAGCAGAGTGACCCTCTGTTGTAACGGGCGAGTAAACCCGAATATCCCTGTCCGACAAGCGTTTCGGGTTGCATGGAGCCCCCGTAATGTTGTAGGATGACCTATATCTAAAGCCTTCATTCAAGGAAAGCCAAAATGCCTATTACCGGCGAAATGCTGATCGGTCGCAAAGCAGTGCGCGGCGAAGAAAAACCGCTGCGCGCGTTCAATCCTGCCACGGGTTCCGAGATTGCCGAGCCGGTGTTCGGCAGCGGCACCGTCGAAAACGTCGAGCAGGCGTGCGCACTCGCGCAACAGGCGTTCGACGCCTATCGCCAACTGCCGCTCGCAGTACGCGCCGAGTTTCTGGATCGTATCGCGGACGGTATCACCGCGCTCGGCGACGAACTGATCGAACGCGCGATGGCTGAGTCGGGCCTGCCGAAGGCGCGTCTGGAAGGCGAGCGCGGCCGCACCACCGGCCAGCTGAAGCTGTTCGCACAGACCGTGCGCGCGGGTCAGTGGCTCAACGCTACGCTCGATTCGCCGCTGCCCGAACGCAAGCCGCTGCCGCGCTCGGATCTGCGCATGCAGAAGATCGCGCTCGGCCCGGTCGCCGTGTTCGGCGCGAGCAATTTCCCGCTCGCGTTCTCGGTGGCGGGTGGCGACACCGCCGCGGCGCTGGCCGCGGGCTGCCCGGTCGTCGTGAAGGCGCACCGCGCGCACCTGGGCACCTCGGAGCTGGTCGGTCGCGTGATTCAGCGCGTCGCGCAGGAAATGGATCTGCCCGAAGGCGTGTTCTCGATGATCGTCGGCGCGGGCAACTCGGTCGGCGAGGCGCTGGTCGCGCACCCGGCCATCAAGGCGGTCGGCTTCACCGGTTCGCGTGCGGGCGGCACCTCGCTGATGCGCGTCGCGGCGGCGCGTCCGGAGCCGATTCCGGTTTACGCGGAAATGAGCAGCATCAACCCGGTGTTCCTGCTGCCGAATGCGCTGTCGGCACGCGGCGACAACATCGCACGCGGTTTCGTCGACTCGCTCGTGCTGGGCGCGGGCCAGTTCTGCACGAACCCGGGCCTCGCCATCGCGATCGACAGCGACGCGCTGAAGGGTTTCGTCGCGACGGCATCGGAAGCGCTCGCCGCGAAACCGGCGCAGACCATGCTGACCTCGGGCATTCACGCCGCGTATGAAGACGGCGAAGGCAAGCTGGCCGCAACAAAGGGTGTCGAAGTAGTGGCACGTGGCGTCGCCGCTACCGGCCCGACCCAGGCATGCGCAGCGCTGTTCGTGACCGACGCGCAGACGTTCCTCGCGAACCCGGCGCTCGAAGACGAAGTGTTCGGCCCGGTGTCGACGATCATCCGCTGCAAGGACGAGCAGGAAATGCTGAAGGTCGCCGAGCACTTCGCCGGCCAGCTGACCGCGACGCTGCAGATGGACAGCGCCGACGTGGCGGCCGCGAAGAAGCTCGTGACGATTCTCGAGCGCAAGGCCGGCCGGATTCTGGTCAACGGCTTCCCGACCGGCGTCGAGGTGTGCCACGCCATGGTCCACGGCGGCCCGTTCCCGGCAACGTCGGACAGCCGTGCGACTTCGGTCGGCACGACGTCGATCGATCGCTTCCTGCGTCCGGTGTGCTACCAGGACTTCCCGGCCGAGCTGCTGCCGCAAACGCTGGCCGACGGCAATCCGCTGGAACTGTGGCGTCGTCGCGACGGCGAACTCACGCGCGGTTAATGGCGCAAGCAATCGCAAGATAAAAAAATGGCCGGGAATCTCCCGGCCATTTTTTTCGCCCGCGAGCTTCGCGAGAATCAGCTGTTCGCTTCGCTCATTTCATTCGCGCGGCGCAGCCGCTCGCGGCTATTGGACAGATGCATCCGCATCGCCGCGCGTGCGCCTTCCGCGTCGCGCCGCGAGATCGCCTCGAGGATGCTCTCGTGCTCGAGATTCACGAGCGACAGGTAGGCGTCAGGATCGGCGTGCGCGATGCCGGCCGAGTCGAGCCGGTTACGCGGAATCAGCGCGCTGCCCATCTGCGAGAGGATGTCGACGAAATAGCGGTTGCCCGTTGCGCGCGCGACCGAAATGTGGAACTGCAGATCGGCTTCCACGCTGTCGAGCCCGTTGTGACGCGTGGCCTCGATCGCGTCGAGCGCGCTGCGCATGCGCGCGAGGTCGTCCGGCTTCGCGCGTTGCGCGGCGAGACCCGCGCATTCGGTTTCGAGGCTGATGCGCAACTCCAGAATGGACAGCACGTCGCGTAGCGTGGTGGCAGGCACCATGTCGATGCCGAGCTTTTCGCGCTGCGGCTCGAGCACGAAGCTGCCGATGCCGTGGCGCGTCTCGATGATCTTGCCTGCCTGCAGGCGCGAAATTGCCTCGCGGATGACCGTGCGGCTCACGCTGAGCGTGGTCATCAGCTGCGATTCGGTCGGGAGTTTGTCGCCGGGCTTCAGCACGTTGGCCGCGATCTGCTCGGTGACGTAGTTGACGACGAACTCGGCCAGATTGCGAGCGCGTCGTGGCGGTGCCGCGGATGCTAGTGGTGCAGCCATCGAAAACGCTCCTTGTCTTAAAGATTGCAATTTTATTATATCGTCGTCTGACGACTGATTATATAAGCGCCGAATCATTTTCGGCGCAAATGGCACGTATCTCGACGGATGCCTGCCCTTTGCCGCCTCGGGACGCATAACCCGTGCGAGGCGCCGGGCGCGCGCCGCCCGGAAGTACGATAACCGAGCCTATAACTGGCTCACGCCGCGCGCAACTCGACGCGCCGGATTTCCTTGACGATCACGAGATAGCTGATCACCGTCAGCAGCGCGTTCGCGCCGACGAACACCAGTGCGCCGTTGAACGACCCCGAGCGCGCGACGAGGTAACCGATCACGATCGGCGTTACGATGCCGGCGATGTTGCCGAACATGTTGAAGATCGCGCCGGACAGGCCGAGCGCTTCCTTCGGCGACGTATCGGCGACCACCGCCCAGCCGAGTGCGCCGATGCCCTTGCCGAAGAACGCGAGCGACATCAACGCGACGACGATCCAGTCGGTCGACACGTAGTTGCAGCCGATGATGCAGGTCGACAGCAGCATGCCGCCGACAATCGGCACCTTGCGCGCGACGGTCAGCGAACAGCCGCGGCGGATCAACCCGTCCGACAGCACGCCGCCGAGCACCCCGCCGAGAAAACCGCAGATCGCCGGCAGCGAGGCCACGAATCCCGCTTGCAGGATCGTCATGCCGCGCGCCTGCACGAGGTAGATCGGAAACCAGGTCAGGAAGAAGTAGGTCAGCACGTTGATGCAGTACTGCGCGAGATACACGCCGAGCAGCATGCGGTTGCCAAGCAGCTGGCGCACCAGTGTCCAGCCGCCGGCCTTCGATACGTCGTCCTGACGCATCTTGCGCGCGCCGCTGACGAGACCGCCGCCTTGCTCGATGTACTCGAGTTCGGCGCGCGACACGCGCGGGTGGTCGGCGGGATTCTTCATCACCTTGAGCCACGTCAGCGCGAGCAGCAGCCCGGCCACGCCCATCACGAGGTAGACCATGTGCCAGCCGAACGCGTGCGTGAGCCACGCCATCAGCGGCGTGAACACGACCGCGGCGAAGTATTGCGCGGAGTTGAAGATCGCCGACGCGGTGCCGCGCTCGTTGGTCGGGAACCAGCTCGCGACGACCTTGGCGTTCGCCGGGAACGCCGGCGACTCGGCCGCGCCCATCACGAAGCGCAGCGCGAATAGTGCGGTGACCGCCGCGCCGGCGCTGCCAAGCAGGCCGACCGAGCTTTGCAACAGCGTGAACAGCGACCACGAGAAGATGCTCGCCGCGTACACGCGGCGCGGACCGAAACGGTCGAGCAGCCAGCCGGCCGGCAGTTGCGACAGCACGTAGGCCCAGCTGAATGCGGAAAAGATATAGCCCATGCGGATCGCGTCGAGGCTGAACGCGGTGCGCATCGCGGAACCGGTGACGGACAGCGTCGCGCGGTCGGCATAGTTGATGGTGGTAATCAGAAAGATCAGCAGCAGGATCCCGTAGCGGACCTTGGTGCGGGCCGCGCTAGAGGCGGCGGTGGTGGAACTGGCCGTGCGGCTCAAGTCCATGGGTCATCTCCTGTGTCGTTGGGCGAGGTGTGGCCTTCACGTCAGGCGTCCCGCAGGCCGCCTGTCTGTCGTGCAAATACGCAAACGCCCGGCGACGTTGCCGTGCCGGGCGTTCGCAACGGGGCCGTCTATGCGGCCCTCGTTGATGAGGCTCGCGAGCTTCTTCGCTCGAAGCCGTCGCGCCGGTGCCTTACTGCGGTCCGAGCTTCTTGATCAGCGCGTCGAGCTGTTCCATTTCTTCCGCAGTCAGATCGGTCAGCGGTGCGCGCACCGGACCCGCGTCGTGGCCGACCAGCTTCGCGCCAGCCTTGACGATGCTGACCGCGTAGCCTGCACGGCGGTTGCGGATCTTCAGGTACGGCAGGAAGAATTCGTCGATCAGCTTGCCGGTCGTGGCGTGGTCGTCAGCGGCGATCGCGCGGTAGAACTCCATCGCGGTCTTCGGGATGAAGTTGAACACCGCCGACGAGTACACCGGCACGCCCAGCGCCTTGTATGCCGCGGCGTAGACTTCCGCGGTCGGCAGGCCGCCGAGGTACGAGAAGCGGTCGCCGAGGCGGCGGCGGATCGTCACCATGTTTTCGATCTCGCCCACGCCGTCCTTGAAGCCGATCAGGTTCGGGCAACGCTCGGCCAGGCGTTCGAGCATGTCGGCGTTGAGCTTCGAGTTCGCACGGTTGTAGATGATCACGCCCATGTTCGGCACGGCCTTGCAGACCTGTTCGGCGTGCTCCGCGATACCGTCCTGGCTTGCTTCGGTCAGGTAGTGCGGCATCAACAGGATGCCGTGCGCGCCGAGGCGCTGAGCTTCCTTCGCGTAGGCGATCGCCACGCGGGTCGGGCCGCCGGCGCCGGCCAGGATCGGTACCTTGCCCCTGCAGACTTCGACCGCGGTCTTAACTACTTGCGTGTAGTCGTCTTGCGTCAGCGAGAAGAATTCGCCCGTGCCGCCGGCGACGAACAGCGCCGAAGCGCCGTACGGAGCGAGCCATTCGAGGCGCTCGGCGTAAGTATCGGCGCGGAAGTCGCCTTTAGCGTCGAAGTCGGTGACGGGGAAGGACAGGAGGCCTTCCGAAACGATCTGCTTGAGTTCCTGCGGTGTCGTCATGTTGAGTATCCAGGCGTCGGATTATGTCGTTAGTTCGATCCAACCAGTACAACGGACGTCGTACTAGTAGAAATTCTTTCGAAATCAGATTTCTTATACGTCATCGTACGACAACAAATCCAGTAACTCAACGGGGTTTCACGGCATAATGCACGCCATAGGGTAAATACGGAACATCCGGGCAAAGTTTGATGTTGTAGGATGACGTATGAATACTGGCGAAGCAGGCTTATTGCGCCTTCAGGATTGATCAATGGAACAAACTCCGCTCTACATACGCGTTCATCCCAATGACAATGTCGCGATCGTCGTCAACGACGGCGGTCTGGGCGAGGGCGCGGTATTTCCCGATGGCCTCAAGCTGCGCGAGCGTGTGCCCCAGGGCCACAAGGTCGCGCTGGCCGATCTCGCCGAGGGCGACGAGGTCATCCGCTATAACGTGGTGATCGGCTATGCGCTGAAGCCGCTGCCGAAGGGCAGCTGGATCAACGAGCACGTGATCCGCATGCCGAGCCCGCCGGGGCTCGAAGACCTGCCGATCGCCACGATCAAGGCGCCGGACATGCCGGCGCTCGAAGGCTACACGTTCGAGGGCTACCGCAACTCGGACGGCTCGGTCGGCACCCGCAACATCCTCGCGATCACGACTACCGTGCAGTGCGTGGCCGACGTCGTGCAACACGCCGTCACGCGTATCAAGGCCGAGCTGCTGCCGAAATACCCGAACGTCGACGATGTCGTCAGCCTCGGTCACACCTACGGCTGCGGCGTCGCGATCGACGCGCCCGACGCGATGGTGCCGATCCGCACCGTGCGCAACATCGCGCTGAATCCGAACTTCGGCGGCGAGGTGATGATGGTGAGCCTCGGCTGCGAGAAGCTGCAGCCCGAGCGTCTGATGCCGCCGGGCACGATTCCGATCGCGGCGGCCGCGGTCGTCGATGACGTCGCCGACATCGGCGATGTCGCGCTGGACCAGAACGGCGACGTCGTGGTGCTGCAGGACGAATCGCACGTCGGCTTCCAGTCGATGATCACGTCGATCATGAAGATGGCCGAGGGGCACCTGAAGCGCCTGAACAACCGCCGCCGCGAAACCTGCCCGGCGTCGGATCTGGTGATCGGCGTGCAGTGCGGCGGCAGCGACGCGTTCTCGGGCCTGACCGCGAACCCGGCCGTCGGCTTCGCGACCGACCTGCTGGTGCGCGCTGGCGCGACCGTGATGTTCTCGGAAGTCACCGAAGTGCGCGACGGCGTCGATCAGCTGACCGCGCGCGCGGCCAATGCGGACGTCGCCGCGGCGATCATCCGCGAGATGCAGTGGTACGACGATTACCTGAAGCGCGGCGGCGCGGACCGCAGCGCGAACACGACCCCCGGCAACAAGAAGGGCGGTCTGTCGAACATCGTCGAAAAGGCGATGGGCTCGATCATCAAGTCGGGCAACTCGGCGATCTCGGGCGTGCTGTCGCCGGGAGAGAAGGTGCGCGAGAAAGGACTGATCTACGCGGCGACGCCGGCCAGCGACTTCATCTGCGGCACGCTGCAGGTTGCCTCGGGCATCACGCTGCACGTGTTCACGACGGGCCGCGGCACGCCGTACAGCCTCGCCGAAGTGCCGGTCATCAAGGTCGCGACGCGTTCGGACCTCGCGCGTCGCTGGCATGACCTGATGGACATCAACGCCGGCACGATCGCGACCGGTCAGTCCAGCATCGAGGAGGTGGGCTGGGAGCTGTTCCGCCTGATGCTCGAAGTCGCGAGCGGCCGCCAGCAGACCTGCGCGGAGAAGCTCGGGCTGCGCAATGCGTTGACGCTGTTCAACCCGGCGCCGGTGACCTGATCAGGCACCCTGCGCCATCAATCCTGAGGCGAGCGCCGGTCCAGCCGGCGCTCGCTTTTCTATTCAGTAGCTCCGCTCGCAATCACAAAAGCAAAGAGACATGACCGATTTGAACGTTGACCGCTCCGCGGCAAAGAAACCCTTCCGCCGTCTGCTGCTCACCGGTGCCGCGGGCAACCTCGGCAAGCAACTGCGTCCCGCGCTCGCGCAATGGGCCGACGTCGTGCGCGTGTCCGATATCGCGTCGCTCGGCGAGGTCGCCGCGCACGAAGAAGCGTCCGTCGTCGATCTCGCCGATGAAGCGGCCGTGCACGCGCTGCTCGAAGGCGTGGACGCGGTGGTGCATCTCGGCGGCATTTCCGTCGAAGCGCCGTTCGAAGACCTGCTCGAAGCGAACATCCGTGGCCTGTACAACCTGTACTCGGCCGCCCAGAAGCACGGCGTGAAGCGCATCATCTACGCGAGCTCGAATCACGCGGTTGGGTTCCACCCGGTGACGTCGGTTCTCGATACCGACGCGCCGCTGCGCCCGGACAGCCTGTACGGCGTGACGAAGTGCTTCGGCGAGTCGCTGTCGCGCTACTACTTCGACCGCTTCGGCCTCGAAACCGTGTGTCTGCGAATCGGCTCGTCGTTCGAGCAGCCGAAGACCGCGCGCATGCTGGTCACGTATCTGAGCTACCGCGATTTCATCGAGCTCGTGCGCTGCTCGCTGTTCACGAACCGCGTCGGCCACGCGATCGTGTACGGCGTGTCGAACAACCGCACCGCGTGGGTCGACAACACGAACGCCGCACTCCTTGGCTACCGTCCGCAGGACAGCTCCGCGCAGTTCGAGCACCTGTTCCCGCCAAGCGCCCCCGACACGCGCTTCGACGACCCGACCCAGCTGTACCAGGGCGGTCCGTTCGTGCTTGCCGGTCCGATGGAGCCGAAGCGGGAGCCCAAATGATGAGCGCGAATCCGCGGGTAGAGCGGTTCGAGGCGGCGGGGCTGCTGCCCGCGGCCACGGGCGAAAGCCCGGTCTGGCGCGCGGCCGGGCAGGCGCTGTACTGGGTCGACATTCCGGCGAAGAAGATCGTGCGTGGCTCGGTCGAGACGGGCAAGCGCACCGAATGGCTGCTGCCGGAACAGGTCGCCTGTATCGCGTTCGATCGTCATGGCACTGTGCTCGCCGGCTGCGAGACCGGACTGTTCGCAGTCACGCTCGCCGATGCGTCGAACGCGGCCAGCGGCGAGCCGCTGACAGCATCGCTGCGCAAGCTCGCGGCGCCTGAATTCCCGCACGGCGGCATGCGTTTCAACGATGGCCGCTGCGACCGGCAAGGACGCTTCTGGGCCGGCACGATGGTCATGGACATGGCCGCCGCGATCCCGGGCGGCTCTCTGTACCGCTTCGACGAGAAGGGCGTGCTGTCCGCGCCGGTCGTCGATTCGCTGATCACGCAGAACGGCCTCGGCTGGTCGCCGGACGGCACGACGATGTATTTGTCCGACTCGCATCCGCTGCGCCGGCTGATCTGGGCGTTCGACTACGACGTCGAGACCGGCGAGCCGCGCAACCGTCGCGTGTTCGCCGATCTGCACCACTACTCGGGCCGTCCGGACGGCGCGGCAGTGGACGCCGACGGCTGCTACTGGATCTGCGCGAACGACGCCGGTCTGCTGCTGCGCTTTACGCCGCAGGGCGAGCTGGACCGGCAGATTCCGGTGCCGGCCCTCAAGCCTGCCATGTGCGCGTTCGGCGGCCGTGATCTCGATACGCTGTTCGTCACGTCGATTCGCCCGGCCAACGGCGCGAGCGAGCACGACGGCCACGTGTTCGCGCTGCGGCCCGGCGTGAGCGGGCTGGCAGAGCCCGAATACGCGGGCCAACTGTAATAAGCATTACAAAACGCATGCGCCGGGATGAAATCTTTCTCCCGGCGTTTTTAATTTTTTGGGTTGTTTCTGCGGCGCTTTATTTGTCACTCATCGTACAACACGTGGTGTGGAGACCACGGTTCATCGAGTTTCTTCAGCAAATAAACAACACCCCCGGAGACCCCTTCGATTCCGTCCCCAGCCAATGCCAGACGGCGCGGGGCCTTGGCGGCATGCCACGCCGGTCATACGTGTCGGCGCTTTCCTTGATGCGGGTAAATACCGTCTGTACAAGTTAAAACCCGTTTAATAGACTTCATATGTCGTCGTACAACATATAAGCCCAAACAAATGGCTTTCTGTGTTCGTGTGGCAGTGCGATACGGTGGGTTTCAGGGGAGCAGTGCGGTTGTGGTCGATGCCGCATGCATGTCAGAAGCTGGCCGGCGCGATTGAAGCAAGTAGTCGAGTTGCCGACTGGAGTGCTGGGTTATCTGTGCCGGGGAAGTCGCACAGCCAGTAGGGCAAGCGCCCGCACCTGCGAGGGGGCGAGCGTGAAGCCGGAGACGCATTAAAACCATGTCACATCCGCTCTTGATGGGATGGTCTATTTTTCAAGGAATGTCACGATGAACAAGAAGTTTGCCTATTCCCGTGTTTCGATGATCGTCGCGGCCGCGGCGCTGGCGTTCAGCACGATGTCGGCTGAAGCTCGCGTGTTCCGCGTTGCTGACGTGCACGGCGACACTTTCCCGACCAACATGGCCGTGAAGTACATGGGTGAGGAGATCAGCAAGGCGACCGACGGCAAGGATTCCGTGAAGGTGTTCGGCAACAGCGCGCTCGGTTCGGAAAACGACACGATCGACCAGGTCCGTATCGGCGCGCTCGACATGGCGCGTGCCAACGGTGCTGCGTTCAATGAAATCGTGCCGGAATCGATGATCCCGTCGCTGCCGTTCCTGTTCCGCGACGTCGACCATTTCCGCAAGGTCATGTACGGTCCGGAAGGCCAGAAGATCCTCGACGCATTCACGGCGAAGGGCATGATCGCGCTGACGTTCTACGAGAGCGGCGCACGCTCGATGTACGCGAAGAAGGCAATCAAGTCGCCGGCTGACATGAAGGGCCTCAAGGTCCGCGTGCAGCCGTCCGACCTGATGGTCGACGAAATCAAGGCAATGGGCGGCACGCCGACCCCGATGCCGTTCGCGGAAGTCTATACGGGCCTGAAGACGGGCCTCGTCGACGGCGCCGAAAACAACCTGCCGTCGTACCAGGAAACCAAGCACTTCGAAGTCGCTCAGGTCTACTCGGAAACCCAGCATTCGATGACCCCGGAAGTGCTGGTGTTCTCGAAGAAGGTGTGGGACACGCTGTCGCCGCAAGAGCAGCAGATCATCAAGAAGGCCGCGGCTGACTCGGTGCCGTACTACCAGAAGCTATGGACCGCGCGCGAAGCCGACGCGCAGAAGGACGTCACGAAGGGAGGAGCCACGATCGTCACGGCTTCGCAGGTCGACCGCGCGGCTTTCGTGAAGGTGATGCAGCCTGTGTGGACGAAGTACGAGAAGACCCCGCAGATGAAGCAGATCGTCGACGAAATCCAGGCAATCAAGTAAGTCTCGCGTCCCGGACGCAATCAGCAATAGCAACGTTTATCGCAGCAGCGGCGGAAGGTCTCGCGAGGCAACTCGCGAGACCTTCCGCCGCGCGAGGTCTCGCGCGTGCAGATGGCGTCGCATCGGGATGGCCGAATTTCAAGCATAGGTCGGTCGTAAGCAAGGACAGGGTCATGAGTTTCCTGAAACGCCCAAATGATTTTCTTTTTCGCGTGCTGCTGGTTGTAGCGTCGTTAAGCCTCGCCGCACTTTGCCTGCTCGTGATTTATAGCGTGGTGATGCGCTACGTGTTTAGCGACGCACCCGATTACGTCGAGCCGATCGCATTGTTGCTGGTGATCCTGATCGCGATGTTCGGCGCCGCGCTCAAGGTTCGCGAGGGCGGTCACATCGGACTCGACTCGCTCGTCAAGAAATTGCCGGAGAAGGGCCAGTTGATTGCGAAAGGGATCCAGCACCTCTGCCTGATCGCTTTCGCGGTGGCGGTTTTCGTCGGTTGCTTCGAGATGGCGGAAACCACGATGGGCGACCGCATTCCGATCATCGGCGTGCCGGAAGGCGTGCGCTACTGCATCCCGATCTTCGCGAGTGTGTGCATCGCGTTGTTCTCGATCGAGCATCTGCTCGAACTCTTCGCCGGGAACCGGAAAGAGCCAGCGCTCGAACTCTCCGCCACGGAATAAAAGTAGAACCATCATGGAACTTGCCCTTCTTACAGCTAGCTTTCTAGTTTTTCTCTTTCTAGGCGTTCCGGTTTCATTCGCGTTGGGCCTGTCCTGCGTTCTGACGTATCTGTTCGAAGGTCTGCCGACCGCGACCGCGATGCAGTCGATGATCTCGGGCATGAACGGTTTCTCCTTCCTCGCGGTGCCGTTCTTCATCTTCTCGGGCGAGCTGATGCTGCATGGCGGCATCGCCGACCGCATCCTGCGTTTTGCGCAAGCCACGGTCGGCCATTTCCGCGGCGGCCTCGGCATGGCCAATGTGGTCGCCTGTACGCTGTTCGGCGGCGTGTCGGGTTCGCCGACCGCGGATACGTCGGCCATGGGCGGCGTCGTGATCCCGCTGATGAAGCGCGAAGGTTATAGCGCCGCCTACGCGGTCAACGTGACCACGCACTCGTCGCTCGCCGGCGCGCTGATGCCGACGTCGACCAACATGATCATCTACGCGTTCGCGGCGCAAGGCGTGAGCGGCGTGCTGAACGGCAAGCAGATCAGCGGTGTGTCGATCGGCGATCTGCTGTTCTCCGGTCTGTTGCCGGTGCTGTGGGTGATGGGCCTCGTGCTGATCGCCGCTTACTGGCAGGCCGTCAAGTTCGGCTATCCGCGCCGTCCCGACGGTTCGACCGAACTGCAGCGTTTCCCGGGCTGGATGGCGGTGCTGCGTACGTTCATCGGTGCGGTGCCGGGGCTGATGGTCATCGCGATCATTCTGTTCTGTGTGGCGCGCGGTATTGCCACTGCAACAGAGGCGGCCGCGATTGCCGTGGGTTATTCGCTGGTGCTGACGATCGTCGTGTATCGCTCGCTGTCGATGAAGAAGCTCGGCCATGCGCTCGGTAAGGCGGCGAAAACGACCGGCGTGGTGCTGCTGCTGATCGGCGTATCGAACATGCTGCGCTTCCAGATGGCCTATCTGGAGATCCCGGAGGCGATCGAACGCATGCTCGACGGCGCGACCTCGCTGCCGTGGCTGATGTTGTTGTACATCAACGTGATTCAGGTGTTCCTCGGTACGTTCGTCGACATGGCGGCGCACATCCTGATCACGACCCCGCTGTTCCTGCCGATGGCGATGCACAACGGCGTGGGCCCGGTTCAGTTCGGCATCATGATCCTGCTGAACTGCGCCTTGGGTCTCGTGCACCCGCCGATTGGTTCTGTGCAGTTTATTGGATGTGCAATTGGCAATGTGTCGATAGGGGAAACTACTAAGGTGGCGTGGCCGTATTACCTCGCTATCTTCTCGGCGATCAATATCGTCACCTATGTCCCGTGGTTCTCGACCTGGTTGCCGAGCATCATCAACGGTCATCCGGTGTTCTGATCGAAATAAAACGTTTTATCCACACTCTGCGGTGCTTGCACAGGCTGCATCAAAAAGTTTTTAACCAGGAGTAAAAATGAAAAAGACTCTCGTAGCTTCGGCAGTGGCCTTGGTCGCCCTCGGCGCACATGCACAAAGCAGCGTGACGCTTTACGGTATCGTCGATGCGGGCCTGGGTTGGCAGAACAGCTCGACGTCGTTGAGCGCGCTGGGCTCGTCGAAGCCGTCCGCGGGCGGTCGCTCGGTGGTCAAGATGATCAACGGCATCTGGGCTGGCAGCCGTTTCGGCCTGAAGGGCTCGGAAGATCTGGGTGGCGGCACCAAGGCCATTTTCACGTTGGAACAAGGCTTTAACAGCGCAACGGGTGCGGAAAGCGTGTCGGGTCTGGGCTTCAGCCGTCAGGCATGGGTCGGTATGACGAACGCGCAGTTCGGTACGCTGACCGCTGGCCGCCAGTACACCTCGTACTACACGCTGCTCTCGCCGTACAGCCCGACCACGTGGCTGACCGGTGCATACGGCGCGCACCCGGGTGATATCGACTCGCTGGATACGCTGTACCGCTCGAACAACTCGCTGGTCTACACGTCGCCGAGATTCGCCGGTCTGACGGTCAGCGGCTCGTACTCGCTGGGCGGCAACGCGGGCAGCTTCTCTGCTGGGCAGGTTTGGAGCGTCGCAGCACAGTACCTGAACGGCCCGGTCGGCATCGCTGCAGGTATCCAGCGTATCGACAATGCGGGGATTTTCACCCCCGCCACCGCCACGGCCGCGGCCAGCACGAACTGGAATTCCGCGATGTCGAACAACGGCGCACAGCCGGCCATCTCGGCAATCAACAACGGCTTCCAGACCGCAGCGAAGCAGCAGCGCGTTGCAGTGACGGGCGGCTACGCGTTCAACTCGGCGTGGGACGTTTCGTTCGCATACTCGAACGTTCAATACGCTGCGGGTTCGAGCTCGTTGTTCCACGGCACGCAAATCTGGAACACGGGTGGCGCAGTGCTGCACTGGAAGCCGATCTCGGTGCTGGACCTGGCCGCTGGCTATAGCTACACCCGTGCAACGTCGTCGAACGGCATCTCGAACACGGCTAGCTACAACCAGTTCAACCTGGGTCAGTACTACACGCTGTCGAAGCGTACCGGCCTGTACGCGCTGGAAGCGTATCAGCGCGCTGGCGGCCAGACGCTGGCAGGCAACGGCAAGACCATCATCGATGCAACCGCAAGCATCGGTGACGCTCAGAACGGTTCGCCGTCGTCGTCGCGCAGCCAGGTTGCTGTCGGCGTCGGTATCATCCACAAGTTCTAAACAGTTACTGAATACGTGGCGGCGCGTTGTTTTGCCGCCACATCGACGCAGTTTTTTGCGTCGTCAGTCTCCAAAGCTGCGCACGTCGAGTGCGCAGCTTTTTTTATCGCTGTGCCATTTTGAGCCGTGCATGTGCGGCATCAGTCCGTCATGGCCTGGCGCTGATATTCGACGGTTTGACTGGGTATCGAACCTGAGCGGCGCATCACGGCCGACACTTCGACCGTCTGGATGCCGGCCGTGCGCGCCTGGATTTGGGCTGCGTGCCACGTGGGCTTTCGCAGTACGATAAGAGCCCGGCGCACCCGCTGCGCCGTTTCTCGAGGAGACGCCAATGCGTGAATTGCGATGGGCCTCGGAAGAGGGCGACGGCATCGAACACCTGGTATTCGATGCGCGCGACGACGGCTTTGCCGTCGAAAGCGTCGTGGTCGGGCAGCGCTATGGCAAGGCATATGGGCTGCATTACGCGGTGCGCTGCGACGCACACTGGCGCACGCGCTACGCGCGTCTGAAGATCGTCGGCGGTGGCGAAGTTGAATTGCATGGCGATGGCGACGGCCACTGGCACGACGGGCACGGCCTCGCGCTGAGCGCGATCGAAGGCTGCATCGACATCGATATCGCCGCGACACCGTACACCAATACGTTGCCGATCCGCCGCCTGCAACTGGCCGAAGGCGAGCGTCAGCCGATCGAGGTCGCGTATATCTCGACGCCCGACTTGCAGGTCACGCGCGCTGAGCAGGCGTACACGTGCATCGAGTTGAATCGCGAGTACCGCTATGAAGGCATTTTTCGCGAGTTCACCGCGAATTTGACCGTGGATAGTGATGGCCTCGTGATCCACTATCCGACGTTGTTCACGCGTTTGCCGCGCGCGCGTTAGGTTTTGCGTTCGGCGCCTCGGTCGCCTCGACGCCGCGTCGTGCGCGCGGGTCTAGCCTTGCGTGCCGCCTGCGGCGTTTGAAACGTCATCGGGTCCGGTCGATGCACCGCGGCCGAGCGTGCGTTGCATCAACGTCGTGTCGAGCCAGCGGCCATGCTTGTAACCGACCGCCTTCAACGTGCCGGTCAGCTCGAAGCCGAGTTGCGTATGCAATGACAACGAGCCGCCGCTGCCGCCATCGGCGATCACCGCGATCATCTGACGCCACGGCCCGGTCTCGCAGCGTTCGATCAGCGCCTGCAGCAGCACGCGTCCGATGCCGCGTCCGCGATACGCGTCATTCACGTAGATCGAATCTTCGATCGTGTTGCGGTAAGCGGCGCGCGGGCGATACGGCGTCGCGTAGCAATAGCCGGCAATCTCGCCATCGATCTCCGCGACCATGTACGGCAGCCCGTGGCTGCGCACCGCTGCGAGCCGCGCGCGCAGATCGTCGACTGACGGCGGGGTTTCTTCGAACGATGCGACGCCGGTCAGCACATGGTGCGCGTAGATTGCCTGGATCGCAGGCAAGTCGGCTTCGGTGGCGTCGCGGACGAGCGGGGCGTCGAGCGGAGGGTGGGTGAGGCTCATGCGTGGTCCTGTCATGGCCGGTGCAGTCCGGCAGAAGCCTTCACTATGCCTGTCGCCGGTGCCGATTTGAAGCGGCTCAAAGATCGAACTGATCGAACTCGCTCTGCAGCTCGCGATTGCGCGCCACGCGGTCGTCGATAGCCGGTCCGCGCCGCTCAACGACCGCCGAGATCAGCAGATTGAACAGGCACGTCAATGGTGCGAGCGAATCCCAGAACTGACCGACATCGGTTTTCACCTGCAGCAGGTCACCGTCGAACTCGCGCGCCCACGGACAGTAGATATCGGTGACGAGCGCGAACGGCAGACCGCGGCGCGACGCGGCCTGGCAATAGCGTCGCGCGATCGTCGAATAGGCGCGTGTGTCGGTGACGATCAGGTACGGCGCACTGAATTCCGAGTTCAGCGAATCGACATAGGAACCCGACATGCCGTCCGAATAGAACACGCGCGGGCGGATGTATTCGAGGTAGCTGTAGAACGCGTTGCTGATGCCGCGCGTCGACTGGATGCCGAGGATGTAGACCGCGTCGGCACTCGCGATGCGCTCGGCGACGCGCGCAAATGTCGGCGAGCGCGCGAGTGCGTACACATGCTGGATCGCGCCGATCTCCAGTTCGAGCGATTGGGCGAGCGCGGCGTCGCGCGGCGAGCAGCCATC
>ABYL01000015.1 GCA_000173575.1 Burkholderia sp. H160 | reverse complement strand
AAGGCGAACGATGATGCGAAGGTGCAGACCGCGGTCGCCGTGGGCGGCAGCGGCGGCGCGGCCGGCTCGGGCGGCGCGGTGAGCGTCACGAAGGATACGAGCGGCAACATCGAGACCCAGGGGGTGGCAGCGTTCGGCATTTACGCGCAGAGCGTGGGCGGCGGGGGCGGCAACGGCGCGCTGGCGGGGGCCATCAGCGGCTCGCTGAAAAGCCTGTCGATCGCCGTGGGCGGCAATGGAGGCGGGGCCGGTGACGGGGGCACGGTCAGCGTGAACACGTCCGACACCAGCAACGCGACCGGCATCCAGACGACGGGCAAACACAGCATCGGGATCCTCGCGCAGAGTGTCGGCGGTGGCGGCGGTGTCGTGACGACCATGAGCTCCGATGAGACGTTCGACCCCTCCAAGATCATCAACAATCCTCAGGGACGGCTCGGCGACATCTATGGGATGCAACTGAGCTTCGGCGGTCAGAACGGCAGCTCCGGCAAGGGCGGCAACGTCGATGTCGCGGTCAACGGCAACATCCAGACCCAGGGACTCGACGCGCACGGGATGGTCGCCCAGTCGATCGGCGGCGGCGGCGGCTTCGTGGTCGGCGGCCAGGTTAATCTGCCGGCGGCCGGCACCGGCGGGGCGGGTGGCGCCGGCGGCGATGGCGGCGCGGTCGCGGTCAATGTCAAAGACGGGTTTATCGGGACCTCGTCCGACGGGGCTTATGGCGTGATCGCGCAGTCGATCGGCGGCGGAGGCGGCTTTGCCGGCGATCCCTCGCAGGTGCAGTCGTACCAGCCCGGCACCGGCCTCGGCATCAAGGCGAACAGCGGCAATGGCGGCACGGTATCCGTTGCCGTGGACAACGCGCTGATTACGACGTCGGGCAAGTTTGCGCCGGCGGTCTTCGCGCAGTCGGTCGGCGGTGGCGGCGGGCTCGAGGCCTACAGTGTCGATGGTGGGGCTCCGCAGGTGCTGGCGCGTGGCACAGCAGGCGGCAAGGGCACGGGCAATGCGGTGGACGTCGAACTGAAGAACGGCGCCATAGTCCGTGCGTTCGGCTCAGGCTCGGCCGGTATCCTGGCGCAGAGTGATGGCACGTCATCGGGCCCGATCCGGATCTCGATCGATAGCAGCTCGTCGGTAATGGGTGGTGCGCCGTCCTACGCCGATCTGCAGCATATCGACTCGGCGGCAATTCACCTGCTCGGCGGCACCGGCAATCAGATTATCAACGCCGGCACCATCAGCACCAACTCCAGGTCTCAAGGACAATTTGCGATCGTCGCGGACGGCCCCACGAGCACGCAGCTCACCAACACCGGCAAAATCACCGGCGACATTGTTCTCGGACCGAGCAGCACCAACGTTGTCAACAATCTGGCCGGCGGCGTGATCGACACACCCACCAAGCTGAACATCGGAGGCGGCACGGTGAACAACGCCGGCACGCTCAAAGTCGGCGGCGCCAAGACGGTCGGCAATACGGTTCTCACCGGCAATCTCGTGCAGAGCCCGACTGGCACGCTGAACGTCCAGATCGATCCGGCCAGCAAGCGGTCCGATCTGCTGAACATCACGGGTACCGCCGCGCTTGCCGGCAAGGTGCATGTCGATCCGGTGACCTATCTGAAGAGTACGAGCACCGTGCTGGCGGCGGCCGGCGGCATTCAGCCAGATGCGACGCTCGCGGGTACCTCGACGCCGGTCTACCGCTTCACGCCACTGATGCAGGGCAACACCGTCGCGATCAAGACCGATGCGGATTTCGTCGGTGCGAGCAAGGGTGCTTCGGCCACGCAGCAGAGCGTCGCAGCCAACCTGGACCGGCTGTGGAACAGCGCCGATCCCACCTTTGCGCCCATCTTCGGAGCCTTCGGCAACGTCGGTAGCACGTCGGGCTATGCCCAGACGCTGACCGCCGTCTCCGGCCAGGAGCTGCTCGGCGTGGCCGCCGCGCGCTACCAGTCCAGCCAGGCATTCGCGCGCTCCGTCTTCAGTTGCCCGGTGTTCGCCGACGACGACACCACCGTGAGAAAGCAGGGCTCCTGCGTGTGGTTCCGCGCCACGGGCATGTGGGAAAACCGCAGCGCCGACGCTTCGTTCCCGGGCTTCGGCTGGCAAGGTACGACGATGAAGGTCGGCGGTCAGGTCCAGCTGCAGCCCGGTTGGTTCCTCGGTGGCGCCATTGGTTACGAGACCGACCGCTTCACCGGCAACGACAACCTGACAAGCGCCAGCGGCAATGCGCTTCTTGGCGTCGTCGCGCTCAAGCACGAGGTCGGGCCCTGGACTTTCACCGGAGCGGTGGACGCCAGCTACGGCTGGTTGAACAGCTCGCGCGTGATCCCGACCGCCAATGCGGTGGCAACCGCCTCGCCCGATTCGTTCAATGTCGGACTGCACATGCGCGCGGCCTATCAGATCCCGTTCGGCCGCTTCTACCTGGAGCCGGCGCTCGACGGCGATCTGAACTACATCAATCTCCCGGGCTACACGGAGAGCGGTGCGGGCGCACTCAACCTGAAGGTGAATAGTGCGAACAGCGTCATTGCAACGGGCACACCGAATCTGCGGATCGGGACGCGCGCGCAGATCGGGTCAGCGACAGTCGACGCCTACATCGGCGCCGGGGTGAGCTTCATTGCAGGCAATACCTACACGACCAACGCGTCCTTCGCCGCTGCCCCGGGTTTCGGCAGCTTCACCAATACGCTCACCAATGCGCACGTCGCAGGCAAGTTTTCCGCTGGGGTAGAGGTCTATACGACCAAACGTCTCGATGTGCGTCTGGAGTATGACGGCGTCGTTGCCGCGCAAGAGGTTGAGAATGGCGGCCAGATCCGGTTCAAGTACAGGTTCTGACAAAACTGTCGGGACCCGTGATAAGCATCAAAAGCCGTAAAGCGTAGTTGGATTGTGAGATGCATTCGCCATTATCTATTAGTAGTACCCAAGGATGGAGACTGAGCGGTCCAAAGACAGCAGTTCGGCCAACGCCGTATTGCAATGCCACGGAAACCTGCCGTTAAGATTGACTGCATTACTCCGAAACCTGAAGGACGAGCTGCGCACACAATTCGGCCAAAGCCGCCGCTGATGCGACCATCCGCTAACGTCGGTTTTGGTCGGCATTGCCGAGGTCGGGCGCGTGACGAGTTCGATTGGCCGTTATCTCCCAAAGGAAGGGCCGCAATGGGGTCGCTTGCTCTCGTCAACGCTGGCCGTTCCCATAGGCAGCTCTGCTGCACGCAACGAATATTTGATTGGGCCGTGACGACGCGCACTTCGACAACACCCGCGGATGGCGGTAAGCGAGCCAGGTGGAAGGGTCTTTGCGGAAACGTATGAACCGCGGAGACGCTGAACGGATGTCGCGCGAAGCCGTCCCTCACGCACCGGCCGGAAGACTCACCGACAAACAGACAGACGAATGAAGATTTCCGGGCGTGGTGAGGTCTCATTCCGCGGGATAGGAAGACTGTCAAGACACGGGCTTATGTCGCCACGGCCCGACCGGGCCGACCGGGACGGTTCATTCGTCAGCCATGATGCGAGGGATGAGCAGCGCTGCGGTCGGCGATATTCCTTGGGCTTCGTCGTTCCGGCGTCGCCAGCCAAAAACAATTGCTGCCAGGACGTCGGTCGCGGATTAGGGGAGCGCAGACTTAATAAATTCACCGGCCAGCAAGCGCTTCGAAATTGACTTCATGAGCATAAATGATAATAATATCAACTAGGCGGGTTGGTTTGCGTTGGAAGTGCCCAGCCGGCACTCGAAGTGCACGATACAACGCCAACGGTAGGTCGCGGATGGCACGATCGAAGGGACGATCGCGTTCGCAAAAGCGCGGATCGCCGCAGTTGCTGCACAACGACGGGCGTCCAACTTCCGCACCATCGGTTGAGTGGTCGTTCGAAGCGAATCACGCGACGTCCCGAGCGTGAATCCAGTGGGTTCGATCAGGCGTCCTATCGTCTTGCCCTCTCACTGCTCCCGACCATTGAGCGCATGGTTCACACCGCCGTGTACCGTGCATCATGGTGCGCGTACGCCATCCATGAGGCCGCTGCTCGCGATCGGAACAACCATGTGATTGAATAGCCGAAGGTGCACCCATGACCAACTACCATCGCCAATCGCTCATTTGGGGAGCCGTCGCCTTATCGGCCGGCATTCTTCTCTGGAGCCTGCGCGCCGTGCTGACGCCATTTCTTCTCGGTGCAATGATCGCGTACATCCTGCAGCCAGGCGTCGAATGGCTTGCACGTCATCGCACGCCAAGAGGACTTGCTGCGCTTCTCATGATCTCTCTATTCGCGTTGGTG
This sequence comes from Burkholderia sp. H160, assembly GCA_000173575.1. Lineage (GTDB taxonomy): Bacteria > Pseudomonadota > Gammaproteobacteria > Burkholderiales > Burkholderiaceae > Paraburkholderia. Next base: position 78,316 of record ABYL01000015.1, on the reverse strand, counting down.
ATCACGTCGGTCGTTTTGCTTGCATTCCTGGTCATCCAGGAGGAAGGGCCTGAATTCGCAGAACAGGTTCCATCGCTTGCGGCGAAGTTCGAGGCCATTCTCAAACCGCGGCTCGCGTGGCTGGGAATCACCTACTCGCTTGATATGGCGAGTGTTCGTGATTGGGTCGCGGCACATTTGATCGCAAGCGAGCAGGGCGCTGCTCTTACCGTGTGGCGGTACCTTGGCACAAGCGGCAATGTAATGATGACCGTCGTGGGAAATGCAGTGCTGGTGCCACTCGTGCTCTTTTATCTGCTCTACGACAGGCATGAGGCTTTCGCGCGCCTGGAAAGCTTCGTGCCGCGCCGCTGGCTAGGAAGGACGCGCGACTTTGTCGCAGAGATCGATCACATGATGTCGCAATATCTGCGTGGGCAGTTGCTTGTCGTCGCGATACTCGCAGCGTTTTACCCCGTTTCACTGGCGCTCGCTGGACTGGCCATCGCGCTGCCCATTGGTCTTTTGACGGCGTTTGCCGTCTTTATTCCCTATATCGGATTCGCGACGGCACTGGCGATGGCGCTGCTGGCTGCGTTGCTGCAATTTGGCGACTGGTACGGCCTCGGTGCGGTGATGGTCGTGTATGGAGTCGGGCAGATTCTCGAAAGCGCTATTCTTACGCCCCGGCTCGTCGGTGAGCGTATCGGTTTGCATCCGCTGGCGGTCATTTTCTCGTTATTGGCTTTTGGGAAACTTTTCGGTTTCTTCGGTGTTCTGCTTGCGCTGCCCGCCAGCGCCGTCTTTGCTTTGGCGTTGCGAGAACTGCGTCGCCGTTATCTGACAAGTGCGTTTTACCGGGCGTGACCAGGTAGTGGCCACGCGCTCCCTGTGCGGCGCGTTCCGGCAAGACAACCGGAGTGAGGGTGCGCGAGCATCCTGCCTATGGACGCCCGTCCCGACAGAATAGAGATATCTAATAAGCACTGCAGGCAGGTGGGAACGCGTCGCGGTCGACGCCCGTACCCAATCGGTCCGCTCGCGGCCGGGCACAGAACTATCCAACTTCAGCCGGTTACATCCTCTGGCGTCGCGGGCAGCGGACGCCGGGCGATCCCTTCAGCCTCCAGCCGTTTGAGGCCAAACCCCTGCAGGACGATGGCCGCTGTACGTTCGGCAAACCTGTCGGCTTTGGACCGTAACACCTTCCGCGCGCGAACCGTCCGCTTCGATGATGCTGACACATCAAGCTCAGCAGCGACTCCTGCGAGCACAGTGCCAATTGCGGAAACGACGCACATCAACTCATCCGCGATCATAAAGCGCTTTGTTGAAATCCCTATCGCCGCATCCCGCAGCAGCCGCTGACCAAGACCCGTGCTTAACGCGCGTGTAGATAGCCCCTCGCGTATCAAGAATTGTCCCCAGACCGGCTCGCGGCAGGCACGCAGGAGCGTGTGGCGCACTGACACGGCTATCACTTCCGCCGGGTCGGCCAATCCGGTGGTGAGTCCGTCAAGCCTGTTCGCGAAGTCTTCGAAGAGCCAGTCCACGAGCGCTGCGAGGATGCCTTCCTTTGATTCGAAGTAGTTGTAGAAAGACCCGAAACCCACGTCGGCGGCATCCGTGATCTCCCCGATCGTGACGCTGTCCATTCCTTTTTCCGTCACCAGTCGGAAGACGGCGTCCAGCAAACGAACTCGAGTCTCGTGCTTGCGCCGCGCTAAACGGGGCGATTGCCCAAACACCGATTCACGGCTTGCGGTCTGCGCATGGACCGCCGACCGACGGCTTGCACGCTTGTTACGGACATCTGGCACGTTGCCTCCCGATTCTCTGTTTCATCAGATTGTAGATTTATATGTCATGATTGACAATAGTATCAAACATGGGTTTAATGTCACCTGATGCGGCTAGCGTCGCGGCAGCGGGACGCAGCGAAATCGTCTTTGACGCGCTTCAGGCACCGGGATCGCGATTCGCAGGTTTCGTGCACATAGGGCGCGTGGGCATGAGCCGACGCGACTATCTGGTGCTGCTGTCCCGCTGCCAGTCGGTGCTGCCTGGCCGTTGCGATGACGCGCCACAACGTTTCGGAACAACGTTCAGTAGCGTTGTAAGAGGATCAGTAACGCATCGGATGGCTTTCCGGTTTTTGCGCTGGTGACAAGGCGTGCTTCTCACGGACACCCCGGCTCCTGTCAGCGCGGATCGCTTTTTCTTCCTGGATTCATCATCTGCCTTGAAAACATCGTGAAACATTCCGGTCCTGTCGCGCTGAAACGGGCGCGCTCCTCGTTTCCCTCCCTGTTCCGGCCAACGCACCGGATACCCGTTGTCATCATGGTGAGCAGCGCACTTCTCCTTAGCGCGTGCCATCAGCGCGAAGCGCTCGTGCCGCAGCCAAAGCCCGTCGTGGCGCGCGTGGTTCATCCCGATGGACGAATGGCCGACGCATCGTTGCCGGCGCAGGTGCAGGCGCGCTATTCCACGCCTCTGTCGTTTCGGGTCGGCGGCAAAGTGATCGAACGGCGCGTGCGTATCGGGGACACCGTGAAGGCGGGGCAAATCGTTGCGCTACTCGATCCGACCGATCTTCAGAACAATCTCATCAACGCGCGCGCGCAACTCGACGCTGCGGAGCATCGGCTCGTTTTCGCAAAGCAGCAGCTTGACCGTGACGAGGCGCAGGCCCGTGCGAACCTGATCGCAACCGCGCAGTTGGAGCAGACCCAGGACGCCTACGCTTCCGCGCTTGCACAGCGCAATTCCGCTCTCGCACAGATGGCGCTTGCGACCGATCATCTCCGCTATGCAACGCTCACGGCCGAGCACGACGGGGTCGTCACGTCGGAAGACGCCGATACTGGCCAGAACGTGCAGGCCACTCAAGCCGTGTACCACCTCGCCTGGACGGGCGACGTCGACATCGTCTGCGACGCGTCGGAAAACACGGTGAATGCGCTGAGAGTCGGCAGCAAGGCGAGCGTCTCGCTGTCGGCGCTGCCTGGCAAGTCATTCGATGCAACCGTGCGCGAGGTGTCCGCCGCCGCAGATCCGGAAAGCCGCACGTGGCAGGTCAAGCTGACATTGACCGCACCCACTGCCGAAGTGCGTCTCGGCATGACCGCCAACGTTGCGTTCGATGACGCACGCGAGGGCGCCGTAAGCGGGGCCTTTACGCTGCCGGTGACAGCGCTTTTTCACCAGGGTGAAAAGCCTGCCGTGTGGGTGGTCCGTAACGGTAGCGACGCGCTTGAACTGCGTCCGGTTACGATCGCGCAATACGGCGAACGCACGGTGTCGATCGCTGCCGGTCTGCACGATGGCGACCGCGTCGTACTGCAAGGCGTGCATGCCGTGAGTTCGGGCCAACACGTGCAGATGGTGCCTCCGCTACATCCGGAGGACTTTCCGTCATGAACGCGCGTGACCAGCAAAATGCGCGCGATAGCGCGCCCGCAAGCGCCTCGAACGAGACTGGCACGAGCGGAACCGGTTTCAATCTTTCAGCCTGGGCGTTGCGACACCAGCAGCTCGTGATTTTTCTGATCGGCCTCGCCACGCTGTTTGGCGTGATCGGCTATACGCACCTCGCGCAGTCGGAGGATCCGCCATTCACGTTCCGCACCATGGTCATCAAGACTTACTGGCCGGGAGCGACCGCGCGCGAAGTGCAGGAGCAGGTCACTGACCGGATCGGCCGTCAATTGCAGGCGGCGCCTAATGTCGACAACATCAAGAGCTACTCGCGGCCCGGCGAGTCGATGATCTTCTTCGCAATGAAAGATTCGGCGCCCGTCAAGGATGTGCCCGAGACGTGGTATCAGGTCCGTAAAAAAATCGGCGACATCGCGGCGACGCTTCCGAAAGGAACAATTGGCCCGTTCTTCAACGACGAGTTCGGCGACGTCTACACGAACATCTACGCGCTCGAAGGCGATGGCTTTTCTCCCGCGCAACTGCACGACTACGCGGACAAACTTCGCACGGTGCTGCTGCGCGTACCCGGTGTCGCGAAGGTCGACTACTTTGGCGACCCCGATCAGCATATCTTTGTCGAGATCTCGAACGCGCAACTGACGCGGCTGTCGATTTCGCCGCAACAACTGGCTCAGGCCATCGACGCGCAGAATGCCGTTGCCCCCGTTGGCACCATCACAACGGAGGATGACCGCGTGTTCGTGCGCCCGAGCGGCGCGTTCAAGGACGAACAGGCGCTCGCGGACATGCTGCTAACAGTCAACAAGCGCACTTTCCGCCTCGGCGACATCGCGGCCATCAAGCGTGGCTACGACGATCCGCCTGTTACGCAAATGCGTGTCGGCGGTCAGGCGGTACTCGGCATCGGCGTGACGATGCAAAAGGGCGGTGACGTCATCGACCTCGGCAAGGCGCTCGACGCGAAGGCGGCTGAGCTGCAGGCGACGCTTCCGGCGGGTCTCAAGCTCGCGCCGGTCTCGAGCATGCCTCATGCGGTCAAGCACTCGGTCAACGAGTTCGTGCGCTCGGTCGGCGAGGCGGTGGCGATCGTGCTGGTCGTCAGCCTCGTTTCGCTGGGACTGAGAACCGGCATGGTCGTCGTGATCACGATTCCAATCGTGCTGGCGATGACGGCGCTGTGCATGCATCTGTTCGGCATTGGCCTGGACAAGGTGTCGCTCGGCACGCTCGTGCTGGCGCTCGGGCTGCTCGTCGACGACGCGATCATCGCCGTCGAAATGATGGCGGTGAAGCTCGAACAGGGCTGGAGCCGCATGCGTGCCGCCGCCTTCGCCTATACGAGCACGGCCTTTCCGATGTTGACGGGAACGCTCGTGACGGTCGCCGGCTTTCTGCCGATCGCGCTCGCCAAATCGAGCACGGGCGAGTATACGCGCTCGATCTTCGAGGTGTCGGCGATTGCACTGATCGTCTCGTGGTTCGCGGCGGTCGTGCTCGTGCCATTGCTCGGCTTTCATATGCTGCCCGAACGCAAAGGTCACGAAGGCGCGGCTCACGGGCACGATGTCTACGACACGGGTTTCTACCGGCGCCTGTCGGGCTGGATCACTTGGTGTATCGACCGGCGGTGGGTCGTGCTCGGCGTCACCGCCGTGCTGTTCGCAATCGCAATGGCGGTGTTCACACGCGTGCCGCAGCAGTTTTTTCCGAACTCGGAGCGCCCCGAACTGCTGGTCGACCTGAGGCTGCCGGAAGGCGCTTCGTTCGAGGCGACGCTGCGTGAAGCGAAGCGGCTCGAAAAGGTTCTGGACGGCAAGGCGGAGATCGAGCATTACGTCGACTTCGTGGGAACAGGGGCGCCGCGCTTCTATCTGCCGCTCGATCAACAGCTGCAACAGCCCAACTTCGCGCAGTTCGTCATCACGGCGAAGGACGTCGAGACGCGCGAGGAGTTGATGCACTGGCTCGACGCAAAACTCGAGAAGGACTTCTCCGGCGTTCGTACGCGTGTCGCACGACTCGAAAATGGTCCGCCCGTGGGCTTCCCGATCAAGTTCCGCGTCAGCGGCGACGACATCGCGACGGTGCGCTCGATCGCGGATACGGTGGCGGACCAGGTCCGTGCCGACCCGCGCACGCGCAACGTCCAGTTCGACTGGGACGAGCCGGCCGAGCGGTCGATGTCATTCGAGATCGATCAGAACCGGGCGCGCCAGCTTGGCGTCACCTCGCAGGACGTCTCAAGCTTCCTCGCGATGACGCTTTCCGGCTACACAGTCACCCAGTACCGCGAACGCGACAAGCTGATCAACGTGGACCTGCGCGCGCCGAAGAGCGAGCGCGTCGATCCCGCAAAGCTCACGAGCCTGGCGATCCCCACGCCCAACGGCCCGGTGCCGCTCGGCTCGCTGGGACACGTCCGCGACACGCTGGAATACGGGGTCATCTGGGAGCGCGACCGTCAGCCAACCATTACCGTGCAGGCCGACGTGCGCGGCGACGCGCAGGGCATCGACGTGACGCGCGACATCGAGCATGCGCTAACCGCTGCGCGCGCCAAACTACCCGTCGGTTACCGGATCGAGGTAGGCGGCGCGGTGGAAGAGAGCGTCAAGGGCCAGACATCGATCAACGCGGAAATGCCGTTGATGATCATCGCGGTGCTGACGCTGCTGATGATCCAGCTGAAAAACTTCGCACGAACGTTCATCGTCGTGCTGACCGCGCCGCTGGGCTTGATCGGCGTGGTGACCGCGCTGCTGCTGTTCGGCAAGCCGTTCGGCTTCGTCGCGTTGCTGGGTGTGATCGCGATGTTCGGCATCATCATGCGCAACTCCGTGATTCTGGTGGACCAGATCGACCAGGACATCGCCGCAGGGCAGCCGCGCTTCGACGCGATCATCGGCGCAACCGTACGGCGGTTCCGGCCAATCATGCTGACGGCCGCCGCCGCCGTGCTCGCGCTAATTCCACTGCTTCGCTCTGGCTTCTTCGGCCCGATGGCAACCGCGCTGATGGGCGGCATCACTATCGCCACACTGCTGACGGTGTTCTTCCTGCCAGCGCTCTACGCAACCTGCTTCAGGGTCCGGCGTGACGAGCGCGACGCGCAACCGGTCGTCGTCGAGCATACGGAGGTTTGATCATGAGCTTTACCTGCAAGACATCCGTGGCGGCCGCGGCTGCGGCACTCGCCCTATCAGCGTGCTCGTTCGGGCCGAGCGGCGAGCCGCCAGCCATGCCGTCGCCCGGGCACTATGGCGTAGAGGCGCAGCCGTCGAAGACGGTCGCAGCCGGTGGCGTGGCACAGACATTCGATGTCGGCGCGGCGGGCGTGCCCCAATGGTGGCGGCTTTACCGCTCCGATGCGCTTGACGCTCTGGTGGACGAAGGCTTGCGCAACAGCCCGACGCTCGCGGCGACCCAGCGCACGCTCGCGTCGGCGCAGGAGCAATTGCGCGCTCAGGTCGGCGCGTCGACGCTGCCGTCGATCGATGGCGCCGCGCAGATTGAGCGCGCGCGTACACCTGTCGTGCCGGGGCTCGGTCCCGAGCAGGTGCAATACAACTTTTTTGCTGGGCAGATCTTCACCCATTACACGTTCGACCTGTTCGGCCAGACGCGCTACATGAATTCGGCGAGCGCGGCTCGCGTGAACGTGCAGGAATTTGAGCTCGAGGCGTCACGCCGCGCACTGGCCGCGAATATTGCCGGCACGGCGATCAATGTGGCGGCGCTCGATCGGCAGATCGCACTCACCGAACGGCTCGTTGCGGTGTCCAACGATGCTGCGAACGAGGATCAGCAGCGCTACGCGCTCGGCTCGGTCTCACGCGCGCAGGCGCTTGCGTCGAAACAGGACGCGGCTGCCATCGCGGCGACGTTGCCGTCGTTGCGTCAGCAACGCGCGTCCTCGATCCACGCGCTGGCGGTGCTGATGGGGCGCACGCCGGATAACGCGCCGAGCGTGCCGGAACTCGATAGCCTGTCGCTGCCGCAGCACGTGCCCGTGGCCGTGCCGTCGGATCTGCTGCGCTCGCGCCCGGACATCGAGGCAGCCGACGCCGCCGTGAAGGCCGCCGCCGCGGATGTCGGCGCCGCGACGGCGCAAATGTACCCGAGCCTGTCGCTGACGGCCTCGATGGGCCGAGGTGGTTTCAGCTGGCCGGCGGTGACCTCGGGCGCGGGGGCACTGTGGGCGATCGGCGCCGGCCTGTCGCAGCCAATCTTCCATGGAGGCGCGCTGTTCGCGCAGCGTCGCGCGTCGATCGACGCCTACGACGCCGCCGTGCTGCACTACAAGGCGACGGTGCTGTCCGCTTTCCAGGATGTGGCGAATTCGCTGGCCGCGCTGGATAACGATGCGCAGACGCTCGCTTCGTCGGACGAAGCCGCGGACGCCGCTCGCGCGGCATTCGAGGATACGGCGTCGCGCCACCGCATGGGCTCGCTACCTTCGACGGCGCGACAGGCGAGTGAGTCGCGTTACCTGAACGCGCAGATCGCCGCCGTGCGCGCAGCCGGTCAGCGCATGAGCGATACGGCGGCGCTGTTCCAGTCGATGGGCGAGTTGCCCGCCACCCCGCAGAGCACTGCGTCGGCGCAATGACCAGGCGTTCGTGAAAGCGGCGAGGGCGATCATGCCGAATCAAGGTCGGCCTCGCTATTGGTCATTGACTCACTAGCTGCCGCCTGAACCCGATAACAGGCGTTTTGGGACACATCAATCGACGCCCCGCTGGGATACACACCTGATGCCTGATTGCACCGGTGGGGGCGCCGTACTTCCGTTTCATCCTGTATGGAATATCACAGACTGATTGCCTGCCACGAATGCGATCTGCTGTTTCGCAAGCCTCCGACTGTCAGGGGGCGTCGCGCTACCTGTTCGCGCTGCGGTGCGAGCCTGACAGCGCTACCGGGTGCGGGGCTGTCGCTTGACTGGATCTGCGCTGTGACACTCGCCGCGTTGATCACTTACTGCATAGCACAGTCTTTCCCACTGATCGGGCTACGCGCCAACGGCATGACGTCGGAGGCGACGTTGTTCGGCGCGGTGCATTCGCTGTGGTTGGGCAATATGCGCGTCGTCGCGACCGTGGTGTTCTGCTTTTCGATTCTCTTTCCGCTGGTCGAACTGCTTGCGTTGTTATGTGTACTGGTGCCCCTTCGCATGGGCAAGCTGCCGCCGCGTTTCAATGGGATGTTGCGCGTCGTTCGACTCGTCCGGCCATGGGGTATGGTCGAAGTGTTCATGCTCGGCGTGCTGGTGACGATCGTGAAAATGGTCAGCATCGCGGAAGTGGTCCCCGGGCCGGGATTGTTCGCGTTGGCTGCGCTGACCGTCATGCTGGCGATAGTCGCTTCGTTTGACCCGGGCGGGCTGTGGGTCGTGCACGACGAAATAGCGTCTGCATCAATTGCCGGCGTTCGCTGGTCACGAATAAGAGCAGGCCGTGGGCGCTTCACCCGGCCATTGCGAGCACGCAAAGCCGGTTCATCACCTGCTATTACGGCGCAGCGAGCCGGACTTGTCGGCTGTCATGCGTGTGGACTTGTTCAGACACGAAGAAAACGTACGACGCACCAGCGCTGCGCGCAATGTCGCCACATGCTGCACGAACGTCGGCCGGACAGCCTCTCCCGAACGCTCAGCCTGCTTGTCGCGGCCGCGCTCGCCTACATTCCGGCGAACCTGCTGCCCATCATGCACGCGTCGTCGCTGGGCCGCTCCGAAGACGACACGATCCTGGGCGGTGTCGCGTACTTCTGGACCTCGGGAGACTGGCCGCTTGCCGTCGTCGTCTTCGTCGCCAGCGTTCTCGTGCCGATGCTCAAGCTGGTGGTTCTCACGTTTCTCACGATTGCCGCCCGTCGACGTTCCTGGTGGCGTGCCCGCGAAAGGGCAAGTCTGTACCGGATGGTCGAGCGCATTGGTCGATGGTCGATGCTTGATGTCTTCGTCGTCGCACTGACGGTCACGCTGGTTCATTTCGGCGCGTTCGCCGTCATCACTGCCGGACCCGGCGCGCTCTTTTTTGCCGCGGTGGTGATCCTCACTATGCTCGCGTCGCATCAATTCGATCCGCGGCTCATCTGGGACAGCGTGGATGCAGCACATGTCCCGGCCAAACGATGAAGGAGCGGCAGCTGCCCGGCTCGCCACCACTAATCGCAATTCCTGAAATATTTTTCGAACCGATGCATCTTTCCAATCTACCTCGACCTCAACTCGAAACACGCAAACGCTGGCTGCCATCACTGATCTGGCTTGTTCCGCTCATCTGCGCATTGATCGGTGTCGCGCTGGTAGCCAGATCCGTTGCCGAAAAGGGACCCGTGGTGACCGTGACCTTCAACAACGCGGAAGGCATGGAGGCAGGTAAGACCAAGGTCAGGTACAAGGACGTCGAGATCGGCTCGGTGCAGGCCATTACGCTGTCTGGCGATTTGCGGCGCGTCATCGTGAGCATCCAGTTGAGCAAGGAAGCCGAAAAGTTCGCGACGCGAGGCACGCGGTTCTGGGTGGTGCGTCCGCGCGTCGGTGCCAACGGCATCTCCGGCCTCGGCACGTTACTCTCTGGCGCGTATATCGGCGTGGATATCGGGCGCTCGGCCGAACGCCAAAGCGCGTTTCTGGGCCTCGAAAACCCGCCCATTGTTACGACGGGGCAGCCGGGGCGGCAGTACACGTTGCGGGGCGAGTCGCTGGGCTCGATCGACATCGGCGCGCCGATTTTCTACCATCGTGTCCAGGTCGGTCAGGTGGTCGGTTATTCGCTGGACCGGGGCGGCGAGGGCGTCACCGTGCAGGTTTTCGTCAATGCGCCGTTCGACCAGTACGTCGGCACCAATACACGTTGGTGGCATGCGAGCGGCGTCGATTTGCGCCTCGATTCAAGCGGTCTGAAGCTCAATACGCAGTCTCTTGCGACCGTCGTCGTCGGAGGCCTCGCGTTCCAGACTCCGCCAGGGCAGGGCGCGGGACAGCCGGCCGCCGACAAGTCAGTGTTCCGACTGGCCGCGGACGAAGCGGACGCCATGCGGGAGCCCGACGGCGTGCCGCTCACCGTGGTGATGCGTTTTGACCAGTCGCTGCGCGGACTGTCCGTCGGGGCGCCGGTTGATTTGCGTGGGATCGTGCTGGGGCAGGTGACCGACATCGGCATCGAATACGACGATACGCACAAGACCTTCAGCATGAAGGTGTCGATGGCGCTCTATCCGGACCGTCTCAGCCGACGCTCCAGTGACGCGCTACCCGCGCCGGACTCGCCAGGCGGTCACGAATTGCTGGAACACCTGGTGATGGAAGGGCTGCGCGGACAACTGCGGACCGGTAGCCTCCTGACGGGCCAGCTTTACGTCGCCCTGGATATGTTCCCGAAGGCGCCTCGCGCGAGCGTCGATGTACATCGCAACCCCATCGAACTTCCAACGGTGCCGAATACGCTCGACGAACTCCAGGTGCAGGTGGCGGACATCGCGAGAAAGCTGAACCAGGTGCCGTTCGACAGGATCGGCGCCAACCTGAATGGTGCACTGGAAAACGCCAACAGGCTGTTCGGGCACATGGACACTGAGGTCGTTCCGCAAGCCCGCGACACGCTGGCTGCAGCGCAAAGGACCTTCAGCACCGCGGAATCGACGCTGCGCGGGGCCGCGCCGATGCAGTCGGACGTTCAGGATGCGATGCAGCAGTTGACGCGGACCCTGCAGTCGCTCAACGCGCTCGCCGATTATCTGGAGCGGAATCCGCAGGCGTTGCTGTTCGGCAAGAAAGGAGACAGACCATGACACTGATGCAATCCTGCTCGTGGCGCGCAATGGGCGGGATCCTGAGCGCCATTGGCCTAACCCTCCTGGCGGCTTGCGCTTCGCCAGCCACGCGCTTCTACACGCTGGGAACCGATGCGCGGTCGACGATTACGGGAAGTACTGGGAGTCCATCATTTCGCATCGACGTGCGTCCGGTGAAGGTGCCGGCCGCGGTCGCGCGAAGCCAGCTCGTGGTACAGGACAGCGCGACACAGGTGAAGGTGCTGGAACAGGATCGCTGGGCGTCGTCCCTCCCAGACGAGATCCACGATGCGCTGATTGCGGGCGTGAGTCAACAGGCCGGCGTGCCGGCTGCAAACACAGTCGCGCGCGATGGGAACAGTCCTGTGTATGAGGTTGACGTGAGCTTCCAGCGCTTTGAATCCTGGCCGGGTTCACATGTGCTGATTGACGTCGTATGGAACGTTCGCACATCGGCTGGCGCCGGGACATTGACCTGTCACAGCGTAGTGAGTGAGCAAGTATCGGACGGATATCAGGCAATTGTGGATGGTCATCGCCATGCGATAAGCGCAGTTGCTGAGCAGATAGCCGAGGTCGTGCGCGAGCTCGGCGGGCCGGCGCCGAGCAGTCCGTTCAAAGATGAGGAAGCGTCGCGCGCAGCGGGGAAGACCGCACTGTCCTGCCCGCAATTCGCACACGGCACGAAAACAGGACAGTTACGCGCTTCGAGGAATCGCTCGACAACCACGACCAGACCCTGATCACGAGCATTCTTGCTCTGGCGGCCGGATGAGCGCAGCCGGTCACCGGACCACCGCCTCAACCGATTCCGGCGTCTGACAAGCAGCCGCCGCAGAGATAGGACGCAGCTATCGACGGTGCGCTGGCGAAGCGGTCGCACCGGTCGTTTCGCCTTCCGCCAACTCAGCCCTCGTCGACGGCTTCCTCGACGGTGGGCAATGGGCGGGTAGCGATCTTTTCCGCCTCGGCCCGCTTTAGTCCGAGCGTTTGCAGCAACATCGCCGCCGTGCGCTCGGGAAAATGCTCGCCGCTAAAGCCCAGTTCCGTCAGCACGCCCGCCGCGCTCGCGCCCGGCACGACGAAGTTCAGCTCGGCGGCGATGGCACACAGCACCGTGCCGCCCACTGCGAGAAATCCGATAAAGGGGTCGGCCACGACGAACCGCTTCGCCGCAATACCGCTGCCGATGTCGCGCAGCAGTCGCTGACCCAGCCCGCGGCTCATCGCACGGGCGGAAAACCCTTCGCGTATCAGAAACCGTCCCCAGACGGGGTCATTTCTTGCGCGAAGGACAGTATGGCGCACAGATACGGCGACCACTTCGGCGGGGTCGGAAAGGCCAGCCGCCAGCCGATCGAGCATGTTCGCGAACTCTTCAAACACGTTGTCGACAAGCGTCGCATAGATCGCTTCCTTCGATTCGAAGTGGTTGTAGAACGAGCCAAAGCCCACGTCGGCGGCCTCGGTGATCTCGTTGATCGCAACGCCCTCCATGCCCTTTTCCGCCATCAGCCTGAGGGCAGCATCGAGCAGACGGGCTCGCGTCTCACGCTTGCGGCGCGCACCGCGCGGCTCCCGTTCTTCAACAACGGGCGCTGGGGTAGCGCGCGCCACAACAGTGGAACGCTTGACTGCCCGGCGATTGGTTGTGTCGGTCATCGTGAATCCTGATCTGGTCATAACACGCAGTATAGATTCGAATGTCTATATTGACAAAACGATCAGCGATGAGTTTAATGTCATCAAAGGACTCGACGGGCCGATTCGATTAGAACCGATGGAGTGATGATGGAGACAGCAGCCAGAAACGGTGCCGCGCCGCGCGGCTGGCATTGCCCTGCCCGCTCGCCGATGTGGGCATCCGAACCCGCTAGCAATAGTGCGTCGGCGAAGCATCTATTGCCGTTCGGTCATGCCGCCAGTGCGGCATCTTTCGAAGTCGCATCTGCCATCGCAACCGCCTGATCAGGTTCCGACATGAAACTGACTACTTCACAGCCCGCCCGTCACCCCCATCCGACAGCGAAAGCGACCGCATTGGCCTATCTGGCATTCGAGCGACCGGACCTCGAGCAAGCGGAGCGTTTTCTCAATGACTTTGGGCTTCAAACCGTATCGCGGGACGAGGCGCTGCTGCTTCTGCGTGGCACGGACGCTTCGCATTTTTGTTATGTAGTGCGCAAGGCGTCGAAAGCGCGGTTTGTGGGGTTTGGCCTGCAAGTCGGCAGCCGAGAGGAGCTTGATGCACTGGCGAAGTTGCCGGGCGCGTCAGAGGTCGAAGACTCCGCACTAGTGGGCGGCGGCTACATGGTGCGACTGACGGACCCTTCCGGATTCGCTATCGATGCGATATGGGGCCAGGCACCCGCGTCAGCGTTGCCGCACCGGCTGCCGTTGCCATTCAATTCCGTCGATACCACCGTTCGCGTCAACGATACGCAGCGACCGCCCGAGCGCGCGCCAGAGGTCATCCGGCTAGGGCATGTCGTGCTCGAACTCGCCGACTATCAGGAAACCTGCGGGTGGTACACGCGGCACTTCGGGTTCATCCCTAGCGACGTGCAGGTGCTTCCCGACGGCTCGCCGGCGGTCGCGTTCATGCGTCTCGATCTCGGCGTCAACCCGGCCGATCATCACACGCTCGCGCTCGCTCAGGGATTCGCCGCGACCTACAGCCACAGCGCTTACGAGGTCATCGACGCGGACGCGGTCGGTATGGGCCAGCGCGTTCTGCGCGACGGTGGCTGGACGCACGCGTGGGGGATCGGCCGACATATCCTGGGCAGCCAGATTTTCGACTACTGGCAGGACCCGTGGGGCGACAAGCACGAACACTATTGCGACGGCGACCTGTTCACGTCCGGAGAGCCGACGGGAATCCATGCTGTCAGTCGCGAGGCAATGGCTCAGTGGGGGCCGACCATGCCGCGCAGCTTCACGAAGCCCAGATTCACGCCCACGAGCATTGTGATTCTTTTCAGAAACCTGCGGCGCAGCCCTGACCTGACTCTGAGCAAGCTGCGAACGCTGGCAAAGATTTTCGCCTGAACCAGGCATCCCTACTGATCCGGAGAATTGAACAATGGCACTTCACGTCCTGCATTATCTTCATCATGGCCGTGCCCAGTGGGGCGTGGTCGCAGAGGGCGCCATCACGCCGATTCCAGGCGAATACGAGTCGACCGCCGCGTTCATCGAGGCCAATCCGGTCGAGCGACTCATGATACTCAGCGGGCCGTCGATTCCCGAATCGGAAGTGCAGTGGCTGTCGCCCGTGACCGCCAACCAGCAGTTCATCTGCCAGGGCGCGAATTACCGCCAGCATATGATCGAGTCCGGCATGGACCCGGATGTGAAGAAGTTCAACATGATTTTCACGAAGGCAGCAGGCTGCATCGTTGCGGCGAACTCGGCCGTCGTGAAACCACACGCGGTGCGATTCCTCGACTATGAGATCGAGCTCGGTCTCGTGCTCAAACGAGACATCACATCCGGTGAAACAGTCACCGAGGAAAACCTTCACGAGTACATTGCGGGCGCTGTGATCGTCAACGACTATTCAGCACGCGATATCCAGATTCCGCAGATGCAGTTTTACAAGGGCAAGAGCTACCGGACATTTGGCCCTGTCGGTCCTTACCTCTGCCTGCTCGAAAAGCACGACATTCCGAAGCTGAAAGAACTCGTGCTGACGCTGACGGTCAACGGAACCGTCCGCCAGAACGACACTACTGCTGGCCTTGTCTATGGCCCGGCAGAGACCCTGACTGAGCTTTCCCATGTGCACGACCTCCGCACGGGTGACCTGCTCGCAACCGGCACACCATCTGGATGTGCGCTGAGCATTCCTTCACCGGAGAAGCAGCGCGCTGCGGCGCAGTTGCCCGAAGAAGAAAAATGGCGGCTTTTCCTGAAGATGCAGGAGGACAGGCCTCAGTATCTTCAGGTTGGAGACGTTGTCGAGGCATGGATTGTCAGCCGCGACCGCTCCATCAATCTGGGCGTGCAGCAAAACGTCGTTGTCGAAGAGGCAGTATGAGAGACGCCGCAAAAGGACAGGACGTCCTCGCTGTCGAAGCGCAGGGACCACTGCCGGATCTTCCGTCGAGTACCTACGAAATGATCTGTCGGGGCGCTGCCATCGATCCCTTCGCGCCCGCGCTTTCCTTCTTTCGAACAGCCGATGACTACGCTCGCCCCGAGCGCTGGACCTACAGCGACCTGTTGCGTGATATTAGGCGCACCGCAAACATGTTTTCGCGACTGGGCGTGGAAAGGAACACCGTCATCGCCTATGTGCTGCCGAATCTGCCTGAAACGCACTTCGTGATCTGGGGGGGCGAAGCGGTGGGCATTGTCTGCGCGATCAATCCGCTGCTTGAACGCGAAGCCATCGGCGAGTTGTTGAAGGCATCGGGTGCCAGCGTGCTAGTAACGCTCGCGCCGTTCCCCGGGACTGAACTCTGGCAAAAAGTGCAAGCGGTGTTGCACCACGTCCCCGCCATAAAAGATCTGGTGCTCGTTAATCTGGCCGATCGGATACCGGGGGAAAAAGGATTAGAAGCCCGGATACTGCAACGTGGCGAATCCGCAAGTCTGCATGGCAAAGGCGGCGTGCGCAGCGCGGTTCCAGCGCAGATCCGGATCCATGATTTTGGCACCGCAATGGCGGACGAGTCCGGAATGTCGCTCGACGACTCGCCCTCGGCGAGGATGGACGATATCTCGTCCTGCTTCTGCACGGGCGGCACCACGGGATTGCCGAAGATCGCGATGCGCCGGCACCGCAACGAGGTTACCAATGCGTGGAACACAGGGCGGTTTCTCGGCGAAAGCATCGGTCCCGGCAAAACGATATTTTGCGGACTGCCGCTATTTCATGTGAATGCCGTGATGGTGACAGGTCTGCTGGCGTTCTCGCGCGGCGCTCATGTCGTTCTCGGCACACCGCAAGGATATCGCGGCGACGGTGTTGTAAAGCGCTTCTGGGAAATCGTTGAACATTACCGCATCAATTTCTTCAGCGGTGTGCCAACGCTCTATGGATCACTGCTCGAGGTTCCTATTGGCGAGCACGACATCAGCTCGCTCGAGTATGGGCTGTGCGGTGCCGCGCCGATGCCAGTCGAATTGCTTCGCAATTTCGAGCATCGCACGGGGATCCAAATCCTCGAAGGCTACGGACTCACTGAAGGCGCCTGCGTGAGCAGCGTCAATCCGCCGCTTGGTGAACGCAGGGCGGGCTCGATTGGCCTTTGCCTTCCCGGTCAGGCAATGAAGGTCGTGGTGGCCGACGAGGCCGGCCGCTATACACGCGATTGCGCGGCAGATGAAGTCGGCCAGCTGGTGATCTCCGGACCGAATGTGTTCGTTGGATATTCCAGGCCAGAGCAGGACAGTGGAATCTGGATGGACCTCGGCGACGGCGAACGTTGGCTCAATACTGGCGATCTCGGGCGCCGCGATGCCGACGGATACTTCTGGCTCACGGGCCGGAAAAAGGAGCTGATCATCCGGGGCGGTCACAACATCGACCCTGCGGCTATCGAAGAAGCCCTGCATCGTCATCCGGCGGTACAGATCGCCGCCGCCGTGGGCCGGCCCGACGCGCATGCGGGCGAGTTGCCGGTCGCCTATGTCCAGCTCAAGCCAGGCGTCATGACAACCGAAGCGGAACTGGCCGCATTCCTGCGCGCCTGCATCAGCGAGCGGGCTGCGCTTCCTAAGGGGATCCGCGTCATCGATACGATGCCGCTGACAGGCGTCGGCAAGATCTACAAGCCGGCGCTGAAATGGCGAGAAATGGCGGACGCATTGCGATCCGCACTCGTTGAAGCCGGCGTCAACGATGCAGCGGTGAGCATTGTCGAAGACAGCGCTCGCGGGCTGACGGCTCATGTCGAACTCAACAGGGCCGACCTCGAAGGACTGGCGCGCGCGACGCTCGGGCGCTTTCCATTCGTTTTCTCGCTGTCCGTCCCGGCGAGCCCGGGCGGCAACCCGGGTCACGCCTGAACGCCAATGGCATTGGTTGTCGAGCTAGAGCAGTGGCTTTTGGTTGGAGCGGAAGATGGGTATTGCATCGGAAACGACTTTGCGATCGCTTGTTGAAAAATGGCTCGGCGCCGTTTCGGCAACGCCGCTACGGATTACCCGATCGGGTCGCGCGCAGTCGAATCAGGGAGTCTACGTACACATCGAACTGGTTCTGCCGGGGGAAAGGGTCGGCCTCTTTTTCTTCCGGCACTCCGATGGTTCGTGGCGGGTGTTCCCGCCGGAGGCTGCGCGCCCGTCAATGCGGTTTCACTGACATATCCGGTTATCGAGAGCGCGTCGGAATTTCACGCCAGGCATAGACCTGTAACCGGACGCTTCTGCTGAGGGCACGAAGAAGAAGCGCGGTGGAAGGCATCAGCAGAGACGCGCGAAAGCGCGTCATTTCATTTAGTACGACTGCATAAGAAGCGGGCGTGATGTCGTTCGATGCAATCGAATGAGAGCTATGCCGACGCTAGGCCGTCACGGGCGCCCCATGAAGCGCCCTGACCGGCAGGCGACAAAAAAAGTATTCAGCCAATGAGACAGGAGAAGACACGTGATGAAAGACAGGAGAACGGTTCGATCCGCTGGTTTTGCGGTGTGCCTCTGCGCGGCCACGCTTGCTGGTAATGCGAAAGCGCAGACGGCCGGGAGCTTCACCGTGGCGACCGGGTGGCTCCACGTCGCACCACAGAGTAGTGCAACGCCGCTGACCGTGGAAAGCGTGGGTGGCATGACAGTGAATCAGCAACTGCCCGGTACTGGGGCGCACGCGACGTCCACGGACACGATGGGGATCACGACCGAGTACTACGTCACCGACCACATCGGCGTTGCGACGCTCATCGGACTCCCGCTCACAGTGGATCTGGTCGGGGACGGCGCGCTCGCGAAGTATGGCACCCTGGGCTCGACGCGGCCGATTCCGCCCGCGCTTGTCTTTCGATACCACCTACTTGCCGCCCAGTCAAAGTTCCGTCCTTTCATCGGGTTGGGCGTGAACTATACGTGGTTCAGCCAGGTGCGTACGACTAACAGCCAATTTGTCACTGACAGTCTGGGACCGGGTGGGTCGGCGCACGCATCCCTCAGTTCGTCCTGGAACCCGGTATTCGAGATCGGGGCTTATTACGCGATGACGAACCACTGGTCAGTGGGAGCCAGTGTCGGTTACGTTCCCGTAAAGACTCACCTTACGCTGGACGGGACAACGGCTAAAGGGACGCAAATCGTTTCGAAATCGACGATCCGTCTCAATCCCGTAAATGTCTTCCTGAATGTCGCTTATACCTTCTAGCCCGCAAGGACAGCGTTTCAGGCGCCGGACACGGCGAAATACGTTCAACCAGTTTAGAGGTTCAAATGCACAACAAAGTGAGCAAATGCGGCCCGTCGAAACACGCTGGTGACGCCCCGATGCACGTAACTCTGCGGCGTACGGTTCTGGTCGCGCGCGTGGGAGTAATGGTTGTGCAAGCGTTTTGGCCATCTCCTGTTTCAATGTTTCATTTCGGGTGAAACCATGAAGCGACAAGTGCTCAAATCGATTCTGTTCGCGCTGCCCAAAGTACTCGACCTGACGGCACGCCGTTTCCCCGCCTATCGTCAGCGCCTCAAGGAGCGGAACATCGTCGCCTGGATCGGGCTGATGGATCGGAGCCTCGGCCGCGTCCTCGAAATCAGGAACGGTCGCATCCGCTCGCGCGCTTGCACGCGTGGGCAAGCCGATGTGAGCATCCTGTTCAAGGACGTCGCCACGGCCCTGAAATTCCTTTCCCCACGGCAGGACCATGCTGAAATCATTCATGCGGCAAAGAATTTCAAGGTGGTGACGGAAGGCGACGATGAACTGCTCGTGTGGTTCATGCAAACGCTCAGTATGACGCAAACCATCGGTCTGCCGATGGGCACACCGATGCGGGACGGCACGCGGCGATACACGACCTGCACGAACGGCGGCCCTTTGTTCGTTTACGTGAAGGACGATCGCATCATACGGGTGACGCCTATCGATCTGGACGGCAAGGACGCTGCCAGTTGGGAGATCGAGGCGCGCGGGCACCGCTTCAGTCCACCACGGCGAGGCCTCGTTGCGCCGCACGCATTGGCGATCAAGTCGCTTGTCTATTCCGACAAACGGATTCTTCATCCGTTGAAGCGCGTTGATTTCGACCCAGATGGCGAGCGCAATCCGCACAACCGCGGCAAGTCGGGCTACGTGCCGATCAGCTGGGACGAGGCGCTTGACATCGTCGCGAAAGAAATCAACCGGCAAAAGCGCGTTCACGGTCCCGGTTCGATTACGTTCCCGATGTCGTCGCATCATCAGTGGGGAAACATCGGCTACTACCTCAGCGCGCTCACTCGCTTCGCTAATCTGATCGGTTTCACTCGGGTCGCCGCGAATCCGGACAGCTGGGAAGGCTGGTACTGGGGTGCGATGCATCACTTCGGCAACTCGATGCGCGTCGGTGTGCCATCAGGCTATGGCGGCATTGAAGACTGCCTGAAGGAGGCGGAAATGATCGTCTTCTGGTCTTCCGATCCGGAAAGCACCAACGGGGCGTATGCGGGATTCGAGGGTACGCCGCGGCGCCTGTGGGCCAAAGAACTGGGCTTCGAGTTCGTTCACATCGACCCACACTGCAATCCGACCGCGCAGTTGCTTGGCGGGCGTTGGATTCCCGTGCGACCGCAAACCGATGCGGCTCTCGCGACCGCCATCATGTACGTGTGGGCCGTGGAGGGCTTATACGACGAGGACTACGTCGCCAACCGCACGACGGGCTTCGACCAGTGGCGCAGCTATCTGCTGGGCGAAACGGACGGCGTGCCGAAGACGCCCGAATGGCAGCAGTCCGAGACCGGCGTGCCCGCCAAGGATGTGCGGGCGCTAGCTCGCCTGTGGGGAAAAAAGAAGGTTTATCTCGCCGTCGGCATGACAGGCGCGGGTTTCGGTGGCGCAGGGCGCGGCGCGACTGGGGCGCAATGGGCTCGCTGCATGATCATGATGATGGCGATGCAGGGATGGGGTAAGCCGGGCGTCAATTTTGGGTGTCTGCAGTTGGGTGCTCCGCACGACCTCCACTTCTATTTCCCGGGCTACGCGGACGGCGGAATGTCCGGCGACCTCGCGTGGACCGCCAATGCCGTGAATAACTATCAGCGCATGCCGCACATCCTGACGATGAATCCCGTCAAACAGATGGTCCCGCGGCAGCAGTTGCCCGATGCCATCATCAACGGCCATGCGACAGGATACCTGTGGGACGGTATGTCTCAGGAAGCGCAGTTCGCGCCGTTCAGCTACCCGATGCCGGGCTACTCGCCGATCCACATGATCTATCGCTATGGCGGATCTTCCTTCAGCACCGTCACGAAGTCCGGACGCTGGGCCGATGCCTATCAACATTCCAGCATCGAGTTCGTGGTGAACCAGTCGATCTGGATGGAAGGGGAGGCGCAGTTCGCCGACATCATTCTGCCGGCTTGCACGTCGCTCGAGAGATGGGACATCGGCGAGTGGTCGAATTCGGGCGGCTATGCGCATCATGGCTTCAACACCGTCAATCATCGCATGGTAACGATGCAGCACAAATGCATCGAGCCACTGGGCGAATCCCGCTCGGACTACGATATCTTCACCGCTATTCTGACCCGTCTTGGTCTTGGCGGTGTGTTCACCGAGGGATGCGGAGAACTCGATTGGGTCAAGCGGGTATTCAAATCGTCGGATCTGCCCGATCACGTTTCGTGGCGCGAATTCTGCCGCAAGGGCTATTTCGTCGTACCGTCTGAAAAACCCGAATTGCGCCATCCGGTGGACATGCGCTGGTTCGCCGAAGGTCGCCGCAAGGATCTGCAGGAACCGCATCCGATGCCGTCGCAATATGCCGAAAAGTTCGGTATGGGCCTCCAGACACCGAGCGGCAAGCTTGAGTTCATACCCGAGTTGCTGAAGCGGCACACCGCCGACAACTCCGAGCGGCCCCCACTGAACCGGTATATCCCGTCCTGGGAGGGATTGCGCTGTGAACGTGCTCAGCGTTATCCGATGCAACTGATTGCGACTCACAGCCGTTACAGCTTCCACACTCATTGCGACGGCAAGAACTCGTCGGTCAACAGCGTAGAAGATCATCGCGCGTTGATTGGCGGCCATCGCTTCTGGTTGCTGCGGCTCGGAGTCGCAGACGCGGCGGCTCGCGGCATTGCCCACCGGGATCTCGTCAAGGTCTACAACGACCGGGGCGCTGTCATCTGTGCCGCTGACGTATCGCCTCTGGTCGCCGCCGGCGTGGTCAAGTCATACGAGGCGAGCGCTGAATTCCAGCTGATCGAGGTAGACGGAGAGCGTGTCGAGATCGGCGGCTGCATGAACATGCTCACTCCTGACAGGTCGCAGACGGCGGGTACGAGCAGCATGAGCCCGAATTCATGTCTCGTGCAGGTTGAAAAATGGAAAAGCGCCGACGCGTTCATGCTCGGTCGCGCAGCGTGAGGGGTAACGTCATGAGCAAGTGGAACCTGGTTATCAAGGTCGGGCGATGCGAGAACTGCCAGAACTGCGTGATCGCGGCACGCGACGAGCACGTTGGCAATGAGTTTCCTGGTTACTCGGCACCTGCTTCGGCCGATGCCGAAAGCCCAATTCGCATCATGCGCCGCGTACAAGGCGATTCGCACATGGTCGAGACGACGTACCTGCCGGTGATGTGCAACCACTGCGACGACGCACCATGCATGCGTGTAGGCGGCGACGCCATTCGCAAGCGCGCCGACGGCATCGTCATCATTGATCCGGACAAGGCGCGAGGCAGAAAGGACATCGTGAGGGCCTGTCCGTACAAGGCGATCGTATGGAACGAGGCGTTGCAGGTGCCGCAAACGTGGATCTTCGATGCGCATCTGCTCGATCAGGGTTGGCAGCATCCGCGATGTGAACAGTCATGCCCTACGGGCGTTTTCGAAACCGTCAAGCTCGATGACGCCGCAATGGCAGAGAAGGCGAGCCGGGAAGGGCTCAAGGTTCTGGAACCCAAACTCAAAACAAATCCGCGTGTCTGGTACAGCGGCCTCGAACGTTGGGAGACCTGCTTTATTGGCGGTAGCGTGAGCGCGCAATTGGGGCAGGTCGTCGAGTGCGTCGCCGATGCGGCGGTTTCGCTGTATTGGTGCAATCGGAAGGTGGCCGAAACCGTCACGGACGCGTTCGGCGATTTCCGGTTCTCACGGCTCGTCAAGGATAGCGGCCACTATCGGATCGAGATTCGTCATGCTCTGGGCAGAGCGTCGCGCGAATGCGTGTTGGGCGAAAGCGTGTATGTGGGCGAGATCGACCTCGTGCAGTCGACCTACGCGGTCGAGGTCGACTGATGCCGGCGCTGCCTGTTCATCCATGAAGCCGGTACGCCTGACACGCGCATGCAAAAAAGAGCAGACGCGAGAGCGCTTGCTCGACGCCGCGCGACGGTCGTTCATCGAGCGAGGCGTGGCCGCGACGAGTGTGGAACACATCGCCGAGGCCGCCGGTTACACCCGTGGCGCCTTCTATTCGAACTTCAGCAGCCAGCAGGAACTGTTACTCGAGCTGTTGCAACGTGATGTCGAAAAAACGTGCGCGGACTGGCAGGCGATCATCGAATCGCACGGCGCGCCGGACCGCGAGCGGATGCGCGCACTCGCGCGTCTGGGTTGCGCTGAATTCGAGAGTGATTGCTTTCTGCTATGGCTCGAAGCCGGGCTTCTCTCATCCCGCGATAGCGCGGTTCGGGAGCGCGTCAGCGAGTTGCGACAAAGGAAGTTCGCGAAGCTGGCTGCGTGTCTGCGCGCGGGCGCGCGTCCGGGCGACGGCGGCTGGCCTGCGCAACCGGCGGTGCTCGCGGCGGGTCTCCTTAGCCTTTGCGACGGCATGCGTTTCTTCCGGCTGTGCAATCCGGAAGAGATGACGGACGAGGCGCTTCGAGCCATGTTGGCAGGCTTGTTTTCCTGCACTGCGTCCGGTCCGGTACTGGAGGAACCTGAGCCGGTCGATGATACCGGTGCGACAGTCTGCTTTCACTTACGTTCGTAGATCAATTCGTCATGTTTAGTGGTCGATTTGTTAGTGATGTAAATATCATTATGGCGATCGATTATTCACACGCGCGACGAATAGCATGACCATGAAACGCCGCACGATCGAGCGCGCGCCATCGCAACCGACCACGTAGCGGGCGGTAGCACGGCCCAGTTTGTCGCAGCTCGTGTCTTCAAAGCGTAGTTGGACGCGATCGTGCGTTTCGTCAAGCGCAAACACTTCGTGACGCAGCCGTATGTCCACGTTAGCCTGAACTGCCAGACGGTCACGTCATGCGTTCTCGAGGTTGGGTTGATGAAACTTGTAACTTGCGCACCAGCCGTGCGGGCCGATGCATGTGGGCCGTGTCCAGTCGATGAGTAGCTTGCCCTCGGCGTCCACAAATTTCATGCCGGGACCGACAAACAACTTCGGAAGCAGTGCGTCTGCGAGCCCGATGCTCTGAAACACCCGCATGCACCCCTCCAGCGCAGTAGACCGCCTTACTGCGATAGATCCCCAATCGGCGCCGGCGGAATGTCGTCTCAGGAAGCACTGATTTCAGCCGTCCGGACTTCCTGAATCAGAATCAGCATGCGGAACGGCAATACTCAAAGATCCAGAACCAGCTCTGCGGATTTCGCACGCGACACGCAAACCATGATCTGCGTTTCTTTCTCGTCGTCGCGCAGCACCAGGTCCCGATGATCCGCCTCCCCTGAGCACAACGCAGTCTTGCACGAGCCGCAGGTGCCGCTTTCGCACGAACTCGGCACGCGCACGTTCGCGTCACGCAGCACCTCGAGGATCGAGCGATTGGCGGGAATGTCGAACGAAGTGCCGCTGCGCGATAGCCGCACGGTGAACGGCGTGCTTTCACGCGCATTCGCATTGCTTGCGCCGAAGCTCTCGAAGTGCACCGTGCCCGACGGCCAGTGGCCGGTCATGTCCCGCACGGTGTCCATCAGCGCCTGCGGGCCGCAGCAGTACACGTGTTGTGCCGACTTCGACCGCTCGAATACGGGCCAGAAGTCGAATGCTTTCGACGGGTCGCCGTGATCGTGATGAATCTTCACGTCCGAACGCCATTCGTCGCCGGTCAGTTCATCGAAGAACGCCGTGCCTTCTGGATCGCGGGCGAGGTAGTACAGTTTGAACGAGCGCAGGCCTTCCGCCCGCAGCTGCCGCGCCATCGACAGCATAGGCGTGATGCCGATGCCGCCCGCGACGAGAACGAATGACTTGGCGCGCTCATCGAGGGGAAATTCGTTGCGGGGCAGAGAGACGTCCACGGCGTCGCCCTCGGCCGTATCGTCGATGAAGCTCATCGAACCGCCGCGTCCGTTGCTGTCACGCTTGACCGCGATGACGTAGCGATGGCGCTCCTGCGAGTCATTGCACAGCGAATAACTGCGTCGCGAACCGTTGGGCACCACGACGGTCAAGTTCGCGCCCGCCTCGAACAGCGGCAAGGGCGCGCCTTGCGGGTCGGTCAGTTCAAAGCGCCAGATGTCACGGGCGATCTTCTCCTTGCCAGCAATCTTCAAACGAAGAAAACCGTCTTCCAGTGGGGGCGTCATGTCTGTCTCCTTCTGCCAGTCCAGTCTTGCGTTGCATCAACATGGACTGCATCTTATTGCTAGATCTCTAATGATGCAAGTCAAGAAGAACGATTTTTCGCGATCTTGCTTGGTATAAACCCGTGCTTGCCAGCGGCATAAAGCCGCCGTAACCTGAATATTAGAGCTCTAATCAAGCGATCAGGGGAACGCAGTTCCCGCCGGTATCCAGAAACAAATTCGGAGACATTCAGTCATGGCACATTCAACGTTGCACTCAGGGGACCTATCCCTGTCTGCCATAGCCGATTCGGCGGCGGAGGAGGCGACATACCGCAAGATCACGCTGAGGCTAATGAGCTTTCTTTTCCTGTGCTGGGTCCTCAACTATCTCGATCGCGTCAACGTCAGCTTCGCGCAGCTACAACTGAAGCACGATCTCGGGCTGAGCGACGCGGCGTACGGGCTTGGCGTGAGTCTGTTCTTTATCGGCTACATCCTGCTCGAAGTGCCGAGCACGCTGCTGCTGCGGCGCATTGGCGCCCGCAAGACCGTCACCCGGATCATGCTGCTGTGGGGCGGCATCTCCACTGCGATGGCGTTCATGACCGCTCCATGGCAGTTCTATCTCGCGCGCACGCTCCTCGGCGCGGCCGAAGCGGGCTTTTGGCCCGGCATCATCCTCTATCTGTCGTACTGGTACCCGTCGAAGCGCCGCGCTCGGATCACGTCGCGGTTCCTGCTGGCGATCGCGGTTGCGGGGATTGTCGGAGGCCCGCTTTCCGGGGTCATCCTGCAAAACTTCATGGGCGTCTGGGGCTTTCGCAACTGGCAGTGGCTGTTCTTCCTTGAAGGCCTGCCGGCCGTGATTGCCGGTGTCGTTGCCTACTTCTACCTGATCGACCGGCCGCAGGATGCGGGGTGGCTGACCGAGGAGCAAAAACGAATCGTCATCGGCGCGCTCGACGAGGAAGGTCGCAGCAAGCCGCATAGCTCGCCGAGCACGCTCCTCGCCGCGCTGCGCGACCCGCGCGTGTACGTGATTGCTGCGGGCTGGGCCACGGTGCCCATCTGCGGAACCATCCTCAACTACTGGACGCCCACGATCATCAAGCAGTCAGGCGTTTCCAACCTGCTGCAAATCGGCTTCCTGTCGGCGCTGCCTTATATCGTCGGCGCGGCCGCCATGCTGCTGATCGCACGCAGCTCCGACCTGCGGCTCGAGCGTCGCTGGCACTTCGTGCTGTCGACGACAGCGGGCGCCACAGGCGCGGTGCTCCTGACGGTTCTGACGAACAACCCGGTTGCCGCCATCGCGTGCCTGAGTCTCGTTTCGGTGAGCTATTTCGCGGCCGCAGCCATTATCTGGACCATTCCGCCGAACTACCTGAAGGGCGCGGCGGCTGCCGGCGGTATCGGTGTGATCAGCAGTCTCGGTCAGGTAGGCGCTTTCTTCGCACCGATCGTCCTCGGCTGGGTGAAGAGCGTGACCGGCAGCTTCTCGGCCGGCATCCTGCTGGTTGCGGCGCTCGTTTTCATCGGCGGCATCGCCGTCTTCTTCGGCGTGCCGCGCGAGCGGCAGGTACAGCAATCCGGCGCGTGACGATGCACGCGACGACCAGCATTTTGACAGTCAGACAGGAGCAGGAATGAGCAAGCTTCAACTTTCCATCGCGGTGGGCAACTACGACCGGATGCGGCCGCTGATCGACGGCGACGTGCAGATCGACGGTGTCGACCCCGTGTTCATGCTGCAGGACCCGGAGGAAATCTTCTTTCGTGCGTTCCGGCACGCGGACTACGATATTTGCGAGCTGTCGCTCAGCAGCTATTCGGTGAAGACGGCCGCCGGCACGTCGCCCTACATCGCGGTGCCGGTTTTTCCGTCGCGCGCGTTCCGACACAGCTCGATCTACGTGCGTTCCGACCGTGGGATCGACCGGCCCGAGGACCTGAAGGGCAAACGCATCGGCGTGCCGGAATACCAGCTGACCGCCAACGTATGGGTGCGGCTCTTTCTCGAAGAGGAGTATGGCGTGAAGGCGTCGGATATCCGCTGGGTGCGGGGCGGCTACGAGGATCCGACGCGCGTTGAGAAGATTGCGCTGAAGCTTCCCGAAGGCGTCGTGCTGGAAAACGCGCCAGAAGGGCAGACGATATCGAATTTGCTTGCCGACGGCGAGATTGACGGCGTGATCGGACCGCGCGCGCCGTCGTGCTTCGACCGTGGGCATCCGAAGGTCAAGTACCTTTTCGATGATCCGCAAAGAAGCGCCGCCGAATGGTACGAGCGCAGGAAGCTCTTCCCGATCATGCACACGCTGGGCATTCGCAAGACGCTCGCGGATCAGCACCCGTGGCTACCCGGTGCGATCGCGAAGGCGTTCGAGCAATCGAAGGAAGTCGCGCTGGCCCGTTTGAGCGACACCTCGGCGACCAAGGTGACGCTGCCGTTCATCGAAGACCAGTTGCGCAATGCGCGGCGTCTGATGGGGCACGACTTCTGGTCGTATGGATTCGCGAACAACGAGCACGTGATCGACCGCTTCCTCGCGCAGCACCACGCCGAGGGATTGTCGAGCCGTCGCATCGAGCCTGCCGAACTGTTCCATCCGGCCAGTCTGGAGCGATTCAAGATCTGATCCCCTCGCGGCGGTAGGTCGTGCCGTCGCGCATCCAGCAAGCGCTGGGTGCGCGACGGATGCGCGGAAGGGAACAACACATCCAAGATAATCAGTCATCCAGAATACAGATGAAAATGAAGAGACACACATTCCCGCTCGCCTGCGGCGGGTTGCTGACGCTCGCCTGCACGGCGGCCAATGCGCAGAGTTCGGTCACGCTGTACGGCATCGTCGATGCGGGCGTCGAGTACGTCAATCGGGTGACCCAAGGCAGTCAGAAGGGCTCGGTGATCCGGGAGCAGTCGGGCAATCTCGCCGGATCGCGCTGGGGGCTCAAGGGCTCGGAGGATCTCGGCGGCGGCTACAAGGCCGTGTTTACGCTGGAGGGCGGCTTCAACGTGAACACCGGCGCGCTGGGTCAGAGCGGACGGCTGTTCGGCCGCAAGGCATTCGTTGGCGTCTCGACGCCATACGGCACGCTCACGCTCGGACGTCACCAGAACCTGCTTTACGAGCTGATGTACAAGTACGACGCGCTGACGTTCAACCCGAGCTACTCCGCGCAAAGCATGGACAGCCAGTTCGTGAACCGCGCCGACAATTCGGTCCGCTATGGCGTGCATCTCGGCGGCGTCACGTTCGCGGCACTGTATAGCACCGGGTTCGACGCGACGATTCCGAACGGTGGGAACGTGCCCGGCGCTACGAAAGTGGGCCGGGAAATGAGCGCGGCGGTGCTGTATGACCGCGGGCCGTTCAGCATCGGCCTGACGTACGACCAGTTGCAGGGCACCTCGATCGCGACGCAGAGCAATGCGCAGCAGCGCGCGCTGCTCGGCCTGTCGTACGACTTCGGGCCGGTCACTACTCTGGCGGGCCTGCGCTGGCTGAACACGCGCAATACGGATGCGCCGCCGAGTTCGCTGCTCTACTGGGGCGGCGTGACCTGGAGGGTGAACGCGCCGCTTTCCATTTCCGCAAGCGTCTATCACACGCAGTTTCGCAATCCGCACGGCGGCCCGACGATGGGGGCTTTGCTCGTCGACTACTCGCTGTCCAAGCGCACCGACGTGTACGCGGAAGGGGCGTATGTCTCCAATCGTTCGTTTTCCAATGTCGGTATTCGCGGCACGGGCGTGGACATTGCACCAGGCATGGACCAGGCGGGCGTGACCGTGGGCATTCGCCACACTTTCTGAGCGGTCCGGGCACTGCGCTCCAGTGCCTCTCGCGCGGGCTAAAGCGCTATGATTATCAGCGGTGTGGTCACAATAACAGCGAGGAAGGCATGGCAGCAGCACGTACTTCGGGCAAAGGCAGGGGCAAGGGCGGGGTCGCGAGCGAGGACCCCATTCTGCGGCACTGGCGTGAGGCGGTACCGGACGATCGTCTCGCTCACCTGGTGAAGGATGCGGGCCGCGCGATGATTCGCGGTCTGCAAATGCGCCTGGCGCAGCATGAAGTCTCGTTCGGCCACTGGGCGTATCTGCGCGTGCTATGGGTCACCGACGGGCTGACGCAGAAGGAGCTCAGCGACGAGACCGGCACCACGACGCCCACCACGTTCAGCGCGGTGTCGGCAATGGAAAAGCTCGGCTATGTCGAGCGCCGCTACGAGCCCGGCAATCGCAAGAACACGCACGTCTATCTGACGCCGCGCGGCCGGAGCCTGAAACACAAACTCGTCCCGCTCGCGGAAGAAGTCAACGAGATTAGCGTCAGGGGCCTGAAAGCCACCGAGATCAACGTCGCGCGCAAGGTTCTGCTGACGATCATCGAGAACATGGCACGCGACGAATCCGAGTCCGACGACCCGGCGCTGCGTATTCCGTCGACCCGGGAAGTGGGCAATCTGATCGCGGCGCGCGGGGAAGAAATCGATCAGGATTGACGTACGGCTCGGCGTTTCAGGTTATTCCCGAGTGGTAAATTCATTATAGATCTAATAATATTGGCGGGCGTGCCAAGTCCACGACAGGCACGACGGCAGGCCACGGCATGCTGCTGCTCCTTCGCTCAAAATATACGGATCTGGAATGGATGGAATGACCCGCGCGGCGATGACGCGCAACGTCCGCGATGCGCTCGCGGAAGATGTCGGCGAGGCCGACTGGACGTCGCTACTGATCGACACCGACGCTTCAGCCGAAGCCGTCTTGACCGTGCGCGAAGCCGCGCTGTTGTGCGGCAGACCGTGGTTCGACGAAACGCTCCAGCAGGTCGACCCGCGCATCACGATTGAATGGTTGGTCGGCGAGGGCGAACGGATGCACGAAGGGCAGGCCGTCTGCCGGATCGCTGGCCCGGCGCGCGGCATGCTGACCGCCGAGCGCACCGCGCTCAACTTCATTCAGTTGCTTTCTGGCGTGGCCACCGAGACAAGCTTGATGACGCGGATCGTCGAAGGCACGTCTGCGCGGATTCTCGACACGCGAAAAACGCTTCCGGGATTGCGCCTCGCGCAAAAATACGCAGTTCGTGTTGGCGGCGGCGAAAACCATCGCCGGGGGCTGTACGACGGCATCCTGATCAAGGAAAACCACATCGCGGCGGGTGGCGGCATTGCGTCGACGCTTCGCGCTACCGAAGCATTGGGTGCAGGTGTGCCCGCGCAGGTCGAGGTGGAGACGCTCGATGAACTAAAGGAAGCGTTAGCGGGTGGCGCCGCGGCGATCCTGCTCGACAATTTCTCGATCGAGACGATGCGCGAGGCTGTGCGTGTCACCGCGGGCCGCGCCGAGCTGGAAGTCTCGGGTGGTGTGACCGAGCAGACGCTGCGAACGATTGCCGAAACCGGTGTGGACCGTATTTCGTTAGGCAAGCTGACGAAGAACGTCAGGGCGATTGATTTTTCACTGCGCTTCGCGGCGTTTGCCGGGTAACGAGATCGGGGCGCATGTGTGCGCCCCGTAGAAGGAAGCGTCGATAAAAAAATCCCTCGTTTTAACTGTGCATGGCTCAGGTGAAAACGAGGGTAACGAGGGCTTTTGCGCTTACCTTGAACTATCAAAGCGTCACATCTGCGCCCGTATCGCTCGACTTCAGAATCGCAATACAGATTTCCAGCGTGCCTTTCGCCCATTCGCCATCGTGAAGGGGCGAATGTCCGTCGACGACCGCGCCATACAACTCGTCGATCACTTCGGCGCGCGGCACGGCGGGCGCAGGCAGCGGCAGCGTTTGACGCCGCTCGTCGCCGTAGACGACGATCGAATCGGGCAGCGGTCGCAGGTCCGCGCGTTCGCACGAGACGATGATCTGACCGAAGTGCTGATGAAAGCGCGGCGGCTCGTCCGCGGCGATCGTCGGCGGCTTGTATGCCGATCCGCCGTAGGTGCCGGCCGCCTTGAGCTTGGCCTCGTCGCCCGAGAACACGAGCGTCTCCAGACGGCGGCGGGCGCTGCCGTACGTGTCGGGGCTCGTACGATCGCCCATTTCGCCGATCCAGCCGCTCCACTCTTCGGTGTTGAAGTGGCCATAGCCGTTGTACGAGAGCGAGGCATAAGCACCGTTCTCGAACCAGATCAGCGCCGAATAAGCGCCTTCGGTCGGGCGGGACGGATCCCACCGTCCCACACTCGCGCGCAGCCGCGTCGCGCGCGAGCCGGCGAGCATTCGCACGATATCGACCTGATGAGCCGCCTGGCTGAAGACGGCGCCACCACCTTCAGCCGTGGCCAGTTCCTCGGGCCGGCGCGGGCGATACAGGTAGTCGGTGTAGTTGACGGCCTGGATCATTTTCACCGCGCCGAAATCGCCGCGACTGATCAGTTCGCGCGTACGCAGGTACGGCGTATCGAAACTATGGCAATGGCCGACGATCAGATGCACGTTCGCTGCGCGGCATGCCGAGATCATGCGATCGCAATCCGCGGCGGCGAGCGCCATCGGTTTTTCGACCAGCACGTGTTTGCCTCTTGCCGCGGCAATTTCAGTGTGCTGCGCGTGGAATTGGTGCGGACTCGCAACGTAGATGATCTCGACGTTGGGGTCATCCGCCAACTCCGCCACGTCCGCATAGGTGGGCGCCGCGAAGTCGGCGGTGAACTGCCGCCGCGCTTCATCACGCGGATCGCACGCAGCGACGAGCTGGACTCTGGGGTCGCGCAGGAAGGTCGGCAGCATCAGCGAGAATGCCCGTCCCAGTCCTGCGACCCCGATGCGCAAACGGTGCTGCTCCATGGCCGTGTGCCTCCCGTTATTGCTTGACCTGATAGTCCGTTGCGAGCGCGGACGGCTGGTCGGCCGGTTCCGGATTCTTCTTGCTGACGTAACGCGCGGCATAAGTGCGCCAGTCGATTTCCTTCGGCACGACAGCCTGGTATGAACACACTTCGCGGGGAATCGCTTTTGCACCGGTGCCAATTGCGTCGCCATCCTTCTCGAATTCGGCGATCGCATCGATCATGCGGCGACGGAATTCGACGATGGCGAGATCGCTTGCGCCGAGGCGTTCGTCCGAGCGGTTCGCAATCGGGCCCATCGTGACCCACATGGCGATGTCCTGGTTCGGGAAGCCCGAAATGCCAGTGAAATTGCCAGCCTTCATCGCCTGGCGGTCCTGCCAGAAGCGGTTGTCGTGATTGCGCAGCGGACGATAGTACTGGTCGAGGTCAACACCGACCTGTTGACGCAGGAACTTGCGCCACGTTTCGGTTTCCGGCGTCGTCTCCGGATCGCCCCAGGCGATGAAGTAGAACGCCGTGTTCGTGTCGTCCATCGGCACGTTGATGTTCGCAACGTTGTACAAATTGTTCGGCGGGATCAGCACCGTTCCCGGCGCCACGAACACCGTGGAGCGCACGTAGTCGTGCGTGTTGGCGTTGAAGATCGGGCGGCGCAGCGCGGCGTAACGGAAGCCGTAATCGGTGCGCTCGACCTGCAGGCGCGGGGCCTTGTCGGTGGACGGGCGCAACCAGTTCTTCGCGGTCGCTTCGGCACCGCCGACGCGCGCCGGCACGAAGTCCGACGAATGCAGGCTGGAGCTGTGTGCGGAGTCGATCGCGCCTTCGAGAATTTGCGCCCAATTGCACGGCAGCAGCGCCTTGGCGATGCTCACGCGGGTGTCGGAAGTCGGCGCCCAGGCCGGCGGCACGAATTCGGGGATCGCGTCTTGGGGGCCCATATACGCCCATACCATGCCTCCCCATTCCTGCACCGGGTAGGCCTTGTGCTTGACCTTGTCGGTCATGCAGCTCGCAGCCGGCTCGGACACCATTTCAAGCACGTTGCCCGAGACGTCGAACTTCCAGCCGTGATACAGGCAGCGCAGGCCGGAGTCTTCATTGCGGCCGTAGACGAGCGACGCGCGACGGTGGGGGCAGTACTCGTCCAGCACGCCAACGCTGCCTTCCGAGTCCCGGAATACGACGAGGTCCTCGCCAAATACGCGCGCTTTGACCGGCGCGCCGTCTGGCTCGCTGACTTCTTCGATCAGGCAAACCGGCGTCCAGTGCCGGCGCATCAGTTGGCCCATCGGGGCATCGCCTTCGACGCGGCACAGCAGTTCATTTTCTTGGTGGGTCAGCATGTAATGTCTCCCGGCGAAAGGTCGCCTTGATCAACAGGTGTTGCTCAACTATATTAGAGATCTAGTGAAAATGGCAAGAGCCTTTCGAGACATCCGGGAAAGTACGTATGGTCGAAAGTGACCCCGGGTCAGGAATATTCGATCTCTAATAAGAAGGGGCGGGATGCATCGCCGATGAATCTGATTTGCGAAGCGCTGGTGATCGACCCGGCTTGTCTCGAAAGACAGAAGGATTTAAGCCACGCTGATGATGGAATGCTGGGAAATTCGCGGCGTTCTATGTTTGACGGCTATGATTAAGCTCTTGATAAAGCCGGATTGAACGGACATGACAGACTCTGTATTGAACGATGTCGAAGCCCCTGTGCGGGAGAGTGACAACAGCCTTGTGTGGTCAGACGCACGGCTACTCGGCTTCACGCCGATGGATGACGTGCATAAGGAATTCTACGAAGTCGCGCTACGGCTCGTGACCTGCACCGATGCGAGCGCCCTTGCCGCGATCGAGGAATTCGAAAAACACGCCGTCGGCCATTTCGAGCAGGAAGACGAATGGATGCGCACGACAAACTTTCCCCCGCGCGACTGCCACATCGA
This sequence comes from Burkholderia sp. H160, assembly GCA_000173575.1. Classification (GTDB taxonomy): domain Bacteria; phylum Pseudomonadota; class Gammaproteobacteria; order Burkholderiales; family Burkholderiaceae; genus Paraburkholderia. Next base: position 44,683 of record ABYL01000015.1, on the reverse strand, counting down.
AGAACACGAAGCCGTGCTGAAGTCAGTCCGGGACGTTAAAGCAGCGGTCGACGCAGGGCAGGCCGGTTGCGCGCTGGTGCATGACATCGGCATGCATCTGTACAATTGGTTTCCCGGACACGCCGACTACCTGGATTCGGCGCTTGCCGCATGGATGACCAAACAGACGATGGGTGGAAAGCCTGTTGTCTTAAGACGGACAATTTGAAGTTTTGTCGAATAAAGCAAAAGGCGGACAAATTTAAAGGAAAAGCTGAACGGTAAGTTGGGGCCGATTTGGCGCGTTCGTGCGGGTCGTTAAACAACCAGAAGGTGAGTGTTTTTTGCAGAAATTAATCAAAACGTGAATTCATTTGCGATGTGGTGATAAGTCATTGATTTTTCAGAAATCAATGTGCGAGAAAATTGACGGGTTAAAGCGAATCCTGAGCGCTCCATCACGTCAACGCGTCTTGAAATGTTGCATGAAAGAGAGTTAAGCATAATCCGAAACGCGAGGCTAGGGCGCGTGCGAAGGGTCAATGGTTTTGGCGTCTGATGTTCTTGAGGTTTGTTCGACGCCTGCCCATGTCCGCGGGCTCGCAAGCACGCGTCAGTGTATGCGGGCAGGCGTTGGACAAACCTCAAGAACTGTGCTCATATCCGGAAATGGACGCCCCTGCGATACGACCGTTAAGCGTTCATTCATCGTCCTGGACTGACTTGATGAGATTGTTCCGCAACTTTACGACCGCCGTCTGAATTTTCGCGAACTCGTCGGGCGCGAGGCCCGTTTGGACGAGGTCCATCTTCAGGGCTTTTTCGCGCAGCCGCCGCCCGCTTTTCGTGAGACTGATCCGCACCTGGCGCTCATCACCGGGATCGCGTTGCCTTTCCAGATAACCCATTGCCTCGAGTTTCTTCAACATTGGCGTAAGCGTGTTGGACTCGAGAAACAGCTTTGCGCCAAGACCGCTGACGGTCTGGTTGTCTTCCTCCCACAACGCAATTATCGCGATGTATTGCGGGTAGGTAAGTCCGAGTTCCTCGAGTATCGGCTTGTATGCCTTGTTAAACGCCAGGTTCGCGGAGTAGACCGCAAAGCACAGGTAGTCGGAAAGCATTAGATGTTCGGGGGCCAGTTGATCCGTGGATTTCATGTGTACCCTCCCTGGGTGGCGCCTGACGTTTCACAAAAATATGAATCGCATGCGATTGTATCGCATCATAACATGCGTCGCATCGCTGCCACCGACCACCCGATGCTGTGGCCGGCGCGCAGGAGCAACGAAGGTGCGCGACGGCCCAGCGGCGGAGGGATGCGCGACTCAATGGTGTGCAAAGAGGCTATCGCGCGGCGTCATGGCGACATGGCTGCCCGATTGCGACAGTCCGGAAACTGCACCGCCATACGCCTTTTCCGGGGTAGTTGCGCTCTCGCGTTCGGCGGCGATGGTTCGCAGGCTCTGACCGCTTTGCGATGCCGGTGCGCCGTCCGAGGGCTTGTAGAAAGGCGCCGGTCCATAGCCGCTGGCGAACGCGGGTGCGGCGACGGACGCCGATACGGCGACGAGCAGTGCAACGATGAGCTTGGTCTTCATAATGGAATTTCCTGAAAGATGTTTGGAGAAGGGCGCGCGCCTCAGAGAGACACGTGCCCTGACGGATCAGGCCGTGACGATGTTCGTGCTGATCTCGATGTTGCCGCGCACAGACTTCGAGTACGGGCAGATCTGATGGGCCAGGTGCGCGATTGCCTCGACGGCTTCCTTTTCCACACCTGGCACGCGGATGTCGAACTGGGCGCCGAGGAACCAGGCCGCACCGGTCTGCCCGATGTTCACCTGGATGTCCACGGAATAGTCGGGCGGCAGCGTGACCTTCTTCAGTTGGGCAGCCATGCCGAACACCGTGGTGAAACAGGCCGACCAGGCGCCCGCAAACAGCTGCTCGGCTCTCGGGTGCGGCTCAGTGCCGATGTAATCGAGGGTCTCAACGCCGGGCGCGGTCAGCGTGAGGTCGTAGACGCCAAACTCGCCGCGCTGGGCATTGGGGTCGCGATTGACCGTGGCGTGGGAGCTGCCTGCGGCGAGGACTTTTTCGATCTTTTCCATGATGGATTCCTGTGTAAATGAGGGTATCAAGCGGATTTAAATCATGTGCGATTAAATCGGATGCGATTTAAATGTCACGCCGTGACGACGTTCAGGCCGACCTCGATGTTGCCGTGCACGGCCTTCGAGTACGGGCAGATCTGATGGGCCCGGTTCGCGATTGCCTCGACGACTGCCGTTGCCAGACCCGGCGCACGGATGGTGAACTGGGCGCCGAGACAAAACCCGTTACCAACCGTTCCGATACTTACCTGGATGTCCACGGAATAGTCGGGCGGCAGCGTGACCTTCCTCATCGAGGCCGCAAGCTCGAACGCGCTGATGTAACAGGCTGACCACGCGCCTGAGAACAGCTGCTCGGCTCGCGGGTGCAACTCGGTGGCAATGAAATCGCGGGTTTCACCGTTGAGCGCCGAGAGCTTGAGGTCGAGGACGCCGTGCTCACCGCGCTGGACATCGGGGTCGTGATTGACCGTGGCGTTGGAGTTGCCTGTGAAGAGGACTTGATCGATCTTGGGCATGATGGATTCCTGTGTGAAGAGCGGAGCTAAGCGAATCAGATCGCATGCGATGTAATCGCTTGCGTCGAATAATGGAGGAGGACGCGCCCGATGTCAAGCGTAAAAGATTTAATCGTATGCGATATATTGATTGGCCGCGTGCGAAGACATGGCGCAACGGCTCGGCAAGCGAACGCAGCACTGTTTCCACCCGATCTTACGCGGACGGCGAGCCGGTGCGGGCGCCATTCATCATGCGAAAGGAAGGGCGATGAAGATCGAAGGTGCTGTAGTTTTCGTGACGGGAGTGAACCGCGGGCGTGGCCTCGAGTTCGCGAAACAGGCGCTCTCAAGAGGGGCGCGGAAGGCTTATGCGGGCGCACGTGATCCGGCCAGCGTGATGCTGCAGGGTGTCGTGCCCGTGAAGCTCGATGTGACCGATCCGGCGTCCGTGGCCACGGCCGCCGACACGGCGCGCGACGTCACGCTGCTGATCAACAACGCGGGCATCGCGCGGTTCGGCAGCCTGACAGACGACGGCGCGCTCGACGCGTTGCGCGCTCACTTCGAAACCAATGTGGTCGGCATGCTGGCGGTGTCGCGGGCGTTCGCGGGGAACCTGGCCGTCAACGGCGGCGGCGCGATCCTGAACGTGCTGTCAGTTGCGAGCCGGGTGAACCGGCCGATCCTGGCGGCCTACGGCGTGTCGAAGTCGGCCGCCTGGGCGCTGACCAACGGCCTGCGCCAATCGCTGCGCGAGCAGCGTACCCAGGTTGTCGGGCTGCATGCTGGCTTCATCGATACGGATCTGACGCGCGGACTGGAGGTTCCGAAGGCGACGCTGGCCAACGTCGTGCGCCAGGCGTACGAGGCTATCGAGGCCGGTGCGGAGGAAGTGTCAACCGACGAATTCACTCGGCAGTTGAAGGCTGGACTGTCGGCGGGCATCTGTCTGAACGACGCGGCGCCACACTGAAGTCGCCGACGCGGTACCCATCGCGCGCTCGCACGCGATGGGTAGGTCTGTCGGCGTGGGTCGTGACGTCAAAGATGCCCGGGAAGCCTGCCGGTGGATTGGCCGCATTACTCCGAAACCTGATGGACGGGCTACGCGCACAATTCGGCAATACCTGACGTTCGTGTGTCGATGCTGACATGCCTGCTTTCGGGTCAGTCTCGGACGCTCACTCTCCTGCGTTGACGGACACTCAGACGGCCGTTCCACCCAAATATCGGTCGCACGCAAATACGGCGTTACTCATTGCACTCGATACCGCATTAAGAAAGTGGCAACTGCGCTATCGATGATCCTTGCAGCCTGATCGTCGGATATGGCGTAGTCAATTTGCGTCAGGCGTGGATAGAAAAGGGTCTCGCCCAGCATGCCGATAAATTCAGCGCGCGCAAGTTGCACGTCGGCAATACGCAGCTCACGTTCGTCCACACGCATTTGCATCCAGTTGTCGGTGATATCGCTGAATAATTGTTTTGCGCGTTGGAAGCGAGAGCCGATGTCCGGAAACCTTTGCACTTGTGCAATTACCAGTCGCATAGCGGCAATTAAGCTGGCATCCGAAACGAGCTCGCTATATGCACGTCCAATTTCGCGAAGGCCCGATTCGACCTCCGCGGGCACGACGTGATCCTTCCAGCGTGAGAACAGCTGATGGGTGAGATGGTCCACAGCTTCGCTGAACAGGATTTCCTTGCTGGGAAAATGTTTGTATAGAGTCGCGTATGACACTGCTGCGCGATCGCCGATGGAATCCATCGTCGCTGCGTCATATCCGTTTTGCAGAAACGTTGCGATTGCGACCTCCAGTATCAGCCTGCGCTTTTCCTGGCTGACGCGCTGCTGATACCCCTGTACGCCCTCCGCGAAGCGATTCTCGGTCTTCGATAGGGGCTTCTTCCTTCCCGCCTTCTCTATTTCCACTTACATGCTCCAAAACGGTCCTACGTTCCACGATTCACAGCCTGTCCCGAAGCGGCGCATCGGTGCGTCACCCGGCAAGGCTCGCAACAACCGATGCATTTTGGGGGCTCTGGCCGGGGCGGTTTTCTGTGAATCAGTCATCGACGGATTCTGCCCGCTGTCGGCGAAATCCGCCAGCCAGCGAAGCCGCATACGATTTTTCAGGAAATAAAGAGGCTTCACCACGTCTTGCGGCTCACACTCCGCTCTGGCCGCCGGCCGATGCATCGGCTGGCGCAGCCGGCCAGCCCGCGCAATCTCCATCCTCTCTGAACGAGCCAGCGAAGCGATCCCAGGGTTTTCCCCACCTATCCGGTTGTAGTGCGCAGGTATAGTGTAGCGGACATTACACCATGTGCTTTGAACAGGAGCGGGAGCAAACGTGGACGGTTTCAGACGATTAGGCACAGCCTCCGTTGTCAGAGGGGCGGAGGGCTGGTCATTGCTCGGGGCAAAGTGCTCCCATTGCGAAACGCCGATCTACCCGGTGATCACCGCGTGTCCTCAATGCGGAAATTGCGGCTTCGTTGCATCGCCGCTGCCGGCGCTGGGCACCCTCTACAGCTACAGCGTGGTGCATATGGGGCCAAAGGGCGTCGACGTCCCCTATATCGTCGGGTACGTGGACTTGAGCGAGGGTCTGCGGGTTTTCGGGCGCATCGAAAAGACGGGCGGCGCCGTGCAGATAGGGCAGCAGCTCGAATTGCGAGTGAAGCCGGCAAATAAACAAGCGAGTCAGTTCATTTATTTCTTTACCGGACCCGGCGAACTTTCTAAGCAGGTCGCTTCATGAGCGTGACGAACGGTTTGAGAAGTGTCAGCGTGGTTGGCACCGGCATGATTCGCTTTGGTCGTTTCCCGGAAGTCAGTCTCTCCCAACTTGCTGCGCCGGCGGTCATCGAAGCACTTGATGAAGCCGGAATCGATCGCCGACAGGTCGATGCTCTTTACTGCGGAACGGTAGCCGGCGGCCCGTTGGCTGCCCAACGTATCGCACGGGAGACAGGGCTCACCGGCATCGAGGCAATGAACGTCGAGAACGCCTGCTCGTCTTCAGCGAGCGCATTCCGGCTCGCCTACCTCGCGATCGCCGCAGGTGCGGTGGATTGCGCGGTCGTGGTCGGCGCGGAGCAGCTGACTCGCCTTGGCGGCGGACCGCTTGACCTGGGCGATGAGGATGTCGAGGCGGCTAACGGAATAACAATGCCCGCGCTGTACGCGATGCGCGCGCAGCGATACATGCATGAATTCGATTTGTCGCCCCGAGATCTCGCGCAGATCGCCGTCAAGGCCAGGGCGAATGGCGCGCTCAACCCATACGCGCAAATCCGCAGCGCCATCTCGATCGACGAAGTGCTCGGAAGCCGGCCGGTGGCGTCGCCGCTGACTTTGCAGCAGTGCTGCCCGCTTGGCGACGGTGCCGCGGCTGTAGTGCTTGTCGCCTCCGATCTTTCCGAAGCGAAACAGCAAGGCGCCGTGAGGATTCTCGCGTCTCATCTCACCTCGGGCCGTTATATGCAGGGGGCGCGGGACATCACGACTCCCGAGGTCACGGTGCGATGCGCGAACGAAACCTATGAATCGTGCGGGATCGGGCCTTCAGATATCGATGTTGTCGAGTGCCACGACGCCTTTACCATCGCCGAACTGCTGTACTACGAAGCGCTTGGCTTTGCGGCCCACGGAAGCGGGGCGGGTTTGATCAGAGACGGGCAAACATCGATCAACGGGCGAATTCCGTTCAACCCGTCTGGTGGCCTGCTCTGTCGCGGGCATCCTCTCGGCGCGTCAGGAATTGCGCAGATCGTCGAAATCACTCGTCAGCTGCAGGGGCGCTGCGGTCCGCGACAGGTCGCACAAGACAAGCGGTCCGGTCCACGAATCGGGCTGGCGCATATAACCGGCGGTGGCACGTACGGCTTCGATCACGGTGCGTGTGCGATACACATCCTTGGAAGGTGAAAAAGTGAAATCAGCACCGTTTATCTGGCACCGTCCGGAGAGCTTGGCGCAAGCGGTCGAGTTGCTTTCGACGCTGGACAACGCGCGCATCATCGCGGGCGGGCAGACGCTGATGCCGATGCTGGCCATGCGCTACGCGTATATGGACCATCTGATCGACGTGAACGCCATTCCCGGTCTCGACCGGATAACACTGGAAGGCGACGAGGTCTGCATTGGTGCCCTGGTCCGTCAGCGGGATATCGAGCAATCCCCCTTGATTCTTCAACATGCACCGTTGATGGTCGAGGCGTATCAATTGGTCGGCCACATCCAGACGCGAAATCGAGGCACGTTTGTTGGAAGCGTCTGCAACTTCGATCCGGCATCGGAGCAGCCTGCTCTTGCTGCAATCTTCAATGCGACCATCATCGCCGTGGGCCCCCGCGGCGAGCGGCGCGTCCCATTCGATGAGTTCGCAGTCGGATTCATGACCACGTCGATTGAGCCCGACGAAATGGTGACGCAAATTCGCCTTCGTATCTGGACCGAGCCGCACGGATACGCGTTCGAGGAATTCGCACGCAGACATGGCGATTTCGCGATCGTCGGCGCCGCGGTGATGGTTTCGGTCGACGCAAATCGCTCGATCAGACGAGCTGAAGCGGTGCTCTGCGGAATGGGCGGACAACCTCATCGTCTCGATCTGGCCGGCATGCTCGAAGGACGGCAGCCAGACGCCGATCTCGCAAGACTGGCGGCGAGCCGCGCAGGCGAGATTGACGCGATCAGCGACACGAGCGCCAGCGCCGCCTATCGAAAGCGTCTTGCGTGCACGGTGACGGAACGTGCGCTAGGTCGCGCATTCTCCCGGGCATTCAATGCGAACTGAGGGCATGATGGATCGAAGAATTGAGTTTGTCGAAAAAAGTAAGATCATCTTCGAATTGAACGGAGAGCCGCTGTCCTGCGACATCGACTCTAGAGTGACGCTCGGCGATTTTCTTCGTCACAAACTTGGCAAGACAGGCACGCACTACGGCTGTGAGCATGGCGTTTGCGGAGCGTGCACGGTACTGGTGGACGGACGTTCCATGCGCTCTTGCCTTCAGCTTTGTGGCCAGGTAGACGGGAGGAAGGTCACAACCGTAGAGGGGCTTGCAAATGCCGACGGCTCGCTCGGCGTCCTGCAACAGGCGTTTCAGGATCGCCATGCGTTGCAGTGCGGGTACTGCACGCCGGGCATGTTGACAACGCTAACGGAGTTTCTGAGCGCCAACCCGGCCCCGTCCGACGCCGAAGTCCGCGATGCGATCAGCGGGAACATCTGCCGGTGCACGGGTTACCAGGCAATAGTGGAGGCGGCGCTGCTAGCGGCAGCCCGAATGCGCGGCGAGTCAGATCCTGTCTTCGGACACGTTACCGAGCATTCAGAAGATTGTGATCTCCACGCGAATTCGACCGTGGGTGCACGATACGTCGGAAAACCTGTCAAGCGAACCGAAGATCCTGCGTTGCTGAAAGGCGAGGGGCAATTCGTCGACGATATCCATCTCCCCGGAACACTGCATTGCTGTTTCGTGCGCTCGTCTCATGCGCACGCTCGCATCAAGCATATCGATACGGAAGCCGCAAAGGCCATACCAGGCGTACGGCATGTCTGGACCCACGCGGATCTGGATGAAGCACTTCGGCGACCATTGCCGTCCCTGGCACCGACTCACATGCTGAGCGACCCGCGCATGTGGTCACCGCTGACCGCGGACGAAGTGTGCTACGTCGGCGAGGCGGTTGCGGTTGTTCTTGCAGAAAGCCGGTACATCGCCGAAGACGCGGCTAACCTGGTGCACGTCGAGTACGAGGTATTGCCTGTCGCCAGCGATATCCGGACGATATTCGAACCGGACGCGCCGCCGGCTCACAGCGACGTTCCAACAAACGTTCTTCTGGTTATGCCGTTTGCTTTCGGTGACATCGACTCGGCCTTCGCTCGCGCCGCGCACGTGGTCAAGCGCGAGATATTCCATCATCGCGGAACGGCGCATCCGATGGAGTGTCGCGCGACCCTCGCGCGGCTCGATCGCGGTACCGGTGATTTGACCGTCTGGAATTCAGGCCAGGCGCCGCATCTGGAGAGACGCGTTCTCGCGGAAGCGCTCCGTTACGACGAAGCGAAGATCCGGGTCATCATGCCGGATGTCGGGGGGGCCTTCGGTCCCAAGGGTATTGCCTATCCGGAAGAGTTTGTCGTGGCCTCCGCGGCACTCAGGTTGGGTGTGCCGGTCAAGTGGACCGAAGACCGGCGCGAGCACTTCCTGTCCATTACCCAGGAGCGCGATCAGTTGTGGGATCTCGAGATGGCGCTCGACAAAGACGGAAAGATTCTCGGCGTGCGCGGCTCCGTGGTCCACGATAACGGTGCGTACGTGCCTTGGGGCATTGTCGTGCCGATCATCGCGGTGACCTCGTCGCTGGGCCCATACGTCGTGCCGGCATTCGACGTGAAGTTGAAGGTGGCTTCCACGAACATGGTGCCCACCACGCCGGTGCGTGGCGCGGGTCGACCCAAGGCGGTATTCGCGATGGAGCGGATGCTCGATGCAGCGGCCGATGAGATCGGCCTCGCCCGTCTGGAAATTCGACGCCGCAATTTCGTGCAGCCGGACCAGCTTCCGTACAAAACGGGTCTGATATTCCGCGACGGCGCGCCGATGGTGTATGACTCCGGCGATTATCCGAAGACCCAGGAAAAGGCCGTCGAACTCGCCGATCTGCATGCGTTTCGCGTCCGTCAGGAGGACGCACGCCGTCAGCAAAGGCATCTGGGGATCGGCTTTGCCAACTATGTCGAGGGTTGCGGTCTCGGGCCTTATGAAGGGGCTGAAGTCACGTTGCAAAACGACGGGCGCATAAACGTGAACGTCGGCGGTGCGGGCGCGCAAGGGCAAGGGATGAAAACCATCTTTGCCCAGATCGCTGCCGATCAGCTCGGCGTCGACATGGACGCCATTACGGTAGTCGTCGGTGACACCGGCAAGCTGGCAATGGGCATCGGAACATTTGCGAGCCGAATAACCGTCAACGCCGGAAATGCGGTTCACATCGCATGCGGCAAGCTTGCCGAAAAAATCAGGACGCTCGCCGCGAACATGCTGCGTGTTCCGCTGGATCAGATTGAGCTCGCGCATGGCGTCGTACGCGTCCAGGGGACTCCGGAAAAGGCGTTGCCGCTCGGGCAAATTGCTCGAATGTCTTATGGGACACCGGGATTCACGCTACCTGACTGGCTGGATCCTGGCATGACCGTAACGCATTATTTTTCCCCGAAAGCCAGCGTCTACTCCAATGGAACGGCGTTCGCGGAAGTCGAGGTGGATGTCGGGACCGGCTACGTCAAGGTGCTGCGTTATGGCGTCGCACACGATTGCGGAACCGTGATCAATCCGATGCTTGTCGAGGGGCAGGTGATTGGTGGCATTTCCCATGGGATCGGAAATACGCTGCTCGAGCGGCACGGCTATGACGAGAATGCACAGCCGCTTGCGACAAATTTCGCCGAGTTTCTGCTGCCTACAGCACTCGACATGCCATCCCGCATCGAGATGGCGCATCTTGTTTCCCCTTCGCCGAATAACCCACTTGGCGTCAAAGGCGCAGGCGAGAGCGGGACGATTCCCGCGTCCGCGGCGATCGTCAGCGCCATTGAAGATGCGCTGAGCCGGTGGTCGATTCGTTTTGACGAAACGCCCGTGTTGCCGGAAATGATCTTTGAGCGTCTCGATGCCGCCGGCGCGTACAGCGACGCAGACGCTCGACACACCTGAAATGTAGAGCTTGATGGATAACGATATGGACTCCAGAAAAACTGGTCCGCTGAGCGGCGTGAGGGTCTTGGACCTCACTCAGTTCCTGTCGGGCCCCTTTGGAACGCAAATTCTCGGCGATCTCGGCGCCGAGATCATCAAAGTCGAGCCGCCAGGAGGCGAGATCGCGCGCGGCGTGCCCCCCTATTTCGTCGAGGGAGACAGCGCCTACTATCTCGCAGTCAACCGCAACAAGAAGAGCGTCGTCGTCGACCTCAAGACGGAGAGGGGAGCCGAACTCGTTCGCGAGTTGGCGGCACAGTCGGATGTGCTTGTCGAAAACAATCGTCCGGGTGTGATGGCGCGGCTCGGACTCGGTGAGGCCGAGCTTCGCGCGTGCAATCCGCGGCTCGTCTACTGCAGCATCAGCGGGTTCGGACAGACCGGCCCGGACAGGGATCTGCCCGCTTACGACATGATCGTGCAGGCGATGTCGGGCGGCATGAGCCTGACCGGGGAGCCCGGCAGGGCGCCCGTTCGCGCCGGCATTCCAATCGGGGACCTGGCGGCCGGCATGTATGGCGTGATGGGCATTCTGGCCGCGCTGATCGAGCGCCAGACTTCCGGGCAAGGGCGGTTCGTCGATGTGTCGATGCTCGACGCGCAGGTCGCAATGCTTTGCTATCAGGGCGCCTATTACCTGATGTCGGGCGAAGTGCCGGAACCGCAGGGACGAGGCCACGATTCGATACCGACCTACCGTGCGTTCGAATGCGGCGACGGCGTCTCATTGGTCGTGACCGCCAACACGGAACGCATGTGGATGGACCTGTGCAAGGCCGTTGGTTTGCCGCAGCTCGTCAACGACCCGCGATTCAAGGACCCCGCTCAACGGCTCGCGAACAAGGCGGCGCTATGGGAAATGCTGGAGGCGCGCTTCCGTGCCGAACCGGCGCAGAGTTGGCTCGAGCGCCTGAATTCCGCTTCCATTCCAGCCGCCATGGTCAAGACGCTCGATAAAGCGCTGAATGCCCCTCAGGTTGCGCATCGAGACATGCTCGTCGAGCTTCGCAGTCAAGCGGGATCTCAGGTCCGCGTGCCGGGCAATCCGATCAAGTTCGATATCCCGGGGCACGCCGATCCTGGTTACCCGCCTCATCTTGGCGAGCACACCAACGTCGTACTCGGCCAGTACCTAGGCCTCGATCCTGACGAACTGAGGACGCTTCAGAACCAGGGGGTCGTCCGGCAATTTGTACCAGGCATGCCGTCACCCGGCGTGAAGTCGCGATAAATCGGGAGTTGGAATGGACGAAAATCTTCTGCTGAAGATGAAGGGCAATGTTTTGCATATCGCGCTGAACAGCGCCGACGGCAGGAACGAAGTGGATGACGCGATGATGCAAGCGCTGACGCGGGCGATCGGCGATCCTTCGGAAAGCACCGTGGCCATCGTTTTGTCCGGAGTGGGCGAGAATTTCTGTGCGGGGCGGGCTGCGTCACCACCGCCGGCGCTTCCTCCAGCGGCAGACCCACGCCCGGCCATCAAGGTACACAGTGCGGCGCCCATTCTCGCCCTTTACGAGGCAATCCGTTCGAGTGCGGTACCGGTCGCGTGCTTCGTCAGGGGCCTCGCTTCGGGTCTGGGTTGCGCACTCGTCGCGGCGAGCGACTACGCAGTCGCCGACGCGCGGAGCCAGTTCGAGGCCAATGAACTGGAGAAGCAGTTTGCTCCGGCGCTGCTGATGTCGGCGCTCTTCAAACGCGTCCATGTCAAGGCGATTTCGCGTCTGGTTCTTACCGGGCGTCCAATCGATGCGACGACCGCCCTGGAATTCGGGCTCATCGGTGAAATTGTCGCTCCCTGGGAACTGGACAAAGCGTTGGACGATTTCATCGCCTTCATGAACAGCCGCGCTCCACAGGCATTACGCGGCATCAAGACGTTCCTGCGCGAGTCGGGCGAGCTGCATTCGTCAAAGCTTGCCGCGCTGGCCGCCGATGTTTTGGCGGATTCGATCGCCTCGCGCCTCGCGGCGCCGGCGCCGTTCGTGCCGTCACATGACAAGCGGTTTCTGACCGTTGCCGGAGAACGGATTGCCTATATCGACGTCGGCAAAGGACCCGCGGTCGTTTTGCTGCACAGTCTCGGCACGTCGAGCGCGCTGTGGGAAGACGTTCTGCCTACATTGACTGCGAAACATAGAGTCATCGCAATAGACGCCAGGGGGCATGGTGACTCGACGAAGCACAGCGCGTGGAATGCAGACGATGTCGCGAACGACGTTGTCGCCGTGGCGGACGCCGTTGGTCTCGGCCGCTTCGGCTTGGTGGGCATCTCGATGGGAGGACTCACCGCGATACGTGTTGCCGCGAAGTTGGGTCAACGCGTTGCTGTCATGGTCTTGTCAAGCGCTTACGCGGGCGTTTCCGGACCGGCAGTTGAAAAGCGACTGGCCGCAGCGGAAGGGATGTTGAAGAAACTACCTCTGCATCTGTTTGCTCGCATGTACGCGGAGCACACCCTGCACCGGGACACCGCGTACGCAAAGCGAGAAAAACTTGCTCAGCAGATCGCATCGATGTCTCAAAGGGACTACCTGGAAATATCGCGCGCCGTTTGCACGGATGACGTATCCGGTCTTTTGCACGATATCGACGTTCCGACGCTTGTGCTGAACGCCGAACTCGACGGAAGCGTACCCAAAGCCATATCCGCGAAGTTGACACAAGCAATCCAGGGCGCGACGGAACAAACGTTGCACGCTGCCGCGCACCTCGCATGCGTCGATACGCCCGACGCCTACGCTGAGGCCCTGGTGAACCTGTTTGAAAAATACACCGATGAGGATGAGGCTCTATGGAAATCGTAAATCGCTTTTCGGTCGACTCGACTATCGAGAACGCCTGGAAGGCACTGCTCGACGTGCCGCTGGTCGTGTCCTGCTTTCCAGGTGCGACGCTCACAGACACGCTCGGCAAAGATTCGTACAAGGGACTGATTCGCGTCAAGCTGGGTCCGATCGCGATGGAATTCGCCGGCACTGTCACGTTGAGCGAACCGTCGGCAGACACGTATACAGCGACTGTCACAGCCACATGGCAAGAGACCAAAAACCGGGGATCGGCCACTACGGCCACGACGTTCTCTCTTTCTCGGCTTGGCGACGCAGCAGGCACAGAGGTCAACGTTCGCACCGACGTACAGATGGCCGGTCAGGTAGCTCAGTATGGACGCGGGGTTGGAATCATCAATGCCGTTTCGGAACAGATGGTGCGTCAATTCGCTGCCAGATTGCAGAAGGAGCTCACGGATCGTTCGGTTATGACAGAGGCACGGCCGGTTGACGCAGAAGTGTCTGCTTCCGCGCCCGCCGGAGACAGCCAATCCACCCTGGGGAGATGCCGCTTCAGCAACGCTGCAGGTTCAACGAACGAGATTTCGTTGCTCGCGTTGTTGTGGAGAACGATGGTCGCGAAGTGCAAGAAGTGGTTTGCCAGGCCGCAATCCTCATAGCCCTCTTCGTTTTTGCTGGTTCTTTCAAGTTGGTCAGGTTATCAAGACGTAGTATCAATTAGTCGTACATAGTAGGAGACAAGCCGATGAGTACTAACTCGACTCTGTTGGAGTCGTCAGAGTGCGGGAGGGATGCCGGTGCGTCTGTGGTGGGCCGGGCAGCCTGGATCGTGCTTGGTTCGGCGTTCGTGGGGTGGATGTTCGATGCGATGGATCTCTACCTGTTCACGATGGTCATGGTGCCGGCCCTTAGCGACCTGCTGGGGTCGTCACAAGGTAATGTCGTGCAGATCGGGGGGCTGATCGTCACAGCGAAACTGCTTTGCTGGGGCATCGGCGGCATTCTGTTCGGTGTTCTGGCCGATCGGCTTGGTCGAACTCGCGTGATGCTCGGCACGATGCTGATCTACTCGGTATTCACGGCAGCGAGCGCGTTCGCGAGGGATTGGCATCAGTTGCTTGTGCTTCAGATGCTGGCGGGTTTTGGAATCGGGGGGGAATGGGCCGCCGGAGCGGCGCTGGTCGTCGAGACCTGGCCGGAAAAGCATCGGGCAAAGGCTGTCCAGGTGATGCAGGCTGCCAATGTAGTCGGACTGATCGTTGCCTCTGCGCTCGCGATCCTTCTGTCCGGGGCTGGATGGCGCTGGGTGCTTGGCGTGGGCGCGGTGCCGGCAGTCGCGAGCCTTGGACTGCGGCTCGTTACTCCGGAATCGGCGCGCTGGAAGCAGTCGCATGCGGAGGCGATCCGTCACAGCGGTCCAAAACTCGGTTCGCTATCGGAGATATTCGGCGCTCCGTTACGTCGTCGAACAGTGGTGGGCTCACTCGTTGCCGCGGCATTGATGATCGGTAGCTGGGGGCCATCCATACTCTTTCCCACGTTACTGAGGGATTTCTTCCAGTCCGCCAGCAATGCGGAATTCACGCGACAGACAGGTTTTGCCTTCATGGCGACGAACGCTGGGGCGGCACTCGGCTTTATGTCGACATTGGTTTTGGTCAGTCTGGTGCCGCGCATTTCCAGGCGGGCAGTCTATGCGGTGTTTTGCGCAGGCGCCTGGGTTGCCGGGATTGCACTCTTCAGTCTGACGAAAACTCTCGCGACGTTTCATCTCGCCATGTTTGGATTCGGCTTCTTCGCGATTGGAGGATTCGGAATCCTCGCGCTGTACCTGACCGAACTGTTTCCGCTCCGTGTTCGCGCCACGGGGCAAGGATTCACATGGAATGTGGCACGTCTATTCACCGCACTCGGTCCGTTGTTCGTGTCGTCTGCGTCCGCAACTTTGGGATTTCGGGCCGTCGGAATCGCTATCGCTACGGTATTTGGAATGGGACTGGTCGCCATTTTCTTTGGACCGGAAACAGGTTGAAACGGCGACGCGGACCTCCGCAACCGGCTTCTGAACAGACATATAAATACGACATCGGAGACAAAATGAAATTGAAGGTGATCGTCGCCGCTACATTCGTTGCGTGGGCGGCCGTGGCACACGCGCAATCGTCGGTGACGCTGTATGGCGCCATCGATACCGGATTGCTGTATCAAAGCACGAATGCGCCGAACTTCCAGTCGAAATTGAATCTCGGCCACGTCTACGAACTCAAGGACTCGGGCATCTTGCCGAGCTACTGGGGTCTCAAGGGCACGGAAGACATCGGGGGCGGCTACAAGGTCAACTTCAGGCTCCAGGGGGCATTCACCAGCACCAATGGGAAGTTCGGGCTGGGCGACACGCCCGGCTCCGCCACAATCTTCAACCAGCAGGCGACGTTGGGCGTCTCCGGTCCTTTCGGCTCGATCGACGCGGGCCGCCAGATCACGCCAATGATCTATGCGATGGCGGACACCGACGTACGAAACTTTAGATACTTTGGCAGTATCTTCACCGCGTGGCTCGGCCTGGGCCAGGCTGCGGGCTGGCAGGGCACCAGCACGAACGGGCCGTTCGGTGCGTTGTACGACTCCAACGCGATTGTCTATCAGTCGCCGAAGTTCTACGGCGTATCGCTTGCGCTCGAGTATGCGCCGGGGGGCGTCCCGGGCCAATTCCAGGGCGGCACGCGCGAATCGGCAGTGCTCCGGTATTCGAACTACGGTCTGAACCTCTCGGCTGTCTACTATAACGGCCACGACACCAATCCGTTCACGACGACGCCCACCGGCGCGGTCATCACGGCGCCATCCACGGGGCTCGATAACAACCGCTTCTACTATTTCGGCGCGATGTACACGTTCCACGACCTGTCCGTGTCGACGTCGTACAGCATCGGCAAGAATCCGGCGAACAGTGGTCAAGACGACTTCGAGATGATTTCCGGGGGGCTCGGCTACCAGTTCACTCCTTTTCTCAAGGTCACCTCGGGCTTCTATTACCTGAAGGATCGCAACGTTTCATCCAATCAATCGGATTTGTACGCGGTGGGTGCCGAATACAGCTTGTCCAAGTCAACCCTCGCCTACGTACAGGTTGGCCATGTCAATAACCGGGGCAAGATGAGCCAGACGATCACCTATGGCGCGCCGGTTCCTGAGGGCACCTCGAGCACCGCGGCGATGATCGGCATCCGCCACACCTTCTGATCCCACCACGGCCGAACTGGAGCATTCAATGAAAACAAGCAGAGCACTAAAGATCGCTGTCGGGTTACTGATCGGATCAACCTGCATTCACGTCTGGGCGCAGGCCAGCGAGAGCGACGCGAGCAGCGTGTCGAAAGGCACCGCGACCGAAGCTTCCGGCGGCATGACCGCGAAGAGCAAGTGGAAGGACAATTTTGCGCTGCGCCGCAAGGTCTACGCGGCGATCGCGCGGCACAAGGAGATCAACGCCGGCAACATCAGCGTGGTCGTGAAGCGTGACGCGGTGACGCTCGACGGGACGGTGGTGGATGCCTCCCAAATCGGCGAGGCGACGGAGATCGCGAAAGGCGTTTCTGGCGTGACGTCCGTGAACAACAGGCTGACGGTCAAAAAGCCGTTCGGCGGTCAGTAGTCGCAAGTGCAAGACGGTGCTTGACCACGTACCGAAGGAAAATGTGAGCATGAACAGTGTCGATTTCGAGGTGCTGGAAGCTACGATGCGCTGGCTCGATCTCGGCCACCGCATGCTGCTCGTGACGGTGGTGAAGACATGGGGTTCCTCGCCGCGCCCGGAGGGGGCGATGCTTGTGCTGCGCGACGACGGTTACGTGGTGGGCTCCATTTCGGGCGGCTGCATCGAAGATGACCTCATCGACCAGGTGCGTCGGTACGGCGTCGCGCAACGGACGCCGGAAGTGGTCGAATATGGCATTAGCGCCGAGGAGGCGCGTCGTTTCGGGTTGCCTTGCGGAGGCACGATGCAACTCGTGCTCGAGCCGATTACGCGGCAAAGCGGCATTCAGGCCCTGCACGAAGCGCTCAGTCGCGGCGAACTGGTGGCGCGCACGCTGGACATGGCAACGGGTGCAGTCACACTTGGGCCAGCGGGCACGACTGACGGTGTGTACTTCGACGGGACGCGTCTGACGACGATTCACGGGCCCCGCTACCGTATGCTCGTCATTGGCGCGGGACAGCTATCGCGCTACTTGTGCCAGGTCGCGACAGGACTCGATTATCAGGTGGTGGTGTGCGACCCGCGCGAGGAGTACGTGCACACATGGGATGTGCCCGGCACGAGGCTCGTGCGCACGATGCCCGACGATACGGTCCTGGATATGAAACTCGACGAACGCAGTGCAATGGTTACGCTCACGCACGATCCAAAGCTCGATGATCTCGCGCTGATGGAAGCGCTGAAGACACCCGCGTTTTACGTCGGCGCGCTTGGCTCGCGGCGGAATAATGCTGCGCGGCGAGAGCGGCTTAAAGAGTTCGATCTGAACGACGCACAGCTTGCACGGTTACGCGGTCCGGCCGGGATCTATATCGGCAGCCGCACACCTCCCGAAATCGCGATATCGATTCTCGCTGAAGTGACGGCCGCGAAGAATAGTGTGTTGCTACCGGCAATCCTTCGGGTTGAGCGTGCGAAGACGGCAAAAGAGGTCACGAATCCCGGTTGACACGCGTGCTCGAATGGCCGTTCAAGTCTGCAAGCTGCCGTAGCACTTGCCCCGATTCCAAGGTCCGCTGAGGGTCGAACTGAGCCGGACGCTGTCAGACTCAGTGCGGCCAACTGCCGCCCTTCGCTAACTACGTCATGTTGCCATTCGGGCGGCTGCTTCGTGTCAATCTGCGGAGCTTAGTGATGGGGCGCGTCTACTTCTGCCTGCCAGATGAAACATGGCCGAACAAAGGCTCAGATGCTGCTAGTCGAGGCATTGGAAACCTCATCTTCGCCGAACAGCCCAGCAGATCGGCTGCGATGCTGCCATCAAAGCCCATCAATTGTCTTCCGCAATCGCGCCAGCAGCCATTTCTTGAAAGTCTTGACCCTCGGATTGAGGTCTTCGTCTTTGCGGTGAATGAAGTGGTAGCCCTGATGGGTTTGACAGGTATGTGGAAGCACGCGTACCAGCCTTCCTTCCCGAATATCCCGCTGGAAGAGAAACAAGGGCACCACCGTGAAGCCAAGGCCCGAGATGGCGGCTTCCCGCATCATCAGCACTTGCAGGAAGCGTGGAGATTTGCCCAGGTCGGGCATTTGAAGTCCGTTGTGCTCGAAAAAATCTTGCCACGGGTCATGGCGCGAACCGGCAAAGCTGAGTAAGGGCTGCTTTAGCAAGTCAGCGGGTTCCCGCACCTGGTCCAGGTGCTTCATGTGTGGGGAGCACACTACCACCATTTCAGCGCTGTCGAGCAAGCTGGTTGAATCGTAGCCTGGCCAGGGCGGCGAGCCATAGCGGATATGCGCGTGGATGCGCGGATCGTTATCGATGTCCCCGAGCTCGTGAAGCATGATGTCGATTTGAATATCTGGGTGCCCGGCGCGGAAATCGCTGATGTTGTGCACCAGCCAAAGTGAAAAACCGGCGTTGACGGATAGCGTGAGCGCCGGCATGTCCGCACCGCTGCGGAGCGCATGGCTCGCCTCGGCGATCTGGTTCAGGCCCGCCGTGATCTGCTCGTGATAAACCTTGCCCGCCGGCGTCAGGGAAATCCAGCGGCCGTTGCGCTCGAACAGACGGGCTTCGAGCTGCTCCTCCAGCGTCTGGATCATGCGGCTGACGGCACCTTGGGTCACGTGCAGCTCTGCAGCGGCCGCCGTAAAGCTCTGCAGGCGTGCGGAAACCTCGAAATATTTGACTGCCGTGAGGGAAGGGAGAGGCTTCATACCAGTTCGTGTTGCATGAGTTCATCTCATTTTAACGGACAAGTAATCGTTTTAACTTGCGGACTTCCCCCACCTACACTGTGTCCATTCGAACTACACCGACAGAGACACCATGGACGCAGTGATCGAAACCCAGCCTTTCACGGTTGCAAATGGCGAAGCTTACCGCCAGCGCGCGCTGAAAACCGGCGCGGAATTCCTGAAGGCAGTCGATGCCATCCTGCCTGTGCTGCGCGCCGGCCGCGAGCAATCCGAGCGCGAGGGCCGCGTGCCTGACGCCAGCGTCGAAGCGATGATCGATGCGGGCGTGTTCCGCAGCTTCACGCCGCTGCAATACGGCGGTCTGGAACTCTCTCCGGCGGACTTCTTCGATGGCCTGATGCGGATCGCGCAGTGCGACAGCTCCGCTGCCTGGATCGCTGGCCAGATTACCTGCCATGCGCTGGAAATTGCCGCGATGGACCCGCAACTGCACGAGGATTTTTGGGGCACCTACGGCCCGGATGCCCGCGCATCCAGCTCGTACGCGCCGCTCGGTAAGACCGAGCCGACCGAGGGCGGCTATATCCTCGATGGCAAGTGGACCTTCTCCAGCGGCGTCGATTGCGCCCATTTCGTGATGCTGGGCGGCGGCGAGCGCAACTTCATGGTGCCGATCGAAGATCTGATCATCGACCACAACAGCTGGGACGTGCAGGGCCTGCGCGGTACTGGCAGCAAGGCGGTTATTGCCAACAAGGTCTTCGTACCGAACCATCGCATTCACGTGCTTGCGGATGTCATCAACGACAACAACGCCGGCTACGAAGTCCTCGACACGCCGCTGTTCCGCGGCGTTTCCTGGATGACGGTGTTCTTCTCGACCGCCGCCAACACAGTGATTGGTACGGCCATGGAAGGTGTGAACCTGTTCAAGGAACAGTCCCGCAATCGCCTGACGAAAATGGGGACCGGAGCACGCCTGACCGACAATCCGTTCCTTCATCTCAAGTTCGCGGATGCCCTGACGCGGGTGAGCGATATCCGCAACCGCACGCTGAACAGCTGGCGCCACGTATTCGATCAGGCCTGCAAGGGCACGCCGGTTTCTCATGTGGATCGCCTGCGTGTGCGCTACGAATCGGCCGACGCGTTCGCGGCCTGCTTCGATGCGTTCCATGACATCTGGCCGTTGGTTGGCGCGGTGGCTTCGCTGAGTACCAATCCCATGCAACTGATTTTCCGGAATCTGATGGCTGCCCGCGTGCACGGTACAGGTGGTAAGGAATTCGCTGCGGGCTTGTATTCGCGGGCGTTGATGGGCCTGCCGGCACCCGAATTCAAGGTCCAGGACTTCGCCGCGGCCAATTACTGGCGCTGATGGCGCGTACCTCACGGGCTGACATGAAGGAGCCGAAACAAATGATGGTGGATCAACAGGTACAACCGGCCGTCGGCAACAGCGGGCAATGGCCCGTGGTCGAACGCGGACAACCTCTCGATGACAGCCGCGCGTTTCGCCGCTGTCTGGGCCGGTATCCGACGGGCGTGACGGTCATTACCGCCAGGCACGGTGAAGATCTGGTTGGCATGACGGTGAATTCTTTTGCCTCGGTTTCGCTGGATCCGCCGCTGATTTTGTGGTCGATCCGGCGCGAATCGAAGCAGGTCGAAGCCTACAAGAACGCCGGGCATTTTGCGGTGAACATACTCGCGCAAGACCAGATGCAGGTCTCGCAATGGTTCGGCAAGGGCCTTCCGGAAAAATTTGAGCTGGTGTCGTGGGAGGCCGGCCTCGGTGGTGCACCGCTGATCCACGGCGCGGTCGCGCAACTGGAATGCGAGCGCGTTTCGGTGCAGGAGGCAGGTGACCATCTGATCCTGATCGGCGAGGTCAAGCAGTACGCACACTTTGACGGCAAGCCGCTGACCTTCAGTAACGGCGAATACGTGATGACGCAAGGTTTGCCGAGCGAGCAGACTGCCCGCCCGAACTGATCAGGCGAAAGTCGGTGCGCCGGGCGTGTACTGGCGTGTCTACTGAATAGAAGATAGGAGAACGAATTGAAAATCGACGAAATCGGTTATCTGGGCATCGACGCCACCAATATGGCCGAATGGCGTGCGTTTGCATCGGATTATGTGGGCTTCGAGGTCCGTGATCTGGCAAACGAGTGCCTCGGCCTGCGGATGGACGACTACGCCTGGCGCATGCTGGTGCAGCCGGCACAGCGCAATGGCGTCGGGTTTCTCGGCATGAAAGTCGAGAGCCTGGAAGCCCTGGAAACGGTGCGTAGCGAATTGACGGCAGCGGGCATTGCCGTGCACGAAAGCAGCGAGGCCGAGCGTGCCGTGCGCGGCGTGCAGCACATGCTGTGGGCGCTGGATCCGGATGAGAATCGCGTCGAGTTCTTTGCTGGCCGTAGCATCGACGAAAGCGAATTCAAGCCGGGCCGCCCGATTGGCGGCTTCCGTACCGGTTCGCTGGGGCTCGGTCACGTCGTGCTCGGCACACCCTTGCTGGTGGAAATGGAACATTTCTACATGAAGTTGCTCGGGTTTGGCCTGACAGACTACCTGGACACGGAAATCAAGGTGCGTTTTATCCATACCAACGATCGGCATCATTCGCTGGCGCTGGTCAAGACGCCTTCCAGGTTCCTGCACCACGTCATGGTCGAATACAAGTTCATGGACGACGTCGGCCGTCTGTACGACAAGGCGTTGACGATGCCGGGCATGATTCAGACCAGTCTCGGCCGGCATGCCAATGATCATATGCTGTCGTTCTACTCCAAAACGCCCGGCGGGTTCCTTCTGGAAGCGGGTTGGGGCGGGCGAGCGATCGACCGTGCCACCTGGACGCCCGAGGAGCTTTGGGGCTTCAGTTTTTGGGGGCACGTACGCAGTTGGGAAACTCCTGAAAACCAGGCCAAGCAGCGCGAACACATCGAGTCTGCCGCCAGGCTGGGCTTGCGCGCGCCGGTCGAAGTCAACGGCGAAGGCGGTTTCGTGAGCCGGACGATGGCCATTTAAGGGCGCGGTGCGTGTTTGCCCGGCGGAAAGGCCACGACGTTTTCGTTGCGCACGCAACGAAAGCGGTCGCGGCCTCCCTTGTTTCTGGGCATTCATTACAATACCGCCTCCATGATTCTGGCTCATTCAAGCTGCAAAAATATTGTTTTGAGGGGTGGGTGACACCCCGTATGCTTTGTTGACCCCATCACCGGCAATGGCGCAGGACGAATGGGTGGAAAACGCCGGACACCTGATGGCTAACTGAGTTGGGCTCGGTGCGTGCGGCATCCAAAAGAGCAGTCAATAAAAATGGTATTCGGAGACAGAAGTTGAAGCATCGGGTAATGATGGCAGCGGTCGCTGCGATGTTCGCCGGCACTGCGCATGCACAAAGCAGCGTCACGCTCTACGGGGTGATCGACGACGGTATCACCTACATCAGCAACGCGGGTGGTCACAGCAACGTCAGGATGGACAGTGGCGTGGTGTCGTCGGACCGCTGGGGCCTGACGGGCAAGGAAGACCTGGGTGGCGGCCTGAAGGCAATCTTCACGCTGGAAAACGGCTTCGACTTGAATTCGGGTGCGGCATCGCAGGGCGGTGCGCTGTTTGGCCGGCGGGCATTCGTCGGTTTGTCGAGCGACCGGTTCGGTACGCTGCTCGCCGGCAACGACTACGACTTCATCTACGACTATGTGACGTTCTACACGAACGCCGGACAGATCGGTGGTATGTACTCGTTCCATCTTGGCGATGACATCGACCGTCTGGCTGGCGAGCAGGTGCACAACGCGGTTCGCTACGAAACGCCGAATCTGGGTGGTTTCGCTGCCGGGGCAATGTATGGCTTCAGCAACGTGGCAGGTGCATTTGGTGGCACGCCTACGGTGCCGCGCACGCTCAGCATAGGTCTCAAGTACAGCCCGACGGGCAGCTTCAACGCGCCGTATTCGTTCGGCGCGGCGTTCACGAAGGTGGATGGCGGCAACGAAGCACCGGGCGTAGGCACGATCGCCCAAGTCGCGCTGAACGCACAGTCGATCTATACCGCAGCCTTTGGTGGGCTCGTGAAGTTCGGCGACTTCTCGGTCAACGCTGTCTACACCTATACGAACGCATCGAAAAGCGCCTACGGCACCGTGACGGTGAACGCCTATGAAGGCGGCCTGAGCTGGCATGCCTCACCGGCACTGACGATGGGCGCCGGCCTCGCCTACGTCGATGAACGCAAGCTCGGCAAATTCGATATCGCGACGTTCGGCATCGACTATCGCCTGTCGAAGCGCACCGGTGTGTTCGCCGTCGGCACCTACCAGCATGCATTCGGTGGCGCGAGCAACGCGGGTAACTTCTTCGCAGTGACGCCGTATTCGATATCGCCCTCGATGCCAAACGGTGTGGGTTCGTCGTCGACGTCGAGCCAGACGGTCGCGCAGATCGGTATTCGTCACCTGTTCTAACAGGAGAGCTTCATGAGCAGTCCACTGAGTACCAAGATGATGCCCTCCGCGCTGGAGGCCGTGTCGCCCTTGAGCAAGGCCACCAGCATATGGATCGTCTGCGGTGCCGCCATTGGCCTGATGTTCGGCTTCGGGCCGATGTTTTTCAGCGTCACGGGCGTCTTCCTGAAACCGATGGCAGCGACGTTCGGATGGGGGCGTGCCGACGTTGCGGTACTGCCGATGTTCTCGATGGTCGGGACCGCACTGGGTGCGCCTGTCGGCGGCTTTCTCGCTGACCGTCTGGGCTGGAGCAAGGTCGTGGCAGGTGCGATCGTGTTCATGGCGATATCGATGGCCGCGCTTGCCGTTGCCCCCGCCAATCACGCCTACTTCGCCATTGTCGGGCTCCTGATCGGCTTCTTCGGGGCCGGGACGACAGCGGCTGGCTATCTGGGCGTGTTGCCGCGCGTCTTCGACAAGCGCCTGGGCATGGCGCTCGGATTCGCGATGATCGGTACCGGTTTGGGTGGCTTCCTGGCGCCGATCGCGGCCAACCGCTTTGGCGCGATGATGGACTGGCGCCAATGGTATGGCGCGAGCGCGTTGGTCGCGCTAGTGCTCGGCATCGCGGCGCATCGAGTGATGTTCCGCAATCTCCCGGCCCAGCAATACTCTGCCGCGGATGTGCAGGCGGCCGCTTCGGTCGAGGCGGGGCTCACGCTCCGCGAAGCGATGCGCGGCTATCGCTTCTGGTTGCTCGCGATTGTCATGTTCGTGATATCGGGCGCGATTCTCGGCGGCTTCGTGCATCTTGCACCGTTCGCCAGTGACCGCGGTCTCGGGCGCACGGTCGGCGCGGAGGCGGCGGGTCTCGTAGGTGCGGGTCTGGCGATTGCGCGGGTCGGGCTGGGCGTGGTGCTCGACCGTGTGTTTGGTCCGTTCGTGGCCTGTGCCGCCTTTCTCGTCGGGGCGCTGGGCTTCGTGATCTTCGTGACCAGTGCGTCGCATGTGCCCTCGATGATCCTGCTGGCCGCGCTGCTCCTGGGCATTTCGACGGGCTCGGAAGGCGATCTGATTCCGTTCCTTGCGCGCCGGTATTTCGGCAAGCGCTCATTCGGCGCGATTTACGGCTGTCTGTTCGGCGCGGCGACGCTGGGCGGCGCGGCTGGTCCGTTCGTGTATGGCCTCGCGTTCGACCGTCTCCACTCTTATACCCTGGTGCACGAGGTATCGCTGGCAGCCTGTCTGCTCGGTGCAGCGGGGATTCTGCTGATGGGCCGCTATCCGGCGGAGAAGGCCGGCAACGCATGATGGTTGGACCGTGACGGTGCCGCCAGTGTGCGGTACCGGCTTGCACCACCAGCAATGAAATTACGGAGTACATATCAATGACCTTGACGAGAGATAACACCTCGAAATTCGTGCAGGCCGGTGCGACCCGGGTGCATTACCACGAAGCCGGTTCCGGCCCCGTGCTGCTGTGTATTCACGGCGGCGCACCGGGCGCTTTCGGATGGGGGAATTTTGGCCGCAATCTGGCAGCGTTGTCGCGTCATTTCCGGACGCTGATCGTCGATCTGCCCGGTTACGGCAAATCCGACAAGCCGCAGATAGACGGACCGCGCACCAGTTTCTACGCGAATACCTTCCGCGACATGCTGGACGCGCTGGGCATCGACAAGGCACATGTGATGGGTCTTGCGACCGGCGGTTCGGTGGCGCTGAAGATGGCACTCGATTTTCCCGAGCGGATCGATCGCCTGGTGGTGATCAGCTCGCCGGGTGGCCTGTCGCTGTTCCAGCCGAT
Source organism: Burkholderia sp. H160 (assembly GCA_000173575.1). GTDB lineage: Bacteria > Pseudomonadota > Gammaproteobacteria > Burkholderiales > Burkholderiaceae > Paraburkholderia. The sequence goes on along the minus strand of ABYL01000015.1, from coordinate 19,347 downwards.
GCCGCCCAAGCCGTCCACGCACAATTACTATGGCGGCGAAGGCCCGAGCATGGAGCGCATGCGCGCCAATCTCGAAGCGCTAGTCTATGACAAGACGATCCTGACGGAAGAGGTGGTGCGCGAGCGTTACGAGGCCAGCATCGAGCCTGAATTCATGAACCAGGCGCCGGAAGGCAAGGGTGGCGCGGCGGGACAAACGCTGGAGCCGTTGTGGCAGGACCTGCACAAGATCCAGGCCGAGACGCTGATTATCTGGGGCCGCAATAACCAGACGATTAACTACGACAACGCCCTGTACATGCTGACCCGGATTCCCAAGGCGCGCGTCCATATCCATGGCAACTGCGGCCTGTGGGTGCCCTATGAAAAGATGGAAGAGTTCAATAGCAATGTCACCGGCTTTCTGACGGTGGATCTCACCGCGAGACCTGCATCATGATGAAGCACACCAGCATCTGGCAACACCTGTTCAAGACGCCGCACAAGTTGGGGTGGGTCGATGTCGGCGGCGTTGGTACGCGCTATCTGGAAGCCGGCCCTGCCGATGCGCCGGTGGTGATCCTGTTGCACGGCACGGCTGGCAGCCTGGAGAATTTCAGCACGAATTATGCGGCCTATGCGCGCCATTTCCGCGTCGTCGGCCTGGACATGTTGGGCTGCGGTTGGACTGACAAGCCGGATCACGATTATCTGATCAAGGATTACGTCGAGCACGTGCGCGGCTTCATGGATGCGCTAGGCATCGCCAAGGCGTCCGTGGTTGGCGTTTCGCTGGGCGCCTGGGTCAGCGCGGCGCTCGCGTTGGCGTATCCGACGCGCGTCGAAAAACTGGTGCTGGTGGCGCCGGCGGGCATCATTACCGATCCGGAAGAAGAAAAGCGCTATGGCGACGCGGTGCGTAAGAGCCGCTCTTCCGCTGCGGCGGAACCGACCTGGGAGATGGTCTCTGGCGCGCTGACGAAGCTGATGCTGAATCCAGAAACCCTGTCCGACGAACTGATCGCCGTTCGCCTGGAGATTTACCGTGATCCACGCATGAAGGCGGCCATGCCGCGTCTGTTGGCGTTCTCGCTGGGTGGGCAAGCGCTCAGCGAAGAGCAGTGGCGCAGCCTGTCTCAGCCGATGCAGGTGATCGCCGCGGTAGATGCTCCGAACATGTTCCTCGGCAATGCGCATGCGATCGCCAGGATCGCGCCGAACGCAGAGTTGCTGGAACTGAAGGGGTGTGACCACTGGGCTCAGTACGAGCAGCCGGATGTGTTCAACGAGCACAGCATCGCGTTCCTGCAGGGCGTTTGATTTTCGCTGACTGATGAGCGGCTCAATACCATTGCCGCCCTGAGCTGATTGAATGCCGAAGGTGGCGACGCGCCAACGCAAGCGCGCGACAATGCGTTTTGCTTGAACGGCCGCTTTCCGCGGCGGATTCAACCGGTCGATGCAACACAATGAACGCTGCATGAGCGGCGGGAGTGTTGCAAATGAAACAGCGACGCCGGATTTACTACAGCGAGAAGCAGAAAGCGCTGATGTGGGAGCGCTGGCGGAAGGGTGAGTCTCTCCAGCATATCGCCCAGCTTTTCGATCGCCACCACTCGTCCGTGCAGCGGATTATCGGCGAAGCCGGTGGAATCCGGCCGGCACCGCGACATCGTTCGCGGCTGGCGCTAACATTAGCCGAGCGGGAGCAGATATCGAGAGCGCTCTTTGCTGGCGATTCGATCCAGTCAATCGCCAGTCGGCTTTCGCGGGCTCCCTCTACCATCTGCCGAGAGATCAAACGCAACAGTGGACCGGATGGCTATCGGGCAAGCCGTGCCGACCAGCTTGCCTGGGATCGGGCGCAGCGGCCCAAACTCTGTAAGCTGGTCGAGCACCGGATGTTGGCACGCATCGTGGCAGACAAACTTCAGCTGGAGTGGTCGCCCGAGCAGATCGCCGGATGGCTCAAGCGCGCGTACCCGGACAACGAGGATTACCACGTGTCACACGAGACCATCTACCACAGTCTCTTCATCCAGGCCCGTGGTGCCTTGAAGAAGGAATTGCTGGAACATTTGCGGCGTACCCGGGTCATGCGGCGTTCCCGCCATTACACGCAGAAGACGGGCGACCACGGCAGGATCCGCGACACCGTGTCGATCAGCGAACTTCCAGCCACGGTCGAGGACCGCGCAGTGCCGGGACATTGGGAAGGTGATCTGCTTTGCGGCAGCGGGAGCAGCCAGATTGCGACGCTCGTCGAGCGCCAGACACGCTATGTCATGCTGGTCAAGATTGCCAGCAAGGACAGCGAGGTGGTCGCCAATGCGCTCATCAAACATGCCTGCAAATTGCCGCAGGAACTCTACAAATCGCTAACCTGGGATCGCGGCACGGAGATGGCCAGCCACAAACGCTTTACTGTTGCCACTGACATTGCCGTGTACTTCTGCGACCCACAACATCCCTGGCAGCGTGGGTCGAACGAGAACACGAATAGACTGTTAAGGCAGTACTTCCCGAAAGGTACTGACCTGTCGGTGTATTCACAGGCCAAACTCAATGCTGTGGCGAGACGCCTCAATGAACGTCCGAGGAAGACACTGAACTACGAAACGCCAGCCGAGCGGTTTAACCAGACTATTGCATCGACCGGTTGAATCCGCCGGGCTTCTTTAAGCTGTACCTGTTTGCCTTTCATACCGGCCCAATGTATCAATCGGTGCGCATCGAAGGTGTTATAGATGCGCTTGCGAGTGCCGAAGGTGAAACCACCATCCGTGCCACGCTGCCGGAGCATGGCCTGCGCTTGGGCTACCTGTTGCGGGGTGCTCCCGTATTTCTTTCCGATATGTTCGACAAGGTCTTCACCGTCTTCGCCCATCTGCGGATTCAATTCGAAGGTATGCGTGACTAATTCGGCGTCGACGGCATCACCAAGTTGTGACAGTGCACTTGCAGCGAGGAGAGACCGATAGCGCACCACGGGCACACTACATCGGAGACGAAATCGATTTTGATCGGCTGTTTCATTGCTTTTCTGATGATGATCGACTGTTCGGCCATGTTTGGGCGTCGACACCATTCTGGACGAGTTTGGAGGCGAAATTGCCATCTACCATGGCAATTCAATTGTTCTCGTAAATCAACCATACGGGAGCCCGCCCGCGACGCGCAGTCTGTCACGCCGGTCAGGTCAACATTGGCAGGGCAGCGTCCGGCTGAATCGCTTTCTTGTGGCGCTCGCGCGCGGCGCTCACGATGCCCGTTTCGATCTCGCGTTCAGCCGCGAGCGCCTAATATCACATTCGCTGTCCTGTCGCCCAAACCCCGGTGGTGCCGACCGCCCGAGCATGACCCGCGCGCTCTCAGGCGTTTCTGATGCACTGCGCAATCGGAGCGCGACATCGACCGAGCTCGTGACGATGGTGCGCATAGACTCGCTTGACGGTCTTTCTGCCATAGATGAAATGGTCGATTGTGGGATCATGCAATCAGGGTTTCGTCGGCGCGACGGTGCGCGGCTTAGATCCGCCAAAACGTGAAGTTGCACCTTTTTTTGGCGGCTTGCAAATTTCTGGATTTAAATCTAGCCTGCTTCAGCAATCGGCGGATCCCTTCAACGCACTACCTTCCTTTCGGAAACAGCGATGACGATGAAGCGTATCTGGGCGGGCCGTGTCCTTTCGATCTCCGCAACGGCTGGACTCGCTGCGGGGGGCATTAACCCTGCATCGGCTGCGCCACCGGACGCGCTCGTGGCCGCCGCCAAACAGGAAGGGCAGTTGACCACGATCGCCCTGCCGCATGACTGGTGCGGGTACGGCTCGCTGATCGACGGATTCCAGAAGAAGTACGGTATTCACGTCAACGAACTGAACCCTGATGCAGGCTCGGGGGACGAGATCGAAGCGATCAAGGCGAACAAAGGCAACAAGGGACCGCAAGCGCCCGACGTGATCGATGTCGGCCTGTCGTTCGGACCGTCCGCGAAAAAAGAAGGCCTGTTGCAGCCTTACAAGGTATCGACGTGGGACTCGATCCCGGCAGCTTCCAAGGATGCAGAAGGCTACTGGTACGGCGACTACTACGGCGTGCTTGCGTTCGAAGTCAACGCGGACATGATCGACAAGGCGCCGGCCGATTGGGGCGATCTGCTCAAATCGGAGTACCGCAATGCGGTCTCGCTCGCCGGTGACCCGCGCTCGGCGAATCAGGCCATTCAGGCCGTTTATGCCGCGGGCCTTTCGCAAGGCAAAGGCGATGCAACGAAGGCTGACCAAGCGGGCCTCAAGTTCTTCGCCGATCTGAACAAGAGCGGCAACTTCGTGCCCGTGATCGCCAAGGCCGCGTCGCTGGCGCAGGGCACGACGCCGATCATCGTGCGTTGGGATTACAACGCGCTTGCCGATCGGGACACGCTCAAAGGCAATCCGAAGGTACAAGTCATTGTGCCGAAGACAGGGGTGGTGGCGGGCGTCTATGTGCAGGCGATCAGTGCCTATGCGCCTCATCCGAATGCCGCGAAGCTGTGGATGGAATTCCTCTACTCTGACGAAGGGCAGCTCGGTTGGCTTGCGGGTTATTGTCATCCGATGCGCTACAACGAGCTCGTCGCGCAGAAGAAGGTGCCGCCGGCGCTGCTCGCGAAGCTGCCGCCTGCATCGGCCTACAGCAGCGCGGTCTTTCCGACGCTCGATCAGCAGAACGCCACGAAGGACATCGTGACCAAAGACTGGGATCAGGTTGTTGGCGCGAACGTGAAGTAGGCACGCGCGAGACCGCCGGGATGAGCGCATCTCCGCAGCCAGGCGCCCCGGGCCCGGACTTGCTGACGCCCGCCGGGCCCGCGCCGAAATCCGGTTCCGTGCGCGGCAGCAGCGGTGCAAGTTGGCTGACCTATGCGGGCGTCGTGCCGTTTTTCGCGTTCGCGCTGCTATTTCTTTTATTGCCCACCGCTTTTCTGATGATCGGCGCGTTTCAGGATGCGCAGGGGAACTTCACACTTGCGAATCTTCGCGAGCTGTTTCAACCGGCTGTACTCGATGCCTACTGGATCAGCGTGAAGGTGAGCGTCGCATCCGCGTCCGGCGGGGCCATCTTCGGCGCGCTGCTCGCGTGGGCCGCGGTGCACGGTCGGTTGCCCGCGTGGATCCGGCCGACGCTCATGACTTTTTCTGGCGTCGCATCCAACTTCGCGGGGGTGCCGCTCGCCTTCGCGTTCATCAGTACTTTGGGGCGCGTGGGCCTCGTGACGGTGCTCGCACGGAAATATCTCGGTTTCAATCTCTATTCCACCGGGTTCAGCATCCTCAGCTTCCTCGGGCTGACCATTACATACCTGTACTTCCAGATTCCGTTGATGGTGCTCATCATCACGCCGGCGCTCGACGGCCTGAAACGCGAGTGGCGCGAGGCGTGCGACTGCCTCGGTGGCACGGCGGCGCAATACTGGCTCTACGTCGGGTTGCCGGTCCTCTGGCCGAGCTTTCTGGGTGCGGCCCTGCTGCTGTTCGCCAATGCGTTCGGCGCGGTCGCCACGGCTTACGCGTTGACTGGCAGTTCCCTCAACATCGTTCCAATCCTGCTGTTCGCGCAGATTCGTGGCGACGTGCTGCATAACCAGAATCTCGGTTACGCCCTCGCGCTCGGCATGATCGTGGTCACGGGCCTGTCGAACGGCGGCTACATCTGGTTGCGCGCGCGAGCCGAAAGGGGACGCTGATGAAATCGCAATCGCGCGCGGGCGCCTGGATCGCGGTGATCATCGGCACACTGTATTTTTTGACTCCGCTCGCCGCGACCTTCGAGTTCAGTCTGCGGATGCGTCGCGACGCGTACAGCTTCGATGCGTACCGCGTTGTCTTGGGAGATCCCCATTTTCAGGCTTCGTTCGGCTATTCGGTGTTGATGGGATTGCTCACCATCGTGATCGGCGTGCTGCTCGTCGTGCCTACGGCGTATTGGGTGCAACTGCGTTTGCCGAAGCTTCGACCGGTCGTGGAGTTCATCACCTTGTTGCCGCTCGTGATCCCGGCCATCGTGATCGTCTTCGGCTACCTGCGCATCTACAACAGCAGTTCGATTTTGCCGTTCACCAGTCACGAACGCGCGACCGATCTGCTACTCGTATTCGGTTACGTCACGCTATCGCTGCCTTTTATGTACCGCGCCGTCGATGCGGGGATGCGCGCCGTTGACGTACGCTCGCTGACCGAGGCCGCCGAGTGTCTCGGCGCTGGCTGGACGACGATCCTTTTCCGCGTGATTTTCCCGAACGTGCGCTCGGGCATTCTGTCCGGCGCGTTTCTGACGTTCGCCGTGGTAATCGGCGAATTCACGATCGCGAGCCTGCTGGATCGCCCGGCGTTCGGACCGTATTTGCAACTGATCGGCGCGAACCGCGCTTACGAGCCCTCGGCGCTGGCGATCATCGCCTTCATTGTCACGTGGGCATCGATGGGATTGATCCAGGTGTTCGGCTCGGCGCGCGCGCTGGCCGGCCATAAAACTTGAGCCGGTGAGGCCGCGACCCATGGCATTTCTCGAGATCGACAACCTTCACAAGGCGTTTGGGGCAAATGTTGCGGTGCATCAGTTCGACATGAACATCGGACAAGGCGAATTCATCACCTTTCTCGGCCCGTCGGGCTGCGGTAAGACGACCGTGCTGCGCATGATCGCCGGATTCGAAACGCCCACGCGAGGCGCGATCCGCCTGAATGGTCGTGACGTGACGCGTGTGCGCACGCGCGATCGCGCCGTCGGCATGGTGTTCCAGTCTTATGCGTTGTTTCCGAACATGACGGTGGCGCAGAACATCGGCTTCGCGTTGAAGGTCGCAAAGCGTTCGGAGAAAGAGGTGAGCGGGCGCGTTGCAGAGATGCTGGAACTGATCAAGCTGCCGCATCTCGCCGGGCGCTATCCGTGGCAATTGTCCGGTGGGCAGCAACAGCGTGTGGCCTTGGCCCGTGCGCTCGCGAGTAAGCCTCAAGTGCTGTTGCTCGACGAACCGCTTTCCGCGCTCGACGCAAAAATTCGCGTCTCGCTGCGGGAAGATATACGGGCACTACAACGTGAACTCGGCATCACGTCGATTTTCGTCACGCACGATCAGGAAGAAGCGTTGTCGATGTCGGACCGCATCGTCGTAATGAACGACGGGCGTGTCGAGCAAGTGGGGGCGCCGCTCGATATATACAACTTTCCGCGTACACGCTTTGTCGCGACGTTCGTGGGAACGCTCAATATTCTGGCCGGGCGTGTGATCGATCCTGCAACGGGGCGCATTGCCGTTGACGGTCAGGAACTGGTGACATCGCGGCCGCTCCCACCGGACGATGCTGGCAAGGAGCGTGTGCTGGCGTTGCGTCCCGAGGCAATTCTGCTCGAGCCGCCATCGAACGACCGCAACTCGCTGGCGGCGACTGTTGAAGAGATCAGCTTCCTCGGTTCCGTGGTGCGTATTCGCGCGCGGGTCAGCAGCGCAATCGTTACCCTCGATGTTTTCAACGATCCGAACCGCATCCTGCCGGAGCGCGGGCAGCCCGTTGCTCTTGGCTTTTCGCACGACAATCTGCTTGTGCTGGATGAGAACGTGCACTAATAGGTCTTGCCTGCTTGCCGGGATGGACTTGCTGGTTGCGATGGTTCGAATCGCGCTTTCACAAGCAGGCGCACTGGCTTTCAGATGAATGACGAGATCAACGGTCGTCGAAGGTCGCTCAGCATCAGGCAAGTCGCCTCGCGCTCACGAACCCGTGTCGCATGCCAGATGTTCGGCCGCATGCAAATGCCCGTCCCGACGGGAATCGTGAAGGCTCGCATCGTGTCCATGTCCGGCTCGCCATCTTTCGTCGAAGTCGTGACGATATGGATGACCGGTGCCGTCACGCCCCACCACGCCCAGGCTCCGGCCCTCGTGCGCAACGTTATCAGGCTCGCTCAGTTCGGACGGCATCAAGGCGGCCAAGACCGGCAGGAAGATGCCCGGCGTCAAGCTGCTGCATCAACCGTCGGACTCCAACGCCAAGCCCGAGTACATCATGGGACACTCCATGCAGGCAGTCAGCATACTCGTGCGGGCTGCCCAGAGCGTCTTCGCCGTCCCGCTGGCCGTGCGCATTCACGAAGGCCTGGTATGGTCGAACCGCGATCGGCGTACCTTGTTCGACAAGATATCTGGAGTTCCTTTGGGTCCTGGCTGCGCACCATCCCGGCCTGGCATCCCGCCATCGGACTTGGTAGTCGCCAACGCGCTACGCCAATGCCTGCCCGAATTTCTCGTGAATAGCGCCAAAACCTATTCCTTCGCAAAATTCATCGCAGAAGGGCGGGGTCCCGACAAATTTGAGATGTTCCGCCCGGGCACATAGCCGAAAGACCACGCCTTGAATCGGCACTCTCGAGTTTGATAGAAGAAGAAAAAAATTGCGTGTAAATTAGACGATGATTTTCAGAGCTATCGACCTATCAAACCTGATAGCGGCTATTATCGGGATGGCGTTTCAGGGCTAAAATCGGCGGATTCCGTTTTCGAACAGAGGGGAGGGGCCCGTGGCACAGGACTTCCAGGCCGATGACGGTGAAAACGGTGATCGCGGCGGTCGCGACCATCGCGGCGCGCCGGACCACCGTCACCCTCACGATCATGACTCTGATGGCGAACTGAATCGGTGGCCCGCAGGAGCGCCGAGCGCCGCAGTCGCGCGCGCGGTGCTGAACGTCGACGGATCCATCATGCTGAAGCGCACCGCGGCGGCCGCGTGGCTCACCGCGCGCAGTCACGCCGTGCCGGCGCGGCCGGTCAGGCCGACCGGCATGGAACTCGCGGTGGTGATCGCGCTCGCCGGGACCTATGGGGCCGCGCTATATGGAGACGCGCGTTTCGTGTCGGTGCTCGACTTCATTGCGGATTACGGCGCGGTCGCGCTGGTGCAGCGCGTGATTGCTGGCGCACGCCCCGAGACGGACTTCGACGTCACCACCGTAGCTACAGAAAATGGGCGACTGGCCGAAGCGTTGCGCGAGGCGCGCGTGGCCTTCGAGTTTCTGTGCGTGACGTGGCTCGAGGTGTTTCTCGCGGAGACGCACGCGCTGTTCGAGGGTCTCGGCGTGCGGATCCGCACACCCGATGCGCATCGGGTACCACCGATGAGTGAGGGTCTCGACGCCGAGTTCCGGGATCCGCTTGCGCCGCTCACTCGCCTGTTCAACCTGCTGATTACGTCGATTGTCGAGCGGCTCGGCTCCACTATCGACAAACGTGTCGCGTACAACCGCGAGTTGCAACGCGAACTCGATCAATTCGATCTTTGTCAATCATGACCGATACACCGCACCTCATTCACATCACACCGGAAACGCACGGCGTCGAACTCGACCTCGTGTATGCGACCGATCGCAATTTCACCGGCAAGGCGATCTACAAGGAAGCGCACGCCCTGCTGCTTGCGCCCGCTGAAGCCAGATTGCGCAAAGCCGTCGAACTTGCTGAAAGCGTCGGCATGAAGCTGCACATTTTCGATGCGTACCGTCCGCCGCAAGCACAAAAAGTACTGTGGGATTTTCTGCCCGATCCCACGTATATCGCAGAACTTGGCCGAGGCTCGGACCATAGCCGGGGTACGGCGCTCGATCTCACCTTGATCGACAGCAACGGTGAAGCGCTCGACATGGGCACGGGCTTCGATGCAATGATCAAGGAGTCCGAGCACTTCCATCACGGATTGCCGCAGCACGTGCAGCGCAATCGCCTGCTGCTGCTCGGCATCATGCATGCGGCAGGCTTCACGCATATTCCAAGCGAATGGTGGCATTACGAAATTCCGGGTTCACGCTCGCTGCCCGTTATTGATAATAGCGAAAGCGGCCCCCTGAAATTGATGTAATCGCGTTCTGGTTCTTTGCTGTCCGTTTTTGGGTTTCTCACCGCTTTTCCCTCTCGATACGGAGCGAGTATGAATCTGGTTTTGCGCAATGCGCTGGCGGCAGTCGTGGTCGTGACCGCACTGACGCTTACGATGACGACAACAAGTACTGGATTTGCGGCGACGCCGAAAGACATGCTGGTGATCGCCACCACCCTCGACGAATTCTCGACGCTCGATCCCGGCGAAGTCTATGAGCTCGTGCCAGAAGAATATGTCGCGAATACCTATGACCGACTGGTGCGCGTCGATCTGAAAGACCCGGCGAAATTCAATGGCGATGTCGCGCAATCGTGGACGGTCAGCCCTGATGGACTCACGTTCACGTTCAAGATTCGCCCCGGTCTCAAGTTCCACTCGGGCAATCCTCTGACAGCCGATGATGTCGCGTGGTCGATCCAGCGCTGCGTGCTGCTCGATAAAGGCGCGGCGGCCGTATTGCAAGGCATTGGCCTGACCAAAGACAACGCGCTGCAAAACGTCAAGAAGATCGACGACTCGACCGTCAGCATTACGACCGACCAGAAATACTCGCCCACGTTCGTGCTGAACGTGCTGGGTGCGTGGCCCGCGTCAGTAGTCGATAAGCAGCTCCTGTTGTCGCATCAGAAGGGCAACGATTTCGGCAACGAATGGCTGCGTACGAACGAAGCAGGCTCTGGCGCGTACAAGCTCGTCAAATGGACGGCGAACGACAGCATCATCCTGCAGAAATACGACGGCTACCGACTGCCGCTCGCGATGAAGCGCATCGTGATGCGCCATGTGCCGGAAGCCGCGAGCCAGCGCCTGCTGCTCGAAAACAGCGACGCGGACGTCGCACGCAATCTGAGCCCGGACGATCTCGCCGCATTGACTAAGGCCAACAAGGTGCAGGTGATGTCGGTGCCGCAAGCGACGTTGCTCTACCTCGGCCTGAACGTGAAGAACCCGAATCTCGCGAAGCCGGAAGTGCAGGAAGCCATGAAATGGCTGATCGACTATGACGGAATTCAGAAGAACGTGACGAAGAGCACGTTCAAGGTTCATCAAACGTTCCTGCCCGAAGGTTTCCTCGGCGCGTTGAATACCAATCCGTATCACCAGGACGTTGCCAAGGCCAAGGCGCTGCTCGCCAAAGCGGGCTTGCCCAATGGCTTCAACGTGACGATGGATGTGCGCAGCGCTTACCCGTACAACGAAATTGCCCAAGCCATACAAGCGAATCTTGCGCAAGGCGGCATCAAGGTCGAGATCATTCCGGGCGACAACAAGCAGACGCTTGCGAAGTATCGTGCGCGTCAGCACGATATCTATATCGGCGAATGGTCAGCGGATTACATCGACCCGCACAGCAATGCGCAGGGCTACGCATGGAATCCGGACAACTCCGACAAGTCTGCGTACAAAATGCTCGCATGGCGTAATTCGTGGGATATTCCCGAACTGACGAAACAGACCAATGCGGCGCTCGCCGAATCGTCGACGACAAACCGCGCGCAACTCTATCAGACGATGCAGAAGGAAATGCTCGCAAAGTCGCCGTTCGTCATCATGTTCCAGCAGGTGTCGCAAGTGGCGACGCGTCCGGACGTGTCGGGCCTCGAAGTCGGTCCAATCAACGATCTCGTGTCGTATCTGCATGTGAAGAAGCAGTAAGCGCGCGAAACATGTCGACGACGACCACTCCTGTTGACCAGATACGCGCTGCGTCCGCGCGCAGCGCGACGGTGCGCTGGACGTTGCGCGTGCTGCGCTGGGCGCTCACGCTCGCCGTCACGTTCACGGGCTTGCTGGCCGTGACCTTCGTGATCGGCCGCAAGGTGCCGATCGATCCCGTGCTCGCAATACTCGGCGATCGCGCGTCGGCGAGCGCTTATGCGGCCGCGCGCATTCAGCTTGGACTCGACAAACCCCTTGCCGAGCAGTTTTTCATCTATGTGCGCTCGGTGCTGCACGGCGATCTGGGCGTATCGCTGCTGACGGCGAATCCCGTGCTCGACGACATCAAGCGAGTCTTCCCGGCCACATTGGAACTCGCGACCCTGTCGACGATCATCGGCGTTTTGGTCGGTGTGCCGCTCGGCGTGATTGCTGCGACACGGCACAACCGCTGGATCGATCACGTCGCGCGTTTCATCGGCCTGATCGGCAGTTCAGTGCCCGTGTTCTGGCTCGGTCTGATGGGACTGCTGTTGTTCTATGCGAAGCTGCATTGGGTGTCGGGACCAGGAAGAATCGACCCCGTGTTCGATGGCATGGTCGATACGCACACGGGCAGCCTGTTGATCGATTCGCTGATCGCGGGGGAATGGGAAGTGTTTTTCAATGCGCTGTCGCATATCGCGTTGCCCGCTGCGATATTGGGCTACTATTCGGTCGCCTATCTGAGCCGGATGACGCGCTCGTTCATGCTCGACCAGTTGAACCAGGAGTACATCACGACGGCACGCGCAAAAGGCTTGTCCGAGCGGCGAGTCGTGTGGGTGCACGCATTCGGCAATATCGCGGTGCCGCTGCTGACGGTGATCGCACTGTCGTATAGCTTTTTGCTCGAAGGCTCGGTGCTCACCGAAATCGTATTCGCGTGGCCGGGCATCGGTTCGTATCTGACGGGCGCGCTGCTCAACGCCGATATGAATGCCGTGCTCGGCAGCACGCTCGTGATCGGCATTACTTTCATTGCGTTGAACCTGCTGACGGATGCGCTCTATCGCGTGTTCGATCCGCGCGCCCGCTGATGCAACGGAGATCTTCAACGTGCGTCCACCTGTTGAAACTTCGACTCGGGATTTGCCGATGAACGTGCCTCGCTCAACGTGGAGAGCCTGGTTGCTGACCGATACGCCAGCTTCGCACAGGCAGGCGGCGCTCGGTCTTGCGTATCGGCGCTGGCGGCGTTTCTCGGGTAATCCGCTATCGGTGTTCGGTCTGTCGATCCTTATGCTGCTCGTGATCGTTGCCGTCATCGGCCCCTGGATCGCGCCGCATGATCCGCTCCGGCAGGTTTTGTCCGACCGTCTGCTGCCGCCCGGTTCGACCTCTCATTGGCTTGGCACCGATCAGCTCGGACGCGATATTCTTTCACGCATCATTTACGGCTCGCACCTGACGCTGTCGATTGCGATCCTCGTTGTCGTGGTCGTCGTGCCGATCGGCTTGATGATCGGCACGATGGCGGGCTTCTTCGGAGGCTGGGTCGATAACCTGCTGATGCGCGTGACGGATATCGCGCTAGCGTTCCCGAAGATCGTGCTCGCACTTGCATTCGCCGCGGCATTGGGGCCGGGTGTGTTCAACGCGGTGATCGCTATTTCGATTACCGCGTGGCCCGCCTATGCGCGTCTTGCGCGCGCCGAAACGTTGAGGCTCGTGCAAGCCGATTTCATACACGTCGCGCGGCTGCAAGGCGCGTCGAACCTGCGCATTCTGCTGCGCTATATCGTGCCGCTGTGTTCGTCGTCGGTGATCGTTCGTGCGACGCTTGATATGGCGGGTATCATTCTGACTGTCGCAGGCCTTGGTTTTCTGGGGCTTGGCGCACAACCGCCCAGTCCCGAATGGGGCTTCATGGTCGCCTCCGGCCGCAACGTGCTGCTCGACGCGTGGTGGGTGGCGACGATACCGGGCTTGGCGATTCTGCTCGTGAGCCTCGCATTCAATCTGCTCGGCGACGGCTTGCGCGACGTGTTCGATCCCCGCCATGGAGACTGATATGGGCACGAACGAAACGCGCTCGCCTCTCTGTGAGATCGACGATCTGCGCATTGCATTTCGCACGCACGACGGTACGCTGAATGAAGCCGTGCGCGGTCTCTCGCTGACGCTGAATAAAGGCGAGCGGCTTGGCATCGTCGGTGAATCAGGTTCTGGCAAGTCGCTAACGGGCCGCGCGCTGCTCGGACTTCTGCCGCCTGCCGCGCATTGCACCGCGAAAAGATTGCGCTTCGACGGAAATGATCTGTTGAATATGCGCGCCGACAGGCGCCGCCGTCTATGCGGTCAGCAAATAGGCATGATCCTGCAAGATCCGAAGTACTCGCTAAACCCGGTGATGACTGTCGCGCAGCAAATGCGCGAGGCGTTTGCACTGCATGATCCGAAGCTGAACCGGCGTGCGATGCGTGAGAAGATCATCGCGGCCCTCGAAGCGGTGCATATCCGCAACCCCACGCGCGTCGCGGATTCATATCCGCATGAGCTTTCCGGCGGCATGGGACAGCGCGTGATGATCGCGATGATGGTGTCGACGGGACCACGCCTGCTGATTGCCGATGAGCCGACCAGTGCGCTCGACGTGCTCGTATCGATGCAGGTGCTCGCCGTACTTGACGAGATGATCGCCAAACATGATACCGGCCTCATTTTTATCAGCCATGACTTGCCGCTCGTGATGTCGTTCTGCGATCGGGTGGTGGTGATGTATGCGGGGCGTGTCGTCGAAACATGCGTGGCGCACGATCTCGTGCATGCGCAACATCCTTATACGCGCGGGTTGCTCGCCGCGAATCCGCCGCTTGCCAATCCGCCTGCCGAATTGCCCGTTCTGTCGCGCGATCCTGCATGGCTCGACGACACGCAAGGAGCGTCCGCATGATCGACGTCGATGCGTTGACAGTGCGCTTCAAGACAGTCGCGGGCGCAGTCGATGCCGTCCGCGATGCGAGTTTTCATGTAACGCAAGGCGAAGTGTTCGGGCTAGTCGGTGAGTCGGGTTCCGGCAAGTCGACCATTCTTCGTGCGTTGAGCGGATTGACGCCGATCGCGCAAGGCACGGTGCGCATTGCGCAGGAAGGCGGTGTCGCGCAAAAGTGCGCTGTGCAAATGGTGTTTCAGGACCCATACGGCTCGCTGCACCCACGCTTCACTGTTGATCAGACATTGCGCGAACCGTTGCGTATCAACGGCATCTACCAACATGAAGAGCGTATCGTCAATGCGCTGCGTGAAGTCGGGCTCAATGCGTCGTTTCGATTTCGCTATCCGCATCAGCTATCGGGTGGGCAGCGGCAACGCGTGGCGATTGCGCGCGCGCTGATCGTCGAGCCGCGTGTGTTGCTGCTCGACGAGCCTACATCGGCGCTCGATGTCTCCGTGCAAGCTGAGATATTGAACTTGCTCAAGCGCCTGCATCGCGAGCGTAATCTGACGATGATTCTTGTTACCCACAATCTCGCTGTCGTGAGCTTTCTGTGCTCGCGTGTTGCGATCATGCGCAATGGCGAGATCGTCGAAGAACTCGACGTGGAGAAAATCAGAGCGCAGCAGGTCGATAACGAGTATTCACGCAGCCTGTTGCTCGCGACGAATGGCTATCAGCGCAAGGCTGTCGACGCGTTGGGTATTGACACGGCTCTGTAAAGGAGCTCGTGTCTGCGACGGCCCAGGCAAACACATACACCAGGCCGCAGCAGACAGAAAAACGCACCACCGTAGAGCGAAGCAAATCTGTCACTGATCGGGGTGCCAAGGGCGGGGCTTTAAGCGAGCAGATTGAAACAATTATGTGAAACATAGGATTACGTGATTTATGAGGCGTGCGACCCGCCTCTCCAGCGCGCGGCCAGATCGCGCGCCGCCTGGTCTGCCGCAGCTTTGCATGAGGGCTTTCAGCTATCGGGGGGATGACCGGGTTCAAACCACCGGGTCCGGAGTGGAACGCGTGGCGGTGATAACAGCCGTTATCGCGGCAATCCGCGCGCCAGCGTCTACTCTGTAATCCCCCCGGGCCGCGCCGCGCGACGGAGCGGGGCGGCCGGTACCTTCCGCCGCGGGTCGAGCCGTCAAGGGCATATAACAGCCGATGACAGTGATTCGGCCATACCCGACGTTCGGCTGTTGGCGTTTGCAAGGCAGCTCTCAGTCCCATTCCCGGCTTTCGGATGACGGGGTTTGCGAATGTCGCACTCCCTGCGGGCGAACGCGTACTTCCGACCCGTTGCCGACGTTCGGCTCGTCGCGGCGACAACAACCGTTCTTGAAGTGCAAAGGTCACTCGCTCACGCGAGTTCGACTGCCGCTTGATGGACTGACTCAGTGCGTGAAACGGTCAATCCCATCAGTAACTACAAAACATCCGTTCCTTCATATTTCCTTACACGGCTGAGGTAGTAGGGTTTTGCCAACAATCGTCATCGAGAGGTCCGGCCGGGGTTGGCGGGTGGGAAAAAATATTTTGCATGCTGCTTGAAATCCATTTAGATTATGACTATGCTCTAAATCACTGAATCACGGAGCAGCGCTAATCATGAGGAAATCGAGGGTTGAGACCGCCGAGACACGTCGACGCATCGTGGAAGTCGCTGCCGAGGGATTCAGGGCTAACGGCATCCACGCGACCGGACTTGCCGACGTGATGACCGCAGCCGGGCTGTCGCTTGGCGGCTTTTATCGCCATTTCGATTCAAAGGACCATCTGGTCGCCGAAGCGTGCGAAGCGGCGCTGACCGGCATGATTGGTGAACTGGAAGCTGCGGCTGAAGGATGCAGTGGTGCGGAGGGATTCAACGCCATGGTCGACGCCTACATGTCGACCACTCACCGCGACTCGCCGGCGAACGGTTGCCCGCTGGCCGGCATGGGTAGCGAGCTTGCGCGTGCGGACGAAAGTACGCGCGCGGCGGCGGCGCAGGGTATCGACGAGTTTGTCGACATGCTGGCAAAGCGCATCGGAGATCCCGAAGACAACGGGGACCGCTCGCGGGCAGTCTTCGCTCTTTCGGCCTTGATCGGCGCGCTGACTCTGTCGAGAATCCTGCCAGATCAAGCTGCATCAGCGTCGCTGCTGGAAGACGTCAGGCAGCAAATCGAAGCGATTTAAGCGGCACCCACGGTATGGACCGGAAATACAGTTCGAGCTCATATGTGCATATACACTAACAAAAAATCCCGCGTCAGTTGAAGAACGCGACAGTTGCAGTCAACGGGAAAGTGCGACTGCCTGCTCTCGTTACGAGTGCACTCATTCACGGATTGGAGGATTCATCATGCAACAACGCAAATTCCTGATTACCGGCGCAACCGGCAAAACCGGCGTTTATACGGTTAACTATCTTCTCGAAGCCGGACACGCTGTGCGCGCCATGGTGCACAAGGAGGATGGGCGCAGCGCGGCGCTTCGTGCCGCTGGTGCCGAAGTCATCGTCGGCGATCTTCTGGACCACGACGATCTGATTCGCGCCACCTTGGGTGTTTCCGGCGCGTATCTGTGCTATCCCGTGCGTCCGGGCTTCATCCAGGGAACCGCATATTTTGCGGATGCCGCGCGTCGCGCTGGTCTCGAAGTGGTCGTAGAGATGTCGCAGATTTCCGCGCGCGAAGATTCGATAAGCCACGCGGCCCGCGACCACTGGATCGCCGAGCGCGTTCTGGACTGGTCGGGTGTACCGACCGTTCACATCCGCCCGACGTTCTTTTCCGAATGGCTGATCTTTCCTTGGGTGCTCGATACCATTGTCAACGAAGGCAAGATCACATTGCCATACGGCACAGGGCGCCATGCGCCGATTGCCGCGAAAGATCAGGCGCGCTTCATCGCCAAGGTTCTCATGGAGCCATCCGGCCACCTCGGCAGGACTTACGAGCTTTGTGGTCCGGTCGAACTCGATCAGCACGGAATCGCGGGCGAAATCAGCAAGGTCATTGACCGAAAAATCGCCTACAGCCCCGCTACGCTCGACGAATACCGTGAGCACCTGAAAAAGTACGATCTCCCTGAGTTTGCGATCCAACACTTTATCGAAGTCGCTATCGATTATCAGAATGGCGTATTCGCAGGCACCGACAGCATCATCGAGAAGGTCACCGGCAAGGCACCGCAAACCGTCGAACAATTCGTCCGCGCGAATCGCCAGCTTTTTCAGGCGTGATGCGATCGATCATCGTGTCGTACCCATTGAGGAGTTTCAAAATGAAGATCAAAAATTCCATCGTGTTCGTGACGGGAGCAAGTCGCGGCCTCGGCCTGGCCTTCGCCCGTGAGGCGCTCTTGCGCGGAGCCTCGAAGGTTTATGCTGGCGTCCGTCATCCGGAAGGATTTAGCGAACCGGGCATTGTCCCGGTCAAGCTCGATGTGACCGACCCCGATTCGGTCAAGGCGGCTGCAAAGATCGCGTCCGACGTGACGCTGCTCGTCAATAACGCCGGGATTGCGGAAGTCAGCGAGTCGCCATTTGCGGAAAACGTGGAAGAACAGGCGCGGCGCATCTTCGAGACCAACTACTACGGCGTCGTGCGGACAACGAACGCTTTTCAGGCTTCGCTTCCGAGTGAAGGCAACGGTGCCGTGATCAATGTTCTCTCCGATGTCACGTGGAAAGCCGTACCGATACTTGCGCCGTATTCGGCGTCCAAAGCGGCGGCCTGGAGCTATACCAACAACATTCGCGTTCATCTCAGGAACAGGAATATCCAGGTGATTGGCGTGCATGTGGGTTTCGTCGATACCGACCTTACCAAGGGCTTCGATGTTCCCAAATCCGATCCACTGGATGTGGTTCGTCAGACCTACGACGCGCTCGAGGCAGGCGAAAGTGAAGTCCTGGCAGACGCCGGCAGTCGCGCGTTGAAGCAGACACTCTCGTCCGCGGTTCCGGGCTACATTGCCCCCGAGATCCTTGCATAGAAGCATTTTGAGTGCAGTTCCCTAGTGGCCAGGCGGGGTGGATCGAGTGCTGATCTAACCGGCCGAAGAGGCGGATGACCGAGCCAATTCCGGGATTCATCCGCTTCGACTTCCGCAATGTTTTCCCGATCCACGCCGGTGCACCTCGCTCGAGCGAAACTCAACCTGGAGAACAACCATGTCAGCCAACAGCGGCGATCGCCATCCGTTCCTTGACGACCTCACTCCCGATGCCATGATCACGAGTACGCTTATGCGTCGGCCAGTGTCAGGGCGCGAAAAAGTAAGGAGGCTAGTTGACGCAGTGGGGTCACTCTACGTATCGCAGACCGTGCTTTTCCACGGGCATTGTGACAACCGAAGTTTGCTCCAGTACGAAGCCGAGCTCGGCAACGGCAAGACGATACAGGGAGTAGCTGTCGTCGAGCGCAACGCAGATGGCAGTGTCCCGCGTGTGAGTGTCACGTTTAGTCCAATCGACTCCGCGTTGTCACTCGCAACGCGATTAGGCTTGCTGCTGGAACAAGATCTTGGGAAGGATATTTTTCTTTAATTCAGCCACTGTCTCACCCGAATTCTGCGCGGTCGTGAAGTGATCGTTGAGATATTGGCCGCGAACAATCCGATGAGGTTGAAGTGACGAGAGGCGGAGCGATCGTAGTCGTCCTGAAGACGGAAACCGCAGCGGTCTACTTGTGCCCCCAATCCCGGCTTCCCGGACGGCTTCCGATGTCATCTTCACTCCACCTCGAAACATTCTTCAAGAGCCTGGGCCAGCATGCGATCTGCCAAAAGCCGAGCCTGTGCCGCCGTGCATTTTCGATCTAGGGCAAT